>NZ_JAMBNQ010000056.1 GCF_023715155.1 Neobacillus mesonae
TATTGGAGTCCTCCTTGGTTAACTAAGTTAGGGGTCATCTCGCCACGATTTGACACCCCGTATCATACCAAGAGGGCTCCTTTTTGTTCAAGTCCCCGAAAATCCTTCTAACAGGAATGCTCCTTTTCTCTATTCTATTCGACATCAAAAATGGCTAATTCCTTTTATTATTTTAGGTAAATGTGAATAATTTTTGAACAAATCCATTCTTTACCTAGTAGAGGGACAGTTGGGCACTCAACACTTTTTGGTGTTTAAAAGTCTTAACAATTTGTGCAGTAAACTCTGATAAGACTAGGTTTAAACGAACAAAAAGTATATACATTCCCTTTTTAAATTTTCTAGCATTAAAACAGCTTTAATGCTAATTAATAAATTTTTACATTATTGATCGTTATATAGCCTTAAGGCTGTGATTTTTCTTTAGAAGGAATGATTTTAAAAATATGAGTTAAAAGGATACAGACTATCCTGGATGGCAGCGCTACGGACTGATCATAAAGCAAAGAACGCTTTCCGTCATTCCGTACGTGTCGCTTCGGCATTAAATGGCCCGATAACCACGGTCTGTAAAGAAAGGGAAAAGCGCCTTTCTTAACTTTCCGTAGGTTCCTGTTCCATTTACGGCTGAGGCCGCCACACCGAACGAGCCAAAAGTCTTGAAAACTCAAAAGCAAAAGCAGAAGGCAGCCAAACGGCTGCTTATTTTATTTAAATTTGCCCTTTTGCCTTCCGAATCGTAAAACACGCAAGTCTTCTAACCTTTCAGCCGGCAGGACACCCGAACCTTTCCGGCTGGAAGCTAAGAAGGCAGGCAAGCCGCCAAGGGGCAAAAAACTTTTTTATTAAGGGCACTTCGCAACATAAAAAACTGTTTGTGCTGATCCCTTGACCGCTTGCCTATGCGTGTTTTTCATTCTCCATGCCAAAAGGGCAAAATTAATCCCCATTGGGGAACTATATCGCTTCGGAAGGCAAAGAAGCAAAAATCAAAGGAGGAAATACAAATGGCAAAAAGCGTGTATGAAATCATCACTGAGAAAATCATTGGAAAGTTGGAAAAGGGTGTTGTACCATGGCGACAGCCTTGGACCCATTCAAACACAGTTAACTGGAAAACCCAAATACCATACCGAGGAATTAATCTTTTTCTAGTGGATCCGGGTGAATATGCCTCCAAGAAACAGATTTTAGAAGCAGGCGGACGAATTAAAAAAGAGGAACTAAAAAATTCCCACCTTATTGTCTATTGGCTTTGGAAAGAGAAAGAAGACGAAGAAACAAAGGAGAAAAAGGCGTTCGCAAAACCCTTTTATTATCGAGTTTGGGAGATTAATAAGCAATGTACCGGATTAGAGAGTAAAAGAAACATTGAAGTCTTTCACCATGACCCAATCGAAAAGGCTGAGGAAATTGTTAGAGGGTATATCGATTCTCCCGATTACACATTTTATTCGGGAAAGGCCGTTTATTATCCGACATGGGACAGAATCAATTGTCCCCCGCTTACAGATTTTAAGGTGCCTGAGGAGTATTATTCCACCCTTTTTCATGAAATCGTACATTCTACAGGACACCAAAGCCGATTAGCGCGTCCTGGTATTACAACTAATGGAGTTGCATTTGGGGATGAGGTATATTCAAAAGAGGAATTAGTTGCAGAAATGGGTGCGGCGATGTTATGTGGAGTGGCTGGAATTGATAACAGCACAATTGAAAATAGTGCAAGCTACATCGATTCGTGGTTAAGAACTTTAAAAAAAGAGAGCCGCTTAGTCCTTCATGCAGCTGCTCAGGCACAGAAAGCAGCAGATTATATTTTAGGAGAAACAAAAAATCTGCCAATAAGATAAAGTAAAAAGATGAGTGGATAAAGTAAAAGTAAAAACCCACCGGTAGATATGCTGCCGGTGGATAGAAATATCGGAATGTTGAGGTAAATTTAAAAGTACTAAATTTTTCAAGTGGTTTATTTTGCATTAGGGCTACAAAAGATGTCGATAAGACCTCATACCGGTTTTTTGGCCGGTTTTAATGGCACCGTAATATATATAAGAGGAAAGGATGATACTAGATGAAAACCTGTGCATATTGCGGAAGCCCTGTTAATTCTAATGGGGGGCATGATTACTATTGCTCTTTTTGTATGATGAACCTGGATTATGGGGATGTTCAGGAAAATGGAAAAAGGAAAAATCTTTTACCCTTTTCACAGCCTTCTTTGTCTGATTTGGATAAAAGTACTCCAGAGCTTATGTGTTTTTCAACAGTTGAGCTGCTGTTCCTTTTAAAATTTGCCAGAAAAGAAAGAACGGACATTTACAAGCAACGATACATCCTTATTCGGGCAATGAAGGTAGGAGCAGACGAGTATACGGAAGCAGAGCAATACACCTTTAGGGAATATGAAAAAGCCACCCGGAAATGTTTTGTTCTTGAAAACCTAATCCGTGAACGGATTGGATATTACCCTGCTAAATTAACAGATTCTTATATTCAAACTCTTGCAGCGAAAATGGAGGAGTCCGCCAAAAAAGATATGGTGATTCAGAACCCTAAGCCGATTAAAAACTAACTTTATACATTTATTAATATCAAATCGCTTATAAGAGCAATATAAATAACTTTGGACTGTGTCTATGAAAATATTTTTTCCTTATCCTGTGCCCAGGATGTGACCCCATCGAAGGCTACAGCCTTACTGTTAGATGCTAGTATCCGAAATACAAACCTTTCAAATGCATTAGTGAAAATGTATATTCATACTCACCTAGATGAGGCAAGAATGAAAAATTAAAACAGGTGCTGAAATACATTAATAAGATCAATCCGTACCATGAGGAGATTCCATGGTTCGCCCTTCTCGCTTTGATTTTTGAGAATGTTAAGGAAAGTGCTGAAAAGGTAATATTAAGTTCCTGTTCGGAAACTTACTCCATTAAAGGGCCATATTGTGGAGCAATACTTTTAAAGAAAATGAAAGAAAGGGAGTTAGTTGAAGATTTATTAGGTTAAATGAAAAGTTGTGGTAGATTTATTGAAAGGAGGAATTATTAATGCAGAATATAGTTCGTTTATTATTAACAGAAAAGGATTTAGAAGAAGCAGCAATCATTTTTACTGATGTTTTTTGTTCCAATCCTTGGAATGAACCTTGGAGTTTACATTCATCATACAAACGATTGTTAGATATAAGTAATACTCCTGGTTACATAGGGATAGGTTATTTTAATTCTAATAATGAAATGATTGGTTTCTTAGTTGGAAACGCAGAACAATGGGCAGATAGCATGAACTTCTACATAAATGAAATCTGCGTTCTAACTAATGTTCAAACAAATGGGATTGGTACGAGTTTATTAGAATATTTAAGAGATATCCTTAAACAGAAAAACATTGATACGGTATATTTATCAACTGAGAGAGGCAAAGGTAAACCCGAGTTGTTTTTTAGAAAAAATGGATACGTTACAAGTGAATCCAGAGTATTAATGACAATGAATATTTCTTGATTTAGCATGATAATTTTATTTCATATTCCACTATCGGGCGCTTTAATTACGTAATGAAAAATGCCCAATTTCTCTATATAATTACGGAGATGATCCTACCTCATAAAGTGGACAAAAATATTATGCTGATTTCTCGGTGGTAAGAAGCCTGTACTTTACAGGGCCTTTGCCACCGAGTTTTTCTTAAATTCGATCGTTAGTATAGTAACTAATTCAATCTGCCGCGGCCTGAGCGACCTTTTCATAAGAATGGTAGTCAGTCGAAAAGGTGAACTGTTTCAGATTTTAAAGGTGGAAGAAACTCTCCACTGCTGCATTATCAAGACAAGTTGCTTTACATGACATACTTTGAAACATATGATGTTCCTTAAGCTCTTTTACCCAGAAATGATATTGGTATTGAAATCCTTGATCTAGATGAATAGTAGTGCGATAAGGAAGAATAAGTAGTGCTTCCATAGCTTCATGCAATGGTTTTAAAGCAAGACTTACAGTTGGATGATGACTTACTTTAAAAGTCGGAATTTTACAAAGTAAAGGTCTATTATGGGCACAAGATAACAGGGATGTTCTGTGGACTTATCTCCCCAGTTTAATTCTGTGGCATCCACGGTAAGCTCTTGGCAAGGTCGATCTGTTTTAAATCGACGATTCAGCCTATTCTAATGTAAATTTTATCATTGCATGTTCTATCACATATGCGTTTTTTTATACTGGCTGCCATTTTCAATATAGATTAAATATCCATTCACACTTGAAAAAGGTTATTGATCATCTTTTAGAATTTGAATTTGTCTGTTTACATATTCTAAATTTCTATTTCTGAAATCTGCTAAAACCTTCAATAGAATTTCAATGTCCTTTATAGATTCATTTTCAGCTTCTAAGTATTTTTCCAGCAAGGCTCCTTTTTGAATAAGTCTTCTTGTTCTGGCCTTTCTATCCTCACTTGATATTTTATGTTCAAGAATTTTCTTCTTTTGCTCTAATACTTTTATTTTATTGTTAATTTTCCTTATTTCATCATTTTCCATTTTTAGTTGTCCAATTTTTTATTTTCTTCATTGGATGATGATACCTCTTTTAAAGAGACAACTTGATCCTTACATAGATCAATTATGTTTTTAGCTTCACTCACATCCTCAATTCCCCATGTATCCATTAGATACTTACCAATCTCTTTTTGCGAATTTGTTAAAATTCGCCTTTGCTTTTCTTTCAATCTCTTAATCTGCTCTTCAATGCTTATAATCTGTTCTTTTGTATTCTGCTTTGCCATGTTTTGCACCTCTTTTTTGCTATTTTGTTATATTATATCATTTGAGCCAAAACATGGAAAGTGATATAATGGTCCCGAAAAGCGAGGCTAAGGGCGCACTTATATACCACTTTTCGTTGTATCGTGCGTTGGTTCCTTCTTTGAAGAAACCAAACACGTGAAGCGTCTGAAAAATTCACTTCGCTCATGTTAGTAAAGAAAAGTGAGGTGCATTGACTATGGCGATTTATCATTTCTCTAATCAAATCATATCCCGAAAAAAACAACAAAATACAATTGCTGCTGCTGCTTATCGTTCCGGAGAACGATTGAAAGATGAGAGAACAAATGAGACTAAATTTTATAAAAGGCAAGTTAAACCTGTTACTCATATTCTTGCGCCTAGTCATGCACCTAATTGGGTTTATGATCGTCAAAAGTTATGGAATGAAGTAGAAAAAAAAGAAAAGCAATGGAATGCCCAACTTGCCAGAGAAATCAATGTTGCGTTACCAAAAGAACTTTCTCATGAAGATCAAGAACAACTTGCGATCGACTTTTGTAATGAAATTTTTGTTGCTGATGGAATGATAGCAGATCTGGCGATCCATCGAGATGACGAAGAGAATCCTCACTTTCATGTTATGTTGACTATTCGCCCTTTTAATGAGGACGGTTCTTGGGGAAACAAACAAATAAAAGTGAAAGAAATGGTCAATGGGAAACAACGGATTAAAGCTCTACATACAACCGATTGGAATACAAAAGAAAAACTTCTTTACTGGCGAGAACAATGGGCTATTTATGCTAATCGTTCTTTAGAGAAGAATGGGTTTTCTGAAAGGATTACTCATTTATCGAATAAAGACAGAGGGCTTGAAACTTTGCCAACCATACATGAGGGTTTTGTCGCAAGACAGATAAAAAATGAAGGTAAACATTCCGATAGAATTCAGATTAACCATGACCGCAAAGAGTACAACAAAGTTGTAGTTGAACTTCAAGAAGCAAAGAGAGAAAAGCAGATCAAGCAACGAAACGAAAAATTCATCCGGCGTTTTACTCCGTTAGAGAAAAAACAATTACGTGAATCAGCAAAAATTTTAAGGTTATTTGTAAATGGTGAAAACATTCGCAATCGAAAAATCCAGTTAGATAAATGGAACTCTCGACTTGAGTTTAGTCCGGATTCTGTTGATAAATATAAAAAACTTAATCGGATTGAAAGAGAAACTGAAATCTTAAATCATGCAGAATCTATTTTAGAAAACGAAGCAAACAGATTTTTAGATAAATATTATCCTGCTCTCAACAAAGATGAGCTTACGAAAGAACAAAAGATTGAAGTTGTTGAAACAACCGTTTTCCAAAGTAAGAAGTTAAGCAGTCAAGAAATCGGAATCGTTGTTAAGGATTTAGAGAAAAAACAAATTGAACATGATCTTCATGGTGTTTTAAATAATAGATCCCGGTTTGTCTTAGCTCTTCAAAAAGAAATACAAAATACAGAAAAACAATTTGAACAAATAAGGGTAGTAAACGGGATTGACTTTGCGAACGAGTCTACAATCAAAAAAGCTCCAGACAATGTTTTAAACAAGATGCAATGGCTATTAAATCAAAAAAACGAGATGGAAAAATCTTTAGAGTTGATGAATCGCCTTTACGATCACCAACTTGAAGAAATGTATCCTAATTGGGATGGCCGAAATTATTTGACAGTTGAACAAAAAGAATTCTTTATCATGGCAGAAGAGTATTATGGAAAAACCATTACACCTGAAGATTTTTCGAACCCTCCGAGAAAGTATTCCAAAGGAGAGCAACGAAAAATTATTTTCTCTTTGTATCGAATGAATAGCGATGATGAGAATTCACGTCAACACAGGGAAGGGTTGCTTAATGAATATCCTGATTTTCAAATCGATAACAAATCTTTCATGCGTATGTTTTATTATGAGTGTATGATGTTTGCTGATGAAGTTGGTCTAGAAAGAATGAACCAACTTCACGCTGCGTTTGATGTGAGATCATTTAGCAATGATAAAGAATCATCACATGAAACGTCTAATACCTTCACACCCCAAACTAATAATTATCAAAACTACATCCCGTCCGATGGTTCCGATTTCTTCTCCATTTTGGAAAGTGCCATTCGTGAAGCTGATCGGAAATGGAGGGAAGATGAATTCCAACAGCAACATAAAAATAAGAAGAAAAAACGGCAAAGAGGTATGGAACGTTAGACAAATTATCAACTGATTATTAGTTGATTAACCTTGTTAAACCCTTTGCTCAAAAGGTATTTCGTTTGATCAGTTCATGACGAATTGCCCCAAAAGTCATCTAATGCTCACCTTCATGTAGATGCTAATAAGGAGTGTTCACGAATGAAGAAACGGTATCAGCCTTTGTCAAACAAGGAACGTCAACAAAAGACTGAGGAATATTTTGAGGAAATTGTAAAAGGTGTCAGAGGAATTTTAACCGATGAAAAGTACAAGGAATATCTCAACTTTTCAGCTAAATTGCCTCGTTACAGTTTTAATAACTTAATGATGATTTACATGCAAAATCCTCAAGCTACTTATGTAGCCGGTATGAAGACATGGAATAGCCTTGGAAGGAAAATTATTAAAGGGGAAAAGGCCCTTAAGATCCTTGCTCCTATCCAGAAGAAGTTTGAAGAAGAAAAACAAAATGAAGCTGGCCAAAAGGAAATTGAAGAGGTTACGAAAATCGTAGGGTTCCGAACAGTACCAGTTTATGATGTTCGCCAGACTGAAGGGATGCCCATACCATTGAACCCGATCGTGCCAGAAAAAGTTGAACCGAGTGATTTTGCAGCGAAAATTTATGATCATTTAAAAAACAAACTGAATGAAGAGCTACCGGTTACCGAAAAAATCTTAGATAGAAATGGCCTATATGGCTATTACACACCTTCTGAACACTCTATAACCATCAATCATAAGCATGACGTAACCAATAAGCTTACGACCCTTATTCATGAATATGCACACTCGATTTTTCATTCGTCTGAAGGTAAATATAAAGATTCCGGAAAAGATGTAAAAGAAACACAAGCAGAAAGCTTTGCTTATCTAACCTGTAAATATTTTGGCTTAGATTCCAGCCGATTTACCTTTCCTTATCTTGCTTCCTATGCCGGCAATAGTGATCAATTGCTATTGAGGCACCAGGACGAGATCCAAAAAGAAACGAACCGGCTAATCACAAAAATAGAAAATTTGGTGTTGGAAAAGGAAATTACTTTTGATGTTCCGATCAGAGAGCTTGCAGATCAGCAAGGCAGCGAGATAGTTTCCCTTTATCGCTTTGGTCAGATTTATTTTGTTACTAAGAATATTGATGAATCGTTCATGAACAATTTAGAAGTGGTCAGATCGCAATCAGATTGCATACTCATAGAAACAGAAAAGAAAGCTGAAGCGTTCCGTGTCTTTAATGAAAATAGGGTTCATTATCTAGACAACGATGTGGAAATCCTTGATCAGAAGAAAGGGTACATTCATTTATATCAAATTCAACATGAGGATCTATTTTTCGTCGGAAAATCTGGCTTTACCGGGATTAAACGTTTATCAGACATTTATCATGACCAATCAGTCGCTCATGAACAATTCCAACAAGTTTTTGAACATGTCCAATCGTATTCTAAAAAAACACATGAAATGGAGTTGAGTTAGATGAAACGAACCTTTGAACTTTTCGAAATTGAGGCCAGCATGCTGCCGATTTTTTCTACTGAAGAAGAATGGAAACAAAAAGAAGGCCTTACGGATAAACAACCTACAGATGGTGATGTAATAGCCTACGGTTTTGATAAGAGCAGCCAAAAGTATATTCCACTTTATTGGTTATAATTTTTAGAAACAATGATCACAGTGTACACTAAATGCACATCTTTTGTGTTACAAAAAAAGTTAAGAAGGGATCTCTATGAAGGTTTTTATAAGAACATTTTTCCGAATATTCAGCGTCCCTATCTTTGTGGGAATATGCTTTTGTTACCTTTATTACTATGCCCTACATCATTGGCTGCAACCGTATTTACGTCGTTATGAGCTTTATCGTAATTATAATTTTTATGATTACTTGGCTTCATTTGACATCAAAGCAACGGTTTATGTTGGGATTTACTTTCTAGGTATTGCAACGGGATACAAAATGATTAATGTATTTATGAAATCTGCCATGAAAGGCACGGTTATGATAGCTTCTGGATTTTTGTTTCTGATGTTCTGGTTCATCAAGCTTATTGTTGCTGTTGCATTCGGACCTATTTTCATCATTGTTGCGTTTGTTTATGTGTTGTACCGTAGTTTTAAACCTAAGCCATCTATTACAGTAAAAACATAAGGAGGAATTTTATATGAAAGATAGTGCTTGGCTCGAAAAATACACTATTTTAGACAAAGCAAGAGAACAACTGATTAAGGATCTTGAAATTCAACCTCGATTTCATCCCTACATGGATGCTGCTAAGAAACGCATGCAAGCGTTGGTTAACAAATTGGGTCCAGAGCAAGATGCTGGTGATCGATTCTTGGATTTCTTAGAAGAAGAATATGAATATGTCGAAGTCGAGGATGAATGGTAATGAGACTGTATTCAGGTGATGTTATTAGGGTTAGAGATTATCCGTTCAATGATGATACTGGCAGAAGTAAATCTAGATATGCAGTCTTTCTAAGCAAGCTTGGTGATGATGTATTATTAGCTCCGGCAACTCAAATTGGAACATTAGGTGGTAGAGCTGGTACTATTCCTGTGCGGGCTTATGAAGTAGGAATTCCTGAACAGTTCACAAAAGAAAAAGGAATTAAGGGGGTTGTGAAATGTGATAGATTCCCTTTAATCAATCAGGAACAACTAATCAGTGATGTAATTGGACGTCTTCCATTAGAAACGCGTATTCAAATCATTGAGAAATACCAAGATTTAACGAATAATTATAGAATAAAACGATTTATGGATAATGAAAACAGGAATCATCCTAAAATTATGGCTGAATTTAAAGATGTCACTATTGCTGAAAAGTTGCACTTTGTTCAATATGGAAAGCAACAATATGAAGATATTCGCCATCTGGATACTAGGGTCAATGGTATATATTTCCATACCAAGAAAGACGGAATTCCTTTTCAACAAGTTTCCCTGACATTTGATTCTAACGGCTATTCAAATAAAGCAACCATTACAACAAGTGATGATAAAGAGGTGTTTTTAAGAAAACTTCAAAGTGTAAGTGTTGTACAAGATGTGCTTCGATTAGACTCACGATACCATGTTCTTCAAAATAATCTTTCTATAGAATTTAAAAATATTAATTTTCTACATAACAACATAGATCCTCACCGAGATTTCCATCCCCTTTCAGAATTAGCACAAGAAGTCCTTGACGAAAAAGTTAAACAACATGAAATTTGGTTGGGCACAGATGGCCGAGAAGGAAAGCAACTCATATTAAATGGGTTAGATTTTTCTACTTGCGAAATGAAGAGTAAAGATCTTCAACAAGCCATATTTTATCGTTGTCGTTTTCATGAAATGGATCTGGTCAATAAGAATTTTTACGGCTCTGAATTTGATTTGTGTTCTTTTAAAATCACCAATTTAGATAGCGCGAATTTATCGAACGTAACATTTCAGGACTGTAGTTTGATTCGGACCAATTTAAGTAGAACTATTTTAGAAAACACTAGATTTGTAGACATGGAATTAACACCTGTTTCTAAGGGGTTAGACAAACCGGTACAACGAATTTATTTCCAAGAAGCGCAGCTAAAAAATGTAGAGTTTGAGAATACAAGATTTTCCCCCGTGCTTTTGGATAGAATTAGCCGGGAAAACATAAAACAAGTCACTATTAGGGAAAAAGAATTTTCCGGCTTAGCTATCCACTTCGAAGGAAGTGAAGGGCGGTATCAGTTGCTTTCCAAAAGAAATAAACCGATCGATCATGCAAATTTTGATACCTTCCATGACGCGAAGGATGGATTAATGAATTTTCTTCAGTATGAAAAAAGTTTAGATAAAGGACCGGGATTTGAAAGGTGAATTTATTTGAGTAAATATGGAACTTTCGCCATCCAAAATAAAGAGAATGAAATGAGGTGTTTATCCAATGGAATTACCTTATTTTCCGTCGAAAAACCCCCATGTATTTGAACTTACGGAAGAGGAGATAGAATGGTTTGACAATTTTTTTAAGTCGATAGAATTTGCCAAAGCTTTAGCCATTGTTTGGGGGTTCACCTTGTTGATTCTTTTGTAGTTCGAAACGTTAATCAGAATGTTATAGAACATTTTTCACAGTTAGTTAGGAAAACCCGACCTATATATTCTTATGAGTGCAAAGATAAAGCTAAACCTTATACTCAATGGGTATGCGGTATGCATTATATGCATCCTTTTGTTTTGAAAATTAAAGATATGGGGTGGGTTGCTATTACCCATGAGGATAGACCTTATCCATCAGGTGATTTTGATGAAGAGGTATTTATTAAAACTTATATTAAATTGCACCATTCTTTTATAGTAAGTCTATTGGCTATGCTCGCCCACGTATTAGAATACACGGAACAGCAAGCGTTTTAAGTCGTATAAATCAATTTCTTTTTGAAAATCTGAATGTAGGTAAAAAGAAAATTCAAAATCATAAAATATCAAATAGGACAAAAACTCTTCAATATACTTCAAAATTGGAAATACCCAAAATTTTAGATTATGTAAATGCCTTTGATTCTCTAGATAAATTCACATCTTTGAAAATAGGGTATCAAAATCGATGAAAATTCATGTATTAACTATTTAAAAACTGATTAATTGTGAAGCAGCTTAGGAGAAAAATTTAAATAAAACACCCCACCTTACTGTGAAGCAATTTATTCTAGTAGTGGAGTATTGGAATTACAAGGATAACATAAAAATTACATGCTACTGCTTATGAACTGATCACAAGAAAAACCCTTTTAGCTTAAGGGATTCAACAGTGTAATCAATCAATAACCAGATGGTGGTGAATGGCGATGTTTGTTTGGTTTTGTTTTCAACATCCATCCCTGTATGGATCATTAGTTTATTATGCTTTCTTCTAGGGTTTTTAGGAATAGGATGGTTTAGTTTATTTATTGTTTTAATATAATAATCAAATCCTAATTTTATTGGATTAACTGTAAGCTCTTCTTTAACTTTAAACCAGATCTATATTTTAAAGGCTGTAACATCCCATTTTTTTATTAGCCTTATTAATATTTATTGGAGGTATAGAGTTAAGACTTACAGAACGTAATAGTCATTTTAAAAGACATGACGTAAGCATATCTAAAAACTGATGCTATGTTGGTTACTTTTGGTTTTAAATTAAGTCTTAGATAAAGAATTAAGCGATTTGGATATTTTTTAACCGCAGCTGCCTTCCGGCAGCTTTCTGTTTGCTTCAGCAAATCCATTTTTCAAACTCTGGGCCGATATTTTTAAATTTAAAAAACTGAGTAGTCAGGAGAAAATGGTAACATGGTTTAAAAAAACTTTTAATAAAAAATGGTATATGGTTTATAATCGTTAATTAAGGGGGAAACTATTGATGACCATTACAGATAAATTAAATGATTCTCAAAAGAACCGGTTGAAAGACATATTATTAGACAAGCTTTCAACACTTCATAAAAAAAACTTCAGAAAAGCTTTGATTATCATCAATTCCATTCCCGAAAAGTGCCGTTTGGATCAAAAATCATACGACCATGCTGTTTTAAAAAAGGCAGATAAGAAAAAACTGCATCCAACGCGCCCTGTAAGAGGGGAGATTTATAATGCTCTCATCTCTGAAGATAACGTTGGGACTGAATTAAACGGGAATCACTTGTGTGTTATTATCTCCAATAAAAAGAAAAATCTATACTCTGAGAAAGTGAATGTGGTACCCATTGAGGGTGATGGTAAAAAAATAGATCCCAAAAACAATATCCAGTTAACAAACGCTGACCTTGAAGATGGAACTTTAGATAAAGATCCATCGAAAATCATCGGAGCTGATATTATGACGTTAGACAAGGCCAGGTTGGAACGAAGGATAGGCAAATTAAAAGATGACAAACTAGATGAAGTATTGGAAATGGTTAAAGCACAATTAGGTATTACCAACTAAAAGCTTGATTTTTTCTTGGTATTAGTGTATTATCAAGGTAAGAAATGGACGTTATCAAGCCCGATGGGCACCGGCTTAAAAAAGCTTTTCAAGAAAGAGTCATTAGCATCTTTGTGATCTGGTGACTCTTTCACCGTTTATGTATCTAATTTTACCTTTTGCATATATTAAAATGTATAGTTTATCAAGCCTTTAGGCACCGGCTTCCTAAGGAAGCTTCTTCAAGCTATACACACAGAAGGACCCTAATCAAAATTAGGGTCTTTTTATTTTTTTTTGTTCATTTTGAGTATACCCTAGATAAACATTTGGAAATGTAGTAAAATCAAGGTATCTGATTGTTCATTAAGGGTTGTTTAATAATAGGAGTTGCTATTATGAAATTTAAGGTAAAATTATTTGATGCTGAAGGACAAGAACTTGAAATTGCAAATAAAATCATAAGTGACCTCCTATTTGACTCTGAACAAGCATTGGCATTTTTTATAAATGCAATCAGAACCTGTTTGTCACCAAACTTCCAATATAAGGTAATTTCGGAAAAAGATAAAAATAATTCAGAGACGAACAAAGAGGATTCATCAATATTGAAAAAAATATGAAGATATTTTTAATTAACAACTTTCTTTGATTTACTTACAAGTGTAGGAGGATTATTTATGAAGTACATAGTAAAAGCTTTTGATCTTGATGGTCAGGAAATCGAATTTGAAAATACAGTGATTGGTGAAGAAAAAGAAGTAACTTTTGAAAATCTAAAAGCAGCCGAAGCATTTATCGAAGGAATAAAAATCAGTTTACCTTCTACTTTTCAGTATAAAATTATTTCAAAGGAAGAGGAAGGAAAATGATTTTTGGTTATGCACGGGTGAGTTTCACTGATCAAAATTTAGATCGCCAACTTAGGGAGTTAGAAGCATTCGGATGTGAAAAGATTTATTCGGAAAAACAATCCGGAAAAGATTTTTCAAGACCTGTTTATCGTGAAATGAGATCCAAAATGAGATTCGGTGATGTGCTTGTCGTCCATGATCTAAGCCGATTCGGTCGGAATAAACAAGAAATTCGTAATGAATGGAAATCGATAATCGATGAAGAGATAGACATTGTAGTCCTGAATATGCCGATTCTCGATACCAGAAAATATAAGGAACTTGAAGGAGTTGGTCAGTTAGTTTCCGACCTTGTTTTAACTCTTTTGTCCTGGATGGTGGATGAGGAGCGAAACCGAATTAGAACTGCCCAACGGGAAGGAATCCAAATTGCAAAAGAAAAAGGTGTTTATACTGGAAGGAAAAAGAAGTACCATGGAGAAGCTAAGGGGAAGGATAAAATTGTTTATGATGAAGTAGTTCGATTATTAGCTGCTGGTGAAAGTGTGATGTATATACACCATAAAACAGGCCTTTCAAGAAATACCATTTATAATATTAAACGTGAACGGGAAAACATGTATGACATAAAGGATCGAGGTGGAACTATGATAGATGCTCACTGGAATACAACGGGCATATCAGAACGCTTTATTCGAGAATTACAAAGTTACTGCTCGAAGAATAATCATATTGAAAAAGTTCTTTTATTTGGTTCAAGAGCAAGAGGGGATTACCATTGGTCTTCTGATATTGATTTAGCTGTTTTTACAAAGGGAATTTCCCATACCGACCAAAACTTAATAGAACAAGCAATTTATGAAATGTTGACCCCCTTTAAAATTGATGTTGTTTTTATGGATCGTTTAACGAAAGAGAAACTGATTTCTAATATTAAAAGAGAAGGTGTGGTTATCTATGAACAAGGAAAGGCTCTACGAGAAGCTTAATGATTATAAACGTGCAACTTCTAGACTTAACGAAGCAACAAAAATTCAACTCGAAGCTGATATTGTTTACGACGGTGTCATTCAGCGATTTGAGTTCACATTTGAATTAAGTTGGAAGCTTATGAAAATGTTCTTAGAATTTATGGGGATTACTGACATTAAAAGTCCCAGGACAACGATAAAAGAAGCATTTACATATGGTTTAATTGAGGATGGGGAGCAATGGATTGATATGATGGTAGATCGCAATAAAACTTCTCATCTTTATGATGAGGAAGAAGCTAAACTAATTTATGAAAAAGTTAAAAATAAATATAGTCATCTTTTGTCGGACCTGTACGATAAGTTGGAAAAAGAAATAACAAAAGTAAAGTAGATGTTTTATAGAAAATAGTTAAATTTAGGGAGCGCTAAGATATGAATGGTGGTGTGCAAAAAGTTGAACAGTTATATAAGAAAACTCATGAGGTAAATATGGAACTACAAACATTATGGGTAGAACATGTACTGTTCACGTGGCAATGGTGGGTTGGCGTAAGTTTGACCATTTTTCCTTGGATCATATGGGTACTACTTAGAAAAAAAGAGAGTACAATGCGCTTTTTAAGCGCTGGATTCTTCATTATGTTTATTTCCTATTGGTTGGACTCACTTGGAGTTCAACTAGGTTTTTGGTATTACCAATATGCAGTTATCCCATTTATTCCTGCTTCTATTCCTTGGAACACTTCCCTTTTACCTGTATTTGTAATGTTCTTACTTCAAATGAAAAACACACCTAATCCCTATATAAAAGCGTTCATTTTCGCAACAATTAGTGCTTTTGTTGCCGAACCACTTGCGGTTTGGATAAAGTTATATGACCCGATAAAATGGAAATATCTCTATTCCTTTCCTATTTACATTGTTTTATTTCTAATATCTCACTACATTTATTCCAGAAATTCATTTCAGGAATCTTAAATGGGTTTCTGTAGAAAATTTAAGAAATAGTATAGCTAAATTTTAGTTCCTTCATTACCACCTAAGCCCTAATTCTCAAGTATAACATAGCTTTAGAACACAGCAGCACCTTGTTGATTGTTTTATAAAAATGGCGTTCGAGGTAGTAACGGGGGGCGTTCCAGCTAAAAAGAAAGAAAATTAACCTGAATCACAGCGTGATTTTATACGTTCTTTTGATGATATGGTATACAAGGTGAGGAAATGCTCTACTAAAAGTAAAAAGTGGTAACAGCTTACTAGGTCAAAATCAAAGGATGGAGATAGAGACTGAAAATCAAATACCGTGAAGAATTATTGAAATGGTGTGATTATATTTATCTTTTTTGGCATAGAATGAAGCCATGGTTTTCAAAGCTCTTCGATTTAAAAAGCATTGAGGAATGGGACTTGGCATATAGTGAATTACAGAAAAAGTTACGTTTAAATTCAAAAGTTAACATGGAAGATTATTATTCAGCTTTAAATTTATATCTACAATGGGAATCATTTTATGAAGAATCCTAGGGCCATATAGAAAAGGTGAATTCAGATGTAAAAATAATAAATAATTTAGATTCTGATGATTAAGAATATCTACCCAGGAAATCAGAAAGTTCTTATTGAATTATAACAAATAGCATACCGGTACAATCGGAGGAATATCCAAATAAGGAAGTCCCTCCGAATTTTATTATCCGTCACTGATTTGAATAATTGGTATTTCAACTCGTTTTATCTATACGTTTTTCACTCATTAGATCACTTACGGTACCAAGTTGGTATCCTTTCTCCTTAATACCTTTTATCATATCTTCTAGCCCTTCTGCAACGGGCTTTGTTGGATGCATAAGAACCATCGAGCCGTTATCTACATTTGTGATAATACGACTTACCATTTCTGATGCTGAAGGCTTTTTCCAATCTACTGTGTCAACTGTCCACAAAATAGTTCTCATATGAAGGTCATTTGCAACTTGAACGGTAACTTGGTTGAAACTTCCGCTGGGCGGTGCGAACCACTTCGGTTTTATGCCAATGGTTTCTTCAATGAGAGCATTCGTCTTTTCTAACTCTTGTATGGTATCACTTTTAGAGCGCTTCTTAAGATCAGGATGACTATAAGCATGATTTCCAATTTCATGGCCTTCCCGATAGATCATCTTAGCTAGGTCAGGATTCTTTTTAACCCAGCTACCATCGAAAAAAAATGTCGCCTTGACCTTGGATTCCTTTAGTGTGGTAAGGATCGTTGGAATGTACTCATTACCCCAAGCAACATTTATTAATAACGCCACCATAGGCTTTTCTGGATTTCCTTTATAAATCGGGTTGGGTCCTAGATTTTCTAAATGGACATTTGGAGGTTTTTCCTTATAAACCACTTTGTTTTTGTCAAAATCACCAGTAGATTTCATTTTTTGATAACTAGCCTCAATATTTACATCCAATCCATTGTATCCAGGTATCGCCTTCCATATCCTATCAACTTTTGCGTCAATCGGTTTAATTTTATGCTGGTTTCTGTACTCTTGAATTTTTTTATAAAGATCATCTTTATTAATTTCTATAGAAGTTATGTTTTCACTTTTAAAATTAGACCCTTGGGACATCACTTTATAAGGGTTAGTAGAGATTCCTAAAGTCAATACTAACATAATTGAAAATGATATAAGATACGTGGTATATTTTCTTTTCATTTTAGTTTCCTTTGGATAGTAGTTTAATTTAACCTGAAGACTTTAGTTAATTTTCATAGCAATATTTCCACTTTTCGGTCGTCTTTTTCCATTTTTCTCCTACTTTACATTCACTTGTGAAAAACTATGTTTTTATTTATTCATTTATATTTAATCCACTTTCTAATCTTTTTTGCATAAGCCAGCATATTTTCCGTTACTTAATAATCGTTCTGACTCATTTAGATGTAAAGTATTCATATATCTAAACGGGCCATATTTTGTATGTAGAAGAGGTAAAAATCATCAGTATACAACCGAGGTGTCTCCTTGATCCGATCTCTTTGGATTGGGGATTTTTTTCTCATTGAAAATTCGAGACACAGAGCGAACTTGTTGGTCCTTAACGTGTTCTAGGAAGTGCATAATCGTACTTATAGATGCACTATCGTTCATATAAAATAAACAAAGATTCTTAACTTCTGCCGATGTTAATTTTTATATTGTGGTTTGTTAACAATTCCTCCTTCAAAAATTATTTCAAACGTAATATCCCCTCGCAAGACGATATTATTCATAGTTTATTAAGGGGCACTACCTTTTTAAATAGTGATTTGTCCTGCATCTCGTTTAATTTTTTGACTTTTAGAAGTTATAAAACTAAAGTTCCATGCTGAATTTAAATAAAAAGATAAAGTTATTATTAAAATAACCTCCCTCTATAAATGTTGATATATCAACGGTTTGACCCGTTAGTGGGGTGTCAAAAAAATATTTTTCGACACGATTCCTAACAATATTTTTATATTATGTGAAACTATTCCAACTTATGGGTACGCTACTGGATAATAGTGGATAGTAGTGATAGAAAATTATGCGATGCACAATGGATCTCTGCGTTGCTTATGATGACGTACCCTCCCATGTCTCTGGGCATCTGTGTGTGCCTACATTCCTTCGTTCGGTCTAGTCATAAGGCAGAGGCTAGCGAAGCTCCCTTAGGGACTCTAGGTCGAATGGTGAATATATTGCCAGCTTCTCCGTGTCATCCTGTTGTCTAGGTCTTTTCAAGGGGATGTAGGGCCTTACGCAGCCTCTTCGAGACTAGGAATATCCCTCATCATTCGCTGTGAGTTGAACGCTTTGTGCTTAGTGCTAATTCCATGTAATACTTTTAATAATTTACCGCATAGAACCACGATGGACTGCTTCTTGCGTAAAGGATTAACCTTACGGTTTGTGTAATACTCGTGTAACTTTTTAAATGCTTCGTTGTGGAGAATCATTGGCATCATTACTCGGAAAAGGAGGGCTCGAAGCTTTCTCCTGCCTCTTTTGGAGATGCGTTTTTGCCCTTTATGCTGGCCGGAGGAATTTTCACGTAACGTTAATCCCGCGAGTTTGATTAGTTGGCGTGGATCTTGGTAGTGTGAAAAGCTTCCGATTTCCGCTAATAGGTCAACAATCGTTGTATCTCCAAGCCCCGGTACCGTGGATAGCCATTCGTATTCTACAGATGTTTTTACAAGTTCAACCAAGTGTTGAGTTATGCTTTCGATATCTTGTTCTAGCTGATGGTAACGGCGGACGAGTGTGGCGATTTCAATACGGGCCATCTCATGTCCTTCTGTTACTCCAATAGTGTAAACAGCCACTTTATATCCTCAAGAATATCTCTAATATTTTCAAATTCCTTCGGAATTGTCTATATACTTCTCTGGAACAATATGCTAAATTTTTTGCATATTAAAAGGGGGAGTTTTTTTATGATCAAATTTCATGATTTTGGAATTGGA
>NZ_JAMBNQ010000057.1 GCF_023715155.1 Neobacillus mesonae
GAAGGTCACACCCGTTCCCATACCGAACACGGAAGTTAAGCTTCTCAGCGCCGATGGTAGTTGGGGCCTTGCCCCTGTGAGAGTAGGACGCTGCCAGGCTAAGCCCCTTTTGGGGCTATTATTTTGCATTATTTTTGATATTGGCCCCTTGGTCAAGCGGTTAAGACACCGCCCTTTCACGGCGGTAACACGGGTTCGAATCCCGTAGGGGTCACCACTTTAATTGGAGGATTAGCTCAGCTGGGAGAGCATCTGCCTTACAAGCAGAGGGTCGGCGGTTCGATCCCGTCATCCTCCACCATTATGAGTTCTGATTTATCTCAATTGGCAGAATACAATCGAATAAGTTTCTTTGAAAGACAGCGAGTTGTACGCGTGGAGCCGCTTCTGGAATAAATATCCTGAGATGCGGACATCTGACGAACAAACCAAAGATTAGGTAGTAACTTTTATGTATGAGCCATTAGCTCAGTTGGTAGAGCATCTGACTTTTAATCAGAGGGTCGAAGGTTCGAGTCCTTCATGGCTCATCATTTTGAATATGCGGGTGTGGCGGAATTGGCAGACGCACCAGACTTAGGATCTGGCGCCGTAAGGCGTGGGGGTTCGACTCCCTTCACCCGCACCATTTGATAGTTGCGGAAGTAGTTCAGTGGTAGAACACCACCTTGCCAAGGTGGGGGTCGCGGGTTCGAATCCCGTCTTCCGCTCCAAATCTGCCGGGGTGGCGGAACTGGCAGACGCACAGGACTTAAAATCCTGCGGTAGGTGACTACCGTACCGGTTCGATTCCGGTCCTCGGCACTTTTTATTCATGCGCCCGTAGCTCAATTGGATAGAGCGTCTGACTACGGATCAGAAGGTTATGGGTTCGACTCCTTTCGGGCGCGCCATATAAACGGGAAGTAGCTCAGCTTGGTAGAGCACTTGGTTTGGGACCAAGGGGTCGCAGGTTCGAATCCTGTCTTCCCGACCATTTAGAGTTTACATATAACAATATGGGGCCTTAGCTCAGCTGGGAGAGCGCCTGCTTTGCACGCAGGAGGTCAGCGGTTCGATCCCGCTAGGCTCCATTCAATTCTTATTAAAAAATGGCGGTGTAGCTCAGCTGGCTAGAGCGTACGGTTCATACCCGTAAGGTCGGGGGTTCGATCCCCTCCGCCGCTACCAATTATAAAAATGTATAAGGACCTTTAGCTCAGCTGGTTAGAGCAACGAGCAAAGCTTCCTTGGATAATCTGCGAGTTGTACCCATCGCGCTGCATCTTGAATATACTTTCTAAGATGGGGACAGACAGATAAAAATTAGAATGAATTTAATAAGGACCTTTAGCTCAGCTGGTTAGAGCAGACGGCTCATAACCGTCCGGTCGTAGGTTCGAGTCCTACAAGGTCCATATGTATGGAGGAATACCCAAGTCCGGCTGAAGGGATCGGTCTTGAAAACCGACAGGCGGGTTAAACCGCGCGGGGGTTCGAATCCCTCTTCCTCCGCCATATTTATCTATAGTTTATTATCATCGCGGTGTGGAGCACGTTCGAATAATCTCCTTTGAATATTCTACAGTGTACCGATTGAATCACTGCTTGAATAAGCTTTCTAAGGTCGGGACAGTCTTTGTATCTGAGAGCATGGACGAAACATTATAATTTTTTACTATCGCGGGGTGGAGCAGTCTGGTAGCTCGTCGGGCTCATAACCCGAAGGTCGCAGGTTCAAATCCTGCCCCCGCAATTTTTAATTATTGGGCTATAGCCAAGCGGTAAGGCAAATCGCTGCAAAATCATTGCACTGGTTCAAATCCGTTTGCCGTCTTTAGGGGAATTTTAAAATGCGGGTGTAGTTTAGTGGTAAAACCACAGCCTTCCAAGCTGTTGTTGTGAGTTCGATTCTCATCACCCGCTCCAGAGTGTTTCAGGGGGCCTATAGCTCAGCTGGTTAGAGCGCACGCCTGATAAGCGTGAGGTCGATGGTTCAAGTCCATTTAGGCCCACCTTTTTATATAAATTTAATGATTTCGGCTCAGTGGTAAAGCTAACGGCTGTTAATCATTCGGCAGCAGGTTTGAAAATTGCCTGTGGAATTATTTTTTATATAGGGGAAGTATTTTCCTCTGCATGTATTTGTTGCGCCTTTAGCTCAGCAGGATAGAGCATACGCCTTCTAAGCGTACGGTCAGAGGTTCGAATCCTCTAAGGCGCGTAGAGACCTAATCCAATCTGGATTTGGTTTTTTTATTAGCAATATTTTGAGCATTATTTGATGGGCCGGTAAGTGTATCAAAAGATAGGCAAAGGACGCGGGGATATTGTCTTTGATATCAAAGACCCGCATAAAATAGTTTGAGTATACACTAATTGAACATATGAAATACCAATACTATCAAGCTATGTTTATATTCAAACAGACTTGTATAAGGTGGCAGAGGTTAAGATGAGGAAAAATTTTTACTTTAAATACTCATCATATAGATAAAGGCAGGCCTGTAATAATTGGCTTGCCTTTTTTAAGTTCGTCCAGTACTGTTCAAATACACAGGATATTAGCCGCGACAAATAAACACAGCAGGTGTTTGAAATTCCTAGTGTCATTTTCGTTTAGAATTATAAATAAATTTGATAACCTACATAACAAAGATATACGATTAAAACGGTGAAAAATCCTTGTTCAATTGTACCGCCAGTACGAATTCCGCCAGGTATACCTATATTAATTTTTAGAGGCCATAGAAACTTAATTCCTTGTTTTGTAAGCATATCCAGAATCATATGACTGAACATTCCCAGCAAGATGCCGGTTTCAAATTCTTTAGGTAAAGAAGTCTGCTGAAATAAGAAGAATGCTAGAACTAAAAACAAAAGACTATGAGTAAAGGAACGATGTCCGAATACAGTGCTGACTATATTATCTATCAACGGTACCCTTCGGCCAATCGATGAACCGGTGTGGTCAATATCAGGTATTAAAGCCCCAAGAGCTAAGCTGCCAAAAAAAAGAGCCTCATGGCCAACGGTTCCTCCTAAGTTTAAATATAGAGCTCCAGCTGCTAAGCCCCCAACAATATGTGTCTTACCTTCCATGTTTCTCCCCTATTCTTTGTAATCTATTTCTATAATTCCAGTATGAATCAGCTGTTGGCTTAAATCAACCAGTCTGTTTTGCAAGATGCAAGGAATAAAGCGATAACTTACTTTCTAATGATCAGAGTGGTTTTCACCAATTGGAAGATCAGGATTACGCATCAAAGTCTGCTATATTCAAGAAATGGAACGGTCTTGTAAAAGGATTACGGATATTTTGCTTGAAAGGAATTTATTTAATTGGAATATGTGAATTTTAGCAGTATCTAACATGATAGAATATATATTTACAAAAACCAGATTTAAGGAAATCCCATGTCTTTTTCACAGGAATTTTACAGAAAAATGGCGAATACATACAACAATGAAAAATAAACCCCCTGATAAGGAGGAGAATCTTTTTGACGAAAATACAAATGAATCCTGTGATAGATCAAATTCTTACAAATATTGAAAAGGTGATGATTGGCAAAAGAGATGTGGCAGAGCTAAGCCTTGTGGCACTGCTTGCAGGAGGTCACGTGCTTTTGGAAGATGTACCGGGTGTAGGAAAGACGATGATGGTCCGTGCTTTAGCGAAATCTGTTAATGCCAGTTTCCGGCGAATTCAGTTTACTCCGGATTTGCTCCCATCGGATGTTACCGGTGTTTCGATTTACAATCCAAAAGACATGGAATTTCAATTTAGGCCAGGGCCGTTGATGGGGAATATCATCCTGGCAGATGAAATTAATCGGACATCGCCCAAGACACAATCTGCACTGTTGGAAGGAATGGAAGAAGCCAGTGTCACTATTGACGGTGTGACCCATAAACTGCAAAAGCCATTTTTCGTTATGGCGACACAAAATCCTATCGAATATGAAGGGACTTACCCGCTGCCGGAGGCTCAGCTTGACCGCTTTTTACTAAAAATGAGAATGGGATAC
The DNA here is from genome assembly GCF_023715155.1 of Neobacillus mesonae. Taxonomy (GTDB): domain Bacteria; phylum Bacillota; class Bacilli; order Bacillales; family Cytobacillaceae; genus Neobacillus; species Neobacillus mesonae_A. The sequence continues at coordinate 4,011 of NZ_JAMBNQ010000057.1, forward strand.
CCGGATATTCAAGAGGAAATGGAGGTATTAACGAGGGCCCAAAAAGTTCCGCCGATTGAAGACCTCCAACCGGTTATTGACCTTGACGGATTAAGAACCCTGCAGGAGAAAATAAAAGAAGTATTTGTTGATGATACAATTAAGCGTTATATTGTCGACATTGTCAGGCGGACACGTGACCATGGCAGTGTTTATCTTGGAGCGAGTCCGCGCGGTTCCATCGCTTTAATGAAAGCAGCCCAAGGATTTGCGTTCCTGTATAACCGTGATTATGTTCTTCCAGATGATATTCAATATTTGGCGCCATTTGTGCTGGCACATCGCATTATTTTAAAATCAGAGGCAAAATTCGAAGGAATTTCCGCTGAGCAAATTATTAAACGGGTTGTTGAACGGGTTCCAGTACCCGTGCAAAGGTTCGTGAGATAACCATGAAAAAAGCTGGGCTTTTTATCAAAAAGGTATGGAAGTTTATGTTGTTATTTTTGTTGCTTTTCCTTACCTTTTCCTATGCGATGTTCCAGGGGGGATTTGTCAGCTGGTTTTTATTTTACAGCTTTCTGCCGTTTGCACTCTACTGTGTGGCACTTACTTTTTATCCGCTTGGGGATTTTCATGTCACGAGAGTATTCTCAAAGATGGAATACAATTCCGGCGAACCGTTAAAGGTTACGGTTACCATTAAAAGATCAAAGATGTTTCCCTTGTTTTATTTACTGATAGAAGATCAATTGAATAAAGCTCTTTCCATCGTGCCGCAGGAAAAGGGTGTGAAGGCATTGTTATTTCCTGGTTTCAAAAAGGAGCTTTCCTATGAATATATCGTAAAAGAATTGCCCCGGGGGGAGCATTTTTTTCATACGTTTACAGTGAAGACAGGGGATCCGCTTGGACTTTTTGAAAAGGAAAGGGACTTTTCTTCTGAGGGGAAGATCATTGTCTATCCTCCATATACCGAAATGCTATACCGGCCATTTGAAAACCAATATGATCAAGGGTTAACGGCCTCAAGGGAACGGGTGCAGCGTGATACCTCAATGACCGTCGGGGTAAGGGAATACCGCCCGGGTGACCGTTTCTCCTGGATTAACTGGAAAGCAACAGCAAAACGAAATGAATTTATGACGAAGGAATTTGAACAGCGGCAGTCCCATGATGTTTTTGTCGTAATGGACTGTATGGCTGACAGACGTTTTGAAACGGTTGTATCTTTTACCACATCACTTCTGAGGGCCATCTTAAAAAGAGGGGCGCAAGCCGGTTTATTAACGAATAGCAATGAAAAAGCCTCATTTCCAATTATGGGAGGAGAGCGCCACTTACACCAGCTTTTCTACCAACTCGCAAAGATTGAGGCCAAAAGCAATACGCCATTAGATAAAGTCTTAGCGATGGATGGCAGCTTTGTTCAGCAGACAGTATCCATTATGCTGGTTACGGCAAATTTAACAAAATCGCTGATTGAAAAATCAAGCTTTCTTGGGCAAAGAAAAGGAACCATTACTCTATTTCTTATAAAAGAGAAAATGGAACTTCCGACAGATGGAGAGCGTTCTCTTATGGCGATTTCTGCTGCCCGCGGGGTCCGTGTTGTACTGGTTCATGAAGGTGATTTTACCGCAGCCTTTTCGGAGGTGGCCAGATGATGATAAAACGAGACTTTCCAACCTTACTGCTATATATGCTGGGATTCATTCTATTGTGGGAATGGCTCCGCCCGGTTGAAAAATTAACGGATACTGCTCATATGGAAGTCTTTATTATTTTCCTGCTCGTATCACTTGCTTTATCTTTTTTTAAAATGAAATGGATTTGGCAATTTTTCATAAAAAGTATGTATATGCTGTTTTTTATTCACCGGTTTTATTATGAAGGAGGCTTTTTTCAATTTAGCTGGGTAAAATCATTTTCAGCCGATTTTATCGCGAATGTTGGATTTATGTTAGCGAGAAACTGGACGGCCCTATCTTATGAGTTTCGTACATTCCTGCTGTTTATTCTTCTTTGGCTGATGGTTTACTTAATTCATTATTGGCTTTTACGGCAGCAGCAAATTTTTATATTCTTCTTTATGACACTGGTTTATATTACTGTCCTGGATACCTTTACCGTTTATGATGCCAAATATGCCATAGTCCGCACGGTTGTTTCAGGTTTTACCGTAATGGGGATGCTGACGTTTTATCGAATACTCAATCGGGAAAAGGTCAACAGCAATCCAGCTTCTTTGAAAAAATGGATGGCTCCTCTTGCTGGAATGGTGGCGTTTAGTATCCTTGCAGGGGTGATTTCACCGAAAGCAGCACCATTTTGGCCTGATCCTGTTCCATATCTGAAGGCCGCAAAGGATGGTGTCGCCAATAAAGGCAGCAATGGACCAAGCCGAATCGGTTATGGGGAGAATGATGACCGGCTGGGAGGACCGTTTATTGGTGATGATAGCCCTGTATTCATGGCTGAAGCCCCTGATAAAAACTATTGGAAGGTAGAAACAAAGGATTTGTATACGGGAAAGGGATGGATTGCCTCTGGTTCAACATCAATTGAGTTTCCTGAAGGAGGACTTGTTCCAGTTTATTCGGCCCTTGGCACTGTGGAGACCATGAAGGAAACAGCTGTTATCTATCCTGTTAATACACGTAATCCTCTTATTGTTTATCCGGCAGGCGTCCAAAGAATCAGAAATATTAATCCTAAAAATCCTCAAGGAAGTCATTCAATAGGGATTGATACGACCAAAGAGAAAATCGAAAGTTTTGAAGCAACTGATTACACAATGGACTTTACGGTCCCAAGATACAAAGTTGATGATTTAAGAAAAACAACAGCTTTTAACCCATCTGAAATGGGACAGGAATTTTACGATCTATATACCCGGCTTCCAGCTAGTCTGCCCCCACGTATTAAACAATTGACGGAAGAAATCACTGCAGGGAAAAACAACTGGTATGATAAAGCCAAGGCGGTGGAAGCATATTTTAGCAGCAGTGATTTCACATATGACCAAAAGAATGTGGCCATGCCAGGGAAATACGATGACTACGTTGATCAGTTTCTATTTGATACGAAACGTGGCTATTGTGATAATTTTTCCACCTCGATGGCCGTGATGTTAAGAACGATTGGCATTCCAACTCGCTGGGTTAAAGGCTTTACCGGCGGAGGTTTTATGAAGTACGGCGGGGAAAATGATTCGTTGAAGGTCTATCGAATTACCAATAATAATGCACATTCCTGGGTAGAAGTATTTCTCCCAAATCAAGGGTGGGTTCCGTTTGAGCCGACAAAAGGTTTTACAAACGATCTAAGAATCAACTATGGTGCAGGCGAGACAGCTCTTAATGACCAGCCTTCGGTACCGGCTTCCGTGCAAAAGCCGCAGGAGAAACCGAAGGATGAACCAAAACATCCCACCAAAAAGGAAAAGATATTTGATTTTAAACTGACATGGTTAAAAGTCAAATTCTTTTTTATAGCTCATTGGAAATGGATGGTTCTTACCATAGCTGGTGTTATAGTGTTAACTGCCATCCTGTATCATATCCGCGGAAAGTGGCTGCCTTATCTTGTATTGATGCGATATCGATTCAAGCGAAAAGATGAAACCATTGCTTCAGCCTATTTGACTTTATTGCATCAATTGGACCGCTATGGCTTAAAAAGGAAAGAAAATCAAACATTAAGAAATTATGCTAAGTATATTGACAGCTTTTTCTCAACAAGAGAGATGACGCGGCTTACAAGTTGTTATGAGGAGTACTTGTATCACAAACATCTGCCGGAAGGAAGCTGGCAGGACAGCAGGGAATTGTGGGAAAATTTAATTAAAAAGACAATCGCTTGACCGTAAAAACAACCTATTGATACAATATGATGGAATTTTAATACGGAAATTTGCTTCATATATCCTCAAAGATAGGGTTTGAGAGTCTCTACCGGACCACCGTAAACGGTCTGACTATGAAGGCGGAATGGTCCTCGCGATTAATTATTACGAGAAAGCTAGAATTCTGCCTTCCTGGTATCTGCAGGGAGAAGAATGCTGGCTTTTTTTGTTGTTAAATGATTCAAAGTGGTAAAAACTAAAATAACTTGAAGAAAATTGAGGTGGCTGTTTTGTCTGGGAAACAAGAAATGATTGTTGTATTAGACTTTGGAAGTCAATATAATCAGCTGATTACTCGCCGAATCCGCGAATTTGGTGTTTACAGTGAGCTGCATCCGCATACGATTACAGCGGATGAAATCCGTAAATTAAATCCAAAAGGAGTTATCTTCTCAGGCGGACCGAACAGTGTCTATGATGAAAATTCCTTCCGCTGTGATCCTGCCATTTTTGATATGGGACTTCCAGTTCTAGGGATTTGTTATGGAATGCAGCTGATGACTGTTCATTTAGGCGGAAAAGTTGAGAAGGCACACCAGCGTGAATATGGAAAGGCAACTATGGAGATTCAGGGTGAGTCTAAACTGTTTGAAGGCCTTCCTAAAGAACAGGTTGTCTGGATGAGCCATGGTGACTTGGTTGTAGAACCGCCTGCTGGCTTTACAGTTGAAGCGACAAGTTCTTCCTGTCCGATAGCGGCTATGAGCGATAAAGCGCGCAATTTCTATGCTGTACAGTTCCATCCGGAAGTACGACATTCTGTTTACGGTAATGAGCTTCTGAAAAATTTCGTCTTTCATGTGTGCGGTGCAAAAGGCAATTGGTCTATGGAAAACTTTATCGAAATGCAAATGGAGAAAATCCGTGAAACTGTTGGAGATAAGAAAGTCCTTTGTGCATTAAGCGGCGGGGTAGACTCATCGGTTGTAGCTGTATTAATTCACAAGGCAATCGGTGATCAACTGACATGTATTTTTGTAGATCATGGTTTGCTAAGAAAATATGAAGCAGATAGTGTCATGAAGACCTTCTCTGAAGGCTTCCATATGAATGTCATTAAAGTGGATGCAAAAGATCGTTTCTTATCCAAGCTTGAGGGTGTTTCTGACCCTGAGAAGAAGCGGAAAATTATCGGCAACGAATTTATTTATGTGTTTGATGATGAAGCAACCAAACTTGAAGGCATTGACTATTTAGCACAGGGAACATTATATACAGATGTGATTGAAAGCGGAACAGCAACTGCGCAAACAATTAAATCCCATCATAATGTGGGCGGGCTGCCGGAAGATATGCAGTTTAAGCTGATTGAGCCTCTTAATACCTTATTTAAAGATGAAGTCCGTGCCCTTGGGACAGAACTTGGAATTCCGGATGAGATTGTCTGGCGCCAGCCATTCCCAGGTCCGGGATTAGGAATTCGTGTACTTGGTGCAATTAGTGAAGATAAGCTTGAAATCGTCCGCGAATCAGATTGGATTTTACGTGATGAAATTAAAAAGGCAGGCCTTGAACGGGATATTTGGCAATACTTTACGGTGCTTCCGGACATTCGCAGTGTAGGTGTTATGGGAGATACTCGAACTTATGATTATACAATCGGAATTCGTGCAGTTACATCGATTGACGGTATGACTTCTGACTGGGCACGCATTCCTTGGGATGTGCTAGAAGTCATCTCTACCAGAATTGTGAACGAAGTACCTCATGTAAACCGGGTCGTGTATGACATCACCAGCAAGCCGCCGGCAACAATTGAGTGGGAATAAGAAAAATAAAGCTCCAGTTCCTGATAGAGGGACTGGGCTTTTTTTGGTTAAAAGGAAGTTCTATGGGACAAAACACACGAGGACTTTGAAAAACAGTCCCATAGAGAGATCCTATAGGAAGCAGGGTGGTCAGAGAAGAATAGTCTCATAGAGAGAGACTGTAGGACGATCAGTTGAAGAATGCGAAGAACAGTCCCATAAAAAGATTCTTTGGACAAATCAAGTAGGGAAGGCGAAAAAACAGTCACATATACAGAAATAGAAAAAAGTATAAATAATTTCCGGAAAAGGTAATCCTTTAGACCGAATTCACCTGCTTTAAAAAATTAACAGTTAAAGCAGGAACACGAACAATATGATTTTTAAAAATTAAATTGTTCGTATTTATTATTGACGAATAAATATATCGCTGGTATTATAGTAGATGAAAAGAGAATACTGTCGAATTACGTCGTATAATATTGGGGATATGGCCCAGAAGTTTCTACCAAGCCACCGTAAATGGCTTGACTACGAGGTAAGTGTGAATAAAAGGGGTCTTTTCTCCACAAATTACACATACCTAAAGTCAACGCTCTGGTAGAAAACACCAGAGTATTTTTTTGTGAAAAAATAGGAGGAAGGATCATGCAAAAGTATTTTGAGTTTGAAAAACTGGGTACTAATTACCGTCGTGAAATAATTGGAGGATTTACGACTTTCTTAGCAATGGCTTATATATTAGTTGTAAACCCGTTAACATTATCACTTGCATCTGTAAAGGATTTTCCTGATGCGTTAAGAATGGACCATGGAGCAGTGTTTGTTGCAACAGCCTTGGCATCTGCACTAGGTTCAATCGTTATGGGGCTTATCGGTAAATATCCATTGGCGCTTGCACCTGGGATGGGGTTGAACGCATTCTTTGCTTTTTCAGTTGTTTTGGGCAGCGGAATTCCATGGCAGCATGCGCTTGGCGCCGTCTTTATATCAGGGGTATTTTTCCTAATTTTAACGTTAACAGGACTTCGTGAAAAAATTATTAACGCCATTCCAACTGATTTAAAATATGCGGTTGGTGCCGGCATTGGCCTATTTATCACTTTTGTTGGTTTGCAAAGTGCGAAAATCATTGTCAATAATGATGCAACACTTGTTGGATTAGGGGACTTAACATCACCAGAACCGCTGCTTGCCATTTTCGGTATCATTGTTACAGTGATCATGATGACTCGCGGGGTTAGCGGTGCGGTATTTTACGGTATGGTATTAACTGTTATCGTGGGGATGATTTTTGGAGAAATTAAAGTGCCGCATCAAATTGTCGGCCAAGTTCCAAGTATTTCTCCAACTTTTGGTGCTGCCTTTTCTTCTTTTAATGACAGCTCGTTCTATACAACGGCTATGCTAGGGGTAATCTTGACATTCTTGTTCGTTGACTTCTTCGATAATGCCGGAACATTAGTTGCGGTAGCTGGTCAGGCAGGATTAATGAAGGATGGCAAACTCCCAAGAGCAGGAAGAGCGTTAATTTCGGACTCGGTTGCTTCCACTGTTGGTGCTGTTTTAGGAACATCAACTACCACATCTTTCGTTGAATCCACAGCAGGTGTTGCAGCGGGTGCTAGAACAGGGTTTGCTTCATTAGTTACAGCAGCATGTTTTATTTTAGCATTGTTCTTCTTTCCATTATTATCAGTCATTACTGCTCCAGTAACTGCCCCGGCTTTAATTATTGTCGGAGCACTGATGGTTGGAAATTTAGGGAAAATTGACTGGACACGATTTGAAATCGCCGTTCCAGCGTTTTTAACCATGATTGCCATGCCATTGTCTTACAGCATTGCAACAGGAATTGCCATTGGATTTGTTTTCTATCCGATTACGATGATTGTCAAAGGACGTATTAAGGACATTCATCCAATCATGTATTTATTCTTTGTCATCTTTGTTCTATATTTTATATTCTTGCAATAATCCAAGAAAAGGCCGCTGTGACTTTGGTCCCAGCGGCTTATTTTTTTTTGCGAAAAATGTCATGGAAAAAATGGTTATTTTTCCATATTGATTGTTGTATGATTAAAGGCGGAAGAATGATGCAGGAGGTGTTAGGGTGGAATTGTTAAATGTTCAACATTTAAGAAAAAGCTTCGGCCAGCTCGAGGCGGTAAAAGGAGTAACATTTAGTGTGAAAAAGGGGGAATCATTTGGGCTTCTTGGTCCAAATGGCGCTGGAAAGTCAACGACTATTAATATGATTACCGGTTTGTTTCCGCCGACATCGGGGTCCATTTTTCTGCATGACATTGATGTGGTTAAACAACCGAAACAGGCACAAAAAAGGATTGGAGTGGTTCCGCAGGAAATTGCCCTCTACCAGGAAATGTCGGCATGGGAAAATTTAAAATTTTGGGGAAGGATATATGGCTTAAACGGCAGCCAGCTTACGAGGAAGGTTGAAGAGGTCCTTGAAATTATTGGACTATCAGACCGGGCAAAAGACAAGGTTTCAACTTTTTCAGGAGGCATGAAGCGCCGGGTGAATATCGGGGCAGCCATCCTTCATAATCCTGAGCTTCTCATCATGGATGAACCGACTGTAGGGATTGATCCGCAATCTAGAAATCATATTCTAGAGACGGTTAAGCAGCTTAATGAAGAGGGAATGACTGTTATCTATACGAGTCATTATATGGAGGAAGTAGAATACCTTTGTGAGAGAATCGGGATTATTGACCATGGTGTAGTCATTGCCAGCGGTACATTGAAGGAATTAAGAGAGAAGATGGAGGACCGCTCCAGAATCAAATTAACCATAGATGGAGTAAAGGAAAATGCTGCTGATATAAACAAAGTGTTAGCTGGACATTTTTCTGAAAAAGAATTCCAGTTTCAGGATAATCAGCTGATTGTTTTTCATAAGGAACCACAATTGGTGCTAAGTGAACTAGTCCACTCGGTGACAGAAACGGGAACACGAATTACCTCTGTTGATATTGTCGAACCTAACCTTGAAAGCGTGTTTTTGCATTTAACCGGACGGAATTTAAGAGATTGATAGGGGGGATGTTTTTTGAGTTTCTGGTGGCTGGCACGGAAGGATTTACTGCTCACCTTTCGGGACAAAAAGGCATTTATTACCTTGATTGCGATGCCATTGTTGTTAATTGCTATTTTAGGGGCAGCTTTTGGCAATTTGATGAAAGATGAAGAAGTTTCCATAAAAAAATTCACCCTTGGTGTCACAGATTTAGACCAAGGAGTACTGAGCAAAGTATTAACGGATGAAGTATTTAAAAAGGGGATGGAAGACCAAATTAAGCTTCAATTTTTTCAAGAAAAGGACTTACTCCAAAAAATAAAAAACCATGAATTAGAGGTTGGCATTATTATTCAGCCGGACTTTTCGAAATCTCTATTATCTGGTGAAGAAACGAGGATAAAGCTCGTATCCACCCCTGACCCAGGCGTAAAACCAATCATTGTGCAAAGCGTAGTGGAACAGTTTGCACAGACCATTCCTATTCAAACGATGTTAGCCGCGAAACAGGAAACGGGAGCGGTACAGCAGGAATCTATTGAACCGAAAGACCTCATCAAAGAATCCACACTAAGTAAAAAAACAAAGCCGGCAGGCTCTTTCCAATACTATGCAGCAGCAATGGGAGTCATGTTTTTGCTCATGACAGTTGTTCAAGGGGTTACCATGATGATCCGTGAAAAAGAAGAGCCGGTTTACCAGCGTTTACAGCTAACGAATTTAACCTACTCCCATTATCTTCTAGGAAAAATGATGGGTCTGGTTATTCTATGTTTCATTCAAGCACTTATTATTATTATTGGCACGAACTTACTATTTGATGTTAACTGGGGGTCATCTATTTCGGGTGTCATCATCATGACTTTTGCCTTCGTAGTGAATGCTTGCGGGCTGGGGATGCTTGCAGGGGCATTGATTAAAACGGAAAAAGGATTTAATGTGGCAGGGATGCTTGGTACTCAGATTATGGCTGCTTTAGGAGGCAGTATGGTACCGCTTTATATCTTCCCTGACTGGATAGTCTCAGTAACAAAGTTTTTCCCTAATGGTCTTGCACTGCAAACCTATCTGAAACTAATGTCAGGTGCGAAACTTACGGAAATTCTCCCTGCCGTTGCCGGCTCGATTGCCTTGGGACTGCTGTTTTTGGCTATTGGTGTAATCTTTCTAGTTTTTGAAAGGAGAGGAAAGTATGCGTAGAATTTTTCCAATCCTGTCCCTGCATTTAAAAAGCTTTTTTAAGACGCCTGCCGCTTTTGTGTTGATGTTTGTCATGCCGGTATTATTTAGCTGGATTTTTGGCGGTATGTCTGTAAATTCCAAGCAGAATAAACCAGTGGTAAATATTGTGGCAGATCGTAATGAAACTAATACAGAAATCATTAAGCTATTAAAAAAAGATAAAAACTTCAAATGGGAAACAGAAACACTCAAGAAGGCACGTGAAAATGTCTCCAATGATATGGTTATTGCCGCTGTTGCCATACCTGAAGATTTCCAGGAACGTATAATAGGACAGAGGGCTTTATTTGATGTGATTTTACAGAAGAAATCGCAGGATTATCAGGCTTTGAATGCCTATTTGCAAGGATCGGCAAGGCTGATTTCAAGTTCTTATCAGGCTGCTGATACACTTGAAGCCTCTTTTTCTGATGTTTTAGCAGGGGTTGTGAATCAAAAGGGAATAGTGGTAGAAAGACAAACGATTGAAAAGAACCCTGACAATCACGTTCAAGTAAATTTAATGGTCGTAGGTTTTGCCATTATGTTTATGATGTTCGGTCTTTCTGGTGCCGCTTCCGCCATTTTGGATGAACGCCGGAATGGTACGTGGGGAAGATTATTGATTTCGCCGGCACGAAAAGGTGAGATTATTACCGGTTATTTATTATCTTACTTTATAATGGGGTGGATTCAATTTGCAGTACTTTTAGCTGCAATCAAATTCATGTTTGGTTCGAGCTGGGGGAGTCTGTCTTATCTGGTGCCATATACGTCCCTTGTGATTATAATGGTAACAGGATTCGGTCTGATGATAGCTGGAATTGTTAAAACAAAACAGCAGGCCATGGCTCTGAATTCAGTCTTAATTGTCAGTACTTGTATGCTTGGCGGTGTTTATTGGCCGCTGGATATTGTACCGGAATTCATGCAAAAAATAGCCTTAGCTGTACCCCAAAGCTGGGCAATGTCAGGGTTTAAGGAAATTATGAGCGGAAGCCTTCATAGCGGAATTCTACTAAAAGATATTTTGGCATTACTTGGGTTTACAGTAGTATTTTTTGCTATTGGTCTTAGAGGAATGAAGTTTGAGTGATTTCTGATAAAGGCCGCAGCATTGACATTAAGGTAAGTCTTTTATACGATTTTATTACGAATAGCAGTATGGTGAAAAGAGTGAGCTATAAATGGCGGTTCTACAAATTGAAAAAGTATTAAATAATAATGTTCTTATTGCTGAACATCCTTCCTATCAAGAGGTAGTTATCATAGGAAAAGGGATTGGTTTTAACCGAAAACGAGGCGATACAATTGATACAAATGGGATAGAGAAACTGTTTGTGTTAAAAGATGAGCAGGAGCAGGAAAATTACATCAAACTGCTTCCGTATATTGACCGAGATATTCATGAAGTGTTTATTTCTGCAATTGAACTCATCAAACAAAAGACCCATACAGAACTAAATGAACATATTCATGTGGCTTTAACAGACCATTTAATGATGGCGCTTACGCGTGCCGCGCAGAGAATAAAAGTAACCAACCCGTTTTTGGTTGAAACAAAGGCGCTTTATCGGCGTGAATATGAAATAGCATTAGAAGTGGTAAATCTAATTAAAGAACAGACAGGAATCGAACTTCCCCAAGGTGAAGTTGGCTTTATTACTTTGCATGTCCATAGTGCTATTACAAATAAAAACCTATCAGAGGTCAACAAGGATTCCCAGCTGGTAAGCCGTCTTGTTAGGATGGTAGAGGAACAGCTCGAAATGCAGATTGATAAAGATAGTATTGATTATATAAGGCTGGTCCGTCATCTGCGTTTTACCATAGAGCGGGTAAAGAAGGGTGAACGGGTAGAAGAGCCGGAAAAAATAACTTCCCTCTTGAAAAAGGAATACCCGGTGTGCTATTATCTCGCTTGGAAGCTCATTAAAGTCATGCAGCAAACACTGAAATTGCAAGTTTTCGATGCGGAAGCCGTTTATTTGACAATGCACCTGCAAAGATTACAAGCAAAAATTAAATAGTCATTATTTTTTACGTGTTACTGATACGATCAGGCATGAGTGAAAAGTATTGATAGAAATGAAGCAGATGGGGAAGCTATACCCAATTCCTTCCTTTCTATTGCACTTTTCCTTATGCCTTTTTTTGTGTTTCCATCATGCAAACGCTTAATGGGTTTAACCTAATATATAAGGGGTATTATAATGTTAAAAAATGCATTTGGAGTGCTTCAAAAGATTGGTAAAGCACTGATGCTTCCGGTTGCTCTCTTACCTGCAGCAGGTTTATTGCTGGGTATAGGAAATGCCATCCAGCAGCCAAATATGCTTGAATTTTTACCGTTTTTAGATGCGCACTGGATCCAAATGACGGCAGGTGTTATGGAGGATGCTGGCAGTATTATCTTTGGAAACTTGGCGCTGATATTTGCCGCTGGTGTTGCCATTGGTTTAGCAGGGGACGGTGCCGCCGCTCTTGCAGCGATTGTTGGTTATCTTGTACTAAACCAGGTAATGAGTTCTTGGATTGGTGTTACAGCAAAAATGATTGAGGGGGATCCAAGCTTTGCTAATGTTTTAGGGATTCCTACACTGCAAACAGGTGTGTTTGGCGGAATTATCGCCGGATTAATTGCAGCCTATTGTTACAATCGATTCCACAATATTGAAATGCCGTCGTTTCTCGGTTTCTTTGCAGGAAAAAGATTTGTTCCGATTGTTACCGCTGCAGCTTCATTTATTGCTGGTTTATTGCTATTACTTATTTGGCCGCCTATCCAGGATGGTATGAACGCAGCCTCTAACTGGTTATTAGGCAGCGGAACGTATATTGCGGTATTTTTCTTTGGATTTATTAAACGATTGTTGATTCCATTCGGTCTGCATCATATTTTCCATGCACCGTTTTGGTATGAATTTGGTTCGTATAAGGCAGCAGCCGGTGATATCGTTCGCGGGGACATGTCGATATTCTTTGCCCAGCTAAAAGATAATGTAAAACTAACAGCTGGTTACTTCATGGGCGGTGAGTTCCCAGTCATGATGTTTGGTTTACCAGCCGCCGCATTAGCCATGTACCACACCGCTAAGCCGGAAAGGAAAAAGCTTGTTGCCGGGTTACTTGGTTCAGCGGCATTAACATCATTCTTAACAGGAATTACTGAACCAATCGAATTCTCATTTATGTTTATTTCCCCATTATTGTTCTTGCTTCATGCGGTATTAGATGGTTTATCATTTGTAATTATGGCAATGCTGGGTCTGCATTTTGGTTACACCTTCTCGGGTGGTGCTATTGACTTCTTCCTATTCGGAATTTTACCAGGCAAGCAGCCATGGTGGATTGTGATTCTTATAGGACTGGTCTTTGCGGTTATTTACTATTTTGTCTTTCGTTTTGCGATTACCAAGTTTAATCTAAAAACACCAGGAAGAGAAGATGCTGATGACAATAGAGTAGTAGAAACTGGGGCAAAAGGACAAACAGATAACCTTGCTCCCAATATTCTGGAAGCTATGGGAGGACAGCAAAATATCGCTCATCTTGATGCATGTATAACACGTCTTCGCGTTTCGGTGAATGATATTAAAGATGTAGATAAAGACGAACTGAAAAAACTTGGTGCGTCAGGCGTTCTGGAGGTTGGTAACAATATCCAAGCGATATTCGGACCTCGTTCAGAGATTATTAAAGGCCAAATGCAGGATATTATAAGCGGTAAAAAACCTCGAGCGGAAGAAAAAGCGCCAGAAAAAGGTGTCGAGCAGCAAGTTGAAGAGGTTAATCCAGAAGCATTGCAGAATGAAAGAAAGGTTGAGGATCATTTTGTTGTTCCAATCAAAGGAGAAATTAAGCCGATTTCTGAAGTGCCAGATCCCGTCTTCGCAGAAAGATTGATGGGTGACGGTTTTGCTATTGTACCTGAAGAAGGAATGGTTGTTTCCCCAGTTGACGGTAAAATTGTAAACCTATTCCCAACGAAACATGCCATAGGAATTTTATCTGACAGCGGCCGTGAAGTCTTAATTCACGTTGGTTTAGATACTGTGAACCTTAAAGGAGAAGGCTTTGAAACATTAGTTGATGAAAATGCAACGATTAAACAAGGCCAGCCATTATTAAAATTTGATATTGCTTATATTAAGGAACATGCAAAATCAATTACACCTATTGTCTTTACTAACTTAGGAGAAGGAGAAAAAGTTGTAATTGAAAAGCAAGGTCTTGTTGAGATGAAAGAAGAAGGAATCGTTAAGATTTCGAAATAACTTACACTAGCCGGCTTCCGGGTTTTCCGGGAGCCGGCTAGTGTAATAGAATGACTTTAGACAGTTTAGCCAGCGTTAGCCTGCAAAACAAAATACCACCTGAGGGTGGTCATGATTAATATGTATTTAATCAGAAATAATAGACTTTTAAAGTTGGTGTTGACTCTTCCTTCTTACGGTGCTATTATATGTAAGCAGTCGTTACTGACGGGTTAACAAAAAAGAAAAATGTAAAACTTGAAAATAAAATGTTGACTCCGAATAAACTGCGTGATATAATAATAAAGTTGCTTCTTAAAGAAGTAATGATTTGTTCTTTGAAAACTAAACAAACAAAAACGTCAACAAACAATGAATTATCGAGTTTCTTCTATTATATATAGTTGAATTCGAGCCAATGTAAATTTTATGAGCTAATCAACTCAACTTTTTTGGAGAGTTTGATCCTGGCTCAGGACGAACGCTGGCGGCGTGCCTAATACATGCAAGTCGAGCGAATTTTTGGGAGCTTGCTCCCGAGAATTAGCGGCGGACGGGTGAGTAACACGTGGGCAACCTGCCTGTAAGATCGGGATAACTTCGGGAAACCGGAGCTAATACCGGATAATTCTTATCTGCACATGCAGATAAGTTAAAAGTCGGTTTCGGC
>NZ_JAMBNQ010000058.1 GCF_023715155.1 Neobacillus mesonae
TCCTCCCAATCCTCCTCCTCCATTTAAATACTCCAATACAATAGTTTCTTTATATTCACTTGTATATTTAACCAAACTAAAAACCCCTTATGCTAGATATTAGTCCAACTTAAGGGGTTCACTTCATTTCTGTCTTTCATCTGCCTTATGAAGGACAATTTTCTTTGGTTGGCACCTAATTTTGTCTTTCATCTGCCTTATGAAGGACAATTTTCTTTGGTTGACACCTAATTCTGTCTTTCATCTGCCTTATGAAGGACAATTTACCAGGGGTTCGGCCTTTATCTGTCTTTCATCTGCCTTTTGAAAAACAATTTTCTTGGTTCGCGCCTGTTTCTGTCTCTCACCTCTTATGAAGGACCGTTTACCAGGGTTTCAGCTTTGGTTTGTCCCCTATTGCCTTATGAAAGACAGGTTTCTTGGATTCGCACCTAATTTTGTTTTTCATCAGAACATCAAAAAAGTCCGATTCGCATAATGAATCGGACTTTCTTTGTTTCATATATTACATTACCCGTTTAAACATTTTCTCCATTTCGTAAATCGAGTAATGGATGATGATAGGTCTGCCATGCGGGCAGGTAAACGGATCGGATGCTTTTCGTAAGTCATCGAGAAGTGCTTGAATTTCATCATTGCGTAAATGGCGGTTTGCCTTAATAGAGCCCTTACAGCTCATCATAATGGCCGCCTCCTCACGCAATTTTTTGATATCCACTTTCTTCATCGCTAGCAGCTGTTCAATCATATCTTCAATGATTTCCTTTTCCTCGCCTTTTGGAAACCATTGAGGGTGGGAACGAACGATAAAGCTGTTGATCCCAAATTCTTCAATAAATACGCCCACCTTTTCAAGTTCTTCGCGATGCTCCATGATTTTTAAATATTCATCGGTTGAATATTCAAAGGTTAATGGCACGAGCATTTCCTGTAACTCAGACGCAACCCGCCCTACTTTTTCTCGGAAATATTCATATTTTAATCGTTCCTGTGCCGCGTGTTGGTCGATGATATATAACCCGTTTTCATTTTGGGCAAATATATAGGTTCCATGCATCTGGCCAATTGGATACATGCGCGGAACCCGGCTTTCATTTTGTTCCGAAGCCGGTTCGTTCTCCATTTCATCTGACTCTTCATAATCATCATTCTGATGATCCGTTTGAAATGGATTCTCTTCCATACCTGCAAATGGGTTTCTATTAAACGTATGCTTTTCAAAATCTGACCTTGATTCGGTAAACGATTGTGCTGGTCTTTCGAAAACAGGTTCTCTATAGGTTTCGGAAAAAGCTTCTTCCCATTTTGGCTGCTCTTTTGGAAGAACAGCTGAAGAATCTTCCCTGACTAATGGTGCAGTCTGCGTTGTCCCCTCATTCAGATCCAGTGAAGTTTGTTCCGTTTTTACCTCTTCTTTTTTCACAGAGGAATAGGAAGTTGGAATCAAAATCTTAGATTTAAATACGGTTTTTATTGTATTGGTCACCAGTTCATTTAATTCTGCTTCTTTACTAATCCTGACTTCCATTTTGGATGGATGGACATTCACATCCACAAGCAATGGATCCATTTCCACATTAAGCAGGACAATTGGATAACGGCCGATTGGCAGGAGTGTGTGGTACCCTTCCTGAATCGCCCTTACCAGAGAATAGTTTTTAATAAATCGTCCATTTATCATCGTTGAAATATAATTCCGTGACGCTCTGGTCACCTCCGGCATAGAGGCATACCCGCTGATTTTATAATCTAAAGACTTGGCTTTAATCGGAACAAGCTGCTTGGCAATGCTCAAACCGTAAATAGCCGCCAGCACCTGACGGAAATCTCCATTTCCATTTGTTTGCAGCAATTTCCGTTCATTGTGAATTAACCGGAAAGCCACATCTGGATGTGCCATGGCAAGCCTGTTGACGACATCCGTGATATTCCCAAGCTCTGTATGAATGGTCTTCATATATTTCAAACGTGCCGGGGTGTTGTAAAATAAATCCGTGACAGTAATATCCGTCCCCTTTCTGCTCGAGGTTTTTTCAACTGATATTACCTTGCCGCCTTCAATCACAACATTGCTCCCTGGACCATTTCCGGTGGATGTCTTCATTTCAAGCCTTGAAACAGAAGCAATACTCGGCAGGGCCTCACCGCGGAAACCGAGAGTCCGGATCCGGAATAAATCATTTTCATCTTTAATTTTACTTGTCGCATGACGCTGAAATGCCAGCAGAACATCGCTCTCTTCGATTCCGTTCCCATTATCGGTAATCCTGATTTTGGCAAGTCCCGCTTCTTCCACTTCAATTTCAATGACGGTACTGCCGGCATCCACTGCGTTTTCTACCAGTTCTTTCACAACAGAGGCGGGGCGTTCGACTACTTCTCCCGCCGCTATTTTATTTGATAGGGCATCATCTAATTGAATTATTTTCCCCATTTTTCCGCCTCCTGTCTATCTTCAGCTTTTTAACTTTTTATGCAGATCATGCAAAAAGTTAATGGCTTGAAGAGGTGTGACATCCATTAAATCTAGTTCGCGAATTTTCTCTAATACCTTTTTCTCTTTAGAAGAGTGTTCTGGTTTCTTCATTTCTTTTGGTTCATCAAAGAAGGGAAGCTGGGCATTCTCTCTTGAAAGTTTTTCTTCAACCGCTGGCTTTTCAACCGACTCAGGCGGCTCTTTCGTTTCAAACTCTTGCGCAGCTGGCACGGTCTCAGTTCCTGAATGTTCCAGCTTCGTTAAAATTTCATTTGCCCGATTGATTAATTCTTTTGGCAGGTCTGCCAGCTGGGCGACATGGATCCCGTAACTTTTGTCGGCCGGTCCTTTTTTAATTTTATGAAGAAAAACGACTTTCCCATTATGTTCAATTGCACTGACATGAATGTTCTTTAACTTATTTAGTTCATCCTCGAGTACCGTTAATTCATGATAGTGAGTTGAAAATAATGTCTTTGCTCCAATCCTGTTATGAATATATTCAATAATTGCCTGCGCTAAGGCCATCCCATCATAAGTGGATGTCCCGCGGCCAATCTCATCAAATAAAATTAGACTGTTTTGAGTTGCATTAGAAATCGCATTTTTCGCTTCCAGCATTTCAACCATAAAGGTACTTTGACCAGAAATTAAATCGTCTGCCGCTCCAATTCTCGTGAAAACCTGGTCAAAAATCGGCAGGACCGCTTCGGATGCCGGTACATAACAGCCAATTTGCGCCAAAACTGCCATTAATGCTATTTGCCTCATATACGTACTTTTACCAGACATATTTGGTCCTGTTATTAACAGGATTTCACGGTCTGAGTCCATCATACAGTCATTGGGGACATATTCCTGCGAATTTAATACTTTTTCAACGACTGGGTGGCGTCCGTCCTTAATCATCAAACAGCGTTCTGAAGAAAACTGCGGCTTTACATAATGACGGTCTTCACTAACTTGGGCAAAGCATTGAAGAACATCCAGCTCACTGACACTTTTGGCCAGAGCCTGCAAACGAGGAATATATTCCTTCACGATTTCACGGATTTCCGTAAACAAATCATATTCCAGCTGGCCGATTTTTTCTTCCGCTTGTAAAATTAATGCCTCTTTTTCTTTTAATTCAGGAGTAATAAACCGTTCTGCATTTGTTAATGTCTGCTTCCGTTCATAACGGCCTTCTTCCAGCAAATGAAGATTGGCTCGAGTCACTTCAATGTAATAACCAAATACACGGTTATAGCCAATCTTTAGTGATTTAATTCCAGTCTTTTCGCGCTCTTCCCGCTCAAGCTGGGCAATCCAAGTCTTTCCGTTTCTGCTGGCATCACGGTACTGATCAAGCTGGTCATTATACCCGTCACAAATGATATTCCCTTCTTTTAATGAAAGCGGAGGATTCTCTACAATGGCCCGCTCCAGCAAGTCGGTAACTTCTTCACACGGGTCTAAACTCTCAGCAATTAAGTTCATTGTTTCATCCTGCATGTTTAAGAGAATTTCTTTTAATAATGGGACCTGCATTAAGGACCGTTTTAATTGGACTAAATCACGGGCATTCACGTTTCCAAAAGCAACCCGGCCTGCCAGCCGCTCTAAATCATAAACTTCCTTTAATTTTCCGCGGAAATCCTGACGTTCAAAATAATGATCCATGAACACGTCTACGAGGTTGTGGCGATTTTCAATTCCCCTCTGGTCAATTAACGGCCTGTCAATCCAGTGTTTTAACATTCTGGCCCCCATCGCCGTCACCGTTTCATCCAAAAGCCATAACAAAGATCCTTTTTTCCCTTTTGATCGAATCGTTTCCGTTAATTCAAGATTTCGTTTTGAATAGTAATCTATTTTCATGTATTGATGAACTTGATAGGTTGCAACCGGCTGAAGATGGTCCAAACTTCTCTTTTGTGAGCGGTATAAATAATTAAACAGCCTGGCAGCGGTTTGTTTTAGTTTTTCCTGATTGAGGTCTTCTAGAAGTTGGGCAAACTGCATTTCTATTGAACTATTATCTTCAAACGAAATGGCTAACACATCCCGTTCGCGCATTTTTTTCTGGAGTTCCCCATCAAAACCGTTTGCCACAACGACTTCCTTTGCACCTAAAACAGATATTTCATTCAGCACTTCATCAAAATTGCTTGAGAGCAATGTTACTTTGCTTTCCCCAGTTGAAATATCATTATAAGCAAGTCCAAATGTCTGATCATCAAATGCTGTGATGGAGGCAATGTAGTTGTTTTCTTTTTCAGTTAAGCCCCTTCCCTCCATCATCGTTCCTGGCGTGATGAGCTGGATTACTTCACGCTTCACCATGCCTTTCGTTTTTTTAGGGTCTTCCATTTGTTCACAAATTGCCACTTTATACCCTTTAGCGACAAGTTGTTCAATATAATTCGCTGCGGAATGGTAAGGAACACCGCACATCGGAATCCGTTCCTCTGTACCCCCTTCACGGCCTGTTAACGTAATTTCTAATTCCTGTGATGCTTTTATTGCATCGTCAAAAAACATTTCATAAAAATCTCCAAGACGGAAAAATAAAAAGGCATCTTGATAATCTGCCTTAATTGTTAAATATTGTTGTATCATTGGCGTGTAAGCTGCCATCATGACCCTCCACTGCTTTTAATTCTTCGAGTATCTTCGACATATTATTATAACATAAACCCGGCTGACATTCTTAAAATGAAAAATCTTCTATTATTGAGCAGGCTGATGATTCATATCGTGATATTTTTACAATATGATATTAAAGGGTGGTGGCTTTATGGGATGGTTTAGCGGAAGCAGCAAAAATAACCCGTTCGAAATGTTTTCAGAAAGTCATGTTATTGTTTTAGCCATTTTATTCATAGTTTCTGCAGCGATTTTTCTTTTTAGAAGGAAACTTAGGAGACTTTATTTACGTTTTGTAGAAATTTCATTAGCCATCACACTTATTATTTTCGAAACGCTTTATCAAATATGGCAGGTACAGAACGAAATCTGGAATCGCAGCAGCTCCATTCCTTTAGAATTGTGCAACATCAGTCTATTTTTAACCATTATCTTGCTATTTACTAGAAGAAGGATTTTTTATGAAATTCTATTATTTACAGGCTTGTTAGGAGCATCACAGGCATTATTTACACCCATATTGTCTTATGACTTCCCCCACTTTCGTTTTTTACACTTTTTCTTTACCCATTTAATGATGATCTGGGTGCCTTTATATTTTACCTGGGTGCAAAGATACCGGCCTACCATCTGGTCTGTAATAAAACTGTTTGTATTTTTAAATGTGTTAATGCCTTTGATACTATTTATTAATAAGCTTACGGATGGAAACTATATGTTTTTAAGCCGAAAACCTGAAAGCACCAGCCTGCTGGATTATTTAGGCCCTTATCCCTATTACATTATTTCAATGGAAGGATTACTCATTTGCTTAAGCTTAATCGTTTGGCTGCTGTTCAGGGAAAAATCCACAGCTAAGGAGAAAAAACCAAAGTCTTTTTCAAATTAATAAATTTTATTTGACCTTTATTGGTTATCGATTTATAATAGATAACGTTCCTTAATTAAATAATTTTTGTCCTGACAGCTCAGTACATATGGATTTGCTTCTTTGACTTGACTTCAGCATACTAATCGAGCCACTTCTTGAATAAATTTTCTCAAATTAGGTCGGGATTTTCAGTTTTTAGTTAAGGGAAAACATTATATTATTTCTAACTTGTCCTAGTAGCTCAGCAGGATAGAGCAACAGTTTCCTAAACTGTAGGTCGGAGGTTCGAATCCTCTCTGGGACGCTTACAAACCCTTGCTATTGCAAGGGCTTTTTTCTGTTTAATCCGTTATAACAATACATGCCAAACATTTTTTTCACTAAAATACTGCCGCTCAACATTAATTTTCAGATCATTCCCCCCTATAAATTCAATTTTCTATTGGTATCTTTTGGTGCAATCAAACACGAATATTTCCTCCACTAATGTAAACAATTTAGTTTAGTACTATATTTTCTTATCGGGGCAGGAATTATAGCCCGCTGAAGTGAAAATAAAGTTCACTGACGCAGAATTTTTACAAATTTGGACTAGCTTTCAAAAATGATTGTGGGTCC
The DNA here is from genome assembly GCF_023715155.1 of Neobacillus mesonae. GTDB lineage: Bacteria > Bacillota > Bacilli > Bacillales > Cytobacillaceae > Neobacillus > Neobacillus mesonae_A. The sequence continues at coordinate 6,594 of NZ_JAMBNQ010000058.1, forward strand.
ATAAGTAAATTTTTTAGCAGTGATTAAGGACTGGCTTGTCCTTATTTCTCATTCTTATCTATTGTATTCCATGTTAAGGAGCAGACATAATAAAATGAAATTTAACAAGAAAAAAATCAACGTTGTCGATATTCAACAAACGAAGAAAAGCGTGTTTGCTACAGGGATAGGAAACGCTATGGAATGGTTTGATTTTGGTTTATATTCGTACTTAGCTGTTATCATTAGTCAAAACTTTTTTAGTGCAGTTGGGAATGATGAATTAAAATTATTGTTCACATTTGCTACATTTGCAATAGCCTTTTTAATGCGCCCATTAGGCGGTGTGATATTTGGTAAAATCGGAGATAAATTTGGAAGGAAAATTGTTTTAACCATCACCATTATTTTAATGGCTTTTTCTACATTACTGCTCGGTTTATTACCTACATATGATCAAATAGGTATTTGGGCACCTGTACTTTTATTAATAGCCAGAATTATTCAAGGTTTTTCAACCGGCGGCGAATACGCAGGAGCAATGGTTTATATTGCAGAATCTTCTCCAGACAATAAACGTAACGTGCTTGGCAGCGGATTAGAAATTGGAACGCTCACCGGGTATATATTTGCTTCCATACTCGTCAGCGTACTCTTTATCATTCTTTCTGACCAACAAATGGCCTCTTGGGGTTGGAGAATACCATTTCTGCTTGGTTTACCTTTAGGGCTTATTGGGTTTTACTTAAGAGGAAGTCTAGAGGAAACACCCATTTTTGAAAATGAACTTTCTGATGATGACGTCCAAGAGGAAGGATTCTTTTCTATTTTGAAAAATCACAAAAAGGATATTATTGTATGTTTTGTATCGGTCGCATTCTTTAATATCACAAACTATATGTTATTATCATACATGCCTTCTTATTTACATGAGGTTATTGGTTTATCTAATACAGTAGGAACCGTATTAATTACTATAACAATGATTATTATGGTGCCGCTTGCTTTCATGTTTGGAAAGCTCAGTGATAAAATTGGAAACAAGACTGTTTTCTTAATTGGTTTAGGCGGCTTAACCCTATTATCTGCCGTTTCCTTTTATTTGATAAACTTGAATACTTTAGTATTTATTTCTTTAGGTATTTTAATTTTAGGTATTCTGCTTTCCACTTATGAAGGCACCATGCCAGGATCTTTACCAACCATGTTCTACACAGATATTCGATATAGAACTTTAGCCGTGACCTTTAATGTCTCTGTTTCAATATTCGGCGGGACTACCCCGCTGGTTTCAACATGGCTGGTCCATAAAACTGGGAATAACATATTACCTGGTTACTATCTAACACTCGTAAGTATTATTGGATTTTTTGTGATATTATTCTTGTTCAAGAATACTTCAGGAAAGTCTCTAAAAGGGTCTTACCCAACAGTGGCTACTAAAGCGGAATTTAAAGAAGCTGTTGAAAATCCAAAAGATTCCTTATGGTGGAGAAGAGAGCAGCCAGAACCAGAAAAATAATCAAATGGAAAAGCCGCAGTTAAATTGACCGTGGCAAATCAAATTTCTTGCCGGAAAAATAAAACGGCGGTAAGAACACAGTTCACCTTAAAGTATAAAAATTAGGTTTTTTAAATCTTACCGCCTTAAAAACTCGATGCCTTAATTTCTCCCCATACGTGATTGGTTCGTCTTACGACCACTTACCAGTTAATACCTCTGCCCGATCGGTTGCTGGTGCGGGTGTTCTTGACAAGTGTGAAATTTCCGTATACATTTCTGGTGTCATTTTAAATACAGCCGCTGCCAAAGAATTTTCCAGCTGGTTTATGTTACGTGCACCAATGATTGGGGCAGTTACAGCAGAATTTGATTTTACCCATGCTACTGCTAAAGTAGCAGGTTTCACATCATGTTGTTGTGCATATTTGGTGAATTCCTCTGCCGTAACAAAATCTTCATTGGCACCGTATCGATCACCATAGCGTGCAACTTCTACAAGGCGGCCTTGTTCAGGACGTTGGTTCACCCCGTACTTACCAGTAAATAATCCCCCTCCAAGCGGACTGTAAGTAATTACTCCAAGTTGTTCAGACTTTGCCATCGGTAAAATTTCAACCTCAGCTTGACGTTTAACAAGATTATACATGGGTTGGATTAATTCAAAACGGGCAAGGTGTTCTTTTGCAGAAATCCCCAATGCCTTTGTTATTTGCCATGCAGCCCAGCCCAGTTACTTACTGCAGGGTAAAGAATCTTTCCTTGCCGTTGTAAGTCAACAAGTGTCCGAAGAGTTTCTTCAACGGGAGTCTGCTCATCAAAGTCATGAACAAAATAAAAATCAATATAATCGGTTCTTAAACGGCGCAGACTTGCTTCAACGCCTTGCATCATATGTTTTCGAGACAGACCTTTACCATTTACATCGCCACTCGTGTTCCAAAAAACTTTTGTCGTTAAGACGATTTGTTCACGCTCATGCGAAATACATTTACCTAGAATTTCTTCAGAACAGCCGCCAGCATATACATCTGCCGTATCAAAAAAGTTAATACCAGCTTCCCGACAACGTTTATACATCGCCTTTGACGTCTCTTCATCGGCGTTTCCGCCAAAAGACATCGTACCAAAACATAAATTTGAAACTTGAATGCCTGTTTTTCCTACTGTACGATATTCCATCCTTAAATCCTTCCGGTTAAATTATTCCATTCTGACGTTAAAATACTGCTCCAAAGTTTATGAATGGGGCAGCTTAAGAGATAATCATCCAGCTAAACTGTTGGGTTAGCTTACTTCTAAATCCAAAAGGTAAGTGTTTTAAAAAAAGGATGTCCCAAAAACAGGTTTTTGGACACCCTCGGAATCATGAATTATCATCGATGCTGCTTACATTGTGCTGATGTCTATCACAAATCGATACTTCACATCTGAAGCTAATACCCTTTCATAGGCTTCATCAATTTGGTCAGCTGAAATGACTTCAATTTTTGGAGCAATGTCATGTTCTGCACAGAAGTCTAACATTTCCTGAGTTTCACGGATACCGCCAATCATGGAACCTGCATATGAGCGGCGGTGACCGATTAAATTGAATACATTTAGTGACAGCGGCTCTGCAGGGGCACCAACGTTTACCAAAGTACCGTCAAGAGAAAGCAGCCCTAAATAAGCATTCAAGTCAAGCTTTGCACTTACTGTATTAATAATTAAGTCAAAATATCCTGCAAGTTTCTCAAATGTTTCCGGATCACTTGTTGCATAGTAATGGTCTGCACCTAATTTTAACCCATCTTCCTTTTTCTTCAATGTTTGTGACAGAACAGTAACTTCAGCTCCCATAGCATGTGCAATTTGGACAGCCATATGACCTAAACCGCCCATCCCCAAAATTGCCACTTTCTTACCTGGAGCCGCACCCCAATGATTTAATGGAGAGTATGTCGTAATACCTGCACAAAGCAATGGAGCTGCAACGTCAAGCTCTATGCGCTCAGGAATTCTAAGTACGAAATCTTCTTGTACGACAATGTGAGTAGAATAGCCGCCTTGAGTAGGTTCGCCGTATTTGTCAACACCAGCATAGGTTTGAATATTTCCTTTAAGACAGTATTGTTCTTCTCCTTTACGGCAGTTCTCACATTCACCGCAGGAGTCAACCATACATCCGACCCCTACCCGATCACCAACCTTGTATTTTTTAACATTAGGACCAACAGCCGTAACAAACCCAGCAATTTCGTGTCCAGGTACGAGCGGATAGTTCACGGGACCCCATTCACCATAAGCAGTATGGATGTCTGAATGGCATATTCCTGCATATTTAATCTCAATTAGTACATCATGCAGATCAAGATCGCGTCGTTTAATTTCAGCTGCGCGAAACGGTTTGTCTGGACCGTCCACAGCTCTTGCTTTAGCAGTTATCATTAATAAAACCTCCTATAATTGATTGTTTTCAAGAGAATGGGAAGTATTAGAGAAATGAATTACTCTACTGAAAATTTTTCCTTCATCCACATCAATCCCTGCTTTTCTCTCCTGCAAAACTATGTTAATCCCTATAGTTAACTCTAGGTCAAGTGATGAACTAATTTTTCTTGTAACAATCCCCTGCCATAATAGATTTACATCATCTATCAAACAAGCTTGCGAACTGCTTTTAAAAAAAAGAATGTTTGTCTATATGTACCGGATTTGAATTTTCAACGTTAAGATTACTTTGACAAGCAGAAAATATCGTGATAGAATCCCCTCAAACCATCGAGTTAACTCAAAGTCTATATTCATAGAATAGGAGATAAGTAATGAAGACATATTCTATAAGTGAAGTGGCAAAAGAATTGAATCTTACCGTCTATACCTTGCGTTATTACGACAAGGAGGGACTTATACCTTTTGTAGAACGGACATCAAATGGAACGCGATTGTTTAAAGAATCCGATATCAATGCTTTAAAAGTAATTGAATGCCTCAAATCCACTGGGATGCCCATTAAGGAAATTAAAACTTTCATTGATTGGTGTTCTGAAGGGGATTCGACGTTACCGCAAAGATATGACATGTTTATGGAACGAAAAGCTAGTGTAGAAGCGCAGATGGAAGAGCTAAAAAAAACAATGGAGCTCATCGAACATAAATGTTTATATTATAAAACTGCCTTGGAGGCTGGAACGGAAGATATTCATAAAAAAGAAAAAATAACTATCTTTTAATTAACCTAAGCGGCCTGTCCTTCACTGTTGACCTGAAAACAAGCAGCACTTTATTTACTATTTACCGCCAAAAATCTAATGTTCATCAGGGATATACTTTATGAAAATCCTTCCGAAAATTGCGCCTTGGGCAGCGTCGACGTTAACCTAAATCATTAATGTATGGATTTCTTGTTTTTCAATTTAGAAAGAAACAAAAATGACCATCCAATGAATGATCACTCTTCTTTAACTCTCTTTTTAGAAGAACTCAAAAAAGGCTAACCCTAAAGTTTAGCCTTCTTAAATAAAGCTTTTAACACCAAACCTATGCCAACACCTGGAATCACAAATAACATAGGAAACCAAACTGTTCCCAACAATACACCAAATAACTTCACTCTTGATGAATACATAAGTCCGATTGTCACAAAGCAGGCAGAGAAAACAAACGGCAAAAAAGAATATGGTTCCTTCCCTCCGCCACCATCTTTATAAGCGTCCCACATCACGAAAAAATATACACAAGGATAAAACATAAGCCATTGATATTCAGTATAGTCAATGGCCTTTTTAATTTCACCGTTAAAACTCAGTATAATTAGTTGATTAAACTGGGATTTAACATTTATCACAATTTCTAATAAAATAAAAATGATCCCTTTTATGTATTTTCCATTAAGTATTTGACCAAACCCTGGAAGAGCAATACTCCATAACAATTTTTCTTTTGGATTCACATTTGTTTGACCCTTTTCGCTTTATTGTTATCACCAGATTATGCTAAAACTTTTAAAAAATAAAAGTCTTAATTAGACGCTAAGTGTTTCCTATCAACTGCTTTGGGAGGCTGCTCCATCCAACCATGGTCAATTAAGAGATTGGCTCCATCATCTACAAATAAGAAAACATTCGCAGTGGTTCTTCCATACAGTAACCCAAGATCTCTTCTGCCATTTACCGCTACTGAGTTCCCATAAGCCCTAATCTTCATAGAAAACATGTCCACCTTATGCCATAACATTAATTTGTCTGAAAAAGGTGAAACGGTGGAATCTGAGACTAAATGATCTAAACGGGCTGGAGATGGTAAATGATCAGTCGTTAGTTTTTCACTAAATTGCTTAATAGCTTTTTCAGTCATGTCCAGTCCTCTTTTAAACAATTCTTTTACTTTTTCATTTTTAACAACTTGATGGAATCCCATTAATAAAGCTTTGCTTGTGGTGTTATTCTCAATGTTATCATACAGGTGCGTGACTTCTAGTCCATGCAGCGGCCGGACATCCCCAATAAAGCCATTTAAAAAGTCTTGTTTTTTTATAAAATCTATTCTTTCTGGTATCGGAAGAACGGGAGGTTTTATGATAAACCCTTTACTCATTAAAGTAGTATTTAGCTGTTCTAGTAATTCAGATGTTGCTTTAGCACAATCATTAAAAAAATCCCTAATATCTTTTCTCATCACCAATGGAAGTGCAACGGCATATATGCTCAACCCCGCCTTGGCAGCATATTTCAAATAGTGGACATAAAACTCATCCTGATATAACCGAGGAGCCTGTAGATTTACGTCTTTATCTGTTAAACCTACAGGAATTGGAAAATTGTCTTTTTGGAAAATCCTTTCTGTGGCTTGCATAAATTCTGTCGCTAACTTCAATGCATTTCGAAGTAAAGTTTTGATATCTTGGTCCTCAACATGATTCAGAAAATAATTTAAAATACACTTAGACATGCTGTTTCCCATATAGGTGGCCCAAAGTTTAGACATTTCTACAGATGTTAGAAGAGCATTTGAACTTAATTTTTCCGTACTTAAATTAATCGGTTCAAGTGTTGTATCCATGATTTCATCTCCTTCAGCCAGAATTTGATTTTATTAGTATTTTTCCCCTTTTTGATTTTTATTCTGGATTAAGTGATGAAGATTTTTATGTTTATATTTTATACAAAAGATGACAGCCAAGAACCTCTCAGCTTTCGTGAAGTCTCATTCTAAACTGGCAAAGTAAAATTTCATTCTCTTTATACCTTTTAGTGACGGTACAGGTTTTTCTATTTATTTTCTTCATAATATCGACATAAAGAATCCATTATTTCTGCGAATTTTAGCTATATGATAAAGGTAATAAAAGAAAGGAGTTGTTATTTCATGAAAAAACTTGCAGTTGGTATTTTAAGTGGAGCCTTAATTCTTGGAGCTGGTACAGCTGTATTTGCAGCCGGAAATAATGATTCAAGTGATGGAATAAGTTTTGAAAAAATGCTGCCTTTCATGCAAAAAATGCATCCAGATATTTCAAAAGAGGATTTGCAACAAATGTACAAAGCCTGTCATGGAGATGGAGGCATGATGAATGGAACAAACAAAAATACGACTGATTCCAAAAATATGATGAATAACTTATAGCAACCTTATTTTTTGATTCCAAATAACACCATATATATAGGAAAAGAATGCGCCGAAATCACGGCGCATTCTTTATTTCATTGAAAAGAACAATTCCCCTATTTTCTAAAAGAATTTATAGTAGATTAAACCCTGTTTGCAATCTTTAATATAGTGAAAAAGGTACAGAGCTCTCCCCTGTCCATACTCCCTATGTTCTGCCCATTTTTAAAGGGATTCTTCTTTAGAATTAATAACTTTACTCAACCTTAAATTGACCCATCATACCGGCATCTTCATGTTCAAGAATGTGACAATGGTACATGAACACTCCTGGGAGATTGAAGGTTGCAACGGCTCTGACTTTTTCTCCAGGATAAACAAGAATAGTATCCTTCCAACCAGCTTCGTTTGCCGGCGGGAGGTCCCCATTGCGGTCAAATATTTAAAACTGTACCATGAGCATGGAATGGATGAGCCATCCCCCCCATCTTTCCTGAGCTTTCATTTGAAATTTCCCAAATCTCCGTAGTATTGAGGTCCAAATACTCATCTATTCGATCCATATCCATTTGCTTTCCATTTATATTGACATTACTGCACATTCCCTGAAATACAAAGCTTCTGGTTTTGAATGACTTAGAAGGATCAATTCTTTCTATTTGTGCTAATTCATCCGGTATATCAAAGGTTTCCTGTATCTCTTCTGTTACAACAAATTTCATAAATTCCGTTCCTTGATCAGTCAACTCTACTACATCACCTTTTTTATATTCAGAGAAATCAACGATAATTTCCGCACGTTCACCGGGGCTTAAAATTAATTTAGTCATTTCAACAGGCTTTTCAAGGAACCCGCCATCACTAGCAATTTGATAAAATCTTTGATTATCGCTGAAAAGGAATTCGTAAAATCTTGCATTTGAACCATTTAATAATCTAAAACTCATTTTTCCGCTTGGAACTTCAAGATAAGGATTAATCGTCCCGTTGACAAGAATAGTTCCACCTTGAAGGCTCATCATCACGTCATGCATTCCCAATTTATATTCAAATTTTCCATTGGAATCTAACTTTTTATCTTCAATAATGAGTGGAATATCATTAACTCCATACTTTTTTGGAATAGGTAAGCTGTCAGAGATGTCATCATCAATATAAAATAATCCAGCAAGTCCTTTATAAACCTGCTCTCCTGCTTTATGCAGCAGATGAGGATGAGGATGATACCACAAAGTAGCTGCTGGCTGGTTAATGGTGAATCCTGGATTCCAGTTACCACCAGACTTGATCCTATTATGCGGCCCGACATCATTTTCTCCATCTACCTGAAGTCCATGCCAGTGTACCGTAGTATCTTCATTAATGTTATTTTTAATTTTTATTGAAACCTTGTCCCCTTTTTTCACTCTAATAACAGGACCCGGATAGTCGCCATTGTATCCAAGAGTATTTGTTTCTTTTCCTTTAATAAAATTTTTTTTTGACATTTGAACGGTTAAATCAAATTCTGCTTCATTTGGCACTGAGCTTTTATTTTTTAATAATATTGGAATTGGTAAAGGGATCAAGTCTGAATACATAGTATTTTTTTCGAAATTTTTAGTATTCTCTTCACTTCGATTATAAAATTTACTTATTCCAAAAGGAACAATAGAAACGGCTAATAAACCTGCAGCTCCTTTTAAAGAATTTGAGATGAATGTCCTCCTGCTATATTTATCCATAATGTGCTGCCTTTACCTCCTAAATCTTCTTTATAAAAGTCATTTTGTTGTATTCTTCTGCTGGTTTTTTGTTCTGATACATGACTTAATTAGTAAGGCTGTTTTCGTAAACTATGTTGTTATGCCAAGAAAAGCGGTGGTTTATTCAATTTAGGAATAAGCGGACTCTGCGAAAAAGCTGGATTACAGGATAGCCCCCTTGGAAGTAAAAAATAAGCGGAAGTTTTCCCGTTATTTGCAAAATTAAGCCTAAATAGTAAAAAATAAGCGGAGTTTTTTCCGTTATTCAATGAAAAGCACCCGATTTTAGCAGTTTAAAATCAAATAAGGGAAATTCCTCCGTCTATTTCAGCTAATTAACATCCAATTTCCTAAATAAGGGGAATTTCTACCTCTATTTTTTGAACGAATCTTAAAAAGGGAGCAAAAAGCAACAATCTTTTAGAAAAGAGCCATTAGTAATGTACTTTGCTTCATTGCCATTAAGGTTTATTGGATTGAAGCCTCAAAGGCTTTTTTGTAAACTATCAAATTTATATAAATAAAAACCATTGCTAAATGAATAGCAAAAGGATTTCTCATTGCCTAACTCTCAAAATCCTTGACTATCATACAAGCACTTCTTTTTTCATACCTTTATAGGTATGTTTAAAGTATATTTCAGAAATATGAAGAAATAATGGAGAAATAATAAATCATAATGAAGATCAAAAGATTATCACTATAGTGCACTTCTTCCTGAAAATGAAAGATTGACTGGAATCAGGTTGAGGAAAAACGTCAGCCCTATTTATGGAATTACTGCTTTTCAAGCTTTAAAGTTAGAAAGCTTAATAAAAGCATCCTTAATTGTGTTAATGGTTAAGTTTAATAGAAGAAGAAACATTCTGTTACGCAGGAGCAAATGTCAAGTAGATAGGCTTAGAATCATTAAAATCATAAATAAGCTTAAAAACTTAGGCAACAATATAAATGCACAATTTTTACAGTAAATCGATTAAACAAGTTATTAGGAGGACATGATGAAAAGTAAAAAATTTGCATCTGGGGTTTTCATGCTAATTTTAGTGCTGATGTTATCTGCATGGACTAGCAGCAGCAAACAAAATAATTCCGACAACACTATCATTACGGACCAAAATAAAATAAAAATAAGTCAGATGCATTCTGGTTCAGGAGAGGTCCCTAAAGGTTTAAAAGAAGCAAAAAATCCAGCATATAAAGTTGGAAGTCAAGTAATTGTGAATGCTGACCACATGAAGGGGATGTATGGTGCTAAAGCTGTCATTAAAGGTGCTTACGATACGACAGCATATGTTGTGACTTACAAACCAACAACTGGAGGACCACTAGTGACACATCATAAATGGGTAATCCAAGAAGAAATTAAAAACGCAGGTACTACAATTTTAAAACCTGGAACTGAGGTTACCTTGGAAGCAAACCATATGAAAGGTATGATGGGGGCAAAAGGAACCATTAATTCAGCGGTATACACAACAGTTTATATGATTGATTACATTCCAACTACTGGAGGTCCAATTGTAAAAAATCATAAGTGGGTTATTGAGAGTGAACTTTCTGCTGAATAATGCTCCTTGCATCCCTTTTTAAAAGGACCATGACAAACGAACAGCAAATACAAAAAACGACTCGTCCATAAATGGATGAATCGCTTTTTGTATTTGCATATTGATAATATACATCAGTTTTTGATTACAAAGACAGGGCATATTCATCCTCAAATTTCGGTCGAATGAGGTGTTCCTATATTGGAATAACATGCCAATATCCTATAATATAAGAATATATTTATTCGCAGGTAACTATGAAATGTATGGGTGGCTCGTATGCATATCTTATTTTTGGCTCCTTATTTTAATCAACCAAGAGGAAATTCTACAACTATTAGCGTCTTGTTCATTTTTTACAGCAAAAAAATATTAACACCTCCGTTATACCTTATATGGAAGATGATGATTGGCATCGTTCAGATGCGGATATTTATCATATATTACATGCTACCCGATTTATTAAATGGCAAAAGGAAAATGATTTTATTTTAAATCGTCCCTATCTTGTAACAATGGGAGGAACCGATATTAATATAGATTTGCAGGGAAATATGAATGATGAAGTATTCTCATTCTTACATGATGCTGCTTTTATTACTGTTTTTACAAATGATGCAAAAGAAAAGGTAGAAAAGTTATTTCCTGGATGGGCTGATAAGACCCTTGTCATTCCCCAGGGTATCTGGCTTCCCTGGAACATCTCAACTATAAAAGACGAGATACTTCCACGTATTTTCCTTCCTGCCGGATTACGTCCAGTAAAAGATGTTTTGCACGCTGTTCCAGCGCTTGATGAGTTAATTCAGGTCTTCCCGAATATGGAATTCACTATTCTTGGTGCCAAGTTAGATGAGAACGTTTATAAAGAGGTACAAAAAGAAGAAGAGCATCGTCATTGGATGAAGTATGCTGGCGTCGTCCCTTATGAGGTTATGAAGTTATGGTACAATCAAGCCCAAATCGTAATAAATACTTCCCTTTCTGAAGGTCAGTCGCTTGCACTTATGGAAGCAATGGCAGCAGGGAGGCCTGTCATAGCACGAAAAAATGAAGCAAATTGCCATTTGATTCGCCACGAACAAACAGGTTGGCTTTACGAAACAATGGATGAATTTAAAGAGGCAGTTCAATCCATTGTATCTAATATTACCTTACGAGAGAAAGTAATTCAGCAAGCAAGAGAATGGATATACGAATACAGTTCACCTGAACAAGAAACCCTTACTTATATCAACTTGTATCAACGTCTATAATTTTTGAGGTACAAATCCTACTGGATTTTTTGTACCTCCTCTTTATTGGAGCAGCAAGGATCACAGTTAAAAAAGTTAATCTATCTTTTATATTTGTTCACACAATGGACAATGAATCTACATGTTTTCTGCAAAAAATTAACTTATAACTGAAAACGTAGATATAACAACATTTTGGAGGTAACAAATATGAATAAGATTGCTTTATTAGCTATACCATTAGCAACCAGCGTCTTTTTAGCCGCTTGTGGAAATACAACCACTATTCCTGAGAAAAAGGAGCATTCCTGTTAGAAGGATTTTCGGGGACTTGAACAAAAAGGAGCCCTCTTGGTATGATACGGGGTGTCAAATCGTGGCGAGATGACCCCTAACTTAGTTAACCAAGGAGGACTCCA
>NZ_JAMBNQ010000059.1 GCF_023715155.1 Neobacillus mesonae
TATTAAAAGGAAAAAAAAGGGAACAGGTCAATTTAGAACCTTTTTCCCTTTTTTTCTTTTGAAGACCAAACCCAAATGTAAAATTATTGAATATTTTCAAATCGATTACTTACGTGCAAGGCCAGTGCCTATTACCCCCCATACTTTATTTATTAATTTTTTATAAGGCATCCTTTAGGTGCTTTTTTTGTTGCTAATCCAAGCATGAGTTATCCGTAATATGAAAGAGGTACCAATTTAAAAGTGTCTACCACAAATAGTTAAAATTCCTAGCTCCATTTACTCACAATCCGAATAAGTTATTACATGAAAATTATTTGTCCATTTTCCTTAACCATCCTTTTTGAGGATGGTTTTGTTTGGATTTTAATTACGTTAGAAAGTTCTAAATTCATAAGCTAATAAATATTCCGCATATTACTTTTGTAATTTTAATTTTTTAACGAAAAGAGGTCATTAAAATGACAGTTGGAAAACAAGTTCAAACCGCCATTATTAAGACAGTATTTATCCTTTATTTATTCTAAAATGAAGGATAAATCAACAAGTTCATTTATTTGACGAAGCATATTATCTCTTGGAACAACAATATCATAAATTGCCATAAATGGACTAAGACTGAGAGATTCTTGGTTTGGAATCATTCTAGAAATCACCTAAAATAAATTAAATATCTTTAATTATAAAGTAAAAAGGCAGAATAAAGTTCGTTACTATTGAACTTTATTCTGCCTAATTTAAATTTGGACTTTTTCAGTGCCCTCATTCAATATAGGAATCATCTTTTAGGTGCTTAACTCTTTTTTTCATATGTCCTTGACATAGGTACCAGATTATACGTTGCTCTTTTCTTTTTGGCTCTGTTAAAGGCAAATATTGATATTTGATACCTGTCCGAATTCTTGATATAATCAACATAGAACAAGTATTCGGGGAGGTTGTCAAGGTGAGCAAAGCGTTTAGCAACTTGTTAAAGTATATCGACAAATTACCACATACAAAAAAAGAACAAGTTTACCAATGGGTTAAACGCTATGTTGAACCTTCTTCCTCTGCTGGTGGTCGTTTAATCAATGAAATGAGAGAAACTCGCTTCAAGGAAGGGTTTGAGTGTCCTCATTGTTCATCGGAACACGTTGTACGGTTTGGAAAATATAATGGTCGGTAACGGTATCGCTGTAAATGTTGTAACAAAACCTTCACCGACACAACTAACACCGTCTTGTACCTTACCCGCAAAGGCAACGAATGGATTACATTCGTTGATTTTATGTTCAAAGGATATTCCCTGCGAAAATCAGCTGAAATCGTAGGGGTAACTTGGGTTACGCTCTTTTATTGGAGGCACAAACTGTTAAATGCCTTAAAACAAATGGATTTTGACCATTTTGAAGGTATCGTTGAAATTGACGAGACCTATTTCCTGTTCTCTCAAAAGGGACAACGGGGCATTACAGAACGTAAGCCTCGTAAACGTGGTGGAAAGTCCAAACATAGGGGAATAAGCCACGAACAGGTATGTGTTCTCGTTGCCAGAGACCGAACAAAAGCAACCGTCTCCAAAGTTGCTTGTATGGGGCGTATTGTAAAACCCAAAGTCGATACCTTGATTGGTTCTAAACTATCCAATGAAAATGTGCTTGTAACCGATGCTTGGAGAGCCTACAAAACCTATGCGAAAGAAAAGGGTTTAGAACATTATCGGATTAAATCTGACGGTGGCAAACACGTTATTAAGGGCTTGTAACACATTCAGAATGTAAATGGTCTCCATTCTCGTTTGAAACAATGGATAGACCGCTTTAAAGGCGTGGCTACAAAATATCTTGATAATTACCTTGCTTGGTTCTTATTTGTCGATAGTCGTAGCAACGAAAGCACTAAACAACACATTAAAGAATTTCTATTAACATCATTTGTATTTGATATGACGTACACATATGACAGTTTGCGATTGTCAAAATTCAATGTGTAACCCTTGTTCAACTTACGAAGTAGTTGAACAAGGAAGTTTGTTAAAATTGTGATATATGTATGAAAGGATTAAATGTCCATGTCGATACATTTGGTTTACAGGGAAAGGGGAAACAAATACATGTCGATTTTCCATAAAGTAATTGGAGATGGATATCCCATCGTTATGTTGCATGGTTGGACACTTGACCATCAAGTGATGTTACATGCAATGGAACCGTTATTCGAGAAACGAAGCGGTTGGAATAGAATATACATAGACTTACCAGGTATGGGGCATTCCGGGTCACAACCATCTATTCAGAACTCTGATGATATTTTAGAAGCGATATTACGTCTTTTGGACGAGTTATCCCTGGTCAACCGTTTATTCTTTGTGGTAATTCATATGGAGGGTACATTGCCAGAGGTATAGTCCGTTCACGTCAGGACACAGTTCGTGGATTACTGCTGATAGCACCATTGACTATACCCGAATTCGATGAAAGGGTAGTACCACAGCAGACCGTTCTAAAAAGAGACAGCAACTTGATATCACATTTGTCTCCAGAGGAGGCTGATGAATTTTGCTCCATGGGGGTAGTACAATGTCAAACTGAATGGGTGAGGTTTCGAAATGAAATTTTACTTCCTTCTAAACAAACAAATTATGAATTCGTAAACCACATTCGTCAAAATGGATATGGCTTTACCTCCGATATTTCATCTAAACTTGAGTATCCCACGCTAATTATCACAGGGCGTCAGGACAATGTAGTCGGATACCACGATGCGTGGCGACTAATCGAAGATTACCCAAGGGCAACTTTTGCAGTGCTTGATATGGCTGGTCACAACCTACAAATCGAACAACCCGATGTATTTAACGCATTAGTTCATAACTGGTTAAACAGACTTGAGTCGGAAAATTTTCGGATGGTATAACTTTTCATAAATATGAGTTTCCTGTTCAACTAACCAGTTAGTTGAACAATAATCGGGGTAATGGAGGAAACCCAATTTATTAGGGTTTCCTATAATTTTTAGCATTTATCAACATTAAAGTTTAATAGAGCCTTCTTTTTAAGCGATAGGTAACCTAACTTCAACCGTTGAACCTTGATTTTCTATGCTGTTTACAACAACAGACCCGCCATGCTGCTTGATTATTTTAAACGTTAACATCAGACCCAAACCTGTCCCTTTTTCTTTGTTGCTATAAAAAGGTTCACCTAATTTTTTCAGGCGTTCTTCACTAATTCCCTATCCCATTATCAATAATTTTAATAAGTATATTTTTCTGTTCAAGACTTCCAACAATATTAATTGTTCCTGCATTTACTATTGCTTCTATACTGTTTTTCATAATGTTAATAAAAACTTGTTTTATTTGAATGTGGTCGCACATTATATTTGGAAGTGAGTTCTGATACTCTTGAAAAATTTGAATACTTTTCAAATTGGCTTCAGGTCTGAGTAATGTTTCAACATCCTGAAGGATAGATGTCAGGTTATTCATCTGTAAATTGCTACTTTTGGGTTTTGCTAAGTTTAAAAATTCTTGAAGAATATCCTCAATCCGTTGAAATTCACCAAATATGATGTTGAAGTATTCAGGGTTTTGAATTCCTTGTTGCAATAACTGAATAAATCCTTTTATAGATGTAATAGGGTTTCGTATTTGATGTGCAACACCTGCAGCAAGATCTCCAACCACTGCCAACTTCTCTGCTTTTGCTAATCGTTCTTCGGTTTTTCTTTTTTCTGTAATATCACGTCCTACTACAACTAAATGTTCCATCTCGCCATTACTACCCAATACAGGCGTACCATGTCCTTCAATTAATAACCCATTTCCATCATAGTCCAAAAAACGTGCTTCCACACCAGAAGGAGATTTTTTATTTAAAATTTGTTGAAATTCGAACATCACTTTATCACGATCATCAGGATGAATTAAATCAGAAGAACTTTCCCCAAGACAGGATTTTGATTGAAATCCAAGCAGCATATTAAGTGAAGGGGATGCATATAAAATAGTTCCCTGTTTGTCCAACAACATAACGATATCACTCATATTTTCCGTAATAAGGCGATATCTGGACTCACTTTCCCTTAAAGATAACTCAGCCTATTTTCGTGCCGTTATATCAACGCATGACCCGATTACCTCAATTACATCTCCACCTTTTTTAATAGGGCGCAATGAAGCAAGATAATAAATCCCATTAATCTTGTCCTCATATGTGACAAAATCTTCTCCTTCCCATGCCCTCTCGTAGTATGCAGTTTTTTCCAAAGCGATTTCACAGGGAAGAAATTCGTCTAATCTTTTACCAACTACTTGAGCAGGAGTGAATCCAAATCGATATAATAATTCTCCATCACTGAGGGTATGAACAAATTGTCCATTTATTTTTTTAAACTTAAATGTCATTCCCTGTTGCAAACGAACCGTATCCTGTAAATTTTTTTTTGCTTGATTTAATAATTCTTCATACCAAATACGAAGTCTTATATCCTCAGAAATTCCATGTCTCTTTACAACTTGTTGAATTTCATCAAGTTTTTCTTTTAATTTACTTGCCTGCAAAGGTTTACTTAAGAAATACCCTTGCCCCTGGTCACACAAATGCTGCTGAAGAAATAAAAGTTGTTCCTTTGTTTCTATTCCTTCAGCAATCACGTTCATATTTAAACTATGTCCCATTGATATAATTGTTTTAACAATCTCCTCAACACTTGGATTGTTATAAAGTTCGCGTACAAAAGACTGATTTAATGTATAGATTGGTAATTTATTCAAATAGTTTAAAGAGCTAAACCCTGTCCCAAAATCGTCAATACTTGTTAAAACACCAAGTTTCTTCAGTTGCTGTAAGATGGAAATGGTATGTTCAAAGTTACATGTCATACTTTCGGTTATTTCAACCTCTAAATAGTGTGGTTCCAGCCCTTTGGTTTGCAGAACATTTACAATCGTTTGAACGATATTCGAACAGTTGACCTGCTTTTGGGATAAATTAACGGAAACTCCTATAAAGAATCCTTCACTTTGCCACTTTTTTACTTGACTGCAAGCAGAATATAGCACCCATTCTCCAATCGGTATAATCAAGCCTGTATCTTCCGCAATTCGTATAAATGTTCCAGGTGATATAATTCCCCATTTTGGATGATTCCAGCGAATTAATGCCTCAACTCCTGTAATATGACCCGTTCTTAAATTAATCTTTGGCTGATAGTGAAGTAATAGCTGATTTTGTTCAATGGCTTTGTGAAGTTCCATTTCGATTTTTAAAGGATCCATTTTGATTTTTTGTTTAGTAGGAGAATAAAACTCAAATGTGTTTGTGCCTACTTTTTTTGATAGATCCATAGCAATACTAGCGTGTCTCATCAATATATCTATTGTTTTCCCATCATCGGGGAAAAGACTTATCCCAATACTAAGAGAAATAAAAATTTCATTTTCGTCTATAATAAATGGATCATTAAAATGTTCAACAATACCACCCGCAACCTTTGTGGCTTCACCTCTACTGGAATCACCCAATATAACAATAAATTCATCTCCATTATTTATTACGGAAAAGTATGTTTTTATTGTTTAGAGATGTTTTTAATCGTTTCGTTACTTCTTTTAAAAGAAAATCTCCCAAAACATAACCTAATGATTCATTGATTAATTTAAACCGGTCAAGATTTATTACCAAGACTACCATACTTTGATTCTTTTCAGATGCAATCGAAAGTTCATTTAAAAGACGTAAATTTAACATATTCCGGTTTGGCAAATCTGTTAAAAAGTCATGAAACATGATATGGTTAATTGTTTCTTCCCTCTTTTTATTTTCGGTTATATTATTGACATATCCCATTATTCCTACATTGTATGGCTCCACTGTAACTTGTAGCCATTCCTGTGTCCGTTCATAATAATCTTCAAAGGAAACTGCAATCTTTTCAGCCATTACTTTATTGTAAAAATAATAAAAATTTGTACCCACTGCATCAGGAAGCGCTTCCCAAATATTAAAACCGATTAAGTCCTCTCGATTTTTTCTAACCCAATTCTCCATTGATTTATTCAAATAAATAATTGTCCAATTATGATCCAAAATAAAAAAACCACTATTTAAATTATCAAGTATGGATTCGATAGGAGGAAAAGGAAAACCGTCATTTACACTATATTCTGAATTATTATTAAATGAAAAAATTGATTCATTCATAAACCTACCTCATGTTCGCTTTCAAATAAGTTATATAAGGGATTTTACCACATTTTCAATAATCATGGTTTGCTATTTATGGAAAACATTGTTCTTCAACAGGTGCTTTAGCGAAAGATGTACATTCAATCAAAACTGCATAACTATCAAAACCCGGTTAAACCAGGGATGATCTACAAAAGTCTGCTTCTTCGCACCTTCTCCTGTCAAGACTTAAAAGATTTCTTGAAAGGCTCTTCTTTATTAAAGCTCCTGATCAGAGATACCTGTCAGGGTAACATGAACATCGGTTACATTGGCTTACAACTATGGTGGTGACATATCCGTCAAATCTTTGACATCCAACACTATCAACTTTTGGACGTTTTGATAAGTTAAAACAATACACAGTACCACCGATTTATTAAATAACTTAGTGCTTCGATTTACTTCTCTTTTTTCATTAAATGACCCAATTCATAAAGAAGAGCACACTTTTGCTACAGAAATGCGCCCGATTTATAAAAAACGATTCGCTTATAAACCACTTTCAATTTATGTGATTTAATTGTTCTTTCTGTATACGAAGTAAAGACTGAACATCATCTTCGGGCATTTTATCTAATGCTAAAAGCATAGCCTTATAAGATATCGAATTGTTACTAGATTTTTTTGAGACTTCTTCCCTTTAATAGTTATTTTAACTTCACTTCTCTTCGGTCTTCCTTAGAAAATTTTCTTTCTACTAACTCCATTTTAACTAATTTATCTATTCCAACACTTATATTACTTTTTGATGAGATAAGCTTATCAGCCAACTGTTGTTGCGTTAATTCAGGGAACGCGAGTAATGTATTAAGGATTGATAACTGTTGTAATGAAAGTCCAAAAATTTCAGCGTTTTTTTTGTTAAATTAGCTGTAGTTTTGTTAATAGCCCAGAATGATTGATAAACTGCCATTACTTGCTTAACTTTTGGGTCGTTAAAATTCAAGTCCATTTAACCTCTTTTCACGAAAATATTCACAATCTCCACTCTATATTTCAACATTAATTTCCAATTTTATTGAAAACGTTCCTCAACAATCTGGCCCGATTGCTGCACAAAAATCCTATATATCTAACATAGCTGTACCCCTATCACTGTTTCCTAATAGAAATGTAACCAACCCATGCTTAATCGTAAAAAATTCCTCCCAATATAAATTTAGGGCATTATTCCTATAGGGAACATAATTAATAATATCGTATATTAGAGGATATAAAGTGATTGTTTACAGTTTTTGAGGATATGGAACAAGAGAATAGGGTTTATGATGTTTTAGCCTTAGCATATGAACATGCTCCAGGCTGTAAATTGTTGCAGTTTATATACCTTCCTCTGATATGCCCAAGTCTTATCCCTGCTATGTCATTCAACAAGGTTATAGTTATCATGAACTTATGATTTATAATTTTAATTTCATACAGACCATACTCATTCTATGTTTGATTGTTTACCGGCAGCATTGGACTAGTTTATAGTCGGAGGTCTGTGATTTTCCCCGTTTAGATACGAAGACCCTTAGTAATATTTAGTTAGAAATGAGATGCTACATAAAAATTAAAAAATGCTTCTGTAGGAAGGAATTAACGAAATCGAATAAAAGATTAGGGGGGAACACTGTGACTACGAAAATTGCAATTATTGATGATCATCAGCTTTTCCGTGAAGGTGTTAAACGAATCCTTGAGTTAAAAAAAACGTTTAAAATTGTTGCAGAAGGTAAAGATGTCTGGGATGCATTAAAAATTGCCAGCGAACACAATCCAGATGTTGTGATTATGGACATAAATATGCCAAATGGAAACGGAATTGAAGCAACACGTGAGTTAGTTGAAAAATTCCCAAATACAAAAGTAATCATCTTATCTCTTCATGAAGATGAAAACTATGTCACACATGCACTTCAAACGGGAGCAAAGGGCTATCTTTTGAAAGGAATGGATGCAGATACTCTAATTGATGCCGTTCAGGTTGTTACGAAAGGAGGTTGTTACCTACACCCGAAAGTAACACATATCTTAGTTAATCAATATCGCCAGTTGACCGCAGGACAATCAGTCCGAGGTGCATTCGTTCATAATGAAATTCGCCGGTCTAGTCATTTATTAACCAACCGTGAATGTCAAGTATTGCAAATGCTTGCTGAAGGAAAAAGCAACCGTGGGATTGGAGAATCTCTATCTATCAGTGAAAAGACCGTTAAAAACCATGTAAGTAAGATATTGGAAAAGATGCAAGTGAATGACCGTACTCAAGCTGTTGTTGCAGCGTTCAAAAATGGCTGGGTGGAGATTGGGCTTCCTTAAATCGAAAATGCCGTTGAACTGACAATAACGCTAGAATAAGGTGAAAAAACCCGTGGCTATCAATACCGCCACGACTCCCATTTCATCTTTTGGAAGTAATGTGGGGGCCAATTCGAAAAAAAGTACTTAAATTGCACTTACGCAATCGTTTTTCTGGGCTTTTTGGCATAGTGACAGGGTAGCTGCTATGAACCGCAAAGTAATTAGTTATTTTGGAAAGATCTAAGGGCAAGTTTCAATGTCTGTTACCAAAAGCCATGGGTTTTTGTAGTACTATTAAAATATATGGCCATTGGTATAAATAGCTTTGAACTTTACCAAAAAATATCACCAAAAGACTTACCAAAGACCTTTAGCATAATGTTGTTTTATTTTTTCCAAATTTACTTTGCAGCCTACAACAAGCCCCCTGTCATCAGGCCTATTAAAATTTAGGTATTTTTGCATAACGCCCAATTATGGTTAAAGGTGATGGAATACTTATTTATAAGGATACTATTGCATTCTTACGTCCATTTAATTAGAAAATGATAACCCAGCAAACGACTAAAAAAACTTCCAGTGTAGCTTTAGAAAATAAAGTTTGATTAAAAATATCGTGTGAATCTATGTTTTGTGGCAAAAAAAGAATCCAGTTTGAAAAATCTGATCAAAATGGATTATTTCCTGGTGATTTAGTTTACAGTTTTTATAAAAAAGATTGATTATTTCTAGTGGTGCTTCTTAATCTAAAGCCCCCAATTATATTAAGAAATAACACTTAAATAAAGATTTAGTGAATCATCTACTTCTTTTGCGATTAACTGAATGAAATCACGATAATCTTTTGTTGTATGGGATTTATCTAACGCTTCATAATAGGCTAACCGATTTTCCACTTTTATAACAACCGCAGGAAAACCTGCTTTCATCAATTCTAAATTTAAAAGAAGGCGAGCTGTACGCCCATTCCCATCAATGAACGGATGGATGCCAACGAATATTGCGTGCAACATAGCCCCCCGCTCCACTGGATGTAATTTTTGTGCCTCGTTGTCATACCACTTAATCACCTGTTCCATTTGTTCCGTGATTAAATAATGTGCTGGAGGTGTATGCTTGGCCCCAGCAATAAACACTTGTTGGTCACGATACACACCTGCGTAATCATCAGCAATGCCTTTTAAAACTAATCTATGGAGATTTTTTATTTGCCATTCTGTTAGTGGCTCTCCTTTTTGCACAATTTCTTCAACGTACTCAACTGCATCTCGATGATTGATGACTTCTAAATGCTCTCGCATCGTTTTACCACCGACAGTAATTCCTTCTAACACTACCTTTGTTTCGTTCATTGTTAATGTATTACCCTCAATAGCGTTGGTATTATACGTCCATTCAAGCAATAGCTTTTCACGTAAACTCTTTAACGTATATTTTGGCAATGGTCGTAAGGTATCTAAAATCGCCTTTTTACTATTTATTTGTTCAAACATTTAATCTCACCTCTCATGCGTTGTGCTATATTTCTTATCTCAATTTTACACTAACTGTTAAATTAAAACAGTTTGCATTATTTCAATGATTCGCAAGTTGTTTTGTCGAACTTTATTACAATTTATCAATCTTTTTTAGAAATTATCGGACTTTGTTATATTATCAATCTTTATTTCAAACTCACAGATGTAAGTTATCTTGCGGATTAGGACAGCTACCCCGTCACTATACCTTAATGTCTTTACTTATATATACTAAAAAATGTACTATTTTTTTATTTCCCTCTTTACAAAAATTCCCTGTCATGATTTTAAAAATGATGCTTATTTTAATAGGGTACGCCATTATAAGGAGGAAATAACAAATGACAGTTATTAAACAGGTCCAGCAGACGTTAGCAGGTTTAAAAAGTGCTCAGGCAAGCTTCGAAACCTTTGCTTTAGCAACCGACAACCAAAATGCAAAGCAACTTTATCAAAATGCTGCCCAACAAACTCAACAAATTGTTGATCAAGTAAATTCACGTGTTCAACAAATTGAGCAAGAAGAACCACAATATAATCCAAATCAGCAGCAACAACAGTAAAACCAGTATAAAGGTAAGCGTCGAGCAAATAAAGCCGATCATCCCTTAGAAGGAAAAGTCGGCTTTTTTGATGTTGAAATTCGTATTTCAACATCAATAAAAAATATTAGTTTAGGGAAGTTTAGCTTGGGTTTTCGACTTTTCTACTAATAGCACTTTGTACAAGTTTTCTTTTTGGATTTCCACCATTCCTGTGTCATAGATGTATCTTTGTAATTTGCTCTATTGTGAGGACGACCGAGATACGTGTAATTTTGGGTTATAGGCTAACTTTTATTTCCAAATTCCGTATTTAAGTAACCCTATAAACGTATAGTAAAGTTTGTAACGATTTTGAGTATTGAGTTTTGGGACCGGAAAACAAGCTGAACCCCCTTTTTAGGTACTTTTTATAACCCCGAAAACAATTCCACAAAAAATTAATGGCAGCATACTATTCATTTTTCAGTCAAACGATTTTGGTTCATTGTTTTCAATCCTTCTTATCCCCTCTGTACTCTTCTAGCCGTTCCCTTAATACATCGTTACCAAATGTATTTTCAAACTCACTTAGGGCATTCTGAAGCCGTTTCTCAGCAATTAATTTTCTTGCTTCGGTATTTGATAATTTACCAATAAGCTGCTCCACTACATCACGCATAAGAGCTGTTCGGGTGATCCCTTTTGTTTGAATTTCCTCCACATATCTATCCAGTTTACGAAATGCTTCAACAGTAACGCTAATCCTCATAGATTCGACTTCTTCCGGTTTATCCAGCAAATCGTTTAGATTATTACTTGGCTTATATTCTTCTAAAATAAATCGCTCTATGGCTGCGTTACGATCACGGAACGGAGTAAACTGCTCTAGTACATCTTTTGTACCCCTCTCAAAATAAAAGCTTGAATGACGTATTTCACGCTGTTTCGGAAAAGAAGCATCCTGCTTCTCTAATTTTTCAAGCAGCTGCTTCATGATATGGCGCATTAAAGAGGAACGATTTGCTGTATATCCGGCTTCTCTTACGATTTTCACTAATTCATTTAGTCTTGCATCTGAGTATTCATCAAAATGGAACTTTTCAGGCTTCAATCCCTTTTTATTTCCTTCATTGATGGTGCTCAAGTCATCAGGCAATCGATAATCATTCAGTACGTAGTTTCTTAAAATCTTAGATTGGACCGCCGGAACAACCTTTGATTTAAATGCTGCCGCTTGCCCAGGTAACAAGGAGAATGATACTTGTTTCATAAAAGCAACTCCTACATGTAAAGTTTTTCATCTGGAAGGTCATAACCCTTCGATACTCCATAACGGCGTAATATAAAAGCGTTTAACGCTAATTTAAAGCTTTCATCATCTAATCTAGAAATAATGTGAATTGGTTCAACGGTTTCATTTGAATTAAATAAATGAACAGCAAGTTTTGCTAGAACAAGATACCCACCGATAAAATCTTTTTCTTTAAACATTTCTTCAGAATCAAATTCACCGCTTTTTCCATCGAAATATGGTTTTATTTTTCTGTATAATTCCTCATTGGCAGTCATTATATAGACAACGGATAAGTATTCCTTGTTGGTCCTATAATAATCTGACATATCTTCAGCTCGAAATTGTAAAAATCCTGCTTCATGTTCTTGGTTTACAAATTTAAAGTTCATTATAATCCCCTCCGTATTTTTTCTTGGATTTTTTTCCTACTGGCTAAACACGAATCAAAATTTTTATATATTATATACCATCTAGACACTAATTTTGTTTAAAAACAAACTCCGGGGATCAGCCGGAGTATATTCAGTAACATACAATACTCAAGCACAAAGAGTATTGTAACTTTCAGTATACAAGATTTTACTCTTGATTTAAAGATTATTTCATACTTTTTTGCCTTTCAGTTCTGATAATCATAGGCCTCGTTTTGTCCTTTTTTATATTTTCTAGATATTTCGCAAGATAATTTTCTGTGATTCGTTCTGGCACATAGCCCAGACGAGTTCGGATAATATTTTCTACCACAAAGGCCTTCTTTGTATAGTACATATAGCTGCGTCCTGTCTCTGTTTCGACTTCTTTAAATTCTGTACCACCTTGCTCACCAGCACGATGAAAAACATGCATGTGATGATACATATCACTACGTTCTTTTCGTATCATTTTAAGCAAATATAATAGTTCAAAGGTTGATAATGTCATTATTTCTGGTGTTGTTTTATCGATAACAGCATCCAATACAAAATCACGAACTCGAACATCTATACGTTCTCGATTTTCCTTGACCATTCTAAAATCAAGATTCATACTACAAAAATTACAATAATATTGATGCTGATTTATCTTTTCAATATTGCTGCCACAATAAGGACATGTTTTCATTTTTGATCCTCTCCCTTTTTCAATGGTTGCAAACATTTTTCTACTGAACCCGATGGGGGTGGCTTCCCCACCGGGATTTTACTTTCTTCGTTTAAGTGGTACCGGATCATTTCGTTTTTAGTACCTTCCTTGACTCTCCAATTCGTTCATTTTTTTCTGATTATTTATAGTCAGACAACTTCAATAACCTCTGTATGAATAATGTATTGATTAGTTAAATCGCATTCCTTAATTGAGTGCAATACAATATCCTTCTCCTTAGAAATTAATTTTCCTGCCTTATCATCATTTTCAGCAGCTACTATAGAAATCCTTTGAAACCCATCTAAGAAATAAACAACTCGGAATACTTTCATATAATCCACTCCTTCTTTTTTATTGGCACACAACTTACTTATATCTGCTTTAGGGGTAGCATCAGCGAAGATGTCACTACCCACAATTACTAAGCGATTTAAGGTAATTTCCTGCATCCCAACCTTTATACCACTTAGACACTTTATATACGATGATTAAGCAAAACGCTTTGTAACTTCTCCTGTCTCAAATAAGTATTTATATTCTATAATTGACCCCTCAATTTTAAATTTCCATGTATAGGCTTCTTGATTAGATGTATCATTAAAAAATTCTGCTTTTTCTTGTAGATCCTCTCGTAATTTATTAAATTCCTTTTCTAACGCTTTGATGGCTTTTTGTTCTTGTTTTGTCATTTTGTTTTTTCTCCTTTGCATTTGATTTTTTTCTTTTCATTTTTTCCTTTTGACTTGCGAAGCGAGTTAGTTCCCCAAAGGGGGATTATTTTTCTCCTTTTGCAAGTAGAACGAAAAACACTCATAGGCAATCGGTCAAGGGTGGTTTTAGCCTAAAAGTTTTTTGCTGTTGCGCTAGTCGCCTTTAAGCAAAAAAGTTTTTGGCCCCTTGACTGATTGACTAGCCTTCTTAGTTTCCAGCCGGAAAGGTTCGGGTGTCCTACCAGCTGGAAATTTAGAAGGCTTGCGCTGTTTTACGATTCGGAAGGCAAAAGGGAAAAATATTCAATAAAAAGAAGCCTTCAGCTTCTATCCGCTTTTGTTTTTTAGATTTTTAAGGTTTTCGGCTCGTTCGGTATGACGGTGTTAGCCGTAAATGGAACAGGAACCTACGGAAGGTTAAGAAAGGCGATTTTCCTTTCTTTACAGGCCGTGGTTATCGGGCCATTTAATGCCGAAGCGACACGTAAAGACTGTTAGAAAGGATGGTTTTTCCCTTTCTTACAGTCTTTAGTGCTGCCGCCCGAATGTATCTTTTAAACTCTTTTTTAAATAGCCGTTTTCCTCAAGGAAATAGGCAGCCATAAAGACTGCCCTGCGTGATCCTAGTCTTAGGAATGCTTCAAATTCATATGGATAAGGCGCAAAATATCATATCCTTACTTTGGAACTGACTCTTCAATTTTAAGGATCCATTTATAATAAAATAAAACAATAAGGAGCAATAAAGGATTGACGATTGCCGAATACCACAATTTCCACCATCCGTGGTTAAAATATCCCCAGGGTTCTGGTAACATTGTAACGGCTTCATAAAGGGTAATCGCTATTACCCAATAGATAATATAAAGAAGGCGTTTATAAAGAGTTCGTTCAAAAGGATACCAATTTAAAAACATTATATTCACAGGGGGAATTAGTAATATTAATGCAGGAATTGACTTGATATCAATGGCCTTGTCAAAGTACCAATAACCATGATACTTTCCATCAATATATGTATCAGTTAGTACCTGTAGTGCCACAGTAAATACCCAGATATGTACGATTTGATTTTTGTTCATCCGTTTATTTGTCATAAATGCTATCAGGTTAAAAAGGATAACTGCAAAAATAAGTCCAATCATCACATTGTTCCTCTTTTTAACAATAGCTTTTCTTTCCATCTTTACAAATATTCAGCCGCACTATTGTTCCCTTTATAATGATCTTCCGTAATCCCGTCCTTAATGGAATAGGAGAATTATAGTTTTTAAATAACATTATTGAAAATTAACGACTTTATTTGTAATTAAACACCTTTATTGCCATTTAACAGTCTCTTCTAAAGTAAGATTGAATCCCTGGCAAACTTCAGCCATATCGTAAAGGAAAATTTCTCCCCCTAGGTAAAACAAGCATTTGCTTCAGCTAATGGTTTCCTTTCTTCAGCGAATAAGCCCTCAAAAGGTTTTAGGCTACTCCAGCAGCCATGCAGGCTCGATGCCTGCCTTTTAGTCAAGAAAAAAACGGACGTTTTTTCCCCTTTCGCGAAGCTCAAACTCTCTGATCCAGCCGTTTGAGCTTCAATCTTTTTATATAACTACTATCATCGTATATTTTGTAGCTTTATATTTTCCTTGCATCCCTTCATAAACGGGCAAAATATATATTGTCTTTGGTAAACAATCATATTGGGACAGATGATAATGAAATTCATTACGTAAATTAGCTTTCTCAATTACTTTTAGTTTATCTTTAATCATGACGGGAGCACATCTTACAAACCAGCCAAAACCATATACAAAGAATATCTTTTAAGCAGGTTAAACGATACCTATCGATATGTAGTAGTGTAGCTTCCTTCTTTTGAAGTGGCTGTAACCATCGTGCGGGTTCATCTGATTCCGTATTTTAAAGAAATTCCATTAGACAAGATTACCGCATATGATATCAATCAGTTATACATACAAAAATTAAACGATGGAATGGCACCTGGTACTGTCCGAAAAATTCACAACATTATTTCGAAATCGTTACAGAAAGCAGTTAAATGGGGATTGATTAAAAGTAATCCCGCTAAGGATGCCACCCCTCCTTCTGTCCATAAAAAGCCTAAGCAAATCTGGACAGCGGAGGAAGCAAGTGCGTTTTTGGAAGTTTGCGAACAGAAAAACGAATTGGTACCTTTTATGTTAGCTATTTTTACTGGGATGCGTCGTGGAGAAATTCTTGCGCTATGATGGAAAAATGTTGACTTAGAAAAAGGTGTCATTCATGTGGAAGAATCATTAACCCGGACAAAGTCAAAAGGTTTGTTTATCAAGGATGTCAAAACTACTCATTCAAATCGAGATGTTTTTCTCTCACCCAGTGCTTTAGATATTTTAAATAAATACAAGCAAGAGCAAAAGTGACAGGGTTTTGATGGGTTGCAGCAGATTGGATAGGTTACTATAACATATAACAAATATCGAATAAAAGAAAAAACCGGCTGTAAAAGCCCTGTACAATACAGGCTTCTAACCACCGGGCAAGTAGCATAATATTTTTTGTCCAACTTTATGGGGGCAGATCACTTAATTGATACGTTGATCATACCAGGAGGTGCTGCTTTTTTATATGCGTTATTTGAATACGGGCTTACCTTCTTTATATCTTTAAATAAAAAATACTCTAGATTCTATTCATATCCAGAGTATTCTACAGTTTACTATATATTTTTATTTAACAGCTTCTTTTAACTCTTTACCTGGTTTGAAAGCGGGTACTTTAGAAGCAGCAATCTCAATTTCCTCACCTGTTTGTGGGTTACGTCCTTTTCGAGCAGAACGTTCGCGTACTTCAAATGTTCCAAATCCAATTAATTGGATTTTTCCTTCTTGAGCAAGTGTGTCAGAAATCGTATCGAATAACGCATCAACTGCTTTTGTTGCGTCTTTTTGTGTCAATTCGGCTTGTGTTGCCACAGCTTTTACTAATTCTGTTTTATTCATTTTTATACACCTCTAATTTAATAACTATGTAAGAACTATAAATATAGCATATAATATTCTCACGTTCTACTTCTGTAAAAAAACTATGAAAAAGCAGATTCACGTAAAATGTAGATTTATCTAACAACAATTATAAATCCCTTCATTATATTTATTAGAATTTGATGATCAGATAGGAAATATATGCATTTAGTTCAAATTAATCCTCCCTCTATAAATGTTGGTTTATCAACGGTTTGACCCTTTGGTGGGGTGTCAAAAAATATTTTTCGACACGATTTCTAACAATATTTTTATATTATGTAAACTATTCCATCACATGGGTACGCTACACGGTCACTACTGGTTAAAGATGGTAAGTAGTGATAGGGAATTATACGATGCACAATGGATCTCTGCGTAGCTTATGATGACGTACCCTCCCATGTCTCTGGGCATCAGTATGCCTACATTCCTTCGTTCGGTCTAGTCATAAGGCAGAGGCTAGCGAAGCTCCTTTAGGGACTCAAGGTCGAATGGAAAAAATAGTGCCAGCTTCTCCGTGTCATCCTATTGTCTAGGTCAATTTAATGGGATGTAGGGTCTTACGCAGCCTCTGCGAGACTAGGAATATCCCTCATCATTCGCTGTGCGTCAAACGCTTTGTTCTTAGTGCTAATTCCATGTAATACTTTTAATAGTTTATCGCATAGAACCACGATGGATTGCTTCTTGCGTAAAGGATTAACCTGACGGTTAATGTAATATTCGTGTAGCCTTCTAATGGCTTCATTGTGGCGAATCATGGGCATCATCACTCGAAAAAGTAGGGCCCGCAGCTTTCTTCTACCCCGTTTGGAGATGCTTTTATGCCCTTTTTGCTGCCCGGAGGAATTTTCACGTAACGTTAATCCCGCGAGTTTGATTAGTTGGCGTGGATCTTCGTAGTGTGAAAAGCTTCCGATTTCAGCTAACAGGTCAATAATCGTGGTATCTCCAAGCCCTGGAACCGTTGATAGCCATTCGTATTCTACAGACGTTTTTACTAGCTTAACTAAGTGCCCTGTAATACTTTCGATATCTTGTTCAAGCTGATAGTAAC
>NZ_JAMBNQ010000005.1 GCF_023715155.1 Neobacillus mesonae
AAAAAATAAGCGGAGTTTTTTCCGTTATTCAATGAAAAGCACCCGATTTTAGCAGTTTAAAATCAAATAAGGGAAATTCCTCCGTCTATTTCAGCTAATTAACATCCAATTTCCTAAATAACGGGAAATTCTATTTTTTGAACGAATCTTAAAAAGCGAGCAAAAAGCAACAATCTTTTAGAAAAGAGCCTAAATAAAAGAAATTGAAACAAACATGGCCTATCGATGATTTCTAGGATTTGGTTTCTACACAGAAGTTCCTCACTTCTCTACCTTCGGTAAAAATTATGAGCTTTCACGATACCGATGTGTTCGAAGACATCTTTTACCACATTTTGAAGGAGATTATGGATAAGGGATTGCTGTCTGCTGACCATATTTTCTTAGATTCCACTCATGTAAAGGCCAGTGCTAATAAACGCAAGTATGATAAGAAAGTGGTCCGTAAGGAAACTCACGCCTATGAAGAAAAACTTCAGTTGGAACTCAATTTGATTGAGAGGAACACGGGAAAAAGCCATTTCCTCCTGAGAAATTTAAAAAAGAAGAATGGAAAGAAATTAAGGAAAGTACCACAGACCCTGAAAGTGGCTACTATGTGAAAGATGAACAAACCAAACAGTTTGCGTATTCGTTCCATGCAATTACCGATGAAAAAGGATTTGTATTAGGTACGATAGTGACTCCGGGAAATGTGCATGATAGTCACCTGTTACAGCCTCTTGTCGAGAAGGTTATAGAAAAAGTAAAGAAGCCAATTGCAGTCGCTGCTGACGCAGCTTATAAAACACCAGCAATCACGAACTTTCTATTAGAGAATCAAATGTTACCTGTCCTTCCTTATACTCGTCCAAAAACTAAAGATGGTTTCTTTCGAAAGAATGATTATGTATATGATGAGTATTATGATTGTTATCTCTGCCTGCAAGGGCAGGTCTTAAAATACACGACGACAACGAAGGAAGGATACCGGCAATATAAATCAAATGCAGCGATTTGGACTGAATGTCCGTTTCTATCGAAAGTGTACCGAGAGTAAAAACCATAAAAAGCTTATACAACGTCATATTTGGGAGGCTTATTTAGAAGAGGCAGAACATCTACACCACAATGATGAAATCAAACAGATATATGCGAGACGCAAGGAGACGATTGAATGTGTCATTGCAGATGCAAAGAATAAGCATGGTATGCGATGGACAACCCTACGGGGTCTAAAAAAATTGTCTATGCAGGCGATGCTTACGTTTGGCTTCCATGAATTTGAAAAAATTAGCAAATTGGACGTGGGAAATAGTTTGAAAGAGCTCAAACTAGTTGATTGGAGTGGATGGTGTTTGACTCCTGGGGGATTAGCGTTACAGGCGAGACCCCGCAGGAGTGTCAGCGACGAGGAGGCTCGGCGAACGCCCCCCGGAAAGCAAACACCTGGAACGGAAATCAACGTATTATAACAAAAATATAATCCCAAAATGACAAAGACATCGAGAGGGAGTCCTCTCGATGTCTTTTGTTTTTTATGGGAATTTTCCAAAGACCCAATATTTTTTTCTAATTATTGTACATAAAAAATTGACATTGGCAATTTAACAAAACCTAAATACAGCACTAATGCCCAGGCAATGACAAATTGAATCCAGAATACAGATGTTCTTTTCTTATTAGCTGCACGGCTGAGAATCATTTCAAATAGTCCAATAATCCATAATCCAACTACTGCTTTTAAAATATACATGACACTAATATTGGAAACCATAAATAGCAGTCCAACACCTGTTGCAATGATAATCAGGTAAAGAACTCTTAAAATCATTTGGATAATTTTAGCCCCTTTTGCCTTTCCTCCTGATTGCAGGATTAGAGCAACAATAAATAGAATGAGAGCTAAAGCCCAGGCTGTTACGTGTCCATGAATCATTTAATTGCCTCCTATGTTAAATAGTTCGTGATTATCATAACATAGGCCGAAAAAAATTACGAAGAAAAGGCAGTAAAACAGTTATCAAGTCCAGCAATACTTATTTCTCAATATAATTGCTGAGGGTTCCAATTTTTTCAACCGTGATTTCCATTTGATCTCCTGGCTGCAAGAACTTCGGCGGCTTAAAGCCTTTCCCAACCCCGGCAGGAGTCCCTGTTGCAATAATATCCCCAGGTTCAAGTGTCATTCCAGCCGATAATACCGAAATAATTTCCTCAACCGGGAAAATAAAATTGGCAGTATTCGAGCTTTGTCTCACTTCTCCATTTATTTTTGTTTCAATCTTTAATTGATTAGGATTTTGGATCCTGGATTTATGTACAATCCATGGCCCCATCGGACATGATGTGTCCAAACTTTTCCCGATAAAAAATTGCTTATGCCGGGATTGCAGATCTCTTGCCGTAACATCATTCAATATTGTATAACCAAAGACATAATCTAGTGCTTCTTCCCGTTTAATAGCGCGGCCGCTTTTCCCAATAACCACGGCCAATTCACCTTCATAATCAAGCTGTTCCGTCACAGATTTGTGATTGAGTACAGCCATGTTAGGGCCAGTTACTGTCGTCGGCGCTTTTGTAAATACAAGTACATGCTGAGGAATGTCAGCCGAACTCCCCATTTCAATTGCGTGTTCGGCATAATTTTTTCCAACACAAAAGATATTTTTTTCCGGCCTTGGAATAGGAGAAAGCAATGTTACCTGCTCTATCGGTATATAAAGTGATTCAGCATTCCCCTTTGCACTAACCCAGTCAAGCAATTGATTTACTTTCCTGATGAATTCCTCTCCAGCGGCAATACAATCAATCATCGAAGCCGGGATGGTCTTGTGACCGGTCATCGCCTCTTCTGCCTGTTGTAACAAGAGAACTTTCGTCAAATTTTCATTCATGATTCCCACACATGTTTCATCAGCTTTTTTTACCGTTACAAAATTCAAATTGATCACCTCACATACATTTTAACAGTGAAATAAAAACATTCACACAAATTTGGGCGAATGAATCACAATACATTCGCCTATACATAAATTAATAACGGAAAGCAAGAAAATCAAAGATGCCTTGGTCCACTTCTCAATGAATACGAATAAAGGGTGTTGTTTATGCCGGCAATTGTTGGGGTAGCCCAAGTTATAACCCTCGGAAACAGTTCTGTATTTCATATTGGCGATGTTTATAAAATTATGCCATTTGCCACAGCTAAAACTTTCTCAGGTGCAGGCTCGTTTAATACTGGTGAACAAATAGACGTTCAAAATAGATTAAGTTCAACTAATGTAACAGACCCAGATAATATTGATCAAAACATATCTCTTAATATGTAATGAGCAGGTGGTCTTAAATGAATTTATTCATCCAGCAGTCCATTCATATCAATTTCATCAAAATTGGCGGGGTTACCAATTCCTCGGTCCTGCAAATCGGAAGTGCGGGTATTATTAAGCCTTCTGCTCATTTGTATAATACCGGGGGATTCACCAAACCTGCGCCGACTGCTATCCAGCCTACGGAACAAATCCTTGCTCCTTCAGTTCCGTTACAGGCACCCGTAACGTAAAGCCTAATACCACCTTATAATTCAGAAAAAAAGCAAATCTCTATACGTACTTGCATATAGATTAGAAGATAAGGTGAATGGTGATGTACGGGTGAGGTGATTTTATGTATCAGGATTTTTACCAATACCTTCAATGGCTGCAACAGTGTATTCAAGCTCAAGATCAGCGGATTGCTGCATTGGAAGCTTCTATACAAAAATTGCAGAGCCAATTAAAGCAAATTCGAGAAAAACCGACAATCCATGTTGATACAATCGAATACAGCTTTGATCAATTAAAAGTCGAAACCCTTGAAGGAACCTTAAATATCGGCTTAAATCCTAACGAATTATCGGACATTGAGGACTTTGCTGTTGAAAATCAATCACTTCAGACCCCTTTCTCGCCAAAACAGCAAATGAGAAAGTCTATGAAAATTGAAGACTCTATTCGGGAATATTTACAAACGGATTTACCACAAATCGTTGATGAAGCTCAAAGAAACTTTTCCATCCCTCCGAATAATTCCTATTTATCTTTTATTAAAGAGGATATACTCAAACAGCTGCCGAGCCGAATTGATTATCACATACATCACTTTGCGAAAAAAAATAATCAGGACGCAGATGATCGGAGGCCGATTGAAGACAAAGTGATTGGAGCATTAAAGCAGGAGATTCAAAATGGCGTCAAAGTGTTCCTGCAAAATTTACCTGAAAATATGAAAGGAATGAACCCAGATGAATTTTGAGGTATACAACCGGGTCCTGCATGTTGAAAATGTCCAGATTACCGGTGTTGCGAGTTCTTCCGTATTTTTAATTGGGGATGTGGAAACTATCCAGCAGACTGCAGCCTTTGATACTCCAGCGGAATCATTAATTATTGGTCCGTTTGTTCCACTAGAACGGGATGTGACACCTGGATATGCTGACCCGAATCTCTAGCGTTGACAAAGCTAAAGTTAAGCAAGCTGCTTTTAGTTCCATCTATCAAATTGGGGATTCTTCCATTATTAATGCATTTTCACGAGCCATGGCGATCCAGCGGGAAGCGGAAATTTTTCTGGGCGATGAGGGAAATTTCCCTTCTTATTCTGTTTTTAAAAAACCGCTTCCCCTGCCTCCCATCGAGGAACAGCTCACTATGACACGCCATAATTTATCGCCCATCATAAAGGTGAACAACATTGATATCACTGGTGTTTCCAATTCCTCCTTACTGCACATTGGAAACAGTAAGCATATTTCTTTGGAGGTTAGGATTAAACATATTCGTATGCTTTTACCGGAAGTTCATGAACAAGAATTGGAATAAGCGCATACGATAACTGAAAACAGCTACCCTTAGTCAAAATGGTAAAGGATGTTTTTAATGCCAGCAATTATTGGTCCAGTTCAAATTGTGAATGTAGGCGGAGGTATTGTTCATTTTGGGGATACTTTATATATTTCGCCAAAGGCCAGCTCAAAAACCTTTGCAGGTTCCGGCGGGTTTAATACTGGCGGAGTGATTTTTGCAGCCAATGGTTTAAGTAATACAAATGTACTTGATACAAATGTAATCGATCAGCCAATAGCAGGAAACAATTAAAGCGGAGGAACTTGCCCCATAGACCTCTTCTATGGGACAGTTTCTCATGCTGGAACTCTCTAGTCTGAGAGTACCCAGCTTTTGGGGTACTGTACTTCATTTGTTTTTCTGAATCTAGTCCGTTAATTTCCTTTTCCAGGCTCTTCGCTTTCCTCAGATAAACTAATCCAATACTATCTAATAAATCTTTCTAACTGAACTCTAAAAAGCCGTTCTTAACGACCTTTTGGGGAGGCGCTTCCGCTTTAATTAGTCCACCTTTAAAATATGTGCTCCATCAAAGAAAAATAAATATTTTTCCGCTATTTTTCTTTTCCAAATTTTCTCGATTGCTCTCGCATATAAGTCAATTTGCACTTTGTAACGGGCTTCGAGAATCGGTTTTGCTTTTTCAAATCCACCTTTAAATCGGTCGGTAATTCCATCTGATTTATAGTCTATCAGAGTAAGTCCTCTTTCATCCTCAAGAATACAGTCAATGATTCCTTGAACAAAAATCAACTCATTCTCTTCCTGCCAATCATGGTAAACGTCACGAGCAGCTAAAGACAAGGTAAATGGCACCTCCCGGTGAACTGCAGCGGCATGGAAATATCTTTGGCCCAGATCTGTTTGAAAAAATTGAGCAATCAATTTGGAATCAATCACAGCTGCCTGTTCGGTGGTTAATAGTTCATTTGCAACCATCCTGTCGATTTGCTCTATGACGGATGCTTCGGACACGGTCTTTGTTAAGTCGACATGCTGCATAACCATATGCATGGCTGTTCCACGTTCAGCTGGACTTAACGCTTTTTCCTGCATAAATTTTGGCCGTTTCAGTATTGGCTTTTTAAACCTTCTAATAAGGTCGGTACCGCTTTGCTCATCAGCGATTTCCCGCTGCCGTTTAATTTCTGAAACTGACTGCTTTGATCGATGTACTGCAGCACTTGGGAACGAATATTTCCATGAAAGTCTATCTGCTATTTCCTTTGCAAAAAGGGAAGTGATGGGAATTATTTTTTCATCTTCAACAAATTGAATGAAATCGTCTTCCTTTTCGTCTATTACTGTCTCAAGCTTTTTAATCTCTTCAGCCGTTTTGATTGAAATTTTCCATGATGATGGATGGGCCGTGATCTCCTCTGGTACAAGCGGACTTACTTTTCTGTCTATCCTTAATTCCTCACAGTCCTGATGCCTGACCAATGCTGGTCCAATCCAGTCCAGGTAACTTGCAGCCTGTGCACGTTCATAATCCTTTAGAAGCCAGTCTGTGTGTTGAGCAGCCTCACCCCATTGGTCTAATGTTTTCGCTGCATCTTTAAGTGTCGCTGTAAGATAAAGCTTTTCTTTCGCTCTTGTCATCGCCACATATAAGACACGCATCTCCTCAGCCAGCAATTCTATTTTCTTTTTCCTTTTGAAGGCAATTTGCGGAAGTGATGGGTAAGTAATCCGTTTCTTCGCATTTACATACTTGGCAGCAAAGCCATAATCTTTATCCAGCAAATAGGCTTTTTTCATATCAGTAGTATTAAAATTCCGGGCCATACCTGCCATAAAAACTACTGGAAATTCCAATCCTTTACTGCTGTGAATCGTCATAACACGGACGACATCCTCCTGTTCCCCTAGAGCACGTGCCGCTCCCAGGTCATCTCCGCGATTGATCATACGTTCTATAAATCGCAAAAAGCGGAATAAGCCGCGGAAGGAAGTTTGTTCATACGCCCGTGCTCTGTCATACAAAGCACGTAAATTGGCTTGGCGCTGTTTTCCACCAGGAAGACCGCCGACAAAGTCGAAAAATTTAGTATCACGATATAGCTGCCATATAAGCTCAGACAGCGACCCTTGCCGTGCCATCAATCTCCATTTTTTTAAAGAATCATAAAAACGCAGGACTTTATCATAGAAAACGGCCACCGTTTCATCTTCAGCGTCCCGGCAGAAAGCTGAAACTGCTTCCCAAAATGAGCCGCGCTTTTGGTGAAGCCGGATTTTAGCCAGTTCCTCCTCATTCAATCCAACAATAGGTGAACGAAGCACAGATGCCAGCGGAATATCTTGATAGGGATTATCGATCACCCTTAATAAGGACAACATGACCGCAATTTCAGTCGCCTCAAAATAACCGGTGGATAAATCTGCATAGATTGGAATACCCTGCTGCTTAAATTCCTCCATAATTTGCGGTGCCCAGGTAAATGAGCGAAGCAAGATAACGATATCACGGTACATTAGAGGATGGTATGCTTTTAATTTTGGATTGTAAATTTGTTTACCATCCGCTATCAATTCCTTGACTTTGGCAGCCATCACCCTTGCCTCGAGCTGGGATTGTTCAAGATCTGCTTTATCAAATTCATTTAATGCCGCATCAGATTCTTCTTGGAAAGCATCCGTTTCATCTGAATGATCCTTGTTCTGATCAATCAAAATAAGCTCTACTGGGTATGGCTCATCCTCCGGATATGGTGCGCCATTTTTTAGTTCCGCTGCCTCGTCATAATCAATTTCACCTACTTTAACTCCCATGATTTGTTTAAATAAGTAATTGACTCCGTCAAGAACCTCTTTACGGCTTCGAAAATTTCGGGCCAAATCAATTCTTAATCCTGTTGAATCCCCATCTGTCCGAAAACGATTATATTTGGATAAAAATAAATTGGGTTCAGCTAAGCGAAATCGATAGATGGATTGTTTTACATCCCCTACCATAAACATATTTCCAACTGCCTCATCTTCTTTTGCCACAAGCTTTAAAATAGTTTCTTGCACCATATTCGTATCTTGGTATTCATCAACAAAAACTTCTTTAAACTGCCGCCTGAAAGTTAAGGCGATATCTGAAGGTATAAATTCACCCCTAGATGTAACTTCCGCTGTTAAAATATCAAGACAATAATGCTCTAAATCGGCATAATCGACAAGACCTTTCTCTTTTTTTGCCTGTTCAAACCGTTTTGAGAACTTTTTGACAAGTTCAGTAAGTGTTTCGATTAACGGGTACATTTCTTCCATATCACGCAAGAAGCTTTCAGGCTTTCTTGAAAAAACTTCAGTCTGGATGGCTTGAATTTTTTTCTTTGCTTTATCACGCAGCTTTTGTGTCTTTGCCGTCAGTTCTTCGTCATACTCGCCTTTTTTTAATCTTTTGGCTGTGGTAAAGGAAACTTTTTGCATCGCTTCGTAAAGTGTGCTCCAAGAGGCATTATTTGCCTTTATCAGCGTATCAATGATATGAAGGTCGTCCAAGAAATTTTCCGCTCTTGGGGCAGGTCCTTCCGGCTGCTTCGTGATTTCCAAACCCTTTATCATCATTTCTCTGGCTGCTTCTAGCTGTAATTCAATATCATAGAGAAGCTCCTTTGTAAATGGGAGTTCTTCAATATCTTTGATTTTTGATACATCATACATGGATACAATGGTATCTAAATAAGCCTCTGGCTTTGGATTGGCCGCAGCAAAATTATAAATTGACTGCACAATTGTCTGTAATGCTGCATCACTCCGGTCACTTGTGAAAGAGTCCACTAAGTTAAAAAATGCTTCATTGTCTTTTTTTCCATACTCATCTTCAAACAGCTCATCCATTACTTCATCTCTCATTAATTGTGCCTCGGTCACATCGGCAATCCGAAACGCCGGGTCAACATCAATGGCATAATAAAATTTACGGATAACCTCCATACAAAAAGAATGGAGTGTAGAGATAGAGGCCTTATTTAGTAAACTCAATTGTTTCCTTAAATGACGGGAATGCGGTTCGTGATCAATTGCTTTTTCTAACGCTTCACCAATACGGTGCCGCATCTCAGCAGCCGATGCATTTGTAAAGGTTACAACCAATAATTCATCAACATCAATAGGATCCTCTTCTGAAAGAATTTTTTGGATGATTCTTTCTACAAGAACCGCTGTCTTCCCGGAACCGGCCGCGGCAGCGACCAGAATATCCTTGTTCTTCGCCATAATGGCTTTCCATTGGTCATCTGTCCAAGTTACCCCTTCTGGTTTGTCAGGAATCTCCATTTTACTCATCTCTCATGGCCTCCTCTCTAATTCTTTCTAAAACCTCTTCCTGCTTATGGGGTGTAAGGATTCGGAAGCGGTTAGGTTCAATAGACTCATCAAATTGACAAATTGATTTAAATGGGCAGAATGTACACGGTATTTTATCTTTCAATTTGTATGGAGAAATACTCGTCTCCCCATCAACAATGTCATTTCCAGTCTTTTGATATAATCCACGCACATACTTTCTCAGGTCATCAAATTCCTGTATGCTTGCAACCTTTGATTTTTTTGAAATCTGTCCATCTTTTTTGATTCCCGCTGCAATGATTTGAGAGTCTCCAGATTCAAGAGACTGGTCCATTAAGCGGATGACATCAGGGTCGCCAACCATTAATCCGTTCATTTTAAATTTCTTCAATATTTCTTTTTCAATTTCCTCGATTGTCAACATTTTAGTAGTGTTTACAAATGGATTATGAACATGAAAATAAAGAACACCCGCAGGACTTGCTTTCATTTCCACCAGTTCTTTGGAATATGTCATGACAATATCAAGATAGGTAAGCATTTGCAGTGCCAATCCATAGTAAACTTCCGTTAGATTGACATCTTTATCACTGGATTTGTAGTCAACCACCCGTAAATAAAGATGATTATCTTCACCCTTTGCCTTATCCACCCTGTCAATCCTGCCCATCAATTCCATTCTCTTTCCGTTTTTTAATGAAAAAGATAATGGCGGCAGCTTTCCTTTAGGTCCAAATCCCAATTCCAAACCAATTGGCGAGAAGCCGCTCACTTTAGCATGTTCACTTAGAACAAGAGAAGCTCGCGTAATAATTTGTTCAAGCTTTCGGCTGATATAATGATGCCGTTCAGTGCTTAAGAGAATTTCATTTTGCAGCCGCGGAGCTAATGTTTTTACTGCCTCTTTCGACAGCTGTTCACATTGTTTTCTGGTAAGACTTGCCCATGATAGATTCTGTTCATTGACGATCTCGGCAATTTGCTTTAAGGCCGCATGAAACAGCTCACCAATATCGGGAGCCTCGAGCCGAAAAATCTGCCTTTCCCTCAACTTCAATCCATGACGTGCAAAATGAGAGAAGGCACAGGAATTATAAAGTTCCATCCTTGATACACTTGCCTGAATAGTTTCTCCATATAAATCATCAGCCGTCTCTTTAGAAAGTTTAACTGTCCGATTGGTATAAAATAAACTTGATAGTACTTTTTGTGCCTGCTCTCTTTCGGTACTTTCCATGTAATAGTTATAAACATCCCACCATAAATTTGAAATTGGATAATTCCGTTTTTTTAATTGCAGCTGGGCATTTAAGTAAGCAAGTGTTGTAGTTGTATTACTTACAAAGTCCAACTGTTCCGGCTCAGTTAGTTCTGATGGGTCAGAAGTATAAAAATGTTCATCTGCATCAGGAAACATCTCTTTTAATCTTTTAATATAAGAAGAAGGTATTAATGATTTTCCTTCCTCATTAGAAAGAGGATAACTCACATAAAGTAATTCCGAAGGTGCAGTGAAAGCTTTATACGCTAAAAAGTTCTCATCCAATAAGCGGATTTTACTGCCTGGTGCCAGTCTGATTCCCTCAGCATTAAGCAGGTCCCGATCTTCATCGGTTAAAACTCCCTCGTCAGACATCTTCGCCGGCAAAACCCCTTCATTCATGCCTGCCACAAATACCACTTTGATTTGAGTCAGTCTGGATTTCTCCAAATCCCCTATTAGCACTTGATCCAGCGCAGGAGGAATAAGTGAAAAATGCAATGATTCAAATCCCGCATCCATGATGGATATAAATGATTTTAAGCTGATAGAATCTTCGCCTAATATTTCAACATATTGATCAAGGAGTTCAATGACCGCATTCCATACTTGTTCATGTTCCCTCATCTTAATTAGATTCCCTTTTTCTTCAGCAGCCGTTTTCCAATTTTCCAGTTTTGCAGGAATATCTAATTCTTCTAAATATAAATAAATAGCCTCACAAAGCTTCCGTCCCGTGTCCGCTCGTTTCAGCCGTCTCGACAGTCGTAGAAGCGGAGCGGTTATCATAAGTTTTAATTCGTTTAATTCCTGTTCCCACTTTTTCTCCGCATCCGTTTGAATAGCTGTTCCTAATTCGAGCCCTCTAATATTTCGATAAATCCAGCGGTCCTTTTTTGTCCACTTGCTTCCATTAATTCCGTACGCAAGCACATAGTTTTCAAGCTTATCCATTTTTTCACGCATTTTCACGGCATTTTCCTGCAGCGGAAAAATTAATTCTGTTTTAATCACCCTGAATACGGGTTCATACCGCCAATATGATTGAATTACCTCAAGACTGGAGCGGATTAATTCAATTAATGGATGATTAAGCATTGTTCTCTTTTGGTCAATAAAATAGGGGATTTGATGATCGCTGAAAACGGGCTCAATAATTTCGTGATAGTCACCGCCATTTCTAATTAAGACAGCGATATCCCGGTATCTATATCCTTTTGTACGAGCCAGCTCACGAATTTCGCGGGCAATTCCTTCGATTTCAGCACGGCGGTTGACTGCTTGGTAAAATTGAATATCGGCGGCACCATGATAGTTTTGTGCCGGCCGCACATCAAAAGTCTTTTCCAGATGTGCCAGAGCAGGAGACTGCCATTTTTTTTGCTGGTGTAAAACCACCGGCTCCTCCATCTCGATTCCCAAACCTCTTGCCATATCATATAAGGCCCAGGAGATTTCGCCTGACGCCCTAAATAAATCAAGTTCATCCGGTGTGGAGTCAATAGAAAGATGGTCTGTTGTTAATGCAATAGATACCTTTTTGCACTGTTTTACCAGTTCCAGGATAATTTGATATTCCTGCGGAGTAAAACTATAAAACCCATCTATAAAGATTTCAGCCTGGCTTAAATAGGTTGAGGCTGAAATTTTTTCTGCCAGCAAGCGAAAATAATCTTCAGAATCAACATATTTGCCAAAGATTTCATCTTCAAATTTTTGATAAATAATTTCCAAATCATGTAATTTATCCTGTAGAGCCTTTGAAGCTGTATTTTCTTCGATACTCGATCTTTTACCAAGCTCCTCCGGTCTAATACAGTAACGTTTAAATTCTATAACCATTTGCTCTAACTGCTGAACAAAGCCATTCTTATCAACAGCGCGCTGAAAGAGTTTCATTTGCTCTTTATTTTCATCAATTATTTTCCGGATTAACATGCTGATCCCAACACTGCTTAAATGTACACGGCTAATACCGCCGGTTTCTTGGAGGATCCGCCATGCAAGCCTTGAAAAGCTGTATACCTGCCCGCGGATCATTCCGCCAATTTCAGGGTCTGTTGCCAGCTGGTATTCCGATTGAAACGTCATCTGTTCAGGAACAATATAAATAAGCGGAGGTCCTTCTGGATCCTTCACAAGGCTCTCCCGCATTTCATCTAGAAACATTGTAGTTTTTCCAGTTCCGGAACGGCCGATTACCATTCTTAATGACATGAACAAACCCCACTTCCCTTCATCTTCGTACCTATCATTTTACCACAAATAAGCACAAACGTTTGGATTAAATAAAGGATCAGCTCCTCGTTCAACGCCGACAAATCTATTTTCTAAGGTTCTTTTTTATTCTTTTAGAAAAACTGACTTGTGACCTTAAACTGCTTTAAGGTATTGCTTGAGGCAAGATACACGAGGAGCTTATTCAGGGATTAAAATTGTCTGAGGGCCGGAGATAAATTCCAAAAATGACATAAAAAAAACACGATATCGAATTATATTGTGTCAGATTGTCTTTGTCATTTTTGGATTATATATCGGTTAAAATACGTTGATTTCCGTTCCAGGTGTTTGCTTTCCGGGCGTTCGCAGAGCCTCCTCGTCGCTGACGCTCCTGCGGGGTCTCGCCTGTAACGCTAATCCCCAGGAGTCAAACACCTTCCACTCCAATCAACTAGTTTGAGCACTTTCAATCCATTTCCCACGTCCAATTTGCTAATTTTTTCAAATTCATGGAAGCAAACGTAAGCATCGCCTGCATAGACAATTTTTTTAGACCCCGCAGGGTTGTCCATCGCATACCATGCTTTTCCTTTGCATCTGCAAAGACACGTTCAATCGTCTCCTTGCGTCTCGCATATATCTGTTTGATTTCATCATTGTGGCGTAGATGTTCTGCCTCTTCTAAATAAGCCTCCCAAATATGACGTTGTATAAGCTTTTGTCTCGGTACACCGCGGAGGGTGGCTACTCCTGCGGGAAAAGCGGGAAAGTCGAGACCCTGGACTGAGCGTAGCGAGGGAAGCGGCTCGGCCCCGCCCGCGGAAAGCGTCCACCCGAAGTGGAAATCAACCTACACTATTTACCTATTTCTATTTAAAAAGAAAAAAGACTGTAGACAAACTCGAAATTCTTCGAGTTTGTCTACAGTCTGACACGATATTAAATTATATCGTGTTAATTACTGCTAAAAGTGTACATCCATTTCATTTAACGGCCAATAGCGAAGGTCTACCTTTCCCACAACCTGATCAATTGAAATAAAGCCAAAATGACGGCTGTCCCAGCTCCCTAAGCGGTTATCACCAAGAACAAATAATTTCCCTTCAGGCACCGTATCCTCGCCAGTAATTTCCTTTAAACTAAAATCCCCCGTCAATTTCATTCCTGGAGATTTCCGCTTATATTTTGCCAAAAATGGTTCATCAAACTTTTGCCCATTAATATATAATTGATCATTGCGGTATTCTAATTTGTCCCCCGGAAGTCCGATGATCCGCTTAACAAAATCCTCTTTCGGATTGGCATGGAAAACTATCACATCAAACCGATCCAGGTCGCTGACTTGATACCCAAGCTTATTAACAACCAATTTATTTCCATCCTGTAATGTCGGCATCATCGATTCGCCTTCCACGACATAATTGGAAAAGAAAAATGTCCGAATAAAAGCAAATATAATAAGTCCTATCGCAAATGCCTTAACCCATTCCATCCCTTCTCTTTTCCATTCGGTTCTCATTAATGTCCCCTCCGTTTCACCTTTTCCTTTTCTTTATTTATTTTTCCATTATCGTCATTTACGGAAGCATTATTCAATCTGGCTTCAATTCTTCTGCCGACATACCACAGAAAAAAAATAATGACCAAGACCATGGCTGTC
The DNA here is from genome assembly GCF_023715155.1 of Neobacillus mesonae. Classification (GTDB taxonomy): domain Bacteria; phylum Bacillota; class Bacilli; order Bacillales; family Cytobacillaceae; genus Neobacillus; species Neobacillus mesonae_A. Next base: position 14,294 of record NZ_JAMBNQ010000005.1, read on the forward strand.
CGAGATGGCTGCGTGATTAATGCCTGTAGATCAGCCCCAATAAAACTAATCGTAAAAATCATTACCATTTTTCCTATACATACAGCAAGCATATATTGTGCACGGCTGACATTTGATAGTCCTGCAACAATATTTACCAATGCCGATGGTGTAAACGGAAAGCATAACAAAAGGAAAAGCGGGCCAAAACCGTGGCGGTCGACCCAATCCATCAGCCTGCGAACCTTCGGATGTTTATGTAAAAATGCTAATAACTTTTTTTGCCTGAACCGCCTTACCAGCGAAAAAACCAGCAAAGCGCCAATACAAGCCCCAATCCAGGAATATAGAAATCCCATCCATAATCCAAATGCATTGGCATTAGCCATTACAAAGATAAACAAAGGGAGAAACGGTAAAAATGCTTCAAGCACGGTCAATAAAATTCCTGGTAACGGTCCGAAAGAACGATATTCTTGAATAAGATTCATCATATTTTCGATTGTAAACCAGGCTTTAATTGTTTCAAAATCCATCCGTTTTCTCCTCTTTTTACTTCTATTTTAAAGACAAACCTGCGATTATTTTGTAATAAATTGATGAATGGCTTCTTTATTTTTTTCAACATCAATATCCAGCACAAGTCCATCTCCCGGCACCCGCGGCTCAGTAAAACTATTTTCAATCGGTATCCTTAAAGTCTCCAGTCCCTGTTTTTCAGTTAGAAAATCTTTGCCCATAAATAAGATGTCGGATGTTTTCATATTTGTATTTACATAAGGTGTCACAACTCCAATCAATTTTGGCAGTTTGGTAATAGTCTGTATGCCGCTTAATTGATCTTCAATTGCTTTAATTGTCTTTTGCTGGCGCTGTACACGGCCAAAATCACCAATTGCATCGTGACGGTAACGGACATAGCCGAGTAATTGCTTGCCGTTTAAGCTTTGAAGACCTGGTTCTAGAGTTACGCCAATGTTTTTCTTCATTTCTTTCTCCACATCAATTTCTACACCATCTGGAAAAAGTTCATCAATTACTTGGACAAACCCTTGAAAATTAACAATGGCATAGTATTGCAGGTCAATATCGAAATTATGTTTAATGGTCTGCCTCATTAATTCCGGACCTCCTCTTGCGAAAGCAGAATTAATTTTATGCTTGCCATACCCAGGAATTTCGACATAGCAATCCCTCATAATGGAGGTTAGTTTAAATGTCCCCTTGGCTTCATTAAAATGAGCAATCATAATTGTATCTGACCGTGATGATTGTTCCTTCTTCCTTGCATCACTGCCCAGCAGCAGGACATTGGTATCTCCGTATTGATCTTTTTTGCCCTCGAAGGTATAGACTTCCTTTGAAGGGTCTTGGTCCATCGACTTTAATGATTGATTGACCCCTTGTTTATATTGAAAGTAAGAATATCCAACCCCCGCTGCAATCAGCAGGATAAAAATAAGCAAAACGGATTTCCATCGTTTTTTTTTCTTTACTTGATGTCTTTCTGAACGCATCATTTGTATCACCCATCCGTTCTATGTATTTTATTTTACTATATATTGGACCATTTTTTGTTCATAAGGTTACTTTTTTATTCATTTTTCCCAATTCAGCATCCTTCTATTGAAAACTTCGCTTTGAAAAAAATGGTGTTTGGATAGTTGAATTCTCCGATAGATGGAACTTTTTACAAAAGCAAACACAGTATTGCTTTTATGGTTTCTTTTTTGTAAAATAAAATAGGAACATTAGTTCGTATAGTGGAAGGTGTGATGGTATGACACGAATTCCTGAAAATGATCGTGATTTGATGGAAAAAGCGATTTATTTACCAATGGTGCTGATTATCCTAAACAGGGATTTAACAGTGATCAAAAATAGTCCATTTAAATTAAAAAAACCTTATTTAGAATTAATTGAGGAAACGATGAAAGACGTTCAGAAGGAATTAACTGAGGTAAAGCAATACATGAGAAAGAATAATCTTAAAGTAATGGAAACAAACCGGGACGAGGCATTTACAATGTTTATGTTTTTTTATAAAGGTTATGAAGAAAGCCATAATTACTTTAACCCAAGAATCCGAAACAAAGTCCAAGAATTAATGGAATTTTATTTTCTAAAAAAACACCTGTCCCGCTGATTCACCTTACCTCTAGTCCTTTAAAAAAATAGTATCTTCATACCCGCTGACGCTCTCAGATGCTTTTAAAGATTTTATATCATGTAAAATATAGTATGATTTCCTTTTGTTATTCTCTATTCTTTGCAATAGCTTTGATTTTAATAAAGAGGTCCTTAAAATTTGCCCTTCGATTGTACTGCATGAAACAGAGAATTGCTGTGATTGATGATTTTTAAAAAGAATAAGTGTCTGGTGCGGCCCGATACGCCGGTAATCTTCAATATGCTCAAATGAAAACCAAATACATTCCTGACGGCTCGGTGATGTTGTTGGAAAAAAGAAAAGATGATTTGCAGGCTCAATGGCAATTGGAATTTTCCTTGTATAGCCGATTAAAGAGCTTGTCCCTTTCTTTCTGCTTTCATAACTGACGCCAAAATAGTCGCAGTTTTTTTTAATAAGCTCAATTGGTTTGAATGGTGATATGTACTCATCTTCAATTTCTATTACCTTAGAATATATCTTACTTCCATATTCAACAGGCAGTATGGCCATTGTACATGAGTTAATTTCGTAGTCTTCAATTTTTTTCATACTTCCAGCCCCCTTTATAGTAGTTCCCCCACCATATCTTAACACTAACATTAGGACTTTTCTACTAGTTTTCTAAACGTTGCCAAAATATTCATAAGTCATATTAAAATTATTTTCAAAAAATTAAAAATACGTATGATAATATCCCGAAAATTCCATATAATTAAAAAAAGCAACAGAGGTGATTTTCGTGAAGGAAAAGTCACATGGCGAATTAATGAAAATTTCTGCTATGAAACGCAATCAGCAGAAAGAAAACTTTGTCCAGGAACTGTATATCGAAATGCTTTTATCTGAGATCCAGCTGACAGTGGAAAAGGAAAAGTTATTACGGAAAATTGATGAAGCCATTGACCACCGAGACAAGACATCATTTCTAAATCTGACCGGACAGCTAAAGAACATTAACAAACGCTTTGGCAGCTAGAATCATACTGGGGCACATAAAAAGGCTGAAGACTAAATAAAAATGTCTTCAGCCTTTTTATGATTCATCCTATTCTTTATTTCGCTGCTTAATTTCAAATTCCTCCAGTTTAGCTATACGATCAAGCATAGATGGATGGGTGTAGCGGAATATTTTTACCAAAAGCGGTGGATTTACCTGACTAAGTCCTGAACGGGTTAATTCTTGGAATGAGGTAATCGCAGCCCCAGGATTTTTTGTCATCTCAATCGCATAACGGTCGGCTCTTGTTTCCTGATAACGAGAAGCAAAATTTGTAAACGGGCTTGACGCAAACAATAGCATAGAGATAATCATTAAAAATAGCGGAAGGGATCGTATGTCTCTTACATCATTAATTTTTAATTCTTTCCCAAAACGCCCTACAGCCCAATTCATTAATCTATAGGTTAAATACATTCCAAACAATGATAACAGCAGATAACCGCCAATTCCCCAATAAATATGTTTTTCCACATAATGGCACATTTCATGTGCCATGATAAATAAAATTTGATCATCTGTCAGTTTATTTAACGTCGTATCCCATAGGACAATTCTTGCATTAGATCCAATCCCGGTTACATAGGCATTCATTGCATTTGTTTTTTCCGCCATATCGACTTCAAATACATGTTTTGCAGGAATATCCGCCTTATCAGCCATCGTTAAAATTTTCGTTTCAAGCTGTTTGTCTTTCAAAGTGTAAAAATCATTATAAAGCGGATCAATCACAACAGGCTGAAGAAACATCATAAATAATGTAAAAGGCACGGATAGAATCCAGCCATACAGCCACCAGCGTTTCTTGCTTTTTTTCATCAGCCAGTATAATACTGGAACAATAATCAGCCAGGTGCCATAGTTAAGCCAAAAGTCAATTAATTCATCCTTCATCCAAGCCGGAAAACTTTGAGTGGAAATATTGTAGGTTTTGGATAAAGAATAACTGATATAATTCAGCGGAAATGTGGCGGCAAAGGCAAAAATAGATAACCAGAAAAGATAAATAGCCGTATGAAGAACTTTATACTTCGTTGAATTTTCTGCCCACCGCTTAAAGACTTTTGAGAAACCAAATAATAAAATCAAAAAGTAGAAAAGCCATTCAAATGGCGTACTTAAGAAAAACAAAAGGTTTCGTATTTTCGAATATTCCTCACTCAGCATAAGTTCACGGCCATTTAAAAAAGTGGATGGGTCTGCCTTTGTCCCTTGATATTCAAATGGCAGTTTTGGATCAGCAAAGTGAAACAAGTACCAATAAAAAAACAGTCCATAAAGGACATATGCCAAAACCGCATAGAAACCCATTTTGCGCACCATCATTTGTCCCCCCTTTTGTACAACCTCTTATACTTAGTTTAGATAAAAATCCGGGAATTAGAACTGAAAAGTGAAATAGAAAAAGAACTAGCGCCTTAAACCTTGGGGATTTAACCAGCAGGCCCCGAGGTTAAGGCGCTAATGTAAGGGAGGTGGAATTCCTGTTTCTACATTTAACTATGAGTTACTTGTTTCTTTAATACCCGTCTCAATATTTTTCCGGTTGTATTTTTAGGAAGCTCATCCAAAAATTCAATGACAGACGGGATCTTGTATTTAGCCAAATGGTCTTTGCAATATTCTAGAAGCTCTTCTTTGGTCAATTCGGGGTTTTTACTGACAACATAGGCACATACTGCCTCCCCTTGGTTAGGGTCTGGAACTCCTAGAACAGCAGCTTCCACGATATCCTTATGTTCATAAAGAACTTCTTCCACTTCCCGTGGATATACATTGTATCCTCCAACAATAATTAAATCTTTTTTTCGATCCACAATATAAAAATAGCCTTCCTCATCCATTCTGGCCATGTCACCGGTATAGAGCCAGCCGTTTTTAATGGCAGCTGCCGTTTCCTCCGGCATTTTATAATAACCTTTCATCACATTCGGACCCCGTACAATCAGTTCGCCAATCCCTCCGGCTGGAACCTCTTCACCCAGCTCATTCACCACTTTATTCTCCACATGAAGAATCGATGTTCCTATAGAACCTGGTTTCCGCGGACGATCTAATGGATTAAAACATGTAACCGGTGATGCCTCAGATAAGCCATAGCCCTCTGAAATTAATACATTAAATTTTGCCTCAAAGTTTTGCAGTAATGCTACCGGTAATGTTGCTCCGCCTGAAATACATAGACGGAATGTTTGTAAATCCTCTGAATTCCCATCTGGATATTGGCAGAGAAAATTGTACATCGTTGGAACACCTGCAAAGACTGTAGCGTTATACTGTTTAGTCAGACGAAAAATCTCCTTCGGGCTGAATCTAGGCACAATTAAAATAGTCGCTCCGCTTAAGAGGGGTGCATTTAAGGCAACTGTTAAACAAAATACATGGAACATTGGCAGTGCTGTGATGACTTTGTCATCATAATTCATTTTTAGGTAATCTCCAACATCTTTCGCATTACTATAAAGATTTCTATGTGTAAGCATAGCCCCTTTCGGCTTACCAGTTGTTCCTGATGTATAAAGAATAAGTGCGGTGTCATCGTCTTGCAAATTAGGTCCCTGGAAGCCAGTATCTCCAGAAAAAATCACATCTGTAAACGATTTCAATTTTGAATAAACTGAAAGTTCTTTGACACTTTGCTGATTCGTCTCTTTCTGACCGGTTTCGCAAATAATATAGTGGTCTACTTTTGGAAGGAGGCGGTGAGCTTTTTCAGCAAGCGGAATCATTAAATCAAGACCGACAACCACTTTTACATCCCCATTATTTAAGATATAGCCAATTTCATCAGGTGTATAAATAGGATTGACAGGAATAACAGTTGCCCCTAACCGTAATGCACCATACATGCTAATCACAAAATGCGGTGAGTTTCCCAGCAATAATGCAACATGATCCCCTTGTTTGATCCCTAGTTTTTCCAAACCTGACGCAAACTTTGTAATTGCCCCATCTAATTCAGCATAAGTATAAGGCTTATCTAAGAAGTAATAAGCGATTTTTTCGGCTGAAGCCTTCGCTGTTTCGTGAAGCTGTGATGAAAGATTCATAAACTCGCTCCCCTTTTATGAATGAATACTCATTCATTTATTTTTACAATTTTCTAAATATATTATATTGAAAGATATATACCTATTCAAGTATAAGAATAAAAAAATTCCGAAAATAGTGGAAATTAACTAAACAACAAAAGCACCCGGACTTAGGTGCTTTCATTACTAGTTCATTAGTATATTAAGTTAATAAAATCTTCCTTCGTTATATTTCCAAAATAGTGAGCGACATGGATATCTGCCAGAGCCTTATCAATTTCATTTCTTTCATAGCGAATTCCTTTTAGTTTCTCTTCAATCTCACTTACATCGCCAACACCAAAGAAATCACCATAGATTTTACAATTCTCAATATATCCTTTATTTACTTCCAAACGAACATCAATGGAACCCACTGGGAAACGGTGGGATTGCTGCAAATTAAACTTTGGTGATTTTCCATAATTCCAATCCCAGTTTTGATATCTTTCTTTTGAAAGTTCATGAATATTGGCCCAATCTTCATCAGTTAACACGTATTCCGGTATTTTTTCCATGCCTTCAAATATATTTTTTAACAAGAACGAACGAAATTCTTCGATACCCATTTTGTCTGTCAAGAATTCAGAAATATTAGCAACCCGGCTCCGTACAGATTTAATTCCTTTCGATTCAATCTTTTCCTTCTTGACCCTCAGAGCTGACACCACATTTTCCATTTCTGAATTTAACATTAATGTTCCATGGCTGAACATTCTGCCTTTCGTGGAAAATTGCGCGTTCCCTGAAATTTTCCTGCCCCCTACCTCAATATCATTCCGTCCGCTTAGCTCTGCGTTAACTCCTAATTTGTGCAGTGCTGCAATAACAGGCTCTGTGAATTTGCGGAAATTATGAAAAGAATTGCCGTCATCTTTTGTTATAAAGCTATAATTTAAATTTCCGAGGTCATGGTAAACAGCTCCTCCGCCTGATAATCGTCTCACGACATGGAGTCCATTTTTTTCAACATATTCCGTATTAATTTCCTCAATTGTATTTTGATTTTTTCCAATAATGATGGATGGTTCGTTTATGTAAAAAAGAAAGTAAGTTTCATTAATATCCAGATTTTTTAATGCATATTCTTCAATCGCCAAGTTAATTCTTGGGTCCGTAATCCCCTTGTTATCGATAAATAACATGGTTACTGCCTCCTTTTATAGTAAAAAAGTATCAAATTCTTTTGCCAATTTTATTATACCAGTAAATTCGGAAGATGCCTCGGAAATTAAGTCAGCTAAGTTTCCGTAATGAGGCAGGTGTGTGAGTATGAGCTGTTTTACGGACGCATTGCGAGCAAAATGGCCGGCTTCCAGGCTGTTCATATGGCCTGCACCTTTACCATCTTGGTTTCCGTAGAAATTACATTCGCATAGTAACAAGTCTGCCCCTCTGCTAAATTCAATAAACTCTTCCTTAAATGAACTATCAGCTGTAAAAACCGCGACTTTCCCGTCGGCTTCTATTCTCATCGCATAGCATGGCACTGGATGGTTAGTTTTTAAGAATGTAACTTGAAACGGACCAACAGATAAAACCTCGCCAGGATAATAGGATATACCCTTTGTTATATTTTTGTAGGTCAACTTGGTAAATTCATGCTGGTCAAATGAATGTCCATAAATAGGTAAGGTCGGAAAGTCTTTTCCCAGGAAACCTTGAATTAATCTTGCATGCTGCAGCACGCCAATATCTGCAATATGATCGGGATGATAATGGGAAATAATTACTGCATCAAGTTCCTCCGGCTCAAGGACATTCTGCAATTTGGAAAGAACGCCGCTCCCGCAGTCCATTAATAAGTGAAATCCATCATGTTCAAGTAAATATCCGGCACTTGCCGCATTTTTCTTTGGATAGCCTCCCCAAGGTCCAATTACCGTAAGTTTCATCAGATCTACCTCCGTTTTCCTTCTTCGTTAACTATGGATTAAAGTAATCATTCTAATTAAACAGGAAAAAACCAGCCGATTCAAATCAATGGCTGGTTCTCTCTATTAGTTTTCGGTAACAGTTTTATATTTTACTTTATACCTGATTGTCAGGTAGGTAATGGTTAAGATAGCAAAAATAAGAATATATGTTACTAAAATACCAAGATTATGCCACATATGGCTATAATCACCGATTGAAATGACTGACTTAAACCCTTGAATCGTATAAGTCATCGGCAGAATGGCATTAAAATGCTGTAGGAAATTCGGTATTAATTCAAGCGGGTATGTTCCTGCACTTGATGTTAATTGAAAAATTAATACCAAAATGGCCATAAAACGTCCAACATCGGCAAAGGCCGTTACAAAACATTGAACCAAGGATACAAAGGTTAAACTTGTCATAATAGAAAATAGGATAAATCTAGGTACACTTTGCACCTCTAAATCCAAACCGCCTAAAATAATGGCATCCGCAATTAGGGCCTGAATGATTCCGCAGGCAGCTAAAATGGTAAACTTGCTGATAAACCAATTGAAGCCATTTGCTGGTTGAACTACTGGATCACGCATTGGAAATACAATCGACAATAATAATGCACCGACAAATAAACCTAATGAAAGAAAGTATGGTGTAAATCCAGTTCCATAGTTAGGAACATGATTTAATTTTTCTGTATCCAGTTTTACTGGTTTAGCCATTTGTGCATATGTTTGATCATCCGCATGCACTTTTGATACCTCTTCAGCCCCATCTTTAAGTTTATCTGCTAGTTCCGTTGAACCACTAGAGAGCTTTGTGGTACCGTCCTTTAGCTGATCAGAACCGTCTGCTAATTTGCCTGTGCCTGATGTAATAGCATCAGCACCGGCTGTTAATTGGTTCATTCCTGATGAAAGCTCTTTTGCCCCGCTGGTTAAATCAGCAGAACCTGCATACAATTGATGAATCCCTTGCTTCAATTGCTTTTGCCCATTATTAACATCAGCTATCCCTTTAAGTAGTTGATCAAAATAAGGAGCTGTTTGACTGCCGATTTTCTCCTCAAGACCTGCTCCAGCTCCTGATAGTTTGTGGTTTAAACCCGACTTAAATGCTTTAAAACCATCATCTATCCCAGGACTGAGCTGTGCAGCAATTTCCTTCTGCAGTTCCGCTTTGTTTGGTGATTCAGCTTGAACTTGAGCAAATACCCCTGTAACAATATCAGGGTTGGCTCCATTTTTAATTAACGCTTGGGCAAGCTGCTGCATTTGTGCTTTTTGCTGTTCCATCGTATTTTCAGCAATTTTTTCAGATAATGAATTTTTCAGCTGGGATTGAAATTGATTAACCCCTGCATTCAGATCTTTCACATTCCCGCTCATTTGCTTCTGAATTTCATCTGAGATTTCAGAAGGAAGCTGATTTTTTAATTGCTCTGTTCCTGAGTACACTTTACCCGTTCCATCGATCAAGGCAGGGATGCTTGAATCTGCTTTTGCCAAACCATTATGAAGTTCAGTTGATCCGGAAGCAAGTTTAGTTGAACCATCATTAGCAGATTTCATTCCATTATTAAATTCAATTGATTTCTCTGCTAGTGTTTTCAATCCCTCATTTAAATCTTTTGAGCCCTTCTCCAGCTCCTTGGAACCATCACTTAACTTGCCTGCTCCATTCCCTGCCTGATTAAAGCCATCTGATACGACCGTGATTTTATCAAAAATCGTTTCCGCATAAGTTTCAGTCACTTTTTCTGATACAGCTGTTTTTATTTTTTCGATTGCTGACTTGCTTATTTGTGCTGAAAGAAAGTTAAAACCCTCGTTAGGAACGTAAATTAATTCCAGCTTCTTTGGATTCTTATCCATCAATGTTGCGGCATTTTTTGAAAAATCCTTTGGAATCTCGATTAACATATAATATTTTTGATCCTTTAGCTCTTTATAACCGTCCTGTTTGTTAACCGTATGATAGTCAAAATCTTTACTTTCCTTTAAATTCTTTACAAGATCATTGCCCAGCCGTATGTGCTTCCCATCCAATGTTGCCCCATTGTCATTATTCACAATCGCAACCGGCAGTTTATCCAATTTCCCATACGGATCCCAAAATGCCCAAAGGAACATGCCGGCGTATAATACTGGAATAAATAATATAGCAATAATTGGAATAAGGACTTTATAATTTTTAAATATCATCGAAAATTCCTGCTTTAACAAGCTGTTCTTCACTCCGATCCCCCCCTTTTATACTAGAATGACCAATTTACCAATTTGGTCATATTTCTTCAAAAAATAAAGATTACAAGTATTGTAATCTAATAAATTGACCATATGAACATTATGGTCAATTGACACTTTAAGAGTATAACTCCATTTTTTCCTATTTGCAAGTATTAACATCATTATCCACCTGGTTCAAAGTTTAGAGGCTCTGAAAGACCCCTCTATGCCATACAGCATTGAAAAGTATCTCATTTTATGTCCGCCTTTGTTTTTAATCATCCTGAAAAAGGCGTTGCTCTAAACTAATTAAAAACTTTTGTCTGTTCTATTTTTCTCTTTCCTATTCACGTATCAACTTTATTCTTAAACAAATAATAAAAGGAAAGATGATGTTTAGGTGGTTTGATTTAGTGAAAAAGGTTTTTTCCATTTATCGAAATGATTTGTTAAGCCTCACAACCAATTGGGCAGCCGCATTTATTATTGCTGCCTTAATCATCCTTCCCTCCCTTTATGCCTGGTTCAATATTAAAGCATCCTGGGATCCATACAGCAATACAAAAGAAATCCCCATTGCGATTGTAAATAATGATAAAGGTGCTGAGTTAAAAGGAGAAAGCATTAATATTGGTGAAGAAATCCTCGATTCTTTAAAAAAGAATCATTCATTAGGATGGAAATTTGTCAGTTCATCAGAAGCTGTCACAGGGGTCAAGACCGGAAAATATTTTGCCAGCATCACAATTCCCAGCGATTTCTCAGCCAAAATTGGAACTGTTTTAAACGACAATCCGGAAAAACCTGAACTTCTTTATACCGTTAATGAAAAAATTAATGCGATTGCCCCAAAAATAACAAGTAAAGGAGCCAGCGGAATAAAGGAAGAGGTTAGTAAAAACTTTGTTAAAACAGCAAATGGGGTTATTTTCGATATTTTTAACCGACTGGGAATCGAACTTCAAAAAAACCTGCCTGACATCGAGAAACTAAAATCAATGATATTTTGGCTTGAACAGCATTTAAATGAAGCGGAAAGCATGATAAATACTGCTAATGATAATGCAAATCAGGCACAAAAGATTGTCAATGACTTACAAAAAAACATTGACAAAGTTGAAGGTATAATTAAACATGCACGCGGCCTCTCTGGTCAAATATCAAGCTTTTTAGAAAGCAATAAAGAAAGCATTGCAAATCTTGCACCTGCTATTAAGCAGAATCTAACGTATATGGAGGCTGGAGCTCAATCTGTTGAACAAATAACCAGTCTTCTGTCTTCAGACAATATAAGCAATACCGAGAAACAACAGGCTTTGAACGATGCCTTCACGCAGTTGACTGAACTGATTAAAATTGAAACACTTTTGATTGATTTATTTGATCAATTAAATCATCTTGCCGGTAATACAATGTTTTCAAATGAAATAGCAAATGTAACCGAACAGAAAAACAGGTCACAAAGATTACTGCAAAATGTAAAAAGGCTTAAAATGACGGAGGCCCTTTCACCTGTATTAATAAAGAATACTAACCAATTAGCCAAAAATCTCTCTACAGATCTTGGACAAATAGGCAATTCATATGATTCTAAGACTTCGCCAAAAATAAAGAACTTTAGTGAGACAGCTAAAAGCATCCCAATAAAAGCAGATAACTTTTTCAGCAAAGCCGATGAAACACTTCCACAAATAAAGAAAATTTTAAATGATACTTCAAAAGGAATAGCAATTGGAAAAAGGGACCTTGCTTTAATCAAACGGGATTTTCCGGAAATCAAACAGAAGATTACTACACTTGCCAATCAGATCCGCGAATTTGAAAAATCTGAAGATATACGTGAGATTATTGATTTATTGCGGAATGATGTAAAAAAAGAAAGCGACTTTTTTGCTGACCCAGTATTATTGAAAGAGAAACGTCTTTTTCCAATTCCAAATTACGGCTCAGCGATGTCTCCCTTTTTCACAACCTTATCACTATGGGTAGGGGCAACACTGCTAATTTCTTTGATTCCTGTGGAAGTAGCGGACCTGCCAAAAGACTATCAACCTCACCATATTTATTTAGGCAGACTGTTGACATTTTTATCAATTGCCCTATGCCAAAGCATGATTGTGACATTAGGTGATATTTATTTGTTGAAAACATACATAGCAGCCAAATTATGTTTTTTTATGTTTGGCTTACTGATTAGTGCGGTCTTCATGTTAATAGTCTATACATTAGTTTCAATCCTTGGAAATGTTGGGAAAGGGTTAGCAATCGTGATTCTTGTTCTGCAAATTTCAGCCTCGGGCGGAACCTTCCCGGTACAAGTGATGCCCGTTTTTTTTCAACAGCTTAATCCCTATTTGCCTTTTACTTATGCCATTAGCATGATGAGGGAAGCTGTCGGAGGAATTCTGTGGGAAGTTGTAAAAACGGATCTTCTTATTCTCTTTTTTATCACAATTGTTACCCTTCTATTTGGTTTAGTTTTAAAAAAACCAATCGAAAAGTACGGAAGGGCGATCAAAAAGAAAGCAAAGGAAAGCAGGCTGATTCATTAAAGAAATGTAAAAAAGAAGCTGCAGTTTAATAATCAGCTTCTTTTTAGGTATTATTTATTTTTAGGCATTGTTAAACTTGGCTGTTGACTTGCATTCCACTAGGAAGTCTTCTGCAGCATAGGCTTCGCAAGACTAAAAGCGACAGCTTTTAGAAGGAGGCACAAGCCGTTCGGGCGCCTTCGTATCTTCCGCACCAACTTAGCTGCAAAAAACACATTGACCTTAACACAGCCTATTTTAAAAAGTTTAAGACCTTTTGAACCGCCGCTTCCCCTTGGTCTACACAGTCAGGGACACCTACGCCTCCATACGAAGCACCGGCAAGAAAAACACCCGGCAGTTCTTCTTTCATTTTTTCTAAAATGACGGCCATTCTTTCCTGATGACCGACCGTATATTGCGGCATTGCATTTTTCCATCGGGATACAACTGCGAAATCCGGATCCGCTGTAATATCCATCGTCTTCCTTAAATCATCCAAAACCGTTTTAACGATTTTATCATCAGAAAGATCAACAATGGTTTCATCCCCTGCTCTTCCGACATAACAGCGAAGGAGCGCTTTTCCTTTAGGTGCTGAATGCGTCCATTTCTTATGTGTCCAAGTACAAGCAGTAATGGAATAATCGTTTCTTCTAGAGACAACAAATCCAGTCCCGTCAATATCATTTTTAATCGCGTCAGCTGGGAAAGCTAGTGCAACCGTAGCCACAGATGTGGATGGAACATCTTTCAATGGTTCAAAAAAGCGGTAATCCGAAAACATTGCCTGCAGTGCCTTGTGCGGTACAGCCGCAACAATACTATCCGCCTCAATGGTTTCACCATTATTTAGATATATCTCATATCTACCATTATTCCTTACGATTTGCCCTGCACGATGTCCTTTTAGAATAGTTTTCGAATCTAATTTTGCTTCAATGGCTTCTGCAAATGACTGGAGTCCTGTTTTAAAGGTAAGAAATGCACCTTTTAGGTTATCTTGATGGACGTTCTCTTTTGCCTTAGCCGGTTTTGCCTTTTTCATACCAAGAATTAAGCTGCGATATTTCTGTTCCACTTCATAAAACTGAGGGAATGTAGTCATCAAACTCATCTGATCAATATCACCCGCATAAATTCCGGATAATAGTGGTTCAATTAAATTTTCAACGACTTCATCTCCTAATCGTCTGCGGAAAAATCCTCCCAATGATTGGTCTTTTCCCTTTTCCGACCGGGGCAGAATAAAATCTGCCGCCGCCCTTAGTTTCCCTGGAATGGAGAATAAATTGGTTGAGATGAAAGGCATGATTTCTGTTGGAATTCCCATGATAGACCCGCCAGGCATCGAATAAAGCTTTTCATTTACAAGAATATAAGATCTCCCCGTAGAATTATGAACTAATTTCCCGTCCATCCCTACTTCCTTTGCCAGACGAATCATGCTTGTTTTTCTCGCTAAAAATGAATCAGGACCTCTTTCAATTGTAAAGCCGTCCCTTACAACGGTTTGCATTTTACCTCCAAGACGGTGGGATGCCTCAATAAGCTGAATCTCAATTGAGAGATTCTTTTCTTCTATTTCTTTTTGCAGATAGAACGCTGCTGTCAATCCAGCAGCTCCTCCCCCAATAATGACAACCTTCTGTTTCTCCTCCGCCAAGGACTTCACCTTCTTCCACTAACCCCCAAAAGATGGTTACTCATGTACTTTCTTTAAAACGACATCTGCTAATAAATCTATAAACTCTTGTCTAGCATTCGGCATTTCCGGACGATAATAGCTGACACCTAATTCATCTGTTACAGCCTTACACTCAGTATCATTATCATATAGTACTTCAAGATGATCGCATACAAAGCCAACCGGCGCATAAACAAATGCCTTATAATGATGTTTTTGATATAAATCTCTTGTTAAATCCTGTACATCTGGACCAAGCCAAGGGTCAGGTGTATTGCCTGCACTTTGCCATCCAGTCACATAATTTTTTATTCCTGCCTGTTTGGCAATCATATCTGCTGTTTCCTGGATTTGTTTTGGATATGGGTCGCCAAACTGCAGAATTTTCTCAGGAAGACTGTGGGCCGAAACGATAAGTACGGCGTTTTCCCTTTCATCCTCAGGCATTTGTTTATAAATTTGGCTAATTTTATCTGCCCAGTATGTGATAAATTTCGGCTCTTCATACCAGCTTTCAATCGTTTTAATCTTAAGCCTTCCGCCTAATTTTTCTGCCTCTTCTATTGCCCTGCCATTATAAGATTTAACACTAAAGGTAGAAAAATGCGGAGCCAAAACAAGGCTGACCGCCTCTTCAATACCATCTTCATGCATTTGTTTCACAGCGTCCTCAATAAATGGATTAATATGCTTTAAACCAAGATACATTTTAAATTCAATCTCATCTTGAACACTATTTAAATGTGATTCCAGCTTTTCAGCTTGTTCAAGAGTAATTTTAGCCAGCGGTGAGATTCCGCCGATTGCTTCATAGCGGTTCCGGAGGTCTTCCATCATTTCCGGTGATGGCTTACGGCCATGACGGATATGTGTATAATAACGGTCCAAATCCTCTAATGTATATGGGGTCCCATATGCCATTACTAATAGACCCATTTTCTTTTTTGTCATTTGCTGCACCTCTTTTAAAATCTGCTTGCCTTTCCCGTATAGGGGGTGGATGGGCCGCTAATCACACAGCTAATTAAACAAATGCAACTTCTTGACCCATTAAAACAACTCATTTTATTTTGCCAAAAAATAGACTGGTTTACCAATATTAGAACTTTTAAATTCGGAGATTACCCGCGCTTGGCCTGAGAATATTCATGAACAAAAGCAGTCAGCCTTTTTAAGGTTTCTGGTTTTACAGAAGGGAAAACACCATGACCCAAATTAAAGATATAACCGTCATTTTCCATTCCCTGATCTAAAATAGCCTTCGTCTTTTCCTCAATCACTTCCCATGGTGCCAGCAAAACAGCCGGATCAAGGTTACCTTGTACAGCCTTAGAAACACCCAGCTCCCTTGCCTTGCTTATTGGCATCCGCCAATCCAATCCAACTACATCAAGCGGCAGGTCATTCCATTCTAATGCTAAATGACTTGCCCCAACACCAAACATAATCAATGGGACATTTTCTTTTCTTAATTCAGTAAAAATTCTAGTCATGACTGGCTTTATAAAATAACGATAATCCTCAGCATTTAAGGCTCCAACCCAAGAGTCAAAGATCTGAATTGCTTTTGCACCTGCACCAATTTGAGCCTTTACATATGTAATTATCATATCGCCTAATTTTTCCATTAAGGCAAACCATGCTTTAGGCTCAGCATACATAAACGCCTTTGTCTTGTTATAGTTTTTTGAAGGGCCTCCTTCAATCATATAGCTTGCCAATGTAAAAGGAGCACCAGAAAATCCGATTAATGGGACCGATAATTGTTCTTTTGTTAATAATTTAATCGTATCCAATACATAAGGAATATCTTCCTCAGGATGAATTTCGCCTAATTTTTCCACATCTGCAAGGGATTGTATCGGGTTGTCAATAACAGGTCCTACACCGCCCTTTATTTCAACATGCATCCCTAATGCAGGAAGAGGAGTCATGATATCTTTATATAAAATAGCCGCATCGACATTATATTGTTCAACAGGCAGGCGTGTTACATAGGCGCATAACTCTGGCTGATGGGTAATTTCAAATAAAGAATATTTTTCTTTAATTTCCCTGTACTCCGGCTGAGAACGCCCTGCCTGCCTCATATACCAGACAGGGACATGATCTGTTTTTTCTCCTTTCGCTGTTTTTAAGAATGTTTCATTGATTTCTATAGTCATACTATATAGTCCACCTTTCAAGACTTGTCTTTTCATTATTTTAATATATTTAGCATTTATTTAAAAACTTACCATAGGCATACTGTCTCCACTATAGCTGTAATTCCCAATTGTGTATAGCAATCAATTGAAACTGTCAAAAAAAAGTCGTTTTTTCCTTTATGCGTGGAATAATATGAATATAGAAACGAAAAGGGGCTGATGGAATGAATGTCTATATTACTACAGGTACGTATGACTTTTTAAAAAAAATAAAAGCTAAATATTCTAGTGAACTTGTGATGATGACAAATGCCAGCGGGGCTTTGTTATATCATGAAACAAATGGCAAAACGGTATTTAGTGCACCAAGAAAATATGAAGCCATTCAATTAATTGGAGAAATGCCGTATAAAGGTTTTGCCGTTATGAACAATATCTCTGTTACAGATGAAAGCAGACCAGTCTTTGAGTATCAAATGAAAAATCAAAGTACTCAGGCGGCGAACACGGCCGGTTTCCGTGCCCTTAGGATACTCCGCCCGCTGTCTTCCAGCACCTATATCATATTGACCATTTGGAACAATGAAACTGACTTCTCAAAGTGGAAAAATTCACCTTCTTATTTTCCTGCAAATACTAACAAGATCGAGCAATCGAAAATCTTCGAAAGCGCCCCATATTTTAGCAAATTTGTCATAACAGAAAACGAAGAATAAAAAACATTGGAATGGAGCGGACCCCCTCCATTCTTTTTTCATTTTTTTCACACCCCTTTTTATCATTTTCATATTCTATACTACATCCTTCAGGGCTAAAGCCTAGAGGGATGAGAAAGGGGGTAAACTAAATGCTTGTTGAATTGACAGTGATTCACTGGATCTATGTAGCCTTTATTGCTTTGATTATCGGCTTTATGGTGATGAAAAGAGATACGACCATCGTTTGTATTACGGGAATCTTCTTAATCGCCATCACTGCGACGGGAAGTTTAAGTGTTTCAATCAGCAGTATTTTTAATAGCTTTATTTATGCCATAACCGAATTATTATCCACCATTCTTGTTATTTCCATCATTGTCGCAATGAGCCATACATTAACAACAACAGGAATCAATGATGTCATGATTTCTCCTTTTAGGAAGCTGATAAGGAATCCGGCTTTAGCTTACTGGACAATCGGCATCTTGATGATGGTGATATCTTGGTTTTTCTGGCCGTCTCCTGCAGTAGCCCTTTTAGGAGCCGTTCTCCTCCCCGTTGCTATTCGTGCAGGACTGCCGGCACTTGGTGTAGCGATGGCCATGAACCTGTTTGGCCACGGAATTGCTTTATCGGGGGATTTTGTCATTCAAGCGGCACCTAAACTGACATCGGATGCAGCTGGCATTCCTATCCAAGATGTAATTAATGCCAGCATTCCATTAGTTTTTATCATGGGGATTGTAACAACAATAACTGCATTTTATTTATTGCGCCGTGATATGAGGCGCGGTATTCTTAAAACGGATGAGGCAGCTATTAAGGATATTTCAGAAGAAACCGCTAAACAGACTGCTATTCTATCCATGAATCAAAAACGTTTTTTTGCCATAATAGTACCATTATTATTTGCTGCTGACGTTGCCGCGATGACAATGCTTGATTTAACAGGCGGTGATGCTACTGCACTAGTTGGCGGAACCTCAATCCTAATCCTTCTTCTTATTTCGTTAACAAGTTATAAATCTAAGGGGCTTGAAAAAACAACTCAATTTTTAATTGAAGGCTTTCAATTTGGTTTTAAAGTGTTTGGGCCCGTTATCCCCATTGCTGCGTTCTTCTATTTAGGTGATTCCGGATTTGTGAAAATCATTGGTGACTTTTTACCAAAGACGTCAAATGGAATAGTCAACGATCTTGGCCTCGCACTTGCTAACATTGTTCCATTAAGCAAGGCAGTAGGTGCTGTTACGCTGACATCTGTGGGTGCTATCACCGGACTGGATGGTTCCGGCTTCTCCGGTATTTCCCTTGCTGGGTCAGTGGCCAGTTTATTTGCCGCCGCCATTGGCAAGGGTGCAGCGGTGCTGACGGCCCTTGGGCAAATTGCTGCCATCTGGGTAGGCGGCGGAACTCCTACATAGATATTAGACAAATAAATAAAGGAGCAATTGTCCATGAACCTAGGAACAATTTATACAAACAGTTTACTAAAATCAATTGAAAATATATCTAAGAGTACTACCAAAAGTGAACATGACAAATATGTGGATGTATGTGTCCAATTTGCAAACATCATGACCATTTTAGTCCCTAGACAAGATGAAATAAGCCTAGTAGATCTGCAGATGATTAATAATGTTTTTAAACAATATCAGGATAATTATCTAAATATAGAGGACTAAATAAAAACAAAAGAGCACAGCGTGTATAAGTAGTGTTGACGCACTCTTATACCGTCCGCCTGATGCCCCAGGCAAACACTTGCTGTACCCTTGTGTCTTATTTTACAGACAAAGGGTCTATTTGGCAACGGTTTGCTTCCACAGGCCGTTGCTTTTTTGTTTCCATAAAGGAGACAGAATCATGAAAAATCGTATTGATGTTATTGCCGGTGAAGAATCATATAATAACTTATCTAGCTTTACTGATATCGAAGAAATGAATGAGACAATACGCACCTACAGAGACTCCATACGTGCGTCTATTAAGCGTGCTGATGTACAAGCTAGACTTATTACATTGCTTGAGCTTTTAAAGCGTCACAGTTGCAAATATGTAGGTGTTAGTTTTCTATGCAAAAATTCAATAGCCGAAAAACTCGAACTTTCTTATAAGACTATCCAACGCTTGGTAAAAAAATTAGAAGACCTTGGCATGATTAAACAAGTAGAAATGAAGCGTAAAAAAGACATGCTTCAGACTGCCAATTCAATCATTATTTTGCCCGTAGAGAATGTGGCCAACAAGAACCCTACTCATTGTCCAACAAAGTGTCCGGCCAATAAAACAACACCTGTTTCTTTAAAACAAAAGATTAAAAGATTAAATACACGTAATAATAGCGCTTCTTCAGCCACAAAAAATGAGAATAATTTTTCTAAAGCTAACTTTGTTGCTCATTGGGTACCAGCAGTATTTGCAAAACTAGCAAACTATTACTATAACGACGCTAAAACCATTCAGGAGTTGTGGAAGGTGGTTAAGCAAAACAATAGAATTGTGGACCATATCGACAAGCTTAAAGCCTTTAATAATAACCAAGAACTATCTATTGGCTTAATGGCCATAAAAGAACTTGTTATGAAAATAAAAGATGGCAAAGGTATAAAAAATATTTTTGGCTATTTCAACGGAATTGTAGATAATCTTATGAGTAAATATATTTTCAATTATGAATTTATGAATGAATAATGTCTATTTTTGTCGAATGTATAGGATAAATGTTTTATATTGTTTAAAATTAGCGTAAAAATACTACTAAATTATTGGAGGGGATTATAATGGATACATTTTTATTTCTTGTTGGTTTTTTGGGGTTTATTGTTTTTATCATATTAGCCCTTATAAGTGTGTTTAGGAAAACAAAAAAAGGTAAAAAAATGATGATATATGCACTTATTTGTTTTGTTTTATTTATTATTGGTATTGTTATTACTCCAACATCAGACACAGTAGATGACAATGTTAAGGCGAACCAACCTAAACAAGAAAAGAAGAACGAAAAAAAGATTGAAGATGAGCAAAAAGCCAAAGCAGAGGCTAAGAAAGCTGATGTTGATAAAAAGGCTCAAGCAGAGGCTGCAAAGAAAAGAGCTGCAGCAGAAAAAGCCAAAAAGGTAGAGGAAAAGAAAAAAGAGGAAGAATTAGCAAAGAAGAAAGCTGCAGAGGAAAAAGCTAAAAAGGAAGAAGAAAAGAAAAAAGAGGAACTTAAGAAGGTAGAACAAAAGAAGGAATTAACACTTGATGAAAAAATTACCCAAGGTATTAATAAGAAATTAGGCAAAAACAACAATATGGACAAGAAAAGAATTGTGAAATTACAAGTAAATGATAACGCCGGATCGGATGTTGAAGGAGATAAAATTGTTTTATTAACTTTATCTGGCGATGAAAGTTTTACAAACAAGATGACGATTAAAGAAATGTTGATGAAAAGTAAAAATGCGTTTCAGGAGACTTTTAAAAATAAAGAAGTATCTGAGGTAACATTATTCTGGCAATTTCCAATGGTCGATGCTTATGGAAAATCAAAAGACGAAAATGTTATTAAAATTGGGTTATCACGAGAAACTTTTGAGAAGATCGAATGGAAAACATTTGATTATAATAACTATGAAGTGATTGCTGATCAATACTGGATGCACCCAGCGCTTCAAAGTGAAATGACGAAGTGATTATATGACTATAACTATCCAAATCAACTACATCACAAATGGCAATAAAGTCATGCAACAGGGTGATTTTAAACTAAGAGGTAAAAAGCCTGAACAAATCGCATTAGAGTTTTGGCGACAAATACAAAGAGAAATGCCTTACAAATGCGAATTAGAAAAGATTATTGCTACTGGAGAAGAAATAACAGTTTTGGTTAAAGGATTAGAGGCCCCTCGTAATTGAGGGGTTTTTTATTTTGCCACAAAACAGTCAAAAATCCATGTAGGAAGTTAAGGATTAACCGAGAATTATTAAAAATGAATAACACTTTGAAATGGAGAAAGTCTTAATGGATAAAAATAACGCAGACATAGAAGATGCAATGTTTTATTTAAAAATGATTGGACATGGGAGTGATATAGGTACCATAAAACCCTACTATAAGATACTGAACGATAGAAACTCCGATGATTTTAAACGTTTTATCAGCGTGTACACAAAATTCAAAGATTCATTATCCGAAAAAGAACAATTTGTTTTAGATGAAATTTATGGTGTTAACAAAAAACATGTAACTTTAAAAACTGCTGGAGAAATGTTAGGTGTTGGTCCAGAACGTGCTAGACAGATAACGAAAAAAGCTGAGTTTAGAATGGTCAGTCTTATAAATAAAAGATTAAAGGAAAATACAGAAGAATAATATGTACCGGATAAAACATTTCTGGAATTGGCTTATATATTACCGTCGAGGGAAAATTAAGTATTACGTATACGATTACGTTGATACGTTTAAATGCATGGCTACAAACGGAAAAGTTGCAGTATGTAATTGTTACGGCAGCACACCGGAGAAAGCTAAAGAAATGGCTTTGTACAGACTAAATAAGGCTTTAAATGAAGAACCGGTTGATTTGGAATTGGTTTTAGAAGGAAATGGATATCAGTTGTATCGTAAGGAACAAGCCCCTCTTGATTAAGAAGGGCTTGTTTATAAAAATCAATATTATTGCTTCTTCAATATTTATTATTGACCTGTTGATGCGGGGAACAACTCATTGAATTTTGTATCTAATGCAGCTTTACCATCTGAAATTTCTTGATTAGCTGTTTGTGTTAAGGCATCTTTTTTATTAGCAATGTCAGAAGTTGCCTGTGTATCTGCTTGTTGTTGTAACTCATCGTTATGTGATTTGATTTCAGAGCTTACACGCGATTTTTCTTGATCTCCCCATCCGCTAACTTCAGTCTGTATTTTATTTTTAAGACTGCTTAAAAATGTACCTAAGGAGTCTACACCACTTGATTTTTCTGAATCACCCTTGCTAGTAATCTCTGTGTTTTTGGTTCCAAAAATACTGTTAGCAAAATCAGTAATTTGTGATAAAAACGCAGGATTCATTGCAGCAAAAGCTCCTGTTCCTCCAAGTAATAGTCCAGCAGCAATAGTTGCACCGGCTATCTTCTTTTTAATTGAGGATTTTGAGTTATTAGCAGCTTGAGCTATTCTCTCTTTTCTTGTTCTCTCCATTTTTCTTCCCCTTTTGAGATTTTTTTAAATCTCCACTTTATCTAAATAAAGTGGCAACTGGCTGACATAATGCAATTGCACCTTAGTCCCTGTAGCTTTGCGCCTACGTTTTTCAACGTATTTGCATTTTATATTTAACAGTAAAATGGAAAATTTGTATATATGTAATATATGGGAGTAGTTTACCTAACTAAACTTAATTTTAGAAACCTGGAGCTTAGTTTTGAATTGTTATGATGGAACATCGGAAGTAGCAAAGGGGGAAAATGGCTTTGTTTAAGTTGAATAAAGCCTTAAATGAAGAACCAGTTGAGATGGAATTAGTTTTGAGGGAAATGGGTATCAGTTGTATCGTAAGAAACAAGCTCGCTTGTTTCCTTATTACAATTATTATTGATTTGAATACAATAATCAGAACGTGTCGAAAAATGACTAAAAGTATTAATGTCAGGTAAACAAATAATACTTGACACTGTTTCATTGAAAAAATCACATTTTATGTTATAATATCAAGGTTTTTTGGGAAAAATAATATAATTCTCTATTTGTTATAATTAATTTGAGTTATTTGAGGAGGTGTTTTATAAATGATTAGAATAAATAATGCACGCTTAAAAAGATTAAGGGAAAAAATGTACCTTACAGAAAGTTATGTTGCAGGACTATTAAATTGCCCAATAGAAAGATATCAGTTGATTGAAGGTGGCCGATTAACTGTTACCGACGAGGAACTACAAACCCTTTCCTTGCTATTTGGTATTAATGAACAGCACCTAATAACAGAAGAAATAAAAAGTACAGAAATTCTAGCTAGAACTCATAAGGAACTAACTGAAAATGACGAAAGGCAAATCGCAGAATTTTTAAACTTTCAAAAAATGCTTAAAAAAAACATTAAAAAGGAGCTTTCTGTTAGGTGAGTTGTAATATTTCAATCTTAAGATCTTTTTATGAAGAAAATTTTTGTTCTGCTGAAAAACTTGCTGAAAAAGTAATTGAATATTACTACGGAAAAGAACCCCCAAACTTCCCTATCGATATTTTTAAAATCTTAGGCGAATTTGGGGTTTTTTATGAGTACAGAGAATTGGACAGGCTGGAAGGCGCATACTCTCCGGAAACAGACGAATATGAAGCTGCAATTCTAATAAACATTAAACGTCCTTTTACAAGACAAAGGTTTACAAGTGCTCATGAACTTTGCCATCATATAAAAGATTATAAACAAGGAGTATTGTGTCCTTTTAACAGTAAAGATCCCATTGAAAAATTTGCAGATAGATTTGCCGGCGAATTGTTGATGCCTAAAAAGTATTTTCGTGAGGAAGCTAAAAAGTTAGTTAGGGAAGATGGTTATGTCCATCCTGATGATGCGTATTCCCTCTGTTTATTATTTGGGACAAGCTACGAAGCTGTTATTTGGAAACTTTTTTATAATAGATTTCTATCTTTTGTTCCAGATAAGAAGTTTTTTAGAAAGGCTAAACCTCAAAAAACACTTGGTAAGTTTAGTCAAAAACATTTATTAGAGCAAATAATTAATAGCTATACTTATTTCCCCCAAGGCCAAACAAGTCCACTATGGCATCAATTTAAAAATAAGCTGGTGTTTAATGATAGTAGGATGGAAGGTATTAATGTTATTCAAGAAGATGCAGCTAAGATAATAACAGACCTTAGATTATTCGGTAAGGAAAGTAAATATTACAAAGATATAGAAAATCAAGAGGTCGTGGAAGTTATAGGTCATAGCAATGTTTATGATTTTATACTTAACCAATCTGATATTCCTGATCGTTACCTTCTGTGTGAATTAAATGCTATATTATTCAAATTAGCTCCTCATGGTGAGCAAATGGGGAAGTTTAGAAAATCAGATAATGCAATTACAGGAGCAAGTATCCAAACAGTTCATTATCGAGATATTGAAGCAGAGCTTTTCCTTACAGATAAGGATATTGTGGATTTAATAAGTAACCTGGAGCAGTTTACAATTTCCGAATATTTATATCAGGCTGCAAAAATACATCATCGACTCACTCAGATTCATCCTTTTGAAAACGGGAACGGGCGAGTATCTAGGGCAATATTAAACTGGATATTATATTTGAAGGGATTACCTCCAATTTTTATTCCTTATGAAGAAAAAACTATTTACGTAAATGCGTTGAATAGTGCAGATAATTGGGACTTAGAACCTCTTCATGAATATTGTTTAAAACGACTATTGTATTCTTTTGTTAGTTTGAACGACGAACTTTCTCTCATTTTCGAGTATGATTATATTTCTGATTAAACCCCCTACTCAACCGAGTAAGGGGCTCATTTATGTGATTTTCAAGAGGGTATTGTTATTATTCCTTCACAATGTACGTGTTATACCCTTTTTTCTTTAGTTCCTCTGCTAATTTCTCCGCGTTTTTAGGGTCTGAAAATGCACCTACTTGGACCTTGTGGAGCTTACCATCTGATTTTTGTTTAGCTGCAGTTTTGGTTTCCATTTGTTTAACTGTAGCCTTTTTCTTTAATCCTAACATTTTAACAAATCCATTAACATGCCCTTGTGCTACCTTGTCTAAAAATGAATCCTGTTTTAATAATTTATTATCACCAGGATTATCAATAAACAGATTCTCAGTTAAAATTGCTGGCATACATGTTTCACGTAATACTGCAAGATTACCGCGCTTTTTGCCACGATCTCTTACGTTACCCATTGCCTTTTTAATTTCGCCATGCATAACATTTTGATAAGCAACAGTTTTTGAACTAACGCTATTATAAGCGAATGTTTCAAAACCTGTGCCGCTTGGAGTTGCGTTAATATGCACAGAGACAAAATAATCTGCTTTTGCTTTATTCGCCATTGCAGCACGTTCTGACAATGTTGGATAGGTGTCACCAGTACGAGAGTATAAAACCTGTACATCGTCATAATCGCCAAGTAGTACACCAATTTTCTTCACAATTTTTAATGTTAAGTCCTTTTCTTTCAGTCCGAGACCTACTGCACCTGAGTCTTTTCCGCCATGACCTGCATCAAGAAAAAGTTTAACCATTAATGATCCGCTCCTTTAAATTAAAATAATAAGCCGCTCAATTTGAGCAGCTTAGTGTAAACCTTGTTTTTTTAACGCTTTTTTTTGAGCGCGTCCTTTTTTGGACAGATAATTGTTTTTCCAAGCCATAAAAATAAAATAAACACCTGAAATAAAAGCGACTAAATGATTGGCTAAATCATCCGGAATAGTTTGATAACCTAATAGATTTAGCACCGCATTAACGACAGCAACAACCAATAAAATAAACCTTGAAATACTTGCTTTATCCATTTAAAATTCTCCTTTTCTACTTGGTAAATAATGTTTTAATTTGTTCATCATGCCTAGTGGTTTTTTCTTTTAAAACATCAAGTTCGTCTTCAATCAAACTAATTTTCCTGTCTGTACTTAATTTAAAATCTTTTAATGTATCGTTTAATGAATTGATAGATTTCTGTAATGGCTCAATGACAATCTTTTTAAATAAAAAAATAGCAATACTACCAACAAATGAAATAACAGCGATTAGCCATGTAATTTCTTGCAACGTCAAATTAAACACCAACCTTTATTCAGATAAAAGGGGCCTATAAAAGACCCCATAAAAATACACCTACTCAATAGGTGCTTCGTCTGTTAATCCTAAATTTTCTTTTACTGATTCCTGGTATTGATTTGGTACCTGGTCGATTGTCATGTATCCGTATTTTACGGCGTTTGTGTACATGTTTAGCATTATGCTGCACCCCCTTCCAATGCCTCAATTCTAGACTTTAAGTCGGCATTTTCTTGAATTAAATCGGCAACCATTAACGCCGTAAAATCAGCGTTTTGCATCAACATAGCGATAAAGTTTGCCATCATTTCAGGGTTAGATTGTTGCCTTACTTCCTCTACTTCTGAATCAAATTCACCACGGCTTTTGCCTAATTGGAGCAATACGCGCTCTAACATTTCTTCTATTGGTGTTTTTGGCTCGTTTGTGGCCGGCTGTTCAATAACTTCAACTTGTTCAATGGTTTCCTCTGCCATCTTATAATCCCCCCGCTTTCAATCTTTTTAATACATCATATAACAACAATGTATTTACCGATGTTTCTGTTTTTACATCCTCCACTTTTTTCACTGTATCCTCCAATGCCGTCCGGATGTTGTTGGAGTATTGGGCTAATAGATTAGTAACGTTTGATGTGAAAATGTTTTTGTCATAAACTACATAAGTAGCATAATAATCTACAGTTTGGTCGAATAAATAATCCCTAACTATTGCTTTATACGCTCCTTTTACAACATTATTTGTACTAAAAGACCAATTTTTATCCATAGTATTTCCTTTTACAATAAATAAAAATTTAGAAACTGCATATTTTGTTTGGCTTTCATTTGGAAGGCCCACTCTATTTATCTGATAATATCCTCCTCCTGCCTCATTAATAAATGCCGGGGTTACTTTCTCCCTTAATACAACCCCGCTGCCAACTTCAACTTGAGTTATTCCATTAACACTAATTGCACCCTCAGCACTCACCTCTGAAATAACCGGCGTCGCTAATTGGTAACTCAATTTATACGGAGTAAAGTTTGGTGCTTTGTTAGCTGAAACATAAGCCAGTGTTTGGGTCGGTGCATCAGAACCATCATATAGACTTGTCCATGCTGATGGTTTACCGTTTACATCAACTGTTTTCACTTTCCATCCGTTGAAATAGGCTTTTATTTCATCTGCAACCGGCGTGTATGTTTCTCCAAAACCTGAGTCAAAGTTGAATATAGAAATGTAAAAATATCCCGTTGGGTTTGTAATATTGAAGTTATCACCATTAGGTAAACTGAATCCGTATGGTATAATTTTACCATCATATTTTGTAATTTTTTGTGTAGTTACATTTTCAGCTATTCCGGCAAAAACTGTATTCGGTAATCTTACGCCTTTATATCCGGTGTAATTGTTAAAGTATAGCCATCCCCAAGAACCATCCAAAACTATATCCTTCTCAATCGCTTTTCTAACCATGTATTTCCCATCTTGTTCATATAGACGGTCTGAAACGCCACCAATTGAGCCTAATTTTGTTTCAAATAATGCATATGATGGGTTGCGTGGCACAAACGGTTTTGCTTTGTCGCCGATAGTTATCATTATGTTTTTAATTATGAAACGTCCATCCTTGGCATTGTTGTCAAAATTCACCCTTGTAGCAACCGCATTAGCGGGAATTATAAATGTATTCGTGTTACTTGTTAAAATGTCTGACTTAATCAACGTGTTGTTAACATCATAATAAGATGTATACAAACGAACCCCTGTATTTTCATCATCGAAACTCACTGCATACTTTTGATTTGGTAAAGTCTTTATAAATACATAACTAACCCTTGAAGTACCATATAAACCATCGAAAATTAATTCGTATTCTTTTACATCAACTACCGTTGGATGAAGTGAATCCCATGCACTAAATGGCGGCACTAAGTTTTCTCCCTCAGCTATCACATAAGGATTCTGTAAATGCTGGACACCTTCAACTTGAGGATAACGGGCTAATATTTCAGCTTCGCTCCATGTTACATTAATAGCTTCGTAATGTTCTTTTTTTACCTCGTACAATGGGATTCTTGGTGCATGTAAAATAGCTCCGGATTTTAATTCGATTTCTAACTCTACATAATCTGTGTAAATGGTTGATGTCGTTACGCCATCGGATGCATCAGCATACGCTAAGAAATGGACAAAACCCATACTATCTATATTATTCGTAGGCGTGGCTGTTTCTTGTTTTATATTTGTAACGGTGCCCTTGGCATTAACATTATTACCTGCGTCTGTAGACCAAGTGCTTGTACTTGCACTCCATCTTTGCAATGTTGCCTTATTTCCATTTGGTCCGCTTCCATACCCCCACCAATTGCAAGTAATTTTTACAATATTATCTTTCACCCATTGTATTTTATCCTCTAACGTACTTTTTGGGATACGGCCAATTTGGCGCTCAATTTCTTGGATGATGTCAAAAGCGAAAATTGTTTCAGCATAATATCCATTTGTCGTTGTTGAAACACTTCTTGTTGTTCCATCTAATTTAGCAATTTGGTCATAAGTGGGTTGTGCCCCTTCATAACTCGCTTGCAAATTTGATGGTGTTAATAAAGCTTGGTTACTTATTGGATATGCTTTGTGAGGGTTTTCCATAGTACTTCCTGAAACTTTCCCCTCAAAATTTGCAAGTCTCTTAATAGTGGTTGGTTTCCCCGCAACGGCAGTAAATTTAGTAATCCCTTGATATTCAACCGAATTATAAGTTAACTTTGTTTTTTTATCTGCTAGAACATAATATTTCAACGGATCCAAATCAGAGTTAAGCATTGAATTTAATGTCCGGCCCTCGATTTGAATATTTACCGGGGCATTAACGCCGCCATTTAAAACATTTAACCCATGAATCAATGTCTGAGTTTGCCGGCCGGCTTGCTCCATATTCGCATGTGCCTCAGCAATACCTTGTTCCATATTATTTAAATTTTTTGCACTAACCGGCGTTCCTTGTTGAATAATGGCTCCGGTTGTAGCATCTACCACATGGTCTTTCCAATCTGTTTTTGTGTAAACCATTTAATCACACCCTTTCAAACTCTTTTAATTGTGTATTTAAAAGCGACAAGCAACCCGTTTAATGATGATTTTGAAATACTATCTGGTTGATCATCAAATACCTCACCATCTTGGTCAATCAATTGAAACTTGGTAATAGAGCCACTTATAGCATCATTAAAATACAAATAAAAAGTGATAGTATCACCACTTTCTTGGACATTAAATATTGGTGCTGTCTGAGTGGAGCCATTAATAACATAACGTCCCTCTTTTATTAATCCTTTTAGCCATTTTTTCATTTTTGTATGGCCAGTTGTACTAATTGCCATTAAGCATTAACCCCCTTTCCTGTTACAAACGTTCCACAGATATTCATCCATTTGGTAGATTTATAGTAAGTGTGATACGTTTCCACGGATTGGCTGAAATATTCACCTTTTTGTTCGAATATCGCATTATATCCTGTTAAGAGTTGTTGTGGCATGAGGTCCCCAGAAATGACAGGATATTTATTTGTTATTTTTATAAATTCTTGTGCAGTGTTTAATGAACCGCCAAAATAATTCATAAAATCATTTCTTGGCGCTTTTGAAGGATTAACACTGTCCCCAGCAAAAATAGCTGCTGTAAACGGATAAATAATTGCACTTTTTTCAGTTGGATTAGAATTAATTTGGACCTCGCTTGAAATAAATCGTCCAATTGTTGAAACAGAAGGCCATTTGCCAGCATAAGAAACCCCCGTAATTAATTGCAAATTAATCTGGTTAGTTTCAACAGTATCTCGAACAGCCTGAATTTGAAAACCACCGTCTCCTTTAAACCAAACTCCTTCTAATCGGGTGCTTTTCCTTTTCGTCACGTCAATGAGTCGAAATAGGCGTGCAATATCCGCTTCACTTTTGAATGTTTCATCTGTTTCAATCCTAAAATGAAAAGGATTTCCGCCATATTCAAACCATTCTCGAACCAAAGCATTTTTAAAGAAAATACTTGCTACTTCCTCAATTGCTGCAGGTGTACCTTTTAATTGATGCACCAGTTGAGCTCTATCAATAAGAGCCCTTTTCTCATCAACACCCATTACAGTTTCATAGAAATCAACTTGTTCTTCATAAGCGATAAAATCTAATAGATTGTCGGGAAGACCATCAAATTGCTTTAAAAGACTTGTATTTTCAAATATCAAACTAAAAATCGGTGTTAAGGCATCTGCCATAGCAACTACTTCTTGATCACTCTTTAAGGCTGGTGGAATAAAATCCCGAAGCGCAAAATCGTTTAACGTTTTAATCATCTAAGATTCCCCCAAAAGTAACCGTAACCAGGTTAGACTTAGCGACCTGTGTTTTGGAAAGTGGAATAAAAGATGAAGGATTCGTGACGGTAACCCTTTTTCCACCAGCAGCTTGGATTAATGAAATTAATTCACTTGAATCAATCCCTCTTCCTAATTTGCTTCTTTGCCATATCTGATAATCCGTAATTGCCTGAGAAACAGCTGCTTGTACATCAGGCAACAAATTAGATTTTTCCGAAGAAACATAGTAGGTTACATTAATGTCATATAATATTTCTTCTGGCTTTTGGACAATTACTTTATCAGTTAAAGGCCTTACTGTTCGGTTGCTTACTTTTTCATAAACCTGATTTAACACATCTTCATCTGGTTCAGACCCATCTTCCAAAAGGGGTACAATAATCACTGTACCTTCGCTTGGGGAAGAAACAGAAACATCTATGATTAATGAATTTGCCGACTTTGCGTGATAAATATAAGCATCCTCTGGCCCTGCCGTACTGTATTGTGAATTAGACCGACGTATTCGGTCTGCATAGGAATCATCATCTTCCCAGTCAATTCCGCCATCTGTTTTTACTGTATTGTAAACATTTGAAATCCATGGTAAAGGGTCCACTAAATCTTTAATCTGACCTGGTAAAAATCCGTTTCCTACAGTTCCTGCCTCTTCACATACAGCTGGTATTTCTACTGTTCCTCCACCTGCGCTTACTGTTTTTTCTTCTGTTGTATAAAAATAAAGATCGTCAATCGATATTCTAGAACCGATTGCAATGGTAAAATCTTCAGGACTTTCATACTCAAACGCAAATATTGTGGTAGCAGCCACCGGCTCCAATCGAGGAACATTCTTCTTTGCACCAAGGTGATCAAGATAATTATCAGAGGCATAGGCTAATAGATTTTGTTTACCTGTATAATCGATATTATTGGCCAGCATAGCACCTAAAAAAGCTATGGACTGTATGAATTTACGTCTGGGGTCTGCATCGGTTAAGGTGACTCCTTGTAAATTCTCAAACTTTGAAACAGCTAAATTCTCCAATTCTTCAGCATCTACTTCCACAAAATCGATATCTGGTAAATTAAACCTTGCCATCATTTATCACCACCTTTACGCGTGGAAATACTTTTCCGTTTAATGGATCTTCTTCAAAATTCACTTCTTCCACCTGAATCTCAGGAATATTATTTCCTAAAGTCTCAATAATTTCTGCAATCATAATAGCTTTGGCTTGCTCAGTCGAGTCATCAATTGGTGTTTCCCGTCCAAACTTACGGTCCATATAGCAAGTTCCAACTACTGAAGAAAGAAGGAATTGAGCATTTTGTAAGATTGCAAGATTTCCATTTGCGCCGAAATCAATGACCTTTAATGGCGTTATTTCATACATGCGTCAATCATCCTTTCTTCAAACTTGTATACTTTGAAACTGCCGATGTCCATTTCCCACCGCCCATGTCATACCAAGGAATATCTGTTTTCTTGATACCATACACAGTGTATTTTTGATTTTTCCTCAATACCTTAACAATTCTTCCTTTTAAGGAAGGAGTAGCCCTACAATTTAACATACCCACCTTAATGGTAATGACCCCAAGCCTCTTCTTTTTTGACGGAGGAGGTTTTTTTACTTGAGGTTTGGGCTTTGGTTTAGGCTTTGGTTTCTGTGTCACCTTAGCAACAACAGGCTTTGGATATTCTTTAATATTTAACGTTGCTTCGATAGAAATAATCCGCCCTTTTCCATCCACATGGTTATAGGTTTCAGTAATATCCTCTATATACCAATATCCTGATGATATGGATGAATTTCCAATGATGAAGGATCCATACTTCCCATTATCACGAAACGAACGTAATTTATTTAGTTCGATTAACGGGTTGACACCGAGGTAAGAACTTAATTTGACCTTTATAGAAAGACTATCCTGACCTGGACCAAGAAATTCAGGCATCGGCTTTTTTTGATTAATATCATGTACTGACCATCTTGCACTACCGTTTCTTGAAAAATCATTAAATGTAAGGACTTTATTGGACGAAACTTCAAACGTAACTCCTCCAAAGCTTCCGATTTTACCCATGTTTTTTCACCTACATTCCGCCTAAAATACAGCCTTCTGAAGATTTTACAGGTAGAAACAGGCACCAAACACTGTCCCCAACTTTCGGAAGCCAACCGTCACCTCTATCCAAAATGGATAATTCACCTGTTACCGTCCCTCTATCCTCATGAAAGACTTTGGCTGTCATTCTATCTGGATAAACCGCTGATACCCGTCCGATTGCTGATATCTCCTTCATCAATATCCCTCCAGACATTTACGCAGTTCTAAATTGGTTTCTGAACTATTTCCTACACTACCGCTCACCGACGTAATAATGTATTTTCCATCAAAACCGCCAAATCCAGATAAATTAATGGTCTGCCCTGCGTAGTATGTCAAAAAGCCGGCTAATTTTAATGAAAAAGTGGTACCATTTTTATTTTCAGCACGTAATTTCTTTTTTGCTAAATTTAGCGCAGCAGCCTTTGACTTTACTTTTTCATTCACTACAAGTATCCTATCCGATTCTGGTGGTCTTGAAGGGGTGAATGTTGCCGAAATAGTTTTTACTTTTTTCTTGTTATTTTCCGTCGTCGTATAGGTATAAGTCACTTTGCAAGACTTATACACATTATTCAATGTGTCGCTTCCTGAGTAATCTATTAACCTAAAATCCGTTCTGGATATGGTATCGACAATTGCTTCTTTTTCAAATTTCACTTCATCAAAAATAGAAATACTTTTATTTGCAACTTTCAAAGCAAACCCCGAATCATTACAAAGTTTCATCAAAAAAGCAAGATCTGTTTCACTCTCTTGGTCCACTCTGTCGAAACTCGGATTTTCTTCAACACTAAAATACAGTTTTAATTTATTTTGCTTGGCTATATCCGCTGCTACTTTTTTAAAAGTCGTATTTTCCCATGAACGTGTTTTCTTTTGCCCCTTTAAGGAACTGGACTGAGGTATAGATGTAGCGTCAACAGTTAATTTATTCGATGGCCCACTGATACTAATATCATCAATTTCGAAATAACCTAATTTTCTTTTGGATGAATTGATGCTCCCCCAATCCGGGGAAATATTAAGAGACGCCTCTAATGAAGCGCCTTTTTTAGGTTTCCAACTATTCATCCATTTTCTTTCACGGTCCCCTAATGAAATGGAAATCGTATCAGCCGAACCCGTAAAATTATCCGTAAAACGAACATCTGTAATAAAAGGATCAATATCTACTGAAATCGTCTGGTTATTATAAAGAATGTCAGTGGAGATTCTTCTTCCATCCATCATGAATCCACACCTTCCAAAGCAAATTCAGCAGTCTCTTCTTCTTCGTAAGAACCGGTCTCATCAGCAAGATCATCTTCCATCCATTCCGGAAGATTTTCATATTCATCAATTTCAACTTCCGGGATATTGAGGGTGATTCCAGCTGAAAACATTAGGACCTCCCTGTATTGTTGGTTTTCAGCCAAGATTAAAGGGAAAAGATACTCACTACCTAATGTTTCGAGGGCGATTTTATCAAATGTATCGCCTAATACGGTTGTATATGTTTTCAATATCCCCGCCCCCTACACTTCAAAAGAAAGTCTATTTTTATCTTTGTTATACTTCTTCATCATATTCTTGAATTGCTCGTACTGGTCTCCCAGCATTGCTTTTACCATTTCCTTAATATCTGCTCGGTCTGCTCTATCACCAATATTAATAACAGGTGCAAAAACAAACTGATCATTTGAATCTGTAGCTTTAGGCTCATTAGTTTGTGAAGGATTTTCTGTTTTCCCAAAAGAGAGTAATCCTGATAGGATTTTGTTGCTCCTTTTATTGTCATAGACTTGAGTGCCTCCACGAACTTTCATTAGTTCTGGACCTTCTTCACCAACCCAAGCCCATTGAGAACTATTAACCCTGCCGCCTTTCCAATATCCTTTATAAGGACCACCTTTAGCCATGGATTTAATACCGGGCGTATTAAATACCGTTCCATATCTTGATTTAATGTAACGAATAGCAGCAACAGCATTGTGGATTGGATTCATAATGTCATTTAAACCCGGCATTTTATAAGCATTAAATGTCGGCATAATTGTTTGCATAAGACCCATCGAAGGCGTTCCACGTTTCCAGTTACTATCCCACTTATTAATTGTGGATGGACCGGTACGGCCGCCAGATTCTTTCATAGCCATAGTTACTAAAGCATTAAACCAACTAGCAGGTACACCAGTGATTGCCATTGCCTGAGAAATCCAACTCTTCACATTGCCACTTGCACCGCTGCTTCCCCCGAAATCATTTAATTTCTTTTTAACAAATCCAATTGCTTTTTCCTTAATCATAGAAAAGGCATTTTTCCCAATAGTACCGAAAATCCCATTCATATCAGGAAAATGAACACCATATTTTTCTAAGAACATATTAAAAAGTTTTTTCGGATTGGATGCATAGCTCCACACATCCAAAGCAACATCTTTTGCTTTTCCTGCAGCGTTTTTAACACCATTAATAGCTTTTCCTGTACTTTCTTTTACCCACGAATAGCCAGTTTTTAGCGCATTTTTTACTGTTCCTCCAGCATATGCCGGTATATTCAAGGAATTTAGGATTGCTTTTGTTCCTGATGCAGAAATGACTTGTGTACCCTTCGGCAAGTTCATCAGGGTGTCATGACCAGGACTTAATCCCAAGTGCCCTTGAGGAGTACGGTAAAGCTCAGGGCCGCCCCCGTCACCTAGAATTGCAGGTCCTCCTGGATGTCCCTTTGTACCATTCGCATATTGTGGTACTTTCCATTCATTGATTTGTTTATCAATTCCAATTTTCCCGGTAACAAAGTTGATTCCTTTAATGACTCCATTAACAACTTTGCCTAGTCCACTTAGAAGTTTATTTCCCATGGAAATGGCTCCACTTACTGCTTTGCCACCCATACTTTTAATTCCAGCACCAATTTTTCCTGGTAAAGATGTTGCACCAGTTACAATATGGTCAAACTGCTGCTTTATGCCAGACCACATATTTCTAGCGAAATCAACCGCTTTAGTCTTCATAGTAGAAAAACCGGATGTAATTTTAGGGATCAAACCAACTACTTTATTCCATACCTCTGTAGCTCCTCCACTAAAAAAGGATTTTATTGAGGTCCACATTCCACTTACTTTACCAATAGCACCTGTTGCTAAAGCTTTAATTCCACCAAGTATTTTCCCGACAAAAAGGAGATTGATTGCATTCCAGACAAATTGAATCGAACCAATAAAAAGTTGCTTGGTGCCTTCCCACATTTTTGAAAAATTCCCGGTAAATAAGCCGGCGAAAATCTTGATAAGACCCATGATTATGTTTAGTGCACCTTGAATAACGCCCTTCACATTTCCC
The DNA here is from genome assembly GCF_023715155.1 of Neobacillus mesonae. Classification (GTDB taxonomy): domain Bacteria; phylum Bacillota; class Bacilli; order Bacillales; family Cytobacillaceae; genus Neobacillus; species Neobacillus mesonae_A. The sequence goes on from NZ_JAMBNQ010000005.1 coordinate 50,282, forward strand.
CAGATTGTATTGATAATAAAAAGAATTACGGGTGCTAAAAATTTTATTACCGCATTAATACCAGCAAACACATTTTGTACTGCTTTGATGATCATAGGTCCATTTTCATTCCAGAACGTAGAAACTTGTCCTATTAAGCCAGTAAAAAATGAGACAATATTTGAAACTATGGGAGCTATTATCGTAGAAAGATTTCCTAAGGTTTTACCCAGTCCTCCGATAATAGAACCAATGACTTTAAACATTGCTGAATACGCAGATGTTATTTTCTTACCGTTTTCTTGCCAGAATGATGATAATTTATCTCCTATTCCTGCAATAAATCCCATCACTTGAGTAGCAGTGGATTTGATATTAGAAACTGGCAAGAAACCAGATAACTTTTTGGTATAAGATCCAAAACGAGAAAAAACAACTCCAATACCATTCATTGTACCTTCAACAATATTCTTGACGACTGGCATCTTATCCTGAAACCATTGCGAAAAATCAGTGAGTTTCGGAAGTATTTTTTCTCCAATCGGTATCAATAAACCTGTCTCTATTTGCCGGCCAATCCCCTGCAAAGCCATTCCCAAGGTGTCATATTTAATTTTCTTGACATCTGCCATGGTATTTTTCGTCATATCAAATTGACTTCTAACATTACCAAGAGAGGTGATAACCTTCATTTCCAAATCCTCAGCTTGGGTACCAAAAAGACTGACTGCAATGGCATTTTTCTCAGCAGGATCCTTTACCTTACCAATTGCATTAACTACTTGTTTAAATGCATTTTGTGCAGCAGGTCCACCTTTAGCAAAAGTTTGAGTCATCTTTTTTGCATTTAATCCAAGCTGCTTATAGGCTTCGATACTTGTTTTAGATCCATCCTTTGACCTGATGTTGAACTCTTTAACTGCATCTCCAACTTTATCACGATTGTTCAACAGGGGACGCTACTCCCTGCCCGTCCAAATGGACTGCCTGTACTTTCATACAGGACCAGACTATATCAAGAACTCAATGAGTCCCCTCCCATTTCCACTCACTTGAGTGTACTCGGTTTTTCACCGATAGTCGTTGCACGTTCCTATTATAGGCTTCGCTCATGATTACCATATCCAGAAGGACTTAGGCTTTCCATGAATTAGAGAGGTTTCGATACAGTGTCACCACTGTAAAGCCCTAATAATAAGGTTGAAGGCACCATTTTTTAAGCCGGTGCTAAATATGTCAAACATTTGATTAGCTGAAAACCCGAGGGTTTTAAAATATGGCGAATATTCATTTGCTGAATCAATAAGCTCGTCGGATTTATTCAATCCTTTCTGGGCACCTTGTGCCATTAGGTTAAAGGCCTGGGTACTCGTTATCCCGAAGTTCTTCATCATTGTATCTGTTGCCTTAATTGACTGAGAAACTTCTTCACCCCATACATCACGGTAGACTAGGGCATTTTCTGTTGCTTTTTGAAGTTCTTTTCCTGAAAGTCCGGTGACGCTCTTGGCAGTTGAAATGGCCTCCGCTAAATCGTTCCAGTCTTCCCCTAAGTTTTCATTGTAAAGATTTTTAGATATTTCCTTAATCTCTTTCATGTCTTTTAGGCTAGTACCTGTCGAGGCAGCTATATGCTTCATGGCCGAGTTAAATTCATCCGTATGTTTAACGGCAACTACCATACCCGTTCCAAGTGCAGCGAAAGCACCAGCCGTTGCTGCCGCAGTAGCTTTAATTGCCTTCAGTCCGCCTTCTAAAATTTTGGAACGACTATTCAGCTTATCTGTATTATCACTGGTGTTCGATAACATTTGATTGGTATTTGCGAAAGCACTTCGCACAGAAGAATTCATAGAAGCACCTAGCTGGAACGCGATTTCAAATACTCTTGCATTACTCATTCTTTATTCGCCTCCTGCAGGTCCTCAATAAATTCGGAAAGCTCACTCAGGGTCATTTTTAAAAAATACGTGAGACTTGTATGTGTAGAAATAGAAAGGCGAATGCCAGTTTTCCTTAGCATTCGCCCTGTAATTGCTCTCACTATTTTGTTGTCTCTATTCTCAATGACCCCTAATTGTTTAAAAAAGCCATCACCTTATTTTTAACTTTTAATCCTTCACGTGCTGGCAATTGATTAAAAAATTCAATTGGTAAATTTGATGCTCTTGAAGCAACAATTAAGGTATATCCTAATGTCATCTCATTTACAACAGCAAACTGACCTGATGTACCAAATACTTTATCAGCTTCGATAAGGTCTGCAGCTGTTAAAGAATCCAATCCGGAAAGATCCACTTCTTTATATTCTTTGCCTTCAAACTGTACTGGTTTATTGAAGACTACAACATTTTCTTTTTCTACTTTTTCGATTGTTACTTCTGACATGTCAATGCCCCCTCTTAGATTAATTTATTAATTGAACTTAATTCATCTACTCCATCAACTTTATAAACAAAATTAAGCTTATCCAATTCCAAAAGGACTTTTCCGTTTTCTTCGACCTTAAGGTAAAGAACTTCTAAAGTGTTCTTTGATTCTGTCGCTCCACCAACAGCTAATTTACCAAGTTCAAGCCCTTTTGGAGAATATTTAATTGTGACTTTAAGCCCCCGATGGGAAACTTGACCATTTGACACATCATAACTTTGCTGTGCTGCCCTTAAAACTAATGACCGACCACGATTTCTTAATAAAGAAAAGGATTTCTGAAACAAAGTACGAAATGTAATTTCTATGGTCATAGAACCAAAATGCCCAGGATTTATACTGTCAAATTCACCAAGAATTCCAGCTCCTGAAATGGTTTCAGACATAGCTTCCAAGGTTGGTAGTGTCACCTCTCCAGACACACCTACCAATTTTTCTGTATCATCATATACGTTATAATTAACAACTTTTTCTGGAATCGGGTTTCCCACGATTATTCACCCCCGAAAATTGAATTAGTTAGGATTGTTGGGTCAAATTCCAAGATATTCTCGATATGTTCAGCTGGAGTGAAGACTGCAATCTTTTGAATAAAAGTGATTTTTCCATTTAAAATATCTTCCTGAGAATTAAGTTCTTCGTTAAATTCAATGGAAGCCCCGGCAATTTGTCCTTTTGCTTGATATCCATTAGCCCGAAGATTCTCACTATCTACCAAACTCTCGATTAAACGAAAATTTAACGGGTCATCTACCTTATCAAAGTAAGATTGAATAAAGGTATTTCCCCACCAGTCAAACATTCTCCGTACTGAAATAAATCGGTCTTTTGGATCTGTTGTGGCTGGGTAAATGGCTGTATTATTTCCCCATAATCTCCACCCATTCCAGTTAATTGCTGTCACAACTCCAATACCATTCAGATAATTTGCTTGTGTCTGCTCTAAATAAATCTCGGTTCCATCCGCTAATACTGTGGCTGAAATACCGATTCTTTTATTAGAAGGAGAAACAAATGGAACATCATCATTGGACGCATCTGTATAGGCCATTAATGCAGCTGCTACCGAGCTATACCAAAGGATTTTATCCCCTACTTTTACTTTTGGCCAAAGAACCATGCTTTTTTCGCTTGTATAGGAGTTATCTGTTTTCCAAGTTTCTACGTCCTCATATTTTTTTACAGTGCTACTGTCTACGTCCAGAACATTCATGGCATTGAAATTCCCGTTAATTTTTCGGCCCTTAGCATCTAGAACCAATCCTACTTCTGGCATATGGCTCCAACCTGGTGCCAATAAAAGTCCAGGAATTAATCCGTACATGGGAAAAACTTGACGGATTAGCTCTGCCCCGGTGTATTTTCCAGTTGCTGCATCATATCCACCGATAATATCTGTTTTTGTAACTTTGCTTGGATCTAACTTGTCGTAAGCCACTTTGATATTTGTGTCTGATCCAATGGTTCCAGTAGGAATAACTGTGATTTCTGGCTTATTATCTGTATTAAAAGCTAGTGTATAGTCAGTGTTTCTAACGAATGTTTTTGTTCCATCTGCGCTTTTTACGACAACAGAGTTAAGTAGAACACCATCATCATCAATAATCCCCACACCATTTGTTAGTGATTGATCTTTTTCTGCAACTGCTGTTTTATGAATTGCTGGATCTAAAACATTGATAAAAACTACTGGTGCAACCTGAGATAGTTTAAAAGATGCAAACATTGACTCGCAAAGCGTGTATTTTTCAAAATCATCACTATATCCGAATGCTGTTACTGCTTCATTCCATGTATAAGCTAATACCGGCTTATTTACAGCCGCTTCCGGGTTCTCGACTAAATAAATTGGTGCCGTTCCAATTACGACCTGGACGCCTGCAGATGTTTTAATCGGTGGCGTAACAGATGTTGCGTTTTCTTGAATGGTAATACCATGTTCATATCCCATTACCCTTCACTCCTTACATATTTAGAGATTTGTGAATTCAAGGTATGTTCCATAGTCCCTTTAATTGTTAATTTCTTTTTGGATTCTCCTGATTGTAGAATAGGGACCATTAAAGCTTTTATGGCTGGGCACTTTTTAATATCTTCTTCTAAAAATGCTGGAATGCCATTATTAAAGACCGAAAATTGTTCAAGCCTTCCGTTTTTTAAGCTGCTTCCAATGTAAATTAAAGGTTCCTTCTTTACTGGAGAAACCTTCACTGATTTACTCATATCAATTCCTCCACATCTGTTCGTGAGAATGTTGGAGTATCCCACGTTGTTTCAATGCCTCCAAAGAAATAAGGAGAAACATCTTCATCATAAATTGTCCATTTGAAGGGATATTTCATTTCAAAGTTCCCATTTACGACTGGATTCCTTTTAAAATTACTAGAAATTCGGTTAATAATTCTTGTTACCTCACGATACCCCTGATTGGTACTATCGCTGTCAAAAACCCCAATAATAAACATAATTTTTATACCTTCAGATGATGTTTCATCCGTCTGTGTCCCTTCGTTTAGTTGAACAATCACGTAAGGGTAATGACTAATATCACCATCTTCTTTTAATGGAAGGTGTTGCTCGAAAATATTGAGTGGAACCATCTCTCCATTTGGACTTTTGAATTCCTTTCCAGAAAACTCATATTCCAAGCGTATTTTTATTCCAGATTGCAAGTCCATAGGAATCATGACGAAGCACTTCCTGTGTTTAAAATCCGATTTATTTCATGATCGAGCCTTCGGTTAAACATTTGGTATCCCTCATGATTAATCCGATTTCTAACTTCCTCATTGTTCAACATTTGAGGAACAGAAGGGCCGAAAAGCCTCCGAATCGGAAGTCTTGGTTTTCCCATTCTCTCAAACACTTTTATGCCATTTATATCCGTGACAAAAGCATGTAAAACAGGTTTAATACCATCTTTCTTAACTCCAATTTTTATAGGCTTTTTTCGTTTTGGCTGAACTGTCTTAGGAGATACTTTGAATTTGTCCAAAGGAATCAATTCGCCCTGTGATCGGACTACAGCTCGTAAATTCGAACGACTAGCTTTTGTTTTGTCCAACGTATTTTTAATATCAGTTGTTTTGACTGTATATTCTTTTCGAAGTTCCTTACTGATATTGGAGGCCACATTAGTTACAGCTCGATTTAATGAACTTGCCAATACATTTGGAGCTTTAGAAGACATATCCCCTAATCTACGTTGAACTTCGCGTACTGTCCTCCTGTCTAATCTCACGCTCACTGAATTCATGATTGATACCCCTCTAAAACGACAGTAAAAACTCCAAAATTCTCTTTTAAATCAAGTATTTTATAGTGTTTATTATCAAAAACCATGGGTTTTCCAATAAATATTTTCTTATCAAAATCATCTTTTTTGGCATAAAAGAGGATCTTGCCTACTGCAAGACCCTCTGCTGCACTTTTTAAATTGTAATTTTGAAGCTGTTCATCATCTTTCATGACCATCGTGGGCACTTGATCAATGATGACCTCTGTTGCAAATTCCCTAGAATTGAAGAAGGTATTTTGGATATCCGCATACAGATAATCCTTTAAATTAGGCATTATTCTTCATCCTCAAAGAAAGCACCCAATTTTCCAGACTCTATAATAAGAGTAATCAGGTCTTTTTTGCTGATATTACCCTTAAATTCAAGACCTTCTATGGTTTGGGCTACTTCTTTTAATTCCTCGAGTGTATAAGCATCATCTAATGCTTGGTAATCATCCACATCTGGTTTAAGGTCATTCTCATCTTGCTTTTTAAAGCTATCGCCCACAAAAAAAGCAACCCCCAAATTTACAAGGCGCTGCGCTTCTTTGTCTTTGATTTTAGTAATTACTTCACCAGTACTATAAACTTTTCCACTATGACGAACACTTTCTAACAATTGAATCATGATTTATGCCCCCCTTATAATACAGTTGCAACGTACCAAGAATCCACTTCATGAGGAACAGGCAAAGGACGGCTATTAATTTGTAAATAACGCGCAGCTGGATTTTTCTGCACCCATGAGTCAGGAATGCGAGTGCCCTCAAAAGTAACAAAATTATTTGTTTTAGCATCAGCTAATGTCACAGCTCCATATAGTAGAGAGGAACGCGCACGGGTAGAGCCGAGCATTAGTGAACCCGCAGGAACCATTGGCTTTTCGGTCTGTGTTTCCTCATCAAAATACCACTCATCATAGCTATAAATATCTAACCCTAGTGAAGAAATGGAACCAATGTAAGTTACTCCATTTGGCAGAGTCCGTGGTTCAATTTTCCCTAGAATAATTCTTGTGTTATCCATAACTTTTTGTACTTCAGGATGATTAACGAAAGCATCTACTACATCTGAAGCCATAACAATAATATCAGGGGTAATTCCTGATTTCTGGATAACGGACAAACGCCATTGTTTTAAATCAGCAATAGGGTCACTGTTCGATTGATCTGACCATACATCAGTGCCGCTAAGAGTCTGTTTATTCGTAAAGTCAAAATCCAATACTTGGTCTACACCTTCGCCAATCATATGAACCTGTCCAGTAAACAGAATTTGCGAAACCATCCACTCTTCACGACGTGTGATCATATCATCTAAATCCGCAATATCTTGTGCTAGCATCTCTGCAGCTCTTTCATCAGGACTTTTGACAGAATAAATTGTTTCTCCTATTGAGCGCTTATTAATATCATCACCAGTAATGACTCTTAATGGTTTAACCAAAGCAGGCTTAAATGATTTCGTGGTAAAGCCTTGACGTTCTGACACTTGACCAGCAATTCTTGGTGAAACAAACGGTGCCATTTTTCGCCGGCCTTTGTAATAATCTACATCTACATGTTCTGTAGTAAATGTGTTTGACCTTGAAAAGAAAGTATCCTTTAAGAAAGTATTAACCGGCATCATCATTGAGACCGCCGTTAACATGGTACGAGTTGAATAGATATCCATTAATTATTCCTCCTAAGCTCCAATTGTTTTCTTTACAAAAATACTTAAACCACGTAATGATGCCTTGTGGGTATCAGCAGTATCGGTTCCGCCAAATACTAATGCTGATTCATTAAATTCACCTGTTAAATAAATTGCAGCTGGTTTTGTCTCAGATGTTGCATCAACATCATCTGCTAATACTCCATAGGCTGTTTGTGAGCCATCAGAAGCTGTTGAATTAACAGTAGTTCCCTCACCTGTTGCAGTGACAATACCAATAACTGTTCCTCGAACGTATGAGGCTCCTGACTTTAGATTAATAGTTTCAGTGACAACTGGCATCACTCCACCAACAAAAAGATTATCCTGTTCTGACGTACCTAATGTACTTACTAATTGTTCCGGCATTATTTAACTCCTCCTCGCATTTTATTAATGAAATTGGCGATATTTTTACCTTGTTCATCTGCTTTAACATTATCAGATTTACCATTGTTTTCAGGAGCCGCTGAGCCTGCAACTTGATCCAATTCTTCTCCATCCTCTTGGCGATTTTGCAAGAAGTTTTGGCCGCGTTGCTTTTCCGCTTTTATGATTTGGATTGCAACATTTTCAGCAGTATCCTTTGTTTCAAATTTCGCCTTATTAATTAAACTTTCATTGCCTGGCATCTGCAATTCTTCAATTGCTTTAATACGGGAATTTTCAGCGTTAACTCCTGCTTCATACCCATCATTTCTAATTTGTTGATAGAGTTCTGAATAATCATTTTTTAATTGTTCAAGATTCATAATTTCGTTTTCCTCCTTTGTGCTTTGAGTGGTTACCTGATTAGTAACAGGTGGATTGGATTTACTCATTTGATTTCTCATTTTGTCGATTACCTCTTGAGGTAACAACCCTGTGCCAGTTCCTGCATCTCCAACAACCTGTACAGACTGTCCGAACATAATTTCGTCAATTAGATTATGTTCAAGAGCTTGTTGTGGTGTTAACCAGGTTTCCGCATCCATCATTGATAGCAATTCGTCATATGACTTACCACTTTTTAGGCTGTATGCATTGGCAATGGTTTGATTAACATTCTTTAAAAAACCAGATGCTTGGTCCATATCTCGATAATCCCCTTGTGCCATAACAGAGGCATTATGAATCATCATTTGAGAAGTTGGAGACATCATTATTTTATTACCAGCCATTGCAATAACACTGGCTGCGCTGGCTGCAATCCCCACGATTTTTACAGTGACATTACCTGAATAATCCTTTAATGCAGTATAAATTTCAGAGGCATCAAATACGGATCCACCGCTACTGTTAATTTCCACCTCCAAATCCTGATTGTTCGCATTCATTAAATGGTCAGAGATCTTTTTAGGACTAACTGCATCAATTCCAAACCAATCATAAATCCATTGATTACTACTCGGGATAATTGGGCCTTTAATATTGATCTTCATCTTTTACACCTCCTTTCCATTTTCGGTATCGACTTCATTATCATTTTGATTTGATTCTGGGGCATTTCCTCCAATCCCATTTGAAGCTAATCCCCCTTCCATTCTTAACTTTTCTTCTACTACCCTTTGTCTATGATTCTTATAGAAATCCCCACCCGTCAGTTCAACGGTTTCGCGCGCACGGGTACTGAATCCGTTAAGTACTCGTTTTTCAGCAGCGTTTACCTCTTTGAGTGGGTCAATCTGCCCTTGAGAAGGTCCATTCCACTCGGCCATGCAATATGATTTTCTTGCTAAAGGGTCAGTAAAAAAACCGGGCGCATTGATTCTCCCTTTTGCTACGGCTTCTGCAAGAAATTCTTCATAAATCGGTTGGCAAAAATCATTTGCCATCCATGACCGCCTCATCCTAAACATTTTCCAAGCTTCTAAAAGCGCTGCGCGACTTGCAGAATAGGAGGCATTAAAGTGTTTAAGTAATAATTCATAAGGAATTTCTAAGGCTGCCCCAACTTGACGGCATATGGCTGTTACAAAACCTTCAAATGCAACATTAGGACGTCCAGGATTAGATTCTTGAATACTTTCATTCTCCCCTAAATTAACGATGGTCCCATTCCCTAACTCATAGGAGTAATCATCCTCTTCATCTATTAGTTCATCATCGGAAAAACTTGGACCAAGTGGATCTACATCAGGTGTTTCAGATTTAATAAAAACCGTATACATTCCTGATACGACCGCAGCCATTAATTCTGCATCTGAGTACCTTGCTAATTGTTTAAGACTCTCAACTACCGGTGCAAGAATTGGCACTCCTCTTCTTTGCTCTGGTCTTTCTGATTCCATTAAATGAATAACGTTTGGGCGTCCTGTCTTTGCACCGAATTTAGGAATCCTTTTCCATTCCTTTTTAGCTAATGAAATAGAACTTGGGTGATGTTGTGCAATATGGTACGCCACCACTTCACCTCTAAAATTAATTTCCACTCCATTAACAATTTTAGAATCAAAAATTGAATCAATATTGTAGTCTGGATTACAAACACGGTCAGCCTCTATCAAATGAACTCGAATATCATAAGGCATTTCAGCCCTCGGAATAATGGGGAGTAAAGCAAAACAATCACCGCTCATTAACCATGACAAGAAAGCTAGTTGCTGAAGTTCATAAAAATTATTCATTCTCTGTGCATCACAATTGATTGAATCTGCCCATAAAGAAAACTCTCGCTCCACCTTGGTTTCCCAATCGTCGGCTTCTTCGAGAGTCATTCCCAAATATTCATAATCGATTTGTGCATTCAGTTTTAATCCTGCCCCTATGACATTAGTCCTTACGGTTTTAAGTGCGCCTGTTGCAAGGGGTGCCCCCATATATAAATCCCGTGATCGTTCTCTTAATTTCGGGATATTATACTCAATGTCTTCAAGGACAGAGCCGGAATGAGTAAGCCAGCCGAGTAGACTTTTCTTTTTCGTACTGGCACCGTGATTCCCATATCCTTGATTCAGAATACGCAACCTTTGTCTGGCACTCGCTCTTTTTAAGGCTATTTGGGGTGCAATTGCTTCAAAAGCTTTATCCACAATGTTCACTTTCCCACCTCCTTTCTGTTAAAAGTCACGAGGAACTACCCGAACAACTCTTCTGCTTTTACCACTCAACTTAGAAACCTGATTTCTCCAGAACTGAATTTGCTTTCTGATTTCCGAAAGATTGGCTCTTGTTAAGGACCTGCTCCCTAAGCTATAACTTTGTCCAGTAGTCACAGCAAGTTCTGCTTCAAGCCATGCTTCAAGATGTGTCTTGGCTCTATCTAAATCTATACCAGTCATTTTATCTCACTCCTTTGGATACCACGCCAGGTCGTCGCTTCTTCCTTCTTTTGTTCGTAGAGGATGAATATTCTTTATCAAGATTAGGATTTAAGATTTCAAGAGCAGCAGTATTGTAAACTCTTAAGTCTAATGGTTCATTTCTATCGCGTATCTTTTTCCAAACCCTATATGCAACGCCTTGAGAATATTTGGTTTGTATTTTTTCTGCTGTTAATCCTTCAAAATATTTTTGGTTATACTCTAAAGGAAAGTGACAGAATCCAGGTCCTATTTCTCTAATCTTAAGACTAGACATAACCTTGGCTTTGCCTTCTGATACACCTAAACTAATCAATAAAGCTTTTTCTCTTTTGGTTCTGGAATATCCATTGATTAAAGGAACATATTCATTATTTTGAGCACCTTGTCCTTTAATTGCGTAGATTCTTCTTGATTCTCTAGGCGCCGTAAATCTATATACCTCTTGTGTAAAGTGCCCACCAGAGTCAATACAGGTGCAAGCAATCCCATATAAACTTCCATCTTGCTTTGACCATGTTCTAGATAAATATTCATCCAGTTCACGCCAAATTTTTGGTTGCCTTAAATCTCCATATAATTGATGATATTCTATGCCCCATGATTCTTTTCCAGCACCCCATCCAACTATCTCAATCTCAAAACGGTCATCTTGAGTATCAACTGCAGCTGTTAAAATTTTTACTCCATCTGGAACAGGAGCAGGATACCCTTCTCTTCTATTGAACAGTTCCTCCTCATCCATTTGTTCCCCTTCTTCTTCCCAGGACTGTCCTAAAACTGTGTTTGTCCAAACCTTTAACTTCTCTCTACCTTCATGCTTAGCAATTAAAAACGATTGGACGATTTCTTCCCAAGAAGACCAAGGGCTAACTAATTGATTTAGGTGAAACCCACGTCTGGAAGAATGTTCTTTTTGTGCTACCCATTGCCCTTTCCCTTTCTTCCACTCTTTTTCAGGATATAAGAACCCGCAGCTACTGCACCTATGGCCAACTTTTTTTATTTGAAATTGTCCACTGTCAGATTTCTCATATGCAAATTTAATCTTTTCCCATTTAATTGGTTGCATTTCCCCACAATTAGGACAAGGTAAACACCATTCTTCCATAGTGCTATCGTTATAGAGTTGCTCTATTCGGGATGTTTCTTTGATTAGTGGTGTTGAAACAAATACATGCTTCCTATTATGCCTAAACGTAGTAGTACGTTTTAATGCTAATGATATTGGATCACCTTCTGTTCCAGCAGAAACGGGATAACGATCTACTTCATCACATAGGACAATTCTAATTGGCCTACTGGACAATGACGCAGGAGCATTAGCACCAACAATAGCAATATAACCACCGGGAAAACTTTTCTCATCAATTGTATTTCCTGAATCCCGACTTTTTGCCTCACTCACTTTTGAACGGAGAGTAGGACTTACATCAATCATTGTTGACAACCTTTTTTTAGAAAAGTAATCAATTAAGTTTTTATTAGGCAGCATAAACATAATTGGACACGGATCATAATCTATATGAAACCCAACCATATTTAACATAAATTCTGTCTTCCCAACCTGTGCAGAAGCCATAATTGCCACTTCTTCGGTTTCTTTATCTGCAACAGAATCCATGATTGCTCTCATATAAGGGGCTCTTTCTGTTCTCCAAGGTCCGGGTTCCGCGCTGGTCTCAGATGTTAAAACTCTATACCTGTCCGCCCATTCCGAAACTGTTAGATCTGGATTCGGCTCCCAAAGTTTAGCCAAACTTTTAAAGAGGCGAACTGTCTTTTCATGAACCATTTCTTAATCGTCACTTTCAGATTTCATAAATTGCTCTGGTGAATAGTTTGACAAAGACCTTAAAGCTTCGGAAATTTCTGTATTGAGAACTTTTTCTATTTTAGATGCAGGCTCACCATCTAATTGAGGTGAAACTCTTGCAGGAATGGACTGTAATTTTGATTTTGTAGTAAGAATCATATCAGTCATAACAGCTCGAACATCTTTCGCTTCATGAAGTTGCCCTTTAATTGCCCTTAATTCAAGCTCTGCTTTTTCTTTTTTTATTAATTCATGTTCTGTTTTGGCATCTACATATCTTGGTTTTTTAGAATCTTCTTTTCCGCCTTGCACATGTTCGATATAAGCCTGAAGGTTTTCACCAAGAAAATATTTCCCTCTTTTACATTGTTTTAAGACTCCATCCCGTGTAAGCTGCCTTATCCATTGTGGAGTTTTTCCAACAAGACGAGCAAACTCACCAGTTAAAATTTCTGAATCATATAGCGTTTCCCCTTTCGCTTTTTCTTTTCCCATAACAGCTTTCCTCACTTTCGTTCTACTAAACTAAAGGTTTTATCGTTTTTCCGACCCATAAGATGAAGGAATTTCTATTTTTTAATAGTAAATGTCATTTTTAAGGCGAAAGCGAAAGTAAATTTTTGAAATTAAAACTAGCGCAGCCGCGGGGTCGAACGCACCCGCTAATTTTTTTATTTTTTCAAAGGACCCAAAAAATTTTTTCGACATTTTTTTCTAGATATTTTTGTTTCTTCTTTGACTTTCTACAAATTCTCTAACTTTTTTAATCGGAGTTTCTAGCAGCATTTCAAGACCATTGTTTAAATCTCTCAATCTATCTAGTTCTTTTTTCTTTTTGTTATCAATCCTTAAAGCATAGATTGGCATAACAATCCATAGAATCAATGCAATAACAAAGAATAATTTGATTAATGCATTTAGGATTAATGAAACATATCAATGAACTCAATCATTAGCAGCAACTCCTTGCTCTTGCCATCAATGGCTTACGAATAATGACCTGGCTTTGTACTGCTAACTTCTTAGTTGTTGACAATGAAGGTTTGTTCGCAAGATAAAGATACGCAACATTGATTCGCTTAAATAACTCTTTTAATTCATTCCATTTCTTACGCATAGCATCAAGTAGAGGTCGCAAAGCTTCAGCTAATTTAGTTAAGTTTAGTATAAGTAGTTCTTTATTCATTTCCTTCTTAACCTTCTCTTGCTTCTTTCTCTTAGGTGACTTAAACTTCTCTAGCTGCTGTTTCTGTTCTTCTGATAAATGATCAGCAATTTTCATTTCATCACCTTCTAGTAAAAATAAAAAACACCTGTCTTTTAAACAGATGTTTTATAGAATATTTACCTTGCAAAGGCATTTGCAAGTATATATATTTCTTTATCATTCTTTATCATTATTGTTTATATCCAGTCGCTGTTACCTGGCTGTTACTTTCGCGTTACCTTGAAATAATTTTAATCGTTACAAACGTTGATACAACAATGTTTGTGTTATTAATTAAGTGTTACCATAAATGAAACATTAGAATTAGTAAAAAGTACTGACAATATTAACGAGACCCAGAACATCTGTTTGCTATTTATGTATATAAAAAGCACCCTCGAAAGGATGCCTAAATATCTAATTATCATCAATATCCTCTTCTGTAAACTCTTCTTCGGATAAATCCAAGAGTTCCCTTACGTAGGTTAATGTCTTATCTTCCAATAAAGTTGAGAATTTCTTATTTATTTCTTCTTGAGTGTAAATCCCTTTTTCAATAAGTAACTCATTAATTGCTTTAATCTTAATCTTATTTCTAACAACTTCTACACCAATTTTTTTTCCTAACTCTATAGCATCGATTGTTTTCGCCATGTTTTACACCTCCCTTCGCCCTAATTATGAGCAAAAGGAACTATATGGACAATTACTATCTTTCGTCAAATTTTGACATGTTTAATACATAATAACAACTGATTCTTAGGCCAATCAGAGTTATCAGCTCTGCCTCTTATCAAGTATCCCTCTGTAGCGACATCATCTGATTTTCAATATCAGCTACCACTTATTGCGGTAGGTAGCAAACCGTGTCGATCCACACCTTATCTGCTGACATCACAGACCCGGAAGGGATAGGAAAGCTATGGCCATTTTACAAAGCCACAACCAGGAGTGGAGTATAAATTGTATTAGCAATAAAAATGGAACTGGTAGGCTTGTCCCTTACTCAATTCCTGATGTTATAAATTTATCATGTTAAAAAGCCAATATCATACAAAAATATTATAAATTTTTATGAAAATAATTATAATATTTTTGTATCTTATTAATTATCAAGGAGTTAATCTATGAAAATATTTTATACATTGGAATCCAGTTATGTCAGCTGGAATCATGAGATTAAACTTACAGGATTGAATTTTCCCATCATCGAAATTAATATGACTAGGGAAAATCCGAACTCAGTTATATTTTGTTTTATCGTCGAGGATGGATTAGATATAGAAAACTTAAAAATAATCACTAAAGAAAAACTCATTGAATTAATTGATTTATTACTTTACAAATACAATGTAGTTTTTTACGACTTTTATCTAAGTAAAATTGAATTAAATGAAAGCGATGCTATAGGACAGACCCGTTTCGATATGCAAATAAAGATATACCAAGAAATATCTGAGGTGAATAAAAAGGAATTACAAAATTTGATTCGTGACAAACACCTGATACATTCTATTCAATCAAAAACAAACTTCCAATTGTTCAAAGAAGCGATGCGGGTTAGAGAGGAGATTGGTCAGTTTGTTATTTTGTATAGTATTTTAATAGATCTAAAAGGTCCACAACAATTTAAAGTAGATAATTTTATTAAGTCAGCCGAAAAAAATGTGGAATTAAGAACGAGTACAAAAAATGAAAATCAAAAAGAGACAATCTATACATGGATTAGAAACCAATTAGGTCATACTCAGAAAACATCTGACCTTAAAGAAGTAAGAATTTTAGTTTCAAACAATATAGGGAAATTTATAAGGATTGTAAAAAAGGCAATTTTTTCTTAATAATTTGGGAGAGAAAAAAAGCCACAATCTGTGGCCTTTTTCTTTTAATTTTTAGTTACTGCAATATTTAAATTCAGCGCCAGCCGGTAGAAAGCTTTCCACCTAATCTTGTCATAGGTCATCGCTGATATTGGAGGCTGGAACTTGTGACAATAAACGTTATAATCTGTTAAGTAGTCGCTGTCATCTGCCATGTATCTGGATTCAATTAAAAACCTTTCCATTGGCGGCAAATGCTTCACAGCTCTTTCAGTTCTTAAGCAAAATTGTTTTCTCTTTTCCTGTTCATCCACATTGTACATAGCAATTGATGCAGTTTGGTCACTCGTCTGATTTGTTGGACCATGGAATCTTGGTGTGCAACTGGCGGTAATCGATGCTTCACGCTCTTCAAATGTCAGGTACTTAAACAGCCGAAACTTTTCAAGGTGCACTTCCACCATTCGCTTTGTTGCTTTTCTATCTAATTCAGGAAGTTCAAAATCCAAATTCAACACCCCTTAAGAGGTGCCCTGAGAAATCCCAGGGCTTTGTCTATTAATTTTGTAATTTATTTCACCCTCTACAGCATAGGTTCATCCGATTGTTCATCATCAATGGATAATTGACCTTCTGAAACTGAAACATTTCGATTTCCGTCCACAGAATACTCAATGCCTTCATGGTCATCAATGCTCATTTGTCCCTCTGGCACATTATCATTTTGTGGACGACTCTCCATTACTTCTTTTGGAGTTTGATAAACATAAGTTAAATCAATTAAGTAATACTGACCGTACTTGTTATATTTCTCTGTAATTTTGTGCATTTGAAGATTTTCATTTTCTTTAGCAGCTAAAACAATTTCCTCAGCTTGCTCACGAGTATCTGCGTAATGTTGTTCCTTTTGATTAAGTTGTACTTTTGCCATTTTACATTCTCCTTTATAAATAGATTGAATATATGGTTTTTAGGAATTCTCAGCCTATTTTAGACGTTAAATAGCAATCTTAGACTTTATATATTCTTCGATTCTATTTACATCTAAAATAAGCTCAGATAAAGTCACAGCAGTTGATTGTTTGACTTTCATCCTTGTGAAGGCTTTAAGAGCCTGCTGGACAGTACCATAAAAACCATGAGTTTTAAATATTTCATTTCCATTCTTATCCTGTTTTCCGGTATATTCTTTAAGGATGAATTGCCTTTCGTCCGATTCAAGAAATAGGTTTCCTTCTATCTGTACTTTCATCAGTACGCCTTCCCTCCATGTTTGTATGGTCTTGTTTTATTAAATTCCATCTTTTTTGAAATGGCTGATTCTAAATCAATTCCCTTTAACCCACACAAATCAAAGGTTCGGATACATACATCTGCCAATTCCTCAGCAAAATTCTCATGGTCACCCTTGCGATCAGCTTCCAGTGCCTCAGATACCTCAGCATGAATTAAAGCTAATAAAGTACCTGTTTCACTTGGTTCATCATGCCAGCCCTTGGATTTTGCGGTCATATATGCTTCTTTACATAAGTTGTTAATCATTTCTTTCTCCTTTCATCTGAACCATCGGTGTTCAGGATGCTCGATATCCACCTGACGCATTTCGGCAATAACTAAAGCCATTTTCAATTCTTCATAATCCATATCGTAGATGGATTTGCCATCAAATTTTATTGCACCTAAATTTTCAAGTCTTTCGATTATCATGTTGCGTTTCATTTCTTGGTGAAGGTTAACTTTTTTCATAGAATCATATAAAATACCCATTTCTTCACCTCATTTTTTTAAGTCACTAAAGAATCGAACTATGACGTAACTCGCTTTTCATCAAATGTAGAATACCCACACCTTTTACATTTTTTCCAATGCCATTCATTGCCCCAACCATCATGTTCATGTTCTATATGCTTTTTTTCAAACTCATGACCTTTTCTTTTGCATATCCATTTCTTAAAAAACATCATTTTCACTACTCCTTTTAAGACGCAATTTTGGTCAATTGTTCACCACAATTCATTCCCATCAATCCAATTAGAAACATTGTTAGCAAAATCAGCTAAATGACCTTTTGAATTTATTGAAAGCAAATAACCATAAACACCAGGACACTTATATAACAATGAATCGTATGAATCTCTTTTAATAAATAAAGTTTCGTTATCTCGGTGGAATTCTACATACTCCCCATTATCTAAATCCTTTAACTGATCTTCAATCGATAAATCTAAAACATCAAATATAGATAACTGCTGCATATTCATCTATTCTAATATCCCAGCTTTAACGAATATGTTTCGCCAGCACGTTTTTACAACATCTTTTCCCCTTCGTTTGATGGCTTTTTTAAGCCTTCGCTTTTGTTTACGCTTATTTTTCATTAGATAATCCCCGACCTAAGATAATGCTTTGCTTGATAATAAAAATGGTGATATATCCAATTGCCGCTATATTTTTGGTCTAAATACACAATTTCAAAATTGTATTTAGCTTTGAATGTATTGAGCCTGCCAAGCAATGCCAATGGATTGTATTTGGAACGATATTCACCTTTCAGGATTTTTTCGTACCCATGCAGGTCCTCCACAATCAAAGTAAAGGGAATGTCCTTAGACCGGATTAATTCATTCTCAAATGCTGTTGCCGTATCTTTTTGTAAATTACCTGTGATTTCATCAATATGGGCCTTCCGTTCCAATCGACTATCTAAATAGATATCACGAGCAATTCCCAACTCTTCATTTCTAGGAATCATGCAGCCATAATCACCAGTGTTCAATTTTTGTATTTTTATAGGAATTTCCTTTTGCCGCAAATAATTTAGGATATGACCATTAACCTGTTCCCTGGTGTCTATGACTATCGTTAATGTTTTGAGTATTTTATTTAATTCCGTATCTGTGTAATGATAGGAGATCACTGAACTCCCTCCAGTAACTCTGGTTTCTCGAATGAATTCCCAATTACCTCATAAAGAGAGCTAAAATCTTGTCTCATTCCCATATATTGCTTAACGCCGACTAACCAAAATCCATGATAACCATAAACGACTTTCCCTATAAATCTTCTTTTTCTTCCGTATGCGTAGTAATGTCCTTTTAAAACATCCCCTTCATAAATCTCTTTACCGTTCTTATCCTTTAATCCGGTGTATTGCATTAATTCAATTTCATCGAAAAGCCGCCAAGCAGATTTTGTATTTATCATTTTGCTTTCAAAATTTATTTCATGTACTGGAATTATTTCTTTTAGACTTTTTTCCCACGCACGATACTTAATTTCTCTCATGCAATTCCACCTCAATCCATTTGAAATGTTGCATCATGTTTGTATAGCCTGCATTACAAACCGCATCATCACCGAATTCTTTTTTTATTACGGCTTCATGAGCTTTCATTTCTCTAATTGCTTTTTCTTTATTTTTGAAAATAGTTGCATCGTTTAAATCTTGAGTAATAAAATCACCGAATTCATTGTTATCTGCATAATACCAAGCACCGGTTAATCCATCTTTAGATTCATCTTTCAATTGTAAAACCCAAGCATCTTCCATCCTCATGCTCCTTTCTTCGCATATGCAACAGCACGTCTATATAATTCCTGTGCTAATTTATCAGATTCAGCATTTTCAAATTGCCGGAAATCATCATAAATATCTTTCCAACCATTCTTATTAAGAGCGATCATCCAATCATCAAACATCATTAGAGATTCTTTTTCATCCAATAACCAATCAAGCAATTTTTCATTTTCCTGCCATCCACAGAATTGATGAACCATTTTTTTGAGTGTGATTTTCACAGGACTGGCATTTTTCCACGATTTAAACCAAGCATCGATTTCTTTAAAATTATTTTCAGCAGCATCCATTACATCTGCTGGAATCAATTTTTGTCTATCAATTGCAATCCGATCATCTTTTTTATCAAGATAAATATCGGCACCAGATTTCCATATTTGGCTTAGAATCATTAGTACTTGCATGGCAACTCCTTCAACTCCACGTTGTAAAAGTAAATTTTTTTACGTTTGAATCCACGCGACTCTAATTCTTTGTAAAATTGCATAGTGCTAATTGGTTTAACACCTGTTAAATTGCAATAAAACAAATACCTAGAGAAAATAGTTCCTTGCCATATTCTTTTTGCTCCTTTTTTTCGACGTAGGTTGTTAGAAATGAATACTTCCATCACTTCTCCACCTTTCAGTTATTAGGAATATTGAAAGACAGCCGTTTGCTAACGAAAAAGGGTATTTAATAACGTTTAGTTACTAAGTGAATTTCACTTAAAACCCTTTAACACCAACGCTTCAACCGTAATTTAGTAGTCGATAGTTAGAAAAGTTATCGGGATTTCGGCTTGTAGCGTATATAATAGACTTATATATATATTATTTTTTTATTTTTTTAATTTATAAAAAAACCAATAATCTTACTAACTAACTACTAAAAAAACACTCTCAATACATTGATACAACTGACTTTGCAAAAAATTATTAAAAGTTATTTAAACTAACTTTAGTTACTAAGTGAGCTTAAAAAAGGATGTTTCTTCGTTTTCGGTAATCCCTTTAGTAACTGGTATTCGTTCCTTTAAGGTAATTCCTGTCAAAAATGTTTTATTTCCAGTTCCTTTCGTTTTTCCGAATCCTTTTGTTTCTAACATTCGATAAAATGACCGATTTCCTAAAGTACGTTCACCGGATTTATAACACCAGTTGTCATATACGTTGTATAATTCTTTTGCTTCGATTTTGATCGCTTCATTTTTCGGTTCATCGATGTAACAAGCTTCATTCAAGAAAGGAGCTAAAATATCCATATCTTCTTTGTACTGACCCGTTGCATCCAATACAACTTTCGGTTCTTTTAAACCTGATTGCTGCCATTTTAGACAACCTTGGACCGCCCAATTTAAAATACCAGGCATTTCCATTGATAGTTTTTCTTCAAGTTTTTTATCCCGTTCGTGTGGTTTTAGGCTTAAAGTAAAAGGAATAATTTTCACACGTCTCCAAATACCGTCGTCCACACCACCAATTACTGGTTTGTGATTAGTTGTGAAAAAGACTTTGAATTCGGGGATGAACTCAAAATATTCCTGTCGTAGGAATCGTGCTGTGATTGGTTCACCACCAGTAATAGTCTTAACAAGTGATTCTTGAAGTTTTTCACCTTCTTCTGACTCCACTGCTGAAACAAATCGAGATCCAGCCAATCTAGCAATATCGTTATTCGCTCCATCGTTTTTTCTTTTAATAAAAGTTTCTGAGTTTGTCTGGGTTCCATAATCCCCTACTATTTTTTTAATCGTATTCACAAAAGTAGATTTACCATTAGACCCTCCACCAACAAGAAAGAACATACCTTGCTCGGAAATATCTCCAGTGAGCGAATAACCTATGAGTCGTTGCATGTAATCAATCAAATCTTTATCACCTTTAAAAATTTGATTTAAAAACGTTAGCCAAACAGGACATTTTGCATTTTCGTCAAATTCGACATTTGCTAATTTTGTTAAATTCAATTCACGATCATGCGCTTTTAATTTGCCAGTTTTTAAATCGATGATGCCATTTTCGACGTTAAATAAATATTTATGTCTATCAAAATCATCACGACTGCCAGGAACCAATGGCATAAGGTCCTTAATGCTATTCATTCGAATATTTCTCCGTTCACACATTCGGGCCCATTTCTTTTCAAATTCATCATCTGACTTATAAAGACTCCGTAGCACTTTTGCGGTAATTCGCTCTATTTCTTTCTTGGTGTCTAACTTCCATCGCTTACCGTCCCAGATTAACCAACCCATATCAGATACATATTTGATTACATGGCCATATTCATAAGCAATCCGTTCAGCATTACCAAGTTCAGTTAAACGAAATTTCTTTTTCGGTTTTTCTTCCACAACCTCAGCAGCATCTCCAGTGTGAAAGTCAAAAGAGAACTCTGCGAATTGCTCCTTGTTGTCTAAGATCGTTGTGGAAGTAGAAGCAATGGCTGTTGCTATTGTCCTTTCGCCATATGTTTCATTAGTATCTCTATAATGGATTACATCCCATTTATCACGCATAAGGCCCGATTCCCGGAACATCGTATCCATGCGAGTTGCTGATTTACCTGTCCAGAATGCTAAGTGATTACATAGTGCTAAGTCACTTGCTGAATGATCACCATCGATTAAATTACCATTGAACAATGAGCGTATTTCATCACCATTTTTTGAGCGGAATATTCTCTCCCAAAGAACATCATTTGAAATTTTGATTTCATCTTTTTCAAATTCAGCAAGATTGATACGGCCTTGAATATCGCTGTCATCAAAATATCGTTCAAAAACATCTCCAAGTTCATCTGTTCGTTCATAAACATCATTGGAATTTTCACGATTTCCAGTGAATGTGAAGTAACGACCATAAGAATAAATTTCTAATCCATGTTTTGTATTTTTTCTCCCAGTACCAATTACATTCTGTGGAAGATTACCTTTTACAATGATGTGGATACCTTTACCGGATGGTGAAAACTCTGTATAACTATCAAGCGTATCTATGATTTCTGTTGCAAATGCATTAGGTTTTTCATCAGTAACACATTTATCAATATCAATTCCGATGTAATTGTCTTGCCGACTAAAAACAAATCCAATGCCGTCATAATCACCCTGAAGATAAAACTTAACTGCCGTAGCAAATGTACTCCATGTCCGGCGATTGTTTGCCTGGGCCATCTCTCCACTTGCTTGATACGGTACTTTAGTTGGCTTATTATTTCGTTTTTCCATTTTCCACAAAATCCATTGAGGAAGGGCTTTTAATTCGGCAGGGATTTCGTTAAAGTTGTATGGATTTTCTTTCATTTCGCCCTCCGATTACGTTTTTAGGGTATAAAAAAGAGAAGCCGGCAAAGACCAACCTCTCTATTCAGTTATTTCTCAAAATGGGATATCATCATCATTAATTGTTATTCCGCCATCTTGCATTACTGGAGTAACATCCGACACATCATAATATTTCGCTTTAGCAGCCTTTCGTTTTTCTTTAACACCGTCAACGTCTTTTTCATATTCTTCATGCTTAACAGTGATTTTTAAATTTTTATTGATAAGCTGTTTGGCCATATCATCCGGCGAATTAAATGGATGACCATTAGGAAAACCACAAGCTTTTAATAATGAGTTGACTATCTTTACAGCAACTTCATGTTCAAAAGTAAATGTATTATAAAGAATCTTTGCGCCTTGATGGTTTTGCGGTACATCACTTCTGATTTCAAAGTCAACTGATAATTTTGGCTTACCAGCTTGTGTTTTACCTGCTTCAGCGTTATAGATCACAGCTTCATATTTACCTTCGGCAACTAATTCAAATCCAGCACTTGCATTTTCCTCATCAAATTTAAAGAATGACATTATTTATTTCCCCCTGTATTTTGATTTGTGGATGACACTATTAATTCATCTTGCACACAGCCTTTACGCTGATCTAAGTGGTTTTTCGCAAAAATACTTTGATTTCCTTCGAGAATAAAACCTCTTGTACCATCAGCTTTTCGAACTAATCTTGCAACAACATGAACAATCCCCATGATGTGATTAACAATCTTATCTCGAATATCTGGAATGAATTGATTGTATTGCTGCCCATCATCATGAGTAATAACCCTTGTTGTCTCCCAAGCCGTAAAAATAATATTTGCATCTAATGTGTTAAACGTTTCTACTAATCCTAAAAGATGGTTATCTAGTAAAGCGTAATCTTTTAATTCTGGCATTCCACTTTTGGTGTTTTCTCCTTTCTTTAATAACCATAATTTTTGGTAATGAGTTAAATTATCGATGAATACATTGTCATATTTATCGATATTTGCTTTTGCAATAGCATAGAATTGCAAGATGCTGTCATGCGGATTTTTACCATCGATTTTCGCTACATCAACATTTGAATAGCCTTCAAGCACTTGACTGGTACCATCGATATCTAATACCAATGTTTTACCTGGGAGCTTACCTGCTACTGTCGTTTTTCCATCACCGGGTTTAGAGTAGATGATGATTTTTGCTTTTTTACTTTTTGTAATTTGGGCACCGTTTGTGATTTCCACTTTTACACCTCCACACTATAAGTAATTGATTCTGGCTTAACGGTCATACCAGGAACAATTTGTCCATTTTCATCAACTACAGCCTTTTCGCCGGATACTTCCACAATCTTTACTGCCTTTTTAAAGTCAGCCCATTTCAAACTATTTTTGATATATTCATCCATGCCATTTTCAATAACATGCTGTAGGATTGCGGACTCATCTGCTTTATCTGGAACCTCCTTAGTCTTACGTGATTTTGATTTACCATAAGGCGTGCTGATTGTTTTAGCTTTAGGATCTTCAGCCAGTTGTTGTGAATGGAATAGTTGAATATGAGATTCAAAGAAACTAATACTATTAACAATAGGATTTAACTCTTCTTGTTCCCATCGAGCGATACGGTCCCGTTCAATATCTGCCAGCTGCTTAATTTCCTTTTCCTTAGACTTTAAAGCGGATAATTTACGGAATGCCCAATTCAAGCCGTTAATATCCATAATTTCAAACTTACTTTCCTGCGCTTGGATTTCTTCAACTTCCATTAGTTCGATTTGCTGTAATGAGTTCATCATTATTTTTATCTCCTTTTTATTTCGATTGATAAAAAACAGTAGTTTCTAATTGGTTGTCATAATCATCTGCATAACACCAATGTGTACCATCGTTGCTGTCATATTCCACCTGAACAGCAGGTTGCAATTCGACCATAATCTCCGCTGCTTTTTCCTTATTTTCAATAAAGTAAAAATTTATTCCAACTTTTGCTCCCAATTCAAGAGCCTTGCGAATATAAGCTAATTTATCTTCAATATTCATTCCGTTACCTCCCCTTGATTTTTTGCTGTTACATCCTCTATGATGTATGTAGGTTGTTTAGAAAAACCCTTCTTTTAAGACTCGCTGTTGCCGCAGTGGGTCTTATTTTCGTTGTGGCCATTTTTCCGGATTAATTTCCCTTTGTTCTTTGATGTAGACGAATATTGTATTAAGCGAGACATCAAAAGCTTTAGCAATATCTCTTAAGGTGTTACCTGCTTTATACATCTTGTATAGTTTTTTAATATCGATATCATCCGTGATTCTTCTTCTATAACTCTTACGGACTTTTGATTTCTTATGCTGCATTTCATGTATATCTTCATACGATGAACCCTTTGGTTTTTCTATTGGAATGATTGGATGCTTTTCGATATAAGCTAAACGTTCTTCCTCAGTCATATACCAAACTGTAACCTCTCCATGTGACATTTATTTCACCTCCTTTCAATTGCCGCAAACGCCAGTAATGCAGGTACAAAGATAATCAAACCAGTAAAGATGTAACCCATGTGCCTACCTCCTTAAGAGCTCGTCCTGGATTACTTCCAGTAACGCCTGCTGCCTCTGTACATATTCATCAATGGGATTACCACCAGCGATATGAGAACCGATTCGGCGTTCAGTATCAAAGGCAAGGTTTGCTAAATCTGCATCTGATAAGTGTGGAAGGCATGTTTTCCAATAATCCAGCATTAGCAATTAATTCCTTTAATTTGATAATTTAGTAATTTGAGAGTCTGCCTAACTGCAAATTCAATCGCAGGGTTTGCGGCATTAGCTTCATAAAAGTTTATAACTTTTTCCTCCGGCCCTGGTTCAACTTCATATCCCACATACAATGCTTGGCAAACAGTATCTAAATCCAAATCATTTAATGGTGCTGTTTTGTCATCCCACAAATTATGTGAATGCCATTGAACTATACTTGATTTATCCCCACTACTTCTTTCCAGGGCAACTTCCAACGCTTTAGCTTCTTCTTTCGACAAAATAACTTTATTCACCATTTTCACCCCTTAATCGACAACATATTTTGCAAATTCCTTTAAAAAAAATAAAATTTAAAATTTAATTTTTAATGGTGATTTTTCCCATGGTTAATGTGACAAATTTAATTTCCTTACCATACTTTCTTGACAAAATGCTTTCAAATATAGGTTTCAATTTACGAAGTTTTTCTTCAGTCATCTCAATTCTCATGTTGATCACCTCTTGATAAAGCATATGCTGGTTATTCATGTGGACTGCTCTACAAGTTCGATATTTTTTAACATCTCAATTCGCTTCTCAATCTCCTTTCGAACGAGTACGATTCTATCGTACTTTGGGCCAAAAAAAATTTCCTCATAAGTTACATTGAACAAGTACATATATTTTTTGATTAAATCATCTGGAAGATTGCTAGAGTCCTGTTCATATAACCAGAGGGTTTTCGGTGATACATGCATAATTTCTTTAGCGAACTGCGCTTGATTATAACCTGTACGTTCACGAAGTTCACTGATTGTCCACTGCTTTTTTACCACTGTTATCTCCTCCTTATGTACCCATGATATTACCATTTTAATGTAATTTCAATACAAAATTACGATATTTTCATACAAATTTCATACTTTACGAATTTTTCGTAATATGTTATTGTTTAGTTGTAAATTATAATTTACAAAAGAATTTAAGGTGGTGATTTTGATGGATGAACAAAAGAAGGTCATCGCTAGTAATATTAAAAGTCTTCTAGTAAAAAATAATATGACCCAATCTGAACTAGCGAATAGAATCGGAATTGCAAAAAGCACTATGAGTGATTACATGAATTATAGAGCTATGCCTGGTCCAGGAGTACTTGAAAAAATGGCCATAGTATTTGGTGTAACTAAAGCAGATATAGATACTACTTATAAGAATACAACTGCTCAAATAATTAATGGCAAATTGGAATTAGTTAAAGGAACAAATTTAGTTGAACAATATTTGTCAATTCATAATAAAAAGACACGAAAAATTCCTATCATAGGAAAAATAGCAGCTGGACAGCCTATTGAAGCAATTGAAGATATTGTTGATGAGATAGTTCCACCTTATGAAGTTGCAAATCCCACTGAAATTTTTGGTTTAGTTGTTCATGGTGAAAGTATGAACAAGATAGTTCCAAATGGAAATTACGCGATATTAAGAAAGCAATCAGAAGTTGAAAATGGAGAAATAGCCGCGGTAATTGTAAATGGGAATTTTGCAACACTAAAAAAAGTATATAAATTTACAGACTTAATTGTATTAGAACCAAGTTCTTATGATGATTCATTTATTGATCAGAAATATACAAAAGAAAATTGTGAAGATATAAAAATAATTGGAAAATATTTATACAGTGTAAGTCCTATGATCAATAATTAGGCGGTGAAAGAGTGTTTGATGTCGGCAGATGCCGACTAAATGAAATCCTTAAAAAAAAGAAAATGTCACAAGTTGAATTAGCATTAAAACTAGGAATGAAGAAACAGCAAATTAATGCTTATGCTAATAACGAAACCACCATGTCTTATAAAACAGCAAAGAATATCGCCTTTCAACTGAATGTGCAAATGGAAGACCTATATGATTTCATTTGGTCGGAAAAACAGTGAGTTAATCTCACTGCGCACGACAGTCAAGTACTTACTTTACTCCAAAGAATACAAACTTCAGATTTCATACACCCATACATACATTACTCCCAAAAACATAATTAATTATATTGAGGTGATCTAAAATGAAATGTGTTATTTATATAAGGGTATCCACTGATGAACAAGCAAAACACGGATATTCTATAGCTGCTCAGGAAGAAAAATTACGCGCTTTTTGTCTATCTCAAGGTTGGGAAATCGTTGACGAACCTTTTATTGATGATGGATATTCTGCTAAAGACTTAGATAGACCTAAATTTCAATTAATGATGGAAAAAATAAAAAAAGGCGGAATTGATGTTTTATTAGTATATAGATTAGACAGATTGACTAGATCTGTACTTGATTTATATGAAGTATTAAAAGTTTTGGATGAACATGAGTGTAAATTTAAAAGTGCGACAGAAGTTTATGATACTACAAATGCTATGGGAAGATTATTTATCACTCTTGTTGCCGCTATTGCACAGTGGGAAAGGGAGAATACAGCTGAACGTGTAAGAATGGGCATGGAGAAGAAAACCAAATTAGGTAAATGGAAAGGTGGAATGCCTCCATTTGGTTATCAAATTATTAATGAAGAATTAGTAATAAATAAAGATGAAAAAAAAGTGGTAAAAAAAATTTTTGAATTAGCTAAATCACTTGGATTTTTTACAATAGCAAAACAACTAACTATTAATGGATTTCCCACCAGAAAAGGTGGCGATTGGCACGTTGATACAGTGCGAGGAATCGCAAATAATCCAATATATGCAGGTTATTTAACCTTTTATGATAATCCTAAAGATTATAAAAAGCCGCCAAAGCCAGAGGATTTATTCGATGGTATCCACGAAAAAATTATATCTAGAGATGCATTTTGGGAGTTGCAGGATATTCTTGAAAAGAGAAGAACATTCGGAGGAAAAAGAGAAGTGAGCAATTACTATTTTTCAACAATTTTAAGATGTGGTCGTTGTGGATCTGCGATGAGCGGGCATAAAAGTTCTGAAAAAAAAACTTATAGATGCTCGGGAAAAAAGGCTGGAAAAAAATGTACAAGTCATATCATTTTAGAGGATAGTTTAGTTAAGAAAATTTTTACTGACTTTGACGATTTAATTGATGAAATCAAGGGTCATACAGAATCAAGTACTTCTGATAAAAAAATAAAAGATTTAGAAACAGAACTAGCACATATAGAAAAAATGTTGGAGAAAGAAAACAATCTCTATAGGTTTGACCGTATTAGCATTGATGAATTAATTAAGAATACTGATGAATTAAGAGCAAAAGAAAAAAGTATTCGGGCTGAGCTAAGTGCATATAAAAGAGGAAACGAAAATACAGATGAAATCACTTATCTTACTGAAAATATTAGATCTCTTTGGGAATTGGCAAATGATAATGAACGGAAGCAAATGATGACCACACTTTTTTCTCAGATTGTTATTGACACCAAAGAAGAATATAAAAGGGGTACTGGAAAACCTAGAGAAATAGTAATAGTTTCAATAAAATAGCATTTTGTCTTTTGTCGGTAGCGGAACGCTCGTACCATGGGCTTTAATCCCTGCTGCCGCTATTTGTAATGTCGACCCGTTTGAACTTGCCAGACGGAATCTTATCCCAGTTGTAACCGGACTAATCGTGACAACTATTGCAGCGATCTTTTTAATATAAAGTGAAACTTCAAACAGCGGGATTTTTCCATCCACCACTGATTGTTAGTCCCGCGCTGCTATTTTACCCGATTAGTTCAACTAAGCCGTCAAAAAGCACGGCTGCAAGTTTCACTTTATCTCACCAATCGGTCATATGAGGCAGTGCCCCCCTGCTTATACTTCCTGCTATCGCTAAGTTCTGAAGCAGGGGTGATACTGCCGTTAATGCGGGATAAACTGAAAATCCCCTGAACTTTTAAAGTTCAGGGGATTTTTGTAACATCCGTAAGCGATAGGCATTCATTGCCGTTTCTCCGAGAGTTTTTAAAATATTGTTATTCGCATAGGCGCCGACGAATGCGCCTATTCCCGGGACAAGCTGAAACATTTTAGCAAGATCCATATAATCACGATATTCCTGCTGAAACTTCCGCCAATCCATTTCCACAAGCTCTTCTTTCTTTGTTTCCCAATTCTCAATATCATCTAATGTCTGCCTGCGAATTTCATCACTGGAAAAAGCCAGCTGAAAAACATGCAGAATAAATAACCGTTCTTCATACTCTTTTGTATTAAAACCATAAATGGCAGCTGTTTCGAATAAAAATTTCATTTCAATTGTCAAAAGCAGCGGAAAATCAGCCAATCCTAATAAAAGGCCGCCTGCACCCGTACCAGCACCTTCAACAATCGCCGTCTTTTGATACGTTAAGATTTTTTTTCGAACCAGCTCATCTCTTTCTTCTAAAGTAAGTCCTAATGCCTGCTTATGATTTGTTGTAATTTGTGAGCCCAATAATGTCGCTTTTACCATTGCTTTAATGCTGTCAGTCATCATCTGATGAACCTTATCTGGAATGTAGTCATTCACTTTTACTTGCGCTTTTTTTGAAATCCGCTTCATCATCCCAGAGCGTCTTGTTAGTTTGTGTTTCCATTCCTTCACTTCATCATATACTTTCAATTCATACTCATTCATTTCGCTTGCACCCCTTATCTATACTTATGCGAAACGTTTAATAAATCAGTCCTTTTTTGAGAAAGTGAAACGCCAATCAGCAGGGTTTTACCGCCCTTTTAAACGATTTTTACTGTAAATATTGATAAACAGCCAATTAAATATGATACCAGCCAGAATATCTAGAAGAGCGGTCGAAACCTCTCCTTTAATAAGGATCAGCAATGCAAATAGAACTGCCTCAATTGATAGAATTATCATTAATAAAGAATGAAAAGCCTTATGTTTATCTTTCACCGGAACAGGATATAAATCAATCCATAATTTATTTTGATGATGATTTATGAGCGGCAGTAATTGAAACCCGGTTAAATACAAAAACAACACACTCAGTAAGATCTGTCCTAGACCGAAGGAAATAAAATAAATAGCCAGCCCGCCAATAATTGTCAAGCGGATAAATAGACCCAGATAATCGGAGGACCGTAAAAACGTCCGGGACAATAAATACATATATGTCTGGTCTTGAGAAAATTTAATTTGGCTGAGGGAAACATCAAGATACTTTCTTCGTTTCACCGTTTCCTTTATATTTGGTACATCTGTAAACATATTAGCCATTCTGTAAAAGGAAGACATCCGCTTTTCTTCCTGATCAATCAGTACATCCCATTTTAAGCCCATTTTCCGTGTCCGCACGTAAAAATAGCGGAAATATAGCAGCATAATAACGCCTATGACTATAAGGATAAAAATATTTGCCTGCTTTAACAGCAGGTAAGTTAGGGTAAAATTTATAAAATAACGAACAATCGTATCCCATCTTTGGACAGAGAGTTGTACAAAGTACAGAATCTTCCATTTCACAGCTAAATTCCAAACTTTAACCACTAAGAGTACCGCTAAAAATGGCAAAAATAAACTAAAGCCGCTTGCACTTACATGGGCATACATTGGCATCAGAACCGCAAAGACCAATAAGAGTACATATCCCTGAAATAGCCAGCTAACCGCTCCTGATCGCAAAAAATATCCCTTGAGTCTATCTTCTACTGGAATTAAAAAAACTTTATCTGCCTCAAGCAAAAAGTTATAAACAGGACTATATGTAAGAAAAAAACCAAGAATAACAGCTAAAATCTCCTCAGAAGGAAATTGAGGTGACAGGGTCTCAACCCAATTTTGATAATAAAAAGCTGCTGTACCAATGAGAAACAATAATACGATGACAAGGTGCCCATTAAAAATATACTTTAAATATCTGCTTAAATCTTTTAACCGATTTCCAGCCCTGTCTTTCCATAATTTTTTATCATCAAACATGGTTTTCTTCCTTTGTTAATTGAATGTATAAATCATCAAGTGATGCTTTTGGCATCGAAAACTGTTCCCTTAGTTCAGCAAGTGTTCCTTTCGCCCTAATTTTTCCTTCATGAAGAATAACAAAACGGTCACAATATTTTTCTGCAGTAGCAAGTATATGTGTTGACATTAAAATTCCAGCCCCATTTTCCTTCATTTTTTTCATCAAATCAAGCAATGATTGTATTCCCAACGGATCAAGACCAAGAAATGGTTCATCAATAATATACAGGGACGGCTGAACAAGGAATGCACACATAATCATCACCTTTTGTTTCATCCCTTTTGAAAAATGGGCAGGAAACCAATTGAGCCTTTTTTCCATCCGAAATTCTGACAAAAGCGGCGAAATTCTTTCTTTATATGTGGATTCCTCCAAGCCATAGGCCATCGCAGTTAAGCGCAAATGTTCGTCTAATGTTAATTCTTCATATAACATAGGGGTCTCCGGAACAAAGGTAAACATCCTGCGATAAGCTTCTTTATCCTCGGTAAAAATCTTACCATTTATCTTAACTGCCCCTTGATGGGGTTCCATTAATCCAATAATGTGCTTAATCGTCGTACTTTTTCCTGCACCATTCAGTCCGATTAAGCCGACTATTTCCTTTTTCTCCACTTCAAATGAAATATCTTTTAAAACAGGATTTCTTGTATAGCCGCCAACAAGATTTTCGATTGATAATAAAGCCATGTGCAACGTCCTTCCGTAGCATGATTATTGTTATTTTAACAAATTGTGCTTGATAAAAATAGAAAATAACTTTTTAAAATAAATTTGTATAGATCTCACCAAAACGGACATGATAATATTCGAAGGGGAAATTCACTTGATGAAGAAATTCATCACACACTTGAAATGAGGTGTCTACAAAAGACAATATTCGTTTCAAACCAGAATAGCTTCACAAACGTTTCAAACATAAGGGGATGGTTGTTTTGTACAATGTGCATGTAACCATTGTGAGTTCATATAACACCACAAAGTTTTGGTAAAATAACCTAACAAATGAGGTGTTTATCGCAGACATCATCCGTTTTTAAAGGTAAGGTAACCGATAAAAACATTAGGGGATGGTCAGCTTGAACAATGATGATTCTTTATCCAAACACTAAATTGTCAAATGAGGTGTTTATCAAAGAAACATTCCTAATTGAACGTAAAAAATGAAGCAGTTCCCCTTCGATAGGGCGGGATTCCATGCGAATCCTGCTCTTTTCTTGTGAGCAAAAGAGGCAAAACGCTGTAATATTTTTTATATCTGGTGTTTTTAAATCGCAGCATTTTAGATTAGTAATGCCTAGCTCTGCTCACACCGCCTTTAATCTGTGGTAAAATAATACATAACAATAGGTAAAGCAAAAGCGCCTTGTCAGCCTCAAGCAAACAAAAGAGCCGCTAGCTCTTTAACCTTCCTGATGTAGGCCTATTACCTCAATGAGCCAGGCTGCATGCGCTGGACAATTTAATGAAAGGCTGTGTAAAAAATGAGTGATTGTATTTTTTGTAAAATTGTTAACGGTGAAATTCCTTCTCACAAAGTATTTGAAAATGAACATGTTGTTGCATTTATGGATATCAGCCAGGTGACAAAAGGTCATACATTGGTAATTCCAAAGATACATAAGGAAAATCTATATGAATTGACACCGGAAATCGCCAAGAATATTTTTGAGGTTGTACCTAAAATTGCAAATGCTCTTAAAGCAGAATTTGAACCTGTTGGGTTAAATCTTGTTAATAATAATGGAGAAAAAGCGGGTCAGTCTGTATTTCACTTTCATGCTCATTTAATTCCGCGTTATGGCACGGGCGATGGCTTTGGTGCAGTGTGGAAAAACAACCAAAATGACTATACTCAGCAAATGTTATCTGAGATGGCTGCCGGCATTTCAAAACATTTATAAAAAAATATTTTCTGAAAATTTTATCTTTATCAATATTATATTAATATGCTATAATGAGTATAAGTTTTTCGCTGCAGGCATATAGAGCACTGCAGGAGAAACAAAAGCTTTAGAAAAGCAGAGGAGAGATGAGTTATGAATACAAAAAATCTTGTCATTTTAGCACTTTTAGCAGGAATTGGGGTTGTTTTGCATACGGTTATGCCAAGTTTCTTTGGAATTAAGCCAGACATGATGCTGGCTATGATGTTTCTAGGCATTGTGTTAATTCCAGAAATTAAAAGCGTTTTGCTTCTGGCAATTGTAACTGGTGTATTATCTGGTTTAACTACCGGCTTCCCTGGCGGTCAAATTCCTAATATAATCGATAAACCTATAACAGCTCTAGTCTTTTTCGGTTTATTTTTAGCATTAAACAAATACCGTAATTCCGTTATTAGTGTTGCTGTATTAACTGCAGTTGGAACACTTGTTTCAGGTACGGTCTTTTTGACAGCAGCATATTTCATTGTAGGTTTGCCAAGCTCTTTTGCAGTTCTTTTTGCTGCCGGAGTTTTACCAGCTATTGCCATTAACGCTGTTGTAATGGTTATTGTATTTCCAATTGCACAAACCATTTTCAAAAGATCCAAAATATCATCAGCTTCCGTGGTTCAAAAATAATACGGGGCTGTTAAGAAAAGAACCCTTTAAGGGTTCTTTTCTTAAATTAATTATTTTGATTATTAGAAGAAATATGAAAACATAAGTGCGAGCAGCAGAAATACTCCGCCGCCGCCGGCACACACAACTGCCCGGTTTTTTAACACCTGCTTTGGCGGATATACCCCTGGTCTTTTAAGCGCTAATAGATATCTGCCAGATCCTAAAAAAAGAATCGTACATAAGAAAAAAAGCAAACCGGTTAGAATCTTCATTTGCTGCCCCCCCTGACAGGATTTTAAATCCTGTTATGCTGTAATTATTTATATGTTTTACCGTCCATTCCTATGAATCTGGTAAAAAGATGAATGTTTTGCAGAATAAATTTACTCAAAAATGATAAAAGAGCAAAAAATATAACAATTTCTAAAAATTTTGTGAATTTATATCTTTATTAATTTTTATTTTATTGGCATAATGATAATAGAGAATTAAAAAAGTAGGTGAAAAATGGGGATGACAGAGAAACAATATTCGGTGAAAGAAGCAATGCTTTTCAGTCAGAGGATGGCGCAGTTAAGTAAGGCCTTATGGAAGTCGATTGAAAAAGATTGGCAGCAATGGATTAAACCTTTTGATCTAAATATTAACGAGCATCATATTTTGTGGATTGCATACCATTTAAATGGAGCTTCCATATCGGATGTAGCAAAATTCGGGGTTATGCATGTCTCTACAGCTTTTAATTTTTCAAAAAAATTAGAAGAAAGGGGACTGCTGAAATTTTCTAAAAAGGAAAACGATAAACGTAATACCTATATCCAGCTCACCCCTGCGGGAGAGGATATCCTGCTGAAATTAATGGAAACTTATAAACCCAACGAGTACTCTGTCTTTTCTGGAGCATTGCCATTAAGAGATTTGTATGGTAAGTTTCCTGAAATTATTGAAGTGATGGCAATTGTCCGCAATATCTATGGGGACGATTTTATGGAAATCTTTGAACGCTGCTTCAATAACATAGAGACAAGATTCGTTGAAAAAGATGGTACGCTTCAAAAGCCGGAAGAATCAGAGCAGGAACTTGCCTAATCATGATATAAACTTATTGAACTCTTGAAATAGAGGCACATAAAGTTTCTGCACCAGACATGCCTTAACGATTTCTTTTATATCCAATTCAAGTGGTAATCCTGCAACAAATTCAACAAAAAGCGGATGGAAATGAACAAATCCTTCCGCTTTTTGTTTCTTCAATTTCAAGCTGAGTTCATCACATAGATTGAAAAAGGATTCCATCTCTTGTTTGGATATACCATGTTCAACAATGATTCGGTAAAAATCCATATCCGGGTTTTTAATCATTTTTACTAATAGCTTTTGATGAAATTCAAGCAGGTGAATCCTTTCCAAAAGGGCTTTATATTCATTCATCGATATCCCTCTTTCCCGAACATTCTACCCCCATATTGTATCATTATTCATGAAATCCAATCAGGGGTAACCTTAATTTTAGATGATTTATCCCATTTAAGGAAAAATGACTACTATTCTTCTATTTTTTTTGACTATCTTTTTTACTTAATATTTGGTATCTTAAAAAGGATACCATGTCATGAGGAGGGAATCCATGATGATCTCCATTTTTATTGTATTTGCGATTTTTATTCTGTTTTATGTCAATAAAATGACCAGCTCACTATGTATTCAAAAAGAAATACCCGAAGAACGCCAGCATAAGGTTTTTCGTACCATTAATGTTTTAATTACCATTCTGCTGATCTCTTCGTACATAGAAATTTTATATACCTAGTTCAGCTTAATTCCCCAGATAATAAAATTTCAAAAAAATACAAGCGATGAGGAAATCTCATCGCTTTTTACATTACCATACCCAAGCAGCACCCACGATAATCAATAGGATGAAAAGAACTACGATTAACGCAAAGCCTGCGCCATATCCACCACCAGCAGTCATCTTAAAACCTCCTTTTTCTTTTCTACGATATTCTATTCATCTACCCCCTATTTCGATTAGGCACTTTCCTTATTTTTAATAAGAAAAGCATAAGCGACTTGTTCAGCCCCGACAAGCACAAGACAAGCCGGCTGAAAGGTTGCTCTTCAACCTTTTGGAGGGCTTGTCTTATGACCTCGAGAGGCTAGGCTGCATGTGCTGGACAATTCCCAAAGTCATTCACACTTTTTTAACATTTTTACAGTTTCAAATGAATGGTTTATTTTTTGCAGTGCTTTCCATTTATGTTATAGTAAAGGATATGGACAACCGCCCATAAGAATTTACTATGTAGGAGAGATTTCAAATATGAAAAAGTGGATATTAGCCTTATCTCTAGCTGGAGGGGTACTTGCCTTAAGTGCATGTAATCAATCCGGTTCTGAAAAAATTGCGGAGACTAAAGCAGGAGATGTCACACAAGAAGAGCTTTATAACGCAATGAAGGAAAAGGTTGGCGACCAAGCACTGCAGCAGCTTGTTTATGAAAAAGTGCTTTCAAAGAAATACAAAGTAACTGATAAAGATGTAGACGAAAAGGTTGCACAATTAAAAAAGGATCTTGGCACTAATTTTGAAACAGCTTTAGCTCAATACGGCTATAAAAGCGAAGAAGATTTAAAAAGCACTTTAAAACTTGGTATGCTTCAAGAAAAGGCTGCCATGAAAGACATCAAAGTGACAGACAAAGATTTAAAAGACTATTATGATAATTATAAGCCTGACATTAAGGTCCGCCATATCCTAGTAAAGGATGAAAAAACAGCTAATGATGTGATAAAACAGCTAAATTCCGGTAAGAAATTTGAAGATGTGGCGAAAAAAGAATCAACTGATACAGCATCTGCCCAAAATGGCGGAGATTTAGGCACTATCAATAACCAAAATGCGGCTCAATATGATAAAGATTTTATTAAGGCTGCTTATGCCCTAAAAGTAAATGAAATCAGCAAACCAGTAAAAACACAATTCGGATACCATATTATTCAAGTAACTGAAAAAGCTGAGAAAAAACCTTATGATAAAATGAAGGACCAAATTGAATATGAAGTAAAATCCTCCAAGTTAACCAATGATGATATCAGTAAGGCTATGGAGCGGGAAATGAAGAACGCAGATGTAAAAATTAATGATAAAGACCTGAAGGATGCATTACCAGCGGCATCTTCCAGCAAATAACTAGGCAAAAAACAACGGAAGCACCTGTAATGGGATGCTTCCGTTTTGTATTATTCACCGGTTGCTTTAACTACCTGACGATCTTCTTTTTCTCTTTCCAGGCGTTTCATATAGATTTCGCCTTCTCGCTCGATGTTTTCCATTTCAAGCTTACGTTCATCCCTGCCCGTTTTAATAGCCATCAAAGCACTTATTACAATACCAACCACAACTGCATAGACCCAAATCGGAATCGTCAATTTCTTTTCCCCCTTATAGTGGTTGTCCACATTTTTGTTACCATCATATGCTTTTAAAAAAAGAAATATGCCCAAAAAAATAGAGACAACCCAAAAGGTTATCCCTACTTATGAAATGTTGGTTTGTAGAATGAACGATTATCTAATGCAAAAACCCGCTCTGAAAATTCACCAGGCTTCACTCTTTCTAAAGCCCGGTCTAACATATTCATTTTTGCATCTAAATTATCTATATAATGAAGAATTTCGGCTTCTTTTATTAGAGGAGGCTTTGGACTTCCCCATTCTGCCTTCCCATGATGACTTAGTACAAGATGTTGAAGAATCAATACCTCTTCCCCGGTAATTCCTAATTCCTCTGCAGCTTTACCAATTTCATTAATCATAATTGTAATATGTCCGAGCAAATTTCCTTCAAGTGTATAGACCGTTGAAATTGGACCGGATAACTCCATCACCTTGCCCATGTCATGCAAAATAATCCCCGCATACAGCAAATCCTTATCAAGGCTTGGATAAAGTGAAGCAATAGCCTTTGCCAAATCGAGCATGCTGACTACATGAAAAGCTAGGCCGGAAACAAACTCATGATGGTTTTTAGTCGCTGCTGGAAACTCCAGAAATTCCTTTTGATACTTCTTAATTAAATGGCGGGTGATCCTTTGAATATTAGGATTCTTCATTTCAAATATATACTGTGTTAACTTACTAACCATCTCTTCTTGACTAAGTGGTGCTGTCTCAAGAAAGTCTTCCAGTTTGACGCCATCCATTTGCCCTGATCTGCGTATCTGCCTAATTTTCAACTGACTTTTCCCGCGATAGTCTGAACATCACCATTGATTTTTACAATATTCTGGGCTGCATAAAGCTTTTCTTCTTCTTCTCCTGCATCCCAAAGCTTTGCTTCAATTTCTCCGCTTTTATCCTGAAGGATAAGAGTTAAAAAAGGTTTGCCATTACTGGCGATTCCCTTAGTAGAACTTTTTATTAAAAAGAATAATTCAATTTGTTCCCCAACTTCATGATATGCGATTCCTTTAGCCAACCTTATCACGCCCTTTCCCATATTAAGAGTATAACATATCAAGCTTTCATTCTATGAAATGATCTGGACAGCACCTTTTTCCAGCGGCAGAATCCTGTCTTTCGCAAATAATGGGAGCAGGTGTGCATGGCAGGTAAAGAACAAGACTTGATTTCCTTTAAGCGTTTTTAAAAGTTCAATGACTTTTTCTGTTCTTCCTGCATCAAAATTAACAAAACTATCATCAATAATGATCGGAAACTGATATTTTTCATAAAGTGTTACAGCCAATGCCAATCTTATAGAAACATATAGCTGTTCAGTTGTTGCCTGGCTAAGTTCATTTGCTTCAAAAAATGTATGGTCCATGCTTTCCACAAGAAATCCGGTTCCTGTCGGATTTAGGTGAATTTTTGTGTATCTGCCGTTTGTAAGATAGGCTAAGAATTCATCGGCCTGAGTGAGCATTCTTGGCAGATGAACATTTTTATAAGTATTAATTGTACTCATAAGTATATCTTGAGCAATAGAATAAACCGCCCATTCTTTTACATCCTCATCCAATTCATATTTTTTTTGCTTGAATTGATGAAGAAGCTCAGAATAACCCCCGCCTTCCTCAAGAATCTGAATCTCATATTTAATTTCGGCTTGTTCTTCCTGAAGTGTTTTTATGTTCGCCTTTAAATTCTGTAATTCTTCATGTAATTCAGTCATAACACCATCATCAAAATGGGTTTGCAAATAATTTTCCCGCTCTTGCTCAGAAAGGATGGAGTATTGAAGCTGCCCCTGAATAGACTCCAGCTGTGACTGAAGCTTTATCTTTTTCTCTGTCATTTCCCCAAGTTCATAGTATTCCTGTTCGGATTTGGTATTTGCTGCATTTAGCAGTTTGTCATATTCGATTTGAAGAGCTTCAAGTTCTTGATGCTTTTGCTTCCTTTCAGCCTCAAGGTTGTTCAGCATTACCAGTTTTTCCTGATATTTAATTCGTTTTTCTTGTTCGGTTTTCAGCGTAATAAATAGGCTGATTGCTGCAAGCTAGTTCCATTTTCCGCTATATATTGTCTAGAAAACGTCTTGATCCCTGCTGCAATTTTCTCCAGCCGGTTATTAACCTCTTTGAGCCTATTCAGCAAATTGTGCCTTTCCCGGATTATGGACTTATATTGTTCAATAAACTGGAAAGCTTCTAGCAAAAATACAGCCGCCATTTCTTTCGGAATATGTAACTCTGCACTTAAAGCGCTTAGCTTTTTCTGATTTTCAGCCGTCTCATACTCCCATTCTTCGAATTTGGTTATGACTTTATCAAACTGTGATTGCTGCTGATTCAATTTAAAGGTTAATAATTTTAATTGCTCTTGAATCTCTTGATCTCGCTGCAATTGTTCCTCAATTGTTGACAAATCCACCGATTTTGCTGACTTTAATTTTTCTATTAGCTCTATTTCTTTTTGTTTTAAGATTTTAAGCGTTTGGACCATGTCCTTTTCCTTAGTCTGTTTGGAAGTTTGAATTATAAAATAAGATAACAGACCAATCCCGGCTAATCCAATAAATAACAAAATCCATTGTTTTGTCATGGCTCCATATATAGTAAGACCTGCAAGAATAAATTCCATAATTAAAAATGGAAGTCTTTGTCTGCCATTTGCTGCCTTGTCTTTTTCAAGAGAGGACTGGCAAAATTCTATCTTTTCTCTTATATTTTTGATTTCCTCTTCTGACCGCTTTTTGTCACTGCCAAAAGCAGCCTGTTGTTCAAGACGAAATCTTTCCTGTTTTGATAAACAGAGTTTGTCATTCTGCCCGATTTCCTTTTCAATTTCCTCTAATAAATTCTTCTCTTCCTGATACTGTTTGTCTAACTCATCTTTTATTTCAGCCAGTTTCTTTGTTTTTTGCGAAACAATTTCTACCTGGTTTTTCATATAAATATTGGTATTAATCGAAAAAATATCTTCATCATTCAGCTGCAGGTGAAGCTTTTCTTTTATTCCTGTAATTTCTTCTTCATATCCTGATAGTTTTGCTTCATATTGCTGTTTTTCAAGCGATAATTGGTCATAGATTGGAACTTGATCTAATAATGGTACCAGTTCCGGCTCAGTCTTGAGAAAGGATTCATCCGGGGCTATCGATTCAAGCTCTTGTTTTACCTGTTCTATTCTACCGTTAATGCTTTTTAGCTTAGCATGGCATGGTTGAATAAACTCTGTTAATTTTTCCAAACGTTCGATTCCCCGGATTGGGAAGTCCCCTAATTCACCTAAGTCAGAGAGACCTTTTTTAATCTGCCTTTCCTCTTTAACGATAGCTTCGATTCGATTCCATTCACTTAATTTTTCTTTTCTTTTTTGAATGTCCTCGAGTCTTTCGGTGATTTGTTCAATTTTGCGAATGGTGTCTTCCCTTTTTCGAATTAAGTCATCATATTTGTTACTTTTTGCAGCGGACTTTTTTAATTCTTGACTTTTCTCATGAACTGCTTGTAATTTCCCATTTAAAACCGGTTTTTTCCCGCTTGGTTTAAAGCGGGATTCAAGCTCCTTTTGGAGAATATTTTCTGCTTTGACCAATCGTTCCGTCCCTAAAGTACCGGCAGAAAACAAGAATTTCCCCAGCTCTTCACCCTTCATTTGATGGATATTTTGCAGTCCTTGTAAATTAAAAGAAAAGACGGACTGATAAATGCTCTTATCAAAATTCTCAAGTAATTCTTTTAAAAGCTCTTCACCGCCGATTGTACCATTGTCCATCATGACTTTAACATCACCCGCGGCCTTTCCCTTCACCCGCTCCACATAGGCATAGCCTTTTTCCTCATGAAAGATGCGGATTTTCCCGCCATACTTGGAATGGTGTTTTGGCTCATATCTCAGCTCGGCTTGCTGTTTGGTAGGAAAACCAAATAATATCCCATGGATAAAGGCCATGATAGTTGATTTTCCAGCCTCATTTTCCCCGTAAAAAACCTGAAAGTCAGAAAGATTCTCAATCACAACATCAGCTAGCTGACCATAGCCATAAATGTGTAAAGCAACGATTTTCAAACAGCCATTCCTCCTTTAGTTATTCAACAGATTAAGCAAAAGTCTTTCTGCCTGATTTATAAGTTCCTGCTGCTCTTCTTTAGTGAACTGCGGCGCATATTTTCTTCCTAAAGAATGCTCATATAGTGGGGCCAAGGCACGGTCTAGATGGTCATATTGCTCAATTGTTTGAAAAAGCTCTGAATAAAAACCTGTTTCTGTTTTTAATTGGTCTTTGTTCAGCTTATTGGCTTCAAAAATTTCAAGTTTGACAACCCAAACAAAAGAGTCCTCTTCTTGCTCATCTTCCTGCAAAAGCCCTTGTAACTCTTGATGCAGACTGTTCCATTCCCGTTCATCCTTCAATTTAATATTTTTCAACTGAACAGTCAGCAATGTTCCTTTACCTTCTTTACGCAGTTGATTCATTACTGATTGGCATAATTGAAATATTTCATGAAAGGTTTCCTGAGAACCTGCATCAATTTCTACTTCCTCCCAAACAATATCAGAGGTTTCAATAAAACTTATGTTTGACTCTATTTCACTTAAATGAACATGATAAAACCCTTTGCTGCCCGTTTCCTTTCTATTTCTTCCTTGAATATTGCCTGGATAAATGATTGGCGGATTTTCTGATAGAATGGTTCGTTTATGGATATGTCCTAATGCCCAATAATCAAAGCCTTTTTCCTGCAGTTCTTTTACTGTAAAGGGTGCATAATTGTCGTGTTCAGTACCCGAATGCTCATTACCGTGAAGTATGCCAATGTGAAAATCAGCGCCTTCTTCTTTTCGATAATCCTCTATTTTCCTCTCCCACACATTCCGCTCCGGATAACTGAAGCCATAAAGATGAACGTCATTTCCGCTTTCTGTATGTAACTTTTTGGTCTCTACCTCACTTCCAAACTCATGGACATTCTCCGGCATTTCAATATTAACCCAGGAACCATGTAAATGATCATGATTACCGTGAATCACGTAAACAGGGATACCCTGTTCCTTTAGCTTAATCATTTCCGTCCTGAAGCGGGATTGGGCCTTTAAACTGCGATCCTCACCATCATATAAGTCACCTGCTAAAATGACAAAATCCACCTTTTGTTCAATTGCTGTCTTGGTTATTTTTTTCAAGGCTG
Organism: Neobacillus mesonae; assembly: GCF_023715155.1. Classification (GTDB taxonomy): domain Bacteria; phylum Bacillota; class Bacilli; order Bacillales; family Cytobacillaceae; genus Neobacillus; species Neobacillus mesonae_A. The sequence goes on from NZ_JAMBNQ010000005.1 coordinate 92,522, forward strand.
TAAAAGTGCTCTCTTTTATCCTTGTAAAAATGGATTCAGGTAAAAATTTAAGCCCTGCCATCGGACTATCCAAATGCAAGTCAGCAGCATGAATAAACGAAATTTCTTTCATAAAAATTTCCTCTCATAGATACTTTTCTATATTGTAGCATGTCTTAAATACGAATGCACGTTCTATATTGAAAGCAAAAATTCCTTAGTGATATGGCTAACCATATTTTTATTTTTTACTAAAAGGCTATATTAAACTTAAATGTTGATTTTTCGCTCCACAAGGAATTCTTCGACAATAGGTATCGCACGACTAAAAGCAATAGCTTTTAGAAGGTAGACACAAGCGGTTCGCGGGCGTTACAGGGATCCTTCTAGGCGCTACTCCGCGGGGTTCATACAAAAACCTCCGCCGGAGGCAGAGGTTTTTGTAATCTATTCATTTTTTGTTAATTGCAAGGCTTTTTTAATATCTTTAAACGAGTTGGATTTTCCGTACATTAACACGCCGCCGCGGTATACACGTGCGCCGAAAATGGCCAGCACAATAATCGTTCCAGCTAATATAGCAATCCCGGTCAACGCCTCCCAAAAAGGAATACTTAACATTCCAACCCTTAAAAACATAATCATCGGCGTGAAGAATGGGATATAGGAGGTTACAGTAATAAACATTGCATCAGGCTTTCCAAGTCCGAACATAGCAATCATAAATCCTGCAACGACCAATAAGGTCATCGGCGTAATCATCTGCTGGACATCCTCAATCCGGCTTACAAGCGACCCTAAAAAAGCGGCAAGGGTGGCATAAAGGAAATACCCCAAAAGTAAAAACACTACTGCATAACAAATCGTTGCAACAGGTATAGATCCAAATCCAAATTCACCCCAGAAACCATCTGATAATGATTCCATATTACGGCTGAATGAAATGTAGCCCACAATTAAAAATACGGCTAATTGGGATAAGCTTAGCAAGCCTATTCCAAGTATTTTTGCAAACATTTGCTTAATCGGTGAAACACTCGAAATTAAGATTTCCATTACCCTCGAAGATTTTTCTGTCGCCACTTCCATCGCAATCATATTCGCATACATAATCACACTAAAATAAATGACGAATAACAAGACATAGACAAGTCCCCTGGCTTGATTCAGCTCTTCTTCTGTTTTTGCATTTTTCTCTAATGCAGCCTTCTCAAATCCAACTGGTTCGTATAACTTTTGAAGCTGGTTCTGAGTTAGATTTAGTTTAGCAGCCGCCATCATAGTCTTTACCTGCTGAAGTCCTGCCTGCAGGTCGTTAAATAGGGACGAATCTGCGATGCTCATTGCCTTATAAAGGGCCTCTGGCATTTGTTCTGAGTTAAAGTCCAATTGGATCAAGCCATCAAAGTCTCCATTTTCTACTGCCTGCTCTGCCTCTTTTTCATTGCCTTTGTACTGGGTTAGTTTGATATCCTTATTTATCACAGCCACCTGCTGTTTAAAGGGTTCAAAAAGCTTTCCCGTTCCATCAAGAACTGCAACCGTTTCACTCCCGCCGTTTTTATCAAAAATATTGATAATATTATTAATATTGGTCAGTCCTAGAACAATGATAACCGTCAATATGGTGGTTATAATAAACGATTTACTTTTCAGTTTATTTAGATAGGTATGAATGAGGATGATCCAGAAATTATTCATATGAAGCCCCTACTTTCTCGATAAAAATATCGTTCAATGAAGGTTCTTCCAAGGTGAATTTTCGGATGAATCCTTTACCGACAATCTCCTTTAAAATGCTATCCGCCACTATTTCACTTTCTATTTGTAATAGACTTCCCTCCATCGTTGGCTTTGCCTTTACTACTCCAGGGAAGTCTTTCAATGATTCCAGTGAGAAATCTGCATGTATTAATAGATTCTTTTTTCCAAATGCCCTTTTAATTTCTTTTAATGATCCATGAACAACAGGTTTTCCTTTATGCATGATACACAAATGTTCACATAATTCTTCTACATGGTGCATTTGATGACTGGAAAACACAATCGTTGTACCATTCTCTTTTAAAGCAATGACAGCGTCCTTCAATTGTTCTACATTTACGGGATCAAGACCGCTAAAAGGTTCATCAAGTATTAGTAATTTGGGCTTATGTATGACTGCAGCAATAAATTGGATTTTCTGCTGATTCCCCTTTGACAGTTCTTCCACTTTTTTATTCTCATAGTCCGGTACATTAAATTTTTCAAGCCAAAATCTTAGTTCCTGCAGTGCTTCAGATTTTTGCATACCTCTTAGTCTTGCTAAATAGACTATCTGATCTCGCACTTTTAGTTTTGGATATAAACCCCTTTCTTCCGGAAGATATCCTACCATATGGCTCGTAGAATAATTAAGCGGTATCTCCCCCCAGCTGATTTTTCCAATACTTGGATCAAGCAGTCCCAAAATCATTCTAAAGGTTGTAGTTTTGCCTGCCCCATTTGCTCCTAAAAAACCAAATATCTCTTTATCAGGTATCTCAAGGGATAGGTCATTTACAGCCGTAAATGTTCCAAATCGTTTTGTAACATGATCAAGTTTTAATGCCAATCCTATCTCTCCTTTCCTTCCTCCTACAAATATACCATATTATGGGATGCATATTCCTTTTGCAAAATATAGGGAATTGTGCAAAAATGAAGGTAATATTCTTTTTATTAAGGAGATTGCATGATGAAAACGTATAAGTTAACGGCATTTGAAGCAAATGGAGAAAAAATAATGGATGAATCTTTTCAAGCGGAAAATGATGATGCTGCAAAAATTGAGGGGGAAAAGTTGTTATCGGAAAAGGATTTACTAGAAAAAACCCATCGTTGTACATCACCAAGCGGCAAGCTGTTATTGTTTCATCCATAGATAGAAAAGCGCAAGCACCTTGGTCAAAAAAAATAATTTTTTTAATTTAAATGAAGCCGGTGCCTGAATTTGATGCACCGGCTTTCAGTTTATTATTTGCCAATAAAGATTGGTTTTCGTTTCTCAATAAATGCCTTGATTCCTTCCTGATGATCCTGTGTTTGACGCATTTTTAGCTGCCCATGTTTTTCCAGTTCGAGAATTTTCAATAATTGCGGCCGGTTCTTTTCCGCTAAAATCTTTTTCGTCTTGATCATCGCCTGAACCGGACGGCTGAGCCAGTCTGCTGCCTTTTTATGTACGGCTTCCTGAAGTTCTCCAGCTGCAATTTCTTGAATCAAACCAACCGTAAGCGCTTCCTCGGAACTCATCATTTTACCATCCCAAATGAGTTGCTTTGCCTTCATCTCACCTAATCTTTTTTCTAAAAAGAAATGAGAGCCCCCGTCTGGAATTAACCCAATGCCAATAAAATTCATCGCAAGCTTGCTGTCTTTTTCAGCAATAATATAATCGGATGCCAATGCCAAGCTGAATCCTAAGCCTGCAGCAGCCCCGGTGATAGCACTAATAGTTAATTTAGGAAGACCGTAAAGAGTGATGACCAGCTCACTTATGAGGTCCATGACTGGATAAAATTCAGATGGATCCATGTTTGACAGCATAGTTTTAATATCTCCACCTGCGGAAAAAGCTTTGCCCCTCCCTGTTAATACCACAATATCAATCTCGTCAGAATCACCGATTTCCTTCAACATTGCAACCAGCCCTTTGATCATTTCAACATCCAATGCATTTAAGCTTTCAGGACGATTCATTTCAACTGTTGCCACGCGGCCTTCTTCCTTCACTCTCACCTTATCCGTAACAAAATTGGTTGACACTGTCTTCCCCCCCATAATTTATCAATTTTATTATATATGAAGTTGAATAATAATTGGGAATTTTTAATTAAAATTGATATTATTTTAAAGACAACCAAGGATATTTTTTATAAAATAGATTTGAAAAAATTTTATTAGGATGTGAGTTTATGTCAGTTATGCCCCGTCCCATACCACGGGAGTTAATCATGTCGCGTTTGTTACATGCAAGAATGGAATTTTCCGAGCAAGACAAATGGAACTACTTAAAGCTTGAAAAAGGCCTTCAGGGAGAATTGAAATTTGACAAGTTAGTTGATGAAGGACTGAAAAATGACTGTATAGTTATAAAAGGATTGCTTCTTGAGGCAGACGGCAATGAATTTCAAATTGATATGGTTATTATTTTTCAAGGAGTTATTTACCTTGTTGATGTTAAAAATTTTGAAGGCGACTATTACTTTGAATCCGGAAAAATTTATCTTTTAAATGGAAATATCATAAAAGATCCACACCCTCAATTAATGCGCTGCGAATCATTGTTTATCAAATTGCTCCAAAAGCTCCGAATTGATTTTCCAGTTGAGTCCCGCCTAGTCTTCATTAACCCCGAGTTTACTCTGCTGCAAGCACCGCTTGACTATCCGATTACTCACCCTTCTCAAGTTAAACGCCTAATCAAAAAATGGAATACCATTCCTTCAAAATTAAATAAAACTCACGAGAGGCTAGCAAACCAATTAATTTCCTTACATAAGCCGTTTTCCTCCCATATGCGGGTGCCCCAATATGAATATGGACGGCTGAAGAAAGGGATGATGTGTAATTTATGTCTTTCCCTTTCTACCTTCGTGAATGGGAACCATCTGGTGTGTAAAAAATGCGGACACCATGAAATTATTGATGCTGCCGTGTTACGGTGTGTGAAGGAATTGGTGATTTTGTTTCCGGGGATTCGGATTACTACTAATGGGGTTTTTGAGTGGTGCGGAATAGTAAAGTCAAAAAAGATGCTTGGCAGGATTCTAAAGGAAAATTATAAAGCAGTGGGTTATGGACAATGGACGTATTATATACCTAAATAAAAATTGATTTTCCTAGACTAATGTTTATTGGCTACTAGATACAACAGATATTCAGGGCATTGGTAGTCAATAGATTATTATGGCTCGGCTACTTAGAATTTCTTTTTTCACAGGTTCAAAGACGTCAATTGCTCTTTTTGGCTACCTAGACCTATTTTCTTTTACATTCTCAGTCGCCAATTGCTCTTTTTGGCTACACAGACCCATTTTCTTTTACATTCTCAGTCGCCAATTGCTCTCATTGGCTACCCTGGCCTTCTTGCTTTCACGTTCTCAGTCGCTAATTGCTCTTTTTGGCTACCCAGACCTATTTTCTTTTACGTTCTCAGTCGCCAATTGCTCTTATTGGCTACCCTGGCCTTCTTGCTTTCACGTTCTCAGTCGCCAATAATATCTATTGGCGACCCAGGGATATCTTTTTTCTTGCATCCGGTCGTTAATTGCGCTTAGTGACTGGCCATTGTTCTATTTTTTCACAAACCCGGCAGCCATTCCTTATCAACCTCCGTTTTCTTTTAAAAGTAAAACAAACCCCTGCTTAAATCCTAAGCAGGAGTACCATTTTCCGAAAAAAGCTCGTCTAAGATTTTGATTTTTTCATTGGTGTATGCCTCGAATCCGTCGTTGTATGACTTTGGATCTTTTGGATTGGCAAAGTGGGTAATTTTTCCGCTTACCGGGTCAATAAATTTACTTGAGGCCCCGCAGCCGAGTCCAATGATGGTTTGCTGTTCCTCCATGATCATAATATTATAGATACTTTCTTGATTTGGAAGAGAATAGCCCACATTTTCAAGATTGCCAAGGATATTCTTTTGGCGGTAAAGGTAATATGATACATAACCGTGTGAAGCAGTCCATTCTTGGGCCAGGTTCATCATTTTTTCCACTTCTTTTCGATCTGCTACCTTATACCTGTCTCTATTCTTAGTCATTTCCGATGCCCGTTTGAATGACAATGTATGGACTGTTAAAGACTCTGGCATTAGTTTTTCCGTTTCGTCCAATGAATGGGTTAATTCCTCTGTACCCTCTCCCGGCAGTCCAATAATTAAATCCATGTTAATATTATTCATTCCGGCAGACCGGGCTAAATGGAATTTATCTATCGTTTCTTCTACCGTGTGATGTCTGCCGATTGCTTTGAGAGTTTCTTGTGTATATGACTGCGGATTGATGCTGATCCGGTCGATATTCCACTTTTTCAATACTTCTAATTTTTCAGGAGTAATGGTATCTGGACGGCCTGCTTCCACTGTCACTTCGCGAATATGTTCCACATCTGGGAAGGAAGCGTACATTTCTTCATACAACATGTCCATCTCTTCTGCCGTAATACTTGTTGGTGTTCCCCCGCCAAAGTAAACAGTAGTAATCCTGATCCCTTTTTCCTTTAGCCATGCGCCGATTTTTCGCATTTCATAATGAAGACCGCCTAAGAAAGAATCAACAGATCCCTGCCTGCCGTTAATGGCGTATGCAGGGAAAGTGCAGTAAGCGCATTTTGTCGGGCAAAACGGGATACCGATATAAATGCTTACTTCTTTCCTTAAAGAATAGAGATCGGGTATGACCGATAACTGGCGATTGACAATTTGCTGCATGAGCTCGATTTTTTCATCCGTAATCAAGTAATCCGCTTTTAACTGCTGATGGGCTGTTTCCATCGGAATTCCTTCCTGCACTTTCTTATGGAGCAGTTTTGTCGGTCTGACCCCGGTCAAGATACCCCACTTCTGTGTGATTCCAGTAAAGTCCTGCAATACTGTTACATACACATGTGAAACAGCATTTTTCACCTGTTTGAATTGTTCTTTATCCGTATCAAACGGCAGCCATTCCTTTTGATACTCAGCAGAATGGATGGCGCCATTTCCATCTTTTAATTCTGCCGCTGCAAAAATGGATTTTTCCGCAGCCTGTAATTCAAATTGTATCTGTAAGTCTGCCGCCTGTTCAAAAGACTGTACAATTTGTGACTCTTCAAAAAACAAATTGGCAATCAGCTGGAGCGGACGATTAAATCTTTCATCCTCTAATCCTAGTATGGAAATACGCAAAAATATCACCTTTTCAAATAAACTTCCTTAAGTGTACAAAATCGTTAAAACAAGGTCAATATAGTGGAAATGATTCGCAAAAAAATCACGGGCAAAAAAAGCCCGTGATCTCCTTAACGTTTAATGATTTTCATTTTCCGTAAAAATTCAATTGGCTGTTGTTTTCTAAAGTGTTCCTTTACCATGTAGGCGACACCCTGTTCATTTTCTGACCTTGTCACCCAGTCTGATGCTTTTTTGACGGCAAATGGTGCATTTCCCATTGAAACTCCAAGTCCTGCCGCCTCTATTAATGGAATATCATCTAAGCCGTCTCCGATATAAACCATTTCCTTCAGTTTAATTCCCAATTGGCTACCTAGATAGGTTAATCCGTTAAGCTTGGATGCACCTGAAGAAACGATGTCTAATCTTAGTGGATCAAGCTCAATCGCTTCAATTTCGGAATACATATTTTCTAATGCATTTTTGGCATCTTTTAAGTCTATTTCATCCTCAAAATAGACTTCAATTTTGGAAGGAGTAACAGGCTGTTCATGTAAGTATTCACTTAATGAATTAACAAATTGTTGTGAATAAACAAATGGCTCACTCGTTGTAAACACAGTTTTAGCTAGATAATCATTATGAATTTTAAATTTGTTGGCTAGTGAAAATTGTTCATGAACGAGGCGGATTTGACATGGCATTGCCTCGAAAAAGCGGACTGTGTCATACGTAAGGGTTTCGTTGATTCGCTGTACCCAAATAGGCTTTTCTTGTGAACTGGCGATATATGCGCCTTGATGGGTCACAAGTGGTGATTTAATTCTTAAAGCCTTGGCAACCTTTTTAGCTGAAGGGAAACTGCGGGATGTCACCAATGTTACATAAATTCCTTTTTGCTGAACGTATTCTATTGCTTCTTTTGTGGCCCGATGAAGCCTTCCATTCGATTGCAATAGGGTTCCGTCAATATTTAAAGCAAGTAAGCGATAAATCATCATGCTGCCCCCTGTTCTTGGTGAAATTCCTTTACTATCACTTTTATGTTTTTTCACTCATTTATAGAACAGGACATAAAGATTGGATTATTCTCCGGAAAAAACAGGGGATGATGTTTTCTTACATACCTCCGTAAAGATCAGATAATGGTTTCATGACAACTTGATTAATTTCATTAATAATCATGCTCATCTTCTGCTCTGCTTCCATGAGGCGTGAGATTTTTTCATTTTGCTGTACCTGTGCAACAACTGCCTGTGCCTGCTGTACTTCTTGTTCCGAAATATTTTGCCCCATCATCTGTTTTTGCTGAAGGTTCATTTGCATTTCGCGAAACTGATCAAACATACTTTTTGTGGCTGGGTCAGCATTTACTTCATCATACATCCTTTTCAAGTGTAAATATTCATCACTTTCACGGATTGCTTTTTCTAATGCATTTGCGGAATCATTTAGATTTACTGCCATTTTGGGTCACTCCTTTAAACTTTATAAATCCTTACAACTATACCAAATTATTCAGCAAATGGCCAGAATGTTCAAATCACCTTCTATCCTTCCATTACATACATTACTATATCCAACAAATGCCCATAGGCAGAGTTTAAGAATGAGGAATGCTTATGCCAACCACGATTACACCGGTTACTGTATCCAGTAGAAAACCAGCAAATGAACATGACCGGCTTATTCAAATGTCTAGTGCATTGATAAAGCAGTTAAATTTAAGCGAAAGAAAAACCATTTATATTTCCCTTGGCAAAACAATAGCAATCTTAAACATTCAAGCTATCGACAAATCAGGAAATGAAATTATTCTACCGGAAAATGTTTTAGAAAGTTTTCGTCTTCCGATTCAAACATATAAATTTCAAGCTCATTATTTGTCTGAGACAAATACGTTGAAGCTTGGACCAGTCATTGCGCTGCTGACAAATTTCAGTTTCAAAGAAAATGAGGAACCCAATTTTCGTTCCGTTCACAAGTTTTGTGAGGAGCTTGATCAAGTCATAAAAGGGAATAGCGGCTTTTTTTATGTATTTTCTTTTGACCAATTTTTAGCAAAAGGATACTATCTCCATGATGAAAAATGGATCCCTGGGGAACTGCCAATACCTGATGTCATTTACAACAGGATTCATTCACGAAAACTGGAACAAACCAATGGATTTATACAGTTCCGCAAAGATCTGGAATTGTTCTTGATTCCACTATTTAATGACCGTTTTCTTTCAAAATGGGAGGTTTATGAACAGATTCATCATGAAAAAAGCATTCTATCATCCATTCCCGAAACACAAATTTTTTCGAAAGAAAATTTATATGATCTTGCCCAAAAATATGAGACAGTTTTTATCAAACCTATCCACGGGAGCCAAGGAAGAAACATTATTAAATTATGCAGAGAAAAAGATAACCGTTATATGTTCCAGTCTTCATTACAAACTGGGCAGGAGCTGTCACAAACAGAATTTCCCCTTGAAGAAATATATGAGCATTTAAAGCCAATCCTTCAAAACCGTATTTATATTGTTCAACAGGGGATTTCTTTTCTAACAAAAGATTTACGGCCAATGGATTTTAGGGTCCTATGCCATAAAAGCAGTCCAAATCAGTGGGGTATTACCTCCATTGTCGCAAGGATTGGAGCTGAACAGGAATTTGTCAGCAACCTGGCACGAGGCGGCACCATTATGCGTCCATTAGAAGCCCTTAGTGAAAGTATGGGTATAAAGAAAGCAAAAAAGACTATATCAAAGATTAAAGAATTAGCGTTAGAAATAGCTTCGTCTATAAGTTCCAGTACACAAGGAATTATCGGCGAGCTTGGCATTGATATTGGAGTGGACATAAAAGGAAAGCCTTGGTTAATCGAAGTGAACTCGAAACCTTCTAAGTCATTTGAAGAGAACGAGGGAAAAATCAGACCATCTGCAAAAGCAATCATCCAATTCTGCACAACGCTAGTCTTTGAAATCGCATCTGGAAAGGAAGGCTTAAACAAATGATTGCTTTTGGAATTATGACATTAACACCGGATAGTGAAACATCCTATCTTACAGAAATCGCCAAAACGGCAAAATCATTGGGAATAGAATGCTTGCGGTTTGTCCCATCTGACATCAATCCACATACACAAAGAGTGCGTGGAAAAAAATTTGATAATAACAAAAACCAATGGGTGGATGATGAATTTGCCATCCCATCTATCCTTTACGACCGCTGTTTTTATGGTGACGATGAACATTCCAAACAGTGTCTGCCCATTGTTACGTGGCTGAAGAGCAGGAGGGATATAACCTTTTTAGGGTATGGCCTGCCCAATAAACTTGAACTCTATGAATCTTTAAAGGATACCGTGCTGTCTCCCTATTTGCCTCCAACCCTTTTTGCAGCAGATACAGACATCATTTTAAAAGAACTGGATGCAAGAAATAAAGTTATTTTAAAACCAATCAATGGAGCACAAGGTTACGGGATCTATTATTTAAAAAAGAGCGCCAAAAATTATCACGTTAAAACCGAAAAGCAAAAACAAATTATTTCGCGTATTTTTCCAAATGAAGTTAAGCTTCTAAAGTGGTTGAAGCCATTAATAAAAAATAGAAAATATCTCTTGCAGCCATACCTTGAATTATTTAATCAGGATCTGCAGCCTTTTGATGTTCGCATTTTGCTGCAAAAAAATGAAAAAGGAAATTGGAGTGAACGCGGCCGGGGAATCCGTTTTGGAACTACCGGCGGGCTTCTGTCCAACTTAAGCAACGGTGGAACAGCATCTTCCTTTCAGGAATGGACCGCGTCTCTTCCGACAGCAAAAGCTGACTACATTCGTTCAGAATTAGACTACATTCTTGATAAACTTCCTGGATTACTTGAAGATAAATTTCTTCCATTATTTGAAATTGGAGTTGATATCGGAATCGCTAGAAATGGCTCTATTTGGATTCTTGACCTTAATTCTAAACCAGGCAGGAAGGTTGTATTACAGACATCACCAGAAGTAAAAGAAACTCTTTTCCATGCCCCGCTTCTATATGCAAAAAATCTTTTTGGTATGGAACCACAGGAAAGGAAGAGCTTTTATGAAAAAACGTTATTTCATTGAAGTTGTCCAGAATGACCAATTAATTGTTTTCTGCCCCAAATCCTTAATCGAGAACAAGGTCATTAAACGTATAGCTTTTGGCTCTAATTCAATGGAAGTGGAATTTTATCCTCATCCAGACAAAAGCGATCGAATTGTGATCAGTAAAGAAATTCAGCAAACACTGCAATTTCCAAACCTTCGTATCCCGCTGCATGTGTTTCTTGAAAATGAAGTTCTTACCATTGGACCGCTTGTCGGCATATTCACATCTGGGTTTACCCAGGTCCCAGAACGGCCCATTGGGGAGAGAACATTGTTTTTTTCGAAGCTTTTGTCTGTAAACAAACAGGTTGGTGCACTTGCATTTCTTTTTGGGGAGCAGCAAATTGATTGGGAACAAGGCTGTATTGAAGGATATTTTTATCACCAAAATAAATGGAACAAAGTGGAAGTACCCTTTCCAAATGTCATTTACGATCGCCTGCCAAACCGCCGCAGCGAAAACAACCCGAAACTTAGAAAAGTAAGAGAAAGACTGCAAAGAGAATATCTCATACCTTGGTATAATCCTGGTTTCTTTAACAAGCTTGATGTCTATGAAAGGCTGCTGCAGGATGGGTCGGTTGAAAAATTCCTTCCTGAAACCCACCCTTTCACCTCTTTCTCATTAATCGAAACAATGTTGTCAAAATATGGGCACGTTTATATTAAACCTAAAAACGGAAGTCTTGGTTTAGGCATTCACCAAGTTATTTATGATAAGCATTCAAATGAATACTATTGTCGATATCAGGAAAAAGCAGAGGTAAACCGGCTGCTGAAATTTCACAGCCTAGAGAAATTATTTGAAGTGGTGTTCGACAAACAGCCGTTGGATAGGATGATTGTTCAACAAGGTATTCATTTACTTAGAATTGATCAGCGTGCTGTTGATTTTCGTGTCCATACCAACAAAGATGGAGATGGCCATTGGCAGGTAAGCGCTATTGCCGCAAAAATTGCAGGGCAAGGAAGTGTTACAACACATAAGCGGACTGGCGGCGTCATTAAAACAATACAGGAAATTTTCCCGCATGAAAAATATGTTGAATTTAAAGAAAAGCTGGAAAAAGCAGCACTTCTCCTAAGCACTGCACTAGAACACAATATGGAAGGAATAATTGGAGAAATTGGCTTTGATTTAGGAATAGATAGACACGGAGATGTATGGCTTTTTGAGGCAAATTCCAAACCAGGAAGATCTATCTTCACCCATCCAGAACTAAAGGCGTTTGATTTATTAACCCGAAAACTATCTATCGCCTATGCTGTCTTTCTGGCGGAAAAAGCGTTATTGCATCCTGAGGAACTATACAAATGAACAAACTGCCTCTTATTGGAATTTTAACCTCAAAAAAAGCAAATGGCGCCATTGCTGGAAATGGACCATTGTTTAAAAGCCTGCAAGAGAAGCTTATTTCACTTGGTGGAATAAGCTTTGTCTTTACTATCGAGGATGTTAATGAAGAATTCATTCATGGGTATCAATATTTACCAGAGATCAATAATTGGGTTAAAAAGCCATTTCCCTTTCCTGACCTTGTTTACAACCGTGTCCCATTCCGGACAGCAGAGCAGCAGGACGAAATTCAAAATTTCTTCTGTTTTTTAAAAAAGAATGACATCCCTTATTTTAATCCCTGTTTTATCAATAAATACCAACTTTATCAATGTTTTAAAAACCATTCTGAAATTAAAAAGTTTTTGCCTGAAACGGTACTCGTTGAGGGCAAACAAAATCTATTTCACTTTTTAGAAACTCATTCTTCCATTTACTTAAAGCCGTCAAACTCTTCGCGGGGAAAAGGGATTTACCGCCTCAACCTTCTTTCCTCTTCAGTTATTCAAGTAACAGGACGAAAGAAACAGAAAGAATATGAGACATTTCATGATTTTTGGCAGGATTGGCAGGAGAAACTTCTTTATAAAAACTATTTAGCCCAAGAGGAAATTCAATCGGCAGAATATATGGGGTCACGGTTTGATTTTCGCATTCTCGCCCATGCAGAAGGATCTGATTATTCGTTAACCGGGGTTGGCATCCGGCAATCACAAAAGCAGGATGTTACCACCCATATTCCTTCAGGTGGAAGGCTTTTGCCATATGAGATGCTTCAATCTCCTGAACACGACCAATTTATCCAAACTATTATCCCGCTGATTGGCAGGGCACTATCCGAACAGTTTGGTTTTTTTGGTGAATTTTCCGTCGATGCAGGTGTAAGCAAAACAGGTAAATATTATATTTATGAAGTAAACTCTAAACCCATGAGCTTTGATGAACCCGACATTGAAGCAGAAAAAGTCAACAATCTCTGCCGCTTATTTTTCGAACTTATTTAAAAATTGTATTTCAATCATCCCCCCAAACAGGTAATCTAATTGTAGATGCTCGATTTAGGGGGATGAAGACTTTGCTCATGCATTTTCAATTTAAACCATTATTTAAAAATAAAAACATGCCTGGCTGGAATATTTCTTTTTATCATAAGAAACAAAGATATACTGGAATTTATCATCAAACAGGGAAAATAGAATGGACATCTACCCCGCCAAAACAAGAAGATATTGAGGCATTAACTAGTCAGATTCACGAATTAATGCTTTTCCATGTTTATGAATAACCCTGAATGAAATTAACTCCTTTCCACACAATAATAATATTCATTTTTGGAAAGGATGATGGCAATGAACAAGAATAAGGAAAATCGTGTTGTACAAGGTTCTATGTATGAAGGCAGAGATCAAGCTTATATGGATATTGACAGAATGATTAATGAAGGAATGTCTGGCGGTTCCGTCCACATGCGCCATGATACAACAAATATTGAAGAAGCGCGTGATCTTGTAGAAGAAGAACCGCCATATGACGCGGAATAAAAGCCATTCATTGACTGAGCCGAAACAAGGCTCAGTTTTTTTGTTACAATGAAAGCAATAGAAACCCAGGACAAATGAAAATTCAACCAAACAGTAGTTATGAAAATGGCTGAATTAATATTCAGACCACATTTATAAAATTTATGATAATAAAGTAACAGCTGTTTCAATTTTAATTTACATATTAAAGATCAGGAGTTTATTGTTTTAGTCGGGCCGTCCGGTTGCGGGAAATCGACGACATTAAGAATGATTGCCGAACTGGAGAAAATAACGAAGGGCCATTTCTATATGGACGGGAAGCGTGTAAACGATGCAGCTGCAAAAGACCGTGATATGGCAATGGTATTTCAAAACTATGCCCTTTATCCGCATATGACAGTTTATCAAAATATGGCCTATGGGTTAAAGCAAGGGAAGTTTTCTCAAGAAGAAATTGACCAGCGTGTCAAAGTTGCGGCAAAAACACTTGGATTGGAACCACATTTATACCATAAACCTAAGGTATTATCAGGCTGGCAGTGCCAGCGTGTGGCATTAGCCGTGCAATTGTACGGGACGCGAAAGTTTTTTTAATGGACGAGCCATTGTAAATCTTGATGCCAAGCTTCGCGTGCAAATGCGTGCTGAAATTGCCAAGCTCCACCGCCGCTTGAATACTACAACCATTTATGTAACCCATGACCAGACAGAAGCAATGACCATGGCGACCCGGCTGGTAGTAATGAAGGAAGGAGCCATTCAGCAAATTGGCTCTCCAAAAGAGGTTTACGAGAATCCAGATAATGAGTTTGTTGGCGGTTTTATTAGATCACCTGCAATGAATTTTTTTATGGCAAGCTGGAAGATGGCAAGTTTATTATTGGCAAAACTGTTATTAATGTATCAGATGGTAAAATGAAATTCCTAAGCCAGCAAGGGTATGTTGGAAAATCGGTGATTCTTGGTATCCGACCGGAGGATATTCATGCTGAGCATGCATTCATCGAAACTTCGTCAACGGCTTTCATTACAATAAGAATTGATGCTGTGGAATTAACTGGAGCTGAATTAATGGTCTATTCCTGCATTGACAGCCAAAATTTAAAGGTTCGTCTTGATTCTCATGCATCTGTAAAATCTGGAGATACATTAGGATCTGCCTTAGATTTAAATAAAGCTCACTTCTTTGATATTGATACAGAAGTCAGAATCCGGCCATTTAATGACAATCAATTTTAACAGAAAAAAGCTCCGCTTTCATGACGGGGCTTATTCTTTTATAAAGATGACTTCATCTTTTTGACATATAGGACAGCGATATAAATGTGCACATTTATGACCAGAATTATTATCTGGATACCCATCTTCAAGCTTCATCAAATCAATTTCCATGTATGGACTATAATCATCATAATAATCCATCACCTTCCCGCTTTCTATCATTGAATGACCGCAATTAGAGCAAATTAAGAAAACTTCACGTAAACCATTACATACTGGGCATATCGGCATTCTTTTCATCCTTTTATATTGTTTTTCATAGTTTGCGTCACTTTATGATCCCTATGTAATGGAATAAATTACTAAGTAATCTTTCGAATAGGAAGTGGTGATTTATCCATAATAATGATTACAAACAGCAATTACATCAGTGGATGAAACCAAAACAGGGTTTAAACCGGTGCAACTCCGGTTCATCCAGCCAAACCTTTATACCACGGGTTAGGCCAAAGCGGCAAGGTGTTAAACCAATATGGTGCAATTCCATACTAACCCCAAACTTATTAAGAGGAGTGTTATACAACATGGCTAGTAACAACAACTCTAATCAACTTTTAGTACCAGGAGTACAAGAAGCACTTAACCAAATGAAGTACGAGATTGCTCAAGAGTTCGGTGTAAACCTTGGTGCAGACACTACTTCTCGTGCTAACGGATCTGTTGGAGGAGAAATCACTAAGCGTTTAGTATCAATGGCTGAATCTCAACTTGGTGGCTTCCAACGTTAATAAGCAACCCCTTTTTATAACAAATAAATAATATGGCCTAAGCCCCCTCTCCTTGAGGGGGCTTTCAATTTTGGTATATCTTTTAGACCATTTTTTCAGGCTGGACCCATTCATCAAACTCAGCTTCTGTTAAGTAACCGGTTTTAATTGCTGCTTCCTTCAATGTACTATTTTCTTTAAACGCCAGTTTCGCAATTTCAGCCGCTTTCTCATAACCAATGTGCGGATTTAAAGCTGTCACAAGCATTAACGACTGTTTTACAAGCTTATCAATCACTTCAATGTTAGCTTCAATTCCAATTGCACAGTTCGTATTAAAGGAACGAATACTGTCAGAAAGCAGCTGGACAGATTGGATAAAGTTATAAATAATGACTGGTTTAAAGACATTCAATTCAAAATTACCTTGGCTTGCTGCAAAACCAATTGCTGTATCATTTCCAAACACTTGACAGACGACCATTGTCAAGGCTTCACTTTGTGTCGGATTTACCTTTCCAGGCATAATAGAGCTTCCCGGTTCATTAGCCGGAATCGTTAATTCCCCTATTCCGCTTCTTGGACCGCTTGCCAGCCAGCGTACATCATTGGCAATTTTCATTAAATCTGCAGCCAATCCCTTTAAGGCCCCATGAACGTGAACGATTTCGTCATGGCTGGTTAAGGCATGAAATTTATTTTTCGAGGAGCGGAATGGATACCCAGTCAGTTTTGCAATCTCTTCGGCCGTTTTTATACTAAACTCTGGTCCAGCATTAATCCCCGTCCCGACCGCTGTCCCGCCAATCGCTAAATCTAATAGGTGTCCTGCTGCCTCTTTAATCATGGATTCACTCTTTTCAAGCATAAACCGCCAGCCGCTAATTTCCTGCCCAAGTGTTAAAGGCGTCGCATCTTGAAGATGTGTTCTTCCAATTTTTACAATCCCAGCAAAAGCTTTTTCTTTCTCAAGCAATGTATTTCTTAACTCTTCTATTGCTGGCAGCAGATTTTCTACAATTTTTATATAACCGGCAATATGCATAGCGGTTGGAAAAGTATCATTTGAACTTTGCGACATGTTCACATCATCATTTGGGTGAATCCGTTCATTTACTTTTTGCTCGCTTAGCCAATTGTTTGCCCGGTTTGCGATCACCTCATTTACATTCATATTCGCCTGTGTACCGCTTCCGGTCTGCCAGACAGCCAGAGGAAAATGGTCATCATACTTTCTATTTAAAATATCATCACAAACATTTTGAATGGCATCTCTTTTAACCTCATTCAGTTTTCCTAATTGAACATTAACATGGGCTGCAGCCTTTTTTATATAAGTTAATCCATAAATCAGTTCCAGCGGAATTTTCTCGGCACCTATTTGGAAGTTTTGCTTGCTCCTTTGTGTTTGTGCTCCCCAAAATTTATCAGCAGGTACTTGAACTTCTCCTAGTGTATCCTTTTCAACTCTAAAATTTTCCATAAATAACCCTCCATTTCTTACCCTCCATTATATATACCCAATTTTAACCACTTTATTAAAATTTTAAAAAAAGAAAAAGCCGCAGACCTTTGCCTGCAGCTTAACGTGATGAGAAAAGTGTATACCCGATATAATAAGATAGAACTAATACACTTCCAATGGCCAGCACAATTGAATAATCCGTCATTTTGCCCACCCCATAAGATTAATGTTAAACACTTTTAACCTTATCATGGGATAGGCTTTTTTTAAGTGATAAAAATTACACTTCTGCATTTAGATAGTGAAGTTTTTGTGAACTTTTTGGAAGAGTTTCTCAGAACTTCTTTTGCTCTATTTCAACAATTAATTTAAGTTTTTATTCTACCCAGACGGCTGTTCCGTAAGCGATAATTTCGGAGGCCCCCTGCATTACGGAGCTAGATTGCAGTCTCATCCCCACTATAGCATTGGCACCTGCATTCTCTGCTTCCTCCATCATTCTTTCAATTGCTTTCTCTCTGGCATCATTCAGCATATCTGTATATTCTTTGATCTCTCCGCCAACAATGGTCTTCAACCCTGCCATAAAATCCTTGCCAATATGCTTTGATTGAACCGTGCTGCCTTTTACCATGCCAATCACATCTTTAATTTCTTTCCCTGAAATCGAATCTGTTGTTACAAGAATCATTTCTAACACCCCTCTGCCTCGTTTGATACTATTTTACTAAGTATCCGTCCGGTTTAATATCTCTTTTTTTGAAATGTTAAAAAATATCTTTTTTAAGCCATGCCATTGTAATAAAATGAATGTAGGATTTCATCATTTAAAGGAAGGTGATAACTTTTGCCCCATGTTAGAAAACAAAGGAATATTCCAAAAGACTTATTGGTTCTGCGTCATTTAAACTGTCGAATGAAACTATTGGACCAGGATAAGAAACACTACTTTAGCGGTGAAAAAGGTTTGGAAGGAGAACTCAAATTTGATCAATTAACAGAAAACCTGCACAGTGAATGTATCATTATTAATGGGTTGCTGTTAAAGGTCGACAACAACTTTTTTCAAATTGACACCTTGATCATTTTTCAAAAAGCCATTTATCTGATTGATGTTAAAAATTATGAAGGAGATTATCAATTTGATGCCAAGCATCTTCAGCATATTAAATCTGAAAAAATCATAAAAGATCCGTTTATTCAACTGCAGCGATGTGAAACACTGCTTCACCAATTACTCCAACAGCTGGGATTCCACTACCAAGTTGAGTCATATCTCGTGTACATAAACCCCGAGTTTACCTTGTATCAAGCTCCACAAAACCCGTCGGTTATTTTTCCTACACAAATAAAATCATTTTTTAAGAAATTAAATACAGTTCCCTCGAAGTTAACAAACGGACATGAAAATCTGGCAGATTTATTAATTTCGATGGATTTAGGGGATTATCCCTTCCCGCAGCTTCCTGTCTATAAATATGAGCAGCTAGATAAGAGAATTATTTGTCCTTGTTGCTGGGGGGTTATGTTTGCCGAAAATGATATGAAACTGAAGTGTGATAAATGTGGATTTGAGGAAAATGTGGATAAGGCAGTTTTGCGATGTGTAAAGGAATTTAAGATATTATTTCCGGATTGGAAAATCACAACTAATATAATTTTTGAGTGGTGCAGTATTGTTAGATCTAAAAGAACAATTAGGAGAATCCTGCAAAAATATTATCAACCTTGCGGGCAAGGTAAACATTGTTACTATATATGAATGATTAGGACGCGCTCGAGATGAGTTTTTCCTTTTTCGCGTACTTAGAGCCTCTCTTAGTGCGCGTTTTCCCTTTTTTCCTTTTCCAGCGCGCTCTTTGAACTCCTCTTAGGACGCGCTCGAGATGAGTTTTTCCTTTTTCGCGTACTTTGAGCCTCTCTTGGTGCGCGTTTTCCCTTTTTTCCTCTTCCAGCGCGCTCTTTGAACTCCTCTTAGGACGCGCCGGAGATGGGTTTTTCCTTTATCGCGTACTTTGAGCCTCTCTTGGTGCGCGTTTCCCCTTTTTTCCTTTTCCAGCGCGCTCTTTGAACTCCTCTTAGGACGCGCCGGAGATGGGTTTTTCCTTCATCGCGTACTTTGAGCCTCTCTTAGTGCGCGTTTTCCCTTTTTTCCTTTTCCAGCGCGCTCTTTGAACTCCTCTTAGGACGCGCTCGAGATGATTTTTTCCTTTATTGCGTACTTTGAGCCTCTCTTAGTGCGCGTTTTCCCTTTTTTCCTTTTCAGGCGCGCTCTTTGAACTCCTCTTAGGACGCGCTCGAGATGAGTTTTTCCTTTATCGCGTCCTTTAAGCCTCTCTTAGTGCGCGTTTTCCCTTTTTTCCTTTTCAGGCGCGCTCTTTGAACTCCTCTTAGGACGCGCCGGAGATGTTTTTTTCCTTTATCGCGTACTTTGAGCCTCTCTTAGTGCGCGTTTTCCCTTTTTTCCTTATCCAGCGCGCTCTTTGAACTCCTCTTAGGACGCGCTCGAGATGATTTTTTCCTTTATCGCGTCCTTTAAGCCTCTCTTAGTGCGCGTTTTCCCTTTTTTCCTTTTTTCCTTTTCCAGCGCGCTCTTTGAACTCCTCTTGGGACGCGCTCGAGTTGGGTTTTTCCTTCATCGCGTACTTTGAGCCTTTCTTAGTGCGCATTGGTGATGGTATACACTTAATCATTCGTACCATCAACAGCCTTGACCCTTACATTCTATATATTTTTTTCCTATTGTCACGAAGCATAAAACATTATTTAGATATAGACTGTTTTAATTTTAAAACTAGTTACTCATCACGCCCATGTCCATGGCCCTTCCCCTTATTCTTTTCCTTTTCCTTCCCTTTCCCCTTATCTTTCTCCAGCTTTTTCTTCAGATTTTCCTTTTGTTTATTCCATTTTTCTTCCCACTTATGAATTTCGTTATTAAAGTTTTGTTGGAAGTTTTCATAGATTTTTTCTTTTTCTCTTTTTTCAGCTAATGGAGCGATATGGGGAACGTTGAAGCTTTGGACTGGTAAGTTTTTTAAGGCCTCACTCATCGCTTCGCGGAATACCACGGATGCTCCTGTACCGCTGGCAGGTGTTATATAATGTTTGGCATCTGTTTTGTCATAGCCTACCCAAAATGCACCAACTAGCTGCGGGGTATAGCCGACAAACCACTGGTCCTTCAATCCATTGATTCCTTCAATTGGTACTTGGGTGGAACCCGTTTTTCCGGCTGTTTCACGTCCAGGGATTTGCGCTGCTTTTCCGGTTCCATCCTCCACTACACCAAGAAGCATTGTTGTCATGTCATCGGAAACCGCCTTTGTGGTGACTCGCATGCCTTTTCCCTTCCACTCCGCGACAACATTTCCGTTAGCATCTACAATTTTTTTAATAACATGTGATTCATACCGAATACCTTTGTTTGGAAAAACTGAAAAAGCTTCAGCCATATCAATTGGAGCGATTCCTTTATGCAAGCCCCCCAATGCAACAGCTAAATTCCGATCTTCTTGATCTAAAGAAATGCCAAAGCGTTTCACGGCGTCTAACCCTTTTTCAAGTCCAATTTCATTTAGGAGCCAGACGGCAGAGACATTTTTTGATTCTTTTACAGCCTCATACATTGGCACTTCTCCCTCATATTGAAAATCATAGTTATCAGGCTGATAATTGCCAAAGCTCATCTTCTCATCTTTTAGCATGTCGGTAATTTTCCATCCTTCTTCAAGTGCAGGAGTATAGACCGCCAGCGGCTTAAAAGAGGAGCCTGGCTGTGCTGTTAACTGTGTTGCACGGTTATAGCCTCTAAAGGTATGTTTACCGCGCCCGCCGACGAGAGCTCTAACCCCGCCGGTCTTAGGATCAAGTAAAATCCCCCCGCTCTGAACGAGTTTATCACTTCCCGCCGGAAACAATTCGTCCCGTTGATAAGTGTCTTCCATAGCTGTCTGCATGTGCGGGTCTAGTTCTGTATAAATTTTAAAACCGCCTGTCAGCAGTTCATCCTGAGTAAAACCATACTTGTTGATGGCTTCAGCTAAGACTTGGTCGACATAATATGGATATTTCCCGCGAAATGGGTCACTGCCCTTATCATTTAAGAGCATTTCATCATGTTTTGCTTTTTCATATTGATTTTCCGAAATGTACCCTTGCTCTTTCATTTGCATCAGGACAACATTCCGTCTTGCCATTGCTTTTTCCATATGATCATAAGGATTTAGAGCAGACGGTGCTTTAATCAGTCCGGCAAGCATTGCTGATTCACTTAGCGTGAGATTCTTCACATCTTTGGCGAAATATTTGCCGGCAGCTTCTTTTATTCCCCATGCCCCATCTCCAAAGTAAATTTGGTTTAAGTACATTTGCAGAATTTCCTGTTTGGTATATTCCCGGTCCACAGCCAAAGCCAAAAATACTTCTTCAAATTTTCTTCTCAATGTTTTTTGCGGTGTTAACAGTGTGTTTTTGATTAATTGCTGGGTGATAGTGCTGCCGCCCTCTGCCATTTCACCCGCTTTTAAGTCACGAACGAGAGCCCTTGATGTACCAATAATATCCACACCATTGTGGTGATAAAACCGTTTATCCTCAATTGCCACGACTGCGTTTTTAAGTGAATCCGGGACTACGCTGATTGGAACACCCTCATTCTTATTGGCTGATACTTTACTTGCTACTTTCCCGTTCAAGTCGTAAAAAACAGTTGGCTGGGGTATTTCATTTTTCAGCCCTGAAATATCTGCATCTTTTGAAAAATAATATAGTAATCCAAAAAAACCTAATATTATGATTAGTATTAATAACAGTATGACCTGAATGAAATGATTTTTTCGTAATGCTTTAAACATACTGCCTATTGCCTGCTTATTCATAGTGCCTCCTAGAAGTCTTGTTCATTAATGTAAGCACGTATAATTTTCGATCATTTGCTCACTTTTATGACGGTACCAGCGGAAAAGAAAAAAGACGGGATTAACCCGCCCCTTCTTTACCTTGTGTTAATTCTTTAAATCTCAGCCTTGATTGTTGTTCATCCAGACTGCTAAAAATCCGAAAGTTTTGTTCATCCAATATTCGAAAATGCTTGCTTAATATATTTTGCTGCAGGATGAATCCCTTTTTCTTCACCAGAACCTTCCACCAAACGCGGCCGCCGAGCGTTTTGGATTTACGAAAATCAATCCCTTCTCTGGCTACCGTTTCAATTACTTCAAGAGGTTCGCTGCCGAAGAGAAATTGAACCGTTTCTGCTTCCCTAAAAAGAGCACAAATTGCCACAACGGTGGACCAATTGGCAAGTACTCTTCCTTTTTCAATTTGAACAAGAGTTTTTTTAGATACGCCAATAATTTCAGCCATTTTATCCTGTGTATAACCAGCCTCTGTCCGAATTAGCCGAAGTTTATCAGAAACCTGTTGGATGATATCATCCCTGTTCATTTAAGACCCTTCCTTCAAGTAGCATCTAGTGTAATTTTACACAATCCATCCCATTTTTAAAAGTAGGCTATGTTAAACTCGGCTGATGATTTTCGCTCCACATGGAAGTCTTCGTCAGTATGGGCATCGCACGCCTAAAAGCGATAGCTTTTAGAAGGAGGCACAAGCGGTTCGCGGGTGTTCCGTGAAGCCTCGGCGCTAACGCCTGCGGGGTCTCCCCTGGCACGTACTCCCGCAGGACTGAATTGACATCTTTGAATCCGCCCACGCACGAAGGAAATGCGTGCTTTAGCATTTACGAGGAATCTTCGTGCCTTCCGCTGCAATCAACAGGGTTATAAAAAGTCAACACCACACTTTAACAAAGCCTAAAAGTAAAAGACTGCTGTCGTTTCCGGCAGCAGTCTTTTCAACCTATTAGCTTATTTTCGGAGGCAGGCCGCAGTCGCTTTTACACGAATTTTTCAATTCACATGCAGCACACTTTCCCTTTTTCGATTTATTGATAAACCTTACAAAAGCCCATGCAGCATATCCGAAAATAGCTGCGCCGAGAATGATGCTGGCAATCATACGATCATCTCCTCTAAAATTTAAACCAGCCCAAACAATTTACCACCCTGATAAATAATAAGTGATAAAACATATGCAATGAAAAGAGCATAAACGACTGAAAAAACAGTCCACTTTTTTGAACCGGTTTCTTTGTATATCGTTGCAGTTGTGGCTAAACAAGGAATGTACAGCAAAATAAACACCATGAAACTATACGCTGCAAGCGGTGTATAGTAATTAGCTAACAGTCCTTGAAGGCTTGAATCATTTGGAACAAAATAAATAATATTCATTGTGGCAATAATCGATTCCTTCGCCAAAAAGCCTGTAATTAAGGATGCAGCCGCCTGCCATGTGCCAAAACCGATTGGTGCAAGCAGCGGAGCAATTACACCGCCTATCATCGCTAAAAAGCTGTGGTCCATATCTACATCCAGACCGCCTGGTCCTGCATATGATAACAGCCAGATAAATACGGAACCGGCAAAAATAAATGTTCCAGCCTTTCTGATAAACCCTTTTGCTTTATCCCACGTACTGCGCCATAATGATTGAAACTGTGGCATCCTATATGGCGGCAATTCAATTACAAATAAAGAAGTCTCCGATTTTAATATAGTAGAAGAGAAAATTTTTGCTAGAATTAACGCCACAACAATTCCCAGGACATATAAACTTAAAACAATGAGTGCACGATGTCCTGCAAAGAATGCTCCTACAAATAAAGCATATACAGGAAGCCTTGCTGAACATGACATCAAAGGAGTCAGCAGAATCGTCAACAGACGCTCCTTTGGCGTTTCAATTGTTCGTGCTGCCATGATTCCCGGTACATTACAGCCAAAGCCGATAATCATCGGGATAAATGCCTTGCCGTTTAACCCAACAGATTCCATAATCCGGTCCATAACCAGGGCCACACGAGCCATATAGCCGGAATCTTCTAATAAGGATATAAAGAAGAACAAAATAAATATTTGCGGAACAAACACCAGCACCCCGCCGACTCCGGCAACTAGTCCTTCTATAATCAAGGCATGAATAAACGCAGATGCATGGATGGTTGTTAAAGCCGATTCAAAAAAGCCGGTAACCGGTCCAGTTAAAAGTGCGTCCAATGCATCTGATAATGGAGTTCCCACCCAATCAAACGTTAGCATGAACAAGAGATACATGAACATTAAGAAAATCGGTATTCCTAAGAATTTATTCGTGACAATCATGTCTATTTTTTCACTTAAAGGGACTACCGTACTTTTTTTAACTGCTGCCTCAGCGACAATTTTATCAATCGTTTCTTTTCTTTTTAAATAGATGAAATTAGATAATGATTTACTATTATACCGATTTTGCAGCTCAGCTTCTAGGGCTGAATGGATTTTGCTAAGTGTCACAGAGTCCGTAATTGTATGCAAATAATTTTTGACTTGTTCATTGCCTTCAAAATATTGAATGGCTAAAAATCGAAGGGACTGCTCTGTTTTCCCTTCGATTTCCTTTGATAAGGAGATAATCGCAGCCTCAACCTCTTTTCCATAATAAACGAGGTTCTTTTTAGCCGGTTCCACTGATTTTGTTGAAATGACATCAACAAGTTTGTCACAGCCCTTGCCGCTTCTTGCAACCACCGGGACAACAGGGACGCCAAGGAGACTGGAAAACTTCGATACATCTATTTGAATTCCGCGCTTATTTGCTACATCTATCATATTTAAGCCAATCAGAACAGGTCTTTCATATTCTAAGAGCTGTAATGTTAAATTTAAATTTCGTTCCAATTGAGAAGCATCCAAAATATTTAATAAACGGTCAACTGATTCATTTAAAAAGAAACTTGTTACAACACCTTCGTCCCTTGAAAGCGGGTTAAGTGTATAAACACCTGGTAAATCAATCAGGTGACCGATATTATTTTTAAAAACACCAACTTTTTTTTCAACCGTAACACCGCTCCAGTTGCCAACATACTCATAGGAACCTGTTAGATTATTAAACAACGATGTTTTTCCAGTATTCGGGTTACCAATGAGAGCGATTTCCATTATACCTTCACCACTTCCATTTGGACAGCTTCTTTCCGGCGAATGCCAATGCATTGGCCGCAGGATTCAATCATGATGGGCCCCCCGAACGGCATGACGCATTTTACACATACCTCGGTACCCTCTGTAATCCCTAAATCAAGGAGTCGTCTTTGTACAAGGTGATTAACATGTGAAAGATCAACGATTTTCCCTTTCTCTCCTGCTTTAAACGAAGTAAACATGAAATGATCACCTTTCTTAATTAAATGAGAATGATTCTCTTTTTCTATACTGTCATTTTAGCACGTTTTACGTGTATCTGTATAATAAATTTTTGACAATTATACGAAAAAAATAGGAAAGTCCTGGACCTTCCTATTTCTTATATAAGTTATATAAATCTTCATTAAACACAGTATTACGATTTAGATTCCTGTATAAGCATTCTCTTCGGCATTGCCCCGATAACAAGGACAACAATAATAGCACTGATCACAAAGCAAGGAAGCATATAAGTTCCATTATATAAGATGGAATAAAGCAAGACGGGCTGGCCTTTTGGTGCATATGCACCAAAAAAGACAACGCCGGTAAATACGTGACAAATATAGCGGAGCAAACTTCCAAGAAATGCCCCCAATATGGCATACGTAATCCAAGTTCCTCTTTTTCCTTGTTCATAGGACTGTTTGATTTGCCGGGCAAAAACTCCCGCTAAGCCGACCACTGTAAAGGCGACGAAATAATCGATGATTCCTTGTACAATTGTATAAAATTGTGCGAATCCAAGCACCACCTGTAAAAGGCCAAGGATAAATCCGGTAAGTGCACCGCCTTTGATTCCCCAGCGGTATGCCATTAGAAAAATTGGCACCATAGCAATGGAAATGGAACCTCCCTGCGGCCATATTTTTAGCGACATAATCCCGGCTAAAAAATCGAATAAGCAGGCCAGGGCTGAAAACACTGCCACTTCTGAAATAAATAATGTTCTGCTTCTTGTTTTTGTCACTCCAATATCCCCCCATTTTCCATAAAAAAAAGCAATGCAAACATAGGATTGTCCGCATTGCTTGATACTTCCATCAGCAAAACCACATCCCTACGCTAGTGTTAACTAACAGGTTCGAAGGGTTAGAACGAATTGTTCACTCTCAGCCGTTATATGCAGCTCCCCTTGTGGAACGTGCTATTAAATTCAAGTCCACTATACAACTGAACTTAAGTGAATACAAGAAAAACTTGAATATTTTTAAAAAAAGCACCTATCCCTTTCTTTCTCATATGATGTAGTAAAAATTTTAGGAGTATAGCCCATGTTTACATTAAAGGTTGATCATGAAATTGAATTGCAATTACTGCAGCGGCATCATGCCATGAGACTCTTTCAACTGGTCGAATCCAACCGGACACATTTGCGCGAATGGCTGCCATGGGTAGACAGCATGCAGTCCCCTTTTGACTTTGATCATTTGATACCCGTATGGCTTAATCAATTTGCCGAGAATAGTGCCTATAATTTAGGAATTCTCTATAAGGGAGAATTAGTCGGAACAATTGGGATTCACCAAATCGACTGGTACAATAAAGCGGCAAGCATCGGCTATTTCCTAGCAAAAAATGCTGAAGGAAATGGAATTATTACCCGTTCTGTAAAGGCTGTATTAAATTATGCTTACTTTGATTTAGGTTTGAACAGAATGGAAATCCGCTGTGGAGTAAAAAACACAAAAAGCCGTGCAATCCCTGAACGCTTAAACTTTGTAAGGGAAGGCACTATTAGAGATGGAGAACTCTTAAACGGATTTTACCATGATATCATCATTTACAGCATGCTTGCACGTGAATGGAATGGCATGCACCGTGTACTAAAGTAATTCTTATCGTCAGCCTTATGGCTGCTTTTTTATTTGCTAAACAAAAGTTTTTTTGAAATAATAACTAAGATAAGGAAATCGGATTAAACTAATATTACTTAGTAATTTTGTAAGTGAGGTGGCATGCCTTACGATGTAAGGCGACCGATGATTTGGATAGATGTCATAATTATTGCATTACTAATTGCATTTACCGCCTTTTTTGTAGCGTCGGAATTTGCAATTGTAAGGGTGCGTACAACAAGAATAGACCAACTAGTATCTGAAGGAAATAAAAAAGCTGAGGCAGCTAAAAAAGTGATTACCAATATGGATGGTTATCTGTCTGCCACCCAGGTTGGCATTACAGTGACATCCCTTATTCTGGGGTGGCGGGGTGAATCCACCGTCCGCGAACTTTTAAATCCAATTTTCCATTGGATTCCAATCCCTTTATCAGTTAAGCAGGTTATTTCTTTTATCTTAGCATTCGCCATCATTACCTTTTTCAATGTCGTCATTGGTGAACTGGCCCCTAAAACCTTTGCCATTCAAAAGGCAGAGCAAATTATTCTGCAATTTGCCAAACCGCTTATTTGGTTTTACCGGGTTATGTTTCCATTCATTTGGATTCTTAATCACTCCGCACGTTTGGTTACAGGGCTATTCGGAATTAAACCAGCTTCAGAAAACGATATTGTGATGTCTGAAGAAGAATTAAGATTAATTCTTTCTCAAAGCTATGAAAGCGGAGAAATTAACCAATCTGAATACAGTTATATGAATAATATCTTTGAATTTGATGACCGTATGGCGAAGGAAATCATGGTACCAAGAACAGAGGTCGTTACCATTTCAAAAGATGCAACATTAGATGAAATTATTGAAACGGTAAAAAACGAAAAATATACCCGTTACCCTGTTATTGATGGGGACAAGGACAATATTTTAGGAATCGTTAATATGAAGGAAGTATTAACGGATTGCATTCGACAAAAATGTATGGGAGAACAGCCTTTAAGTAATTACATTAACCCTGTGATTCATGTAATAGAAACCATTCCCATAAAAGAATTATTAGTCAAGCTCCAAAAGAACCGTTCCCATATGGCCATATTATCTGACGAATATGGGGGGACTGCAGGGATTGTTACTGTTGAGGATATTCTAGAAGAAATTGTCGGAGAAATTCGTGATGAATTTGATGTTGATGAACTGCCGCTAATTCGTAAAGTTGGGGATGATCACTTCATTCTTGACGGGAAAGTTTTAATTAGTGAAACAAATGACCTGTTAGGAACGACACTGGAAGAAGATGATGTAGATACCATCGGAGGCTGGTTTTTAACGCAAAAGTTTGACGTCCAGAAAGGCGATTCAATTGAAAGAGATGGATATGTTTTTCAAATAACAGAAATCGAAGGCCATCATATACTATATATAGATGTAAAAAAAACATTAGTGTCTCCTGAATAAGGAGGCATTTTCTTTATATTGAATCCCCTATATTTGAATGTACAAAATACATCTGTTTCCCCTCCATCGTACTTGCAGGAGTTTTTTTAAAAAATAGTTTCATATTTATGACAATTTGCCCATAAAATAAAAGATAATCATGCATACACTAACCAGAACGTTTGACTGTACGGTTTATTTCTTTTATAATTATTTTTAATTTACATTTATCGAGGTGGTAAGATGGGGCTGTCTATCGTATTGGAGAACTAGCAGAACGCGCAATGGTTTCGAAACGAACCATTGACTACTACACGTCTATTGGCCTGCTTAAGGCAGATCGTTCAAAGTCCAATTACCGCATCTACACTGATGAATCATTACATGATTTAAAATTTATCGAAGAATGCAAGAATCTGCATTTTCCATTAGACGAGATTAAAAGAAAACTAGAAATGAGGAAAGCAGGCAATATCTGCTCCTCAGAGGTTGATAAACATGTAAGTGCTGTTACACAGCAAATGAAGCAGCTGTATAGTGATTTATTTGATTTATTTCCTATTTTGGATCATTTAGATGATGGGCAGAAAGAACAGTTAAACAATAATTTAAGTTTACTAAGGTCTGCATTAAAGAAATCTTTAGTCAAGGTTTCTACTTAATTTTTTAAAAAACCGGGAGGTGACACCTTAGTCATCGTTAAAAACGGACTAAGGGCTTATTTGGACATATTTAACTTGGTTTTAATAGCCATTTTAATTGTGTTAACTGCTTTTTTTGTAACTTCGGAATTTGCGATTGTCAAAATTAGAAGTTCGAGAATTGATCAGTTAATCGAGGAAGGAAATTCGAAGGCAGTTTCCGCAAAAAAGGTCATTTCTAACCTGGATGAATACTTGTCGGCATGTCAGCTGGGAATAACCATTACTGCTTTAGGGCTGGGCTGGATTGGAGAATCGACCATCGAGCACCTGCTTGGGCCGTTGTTTCGCGGGATAAGTATTCCAGACAATGCTGCGACTGTGTTATCCGTTTCAATTGCCTTTGCAGCGATTACCTTTTTACATGTCGTTGTCGGGGAACTCGCGCCGAAAACACTGGCTATTCAAAAAGCCGAATGGATTACCCTTCATTTATCAAGACCGCTGATTCTATTTTATAAGGTCATGTACCCTTTTATTTGGGTGTTAAATGGTTCAGCAAGGGTTGTGTCCCGCTTGTTTGGATTAAAACCAGTTTCGGAAAATGAAATTGCCCATACGGAAGAAGAACTTCGAATTATCCTGTCTGAAAGCTATAAAAGTGGCGAAATTAACCAATCTGAGTTTAAGTATGTAAATAAAATATTTGATTTTGATGATCGAATCGCCAAAGAAATTATGGTCCCAAGAACAGAAATTGTTTCATTATCAAAAGATGACACGCTTGATACACTGCTTAAGGTCATCCGCGATGAAAAATTTACTCGTTACCCAATTATTGATGGGGATAAGGACCATATTATCGGGCTTATTAATATAAAGGAAGTCATGACAGATTTAATCGGAAATGATAAATCAACTTCACTGACACTTGAAAATTATACCCGCCCGATTATCAGGGTGATTGAGACAATTCCAATTCATGACTTGCTTGTAAAGATGCAAAAAGACAGACTTCATATGGCGGTTTTGATGGATGAATATGGCGGTACTTCTGGACTTGTAACCGTTGAAGATATCCTTGAGGAAATCGTCGGCGAGATTCGCGATGAATTCGATATGGATGAAATTCCTGAAGTCCGTAAGATAAAAGATCATCACTACATCATTGACTCAAAAGTACTCGTTACTGAAGTAAATGATTTATTAGGAATTGATATAGATGATGAAGATGTGGATACGATTGGCGGCTGGATTTTAACCGAAAATTATGAAGCCAAAGAAGGCGACATTATTCAACATGACTCTTATGAGTTTAAAATCATTGAAATGGAAGAACATCATTTAAAATATATTGAGGTTACAAAAATAGCAAATGAAGGCGAAGAATCTGCCCTGCAGCATATAACCATGCCAAAATCAGAGGTACTCTCTTAATGTGAACAACCACACCAAAAAAATCTTGGTGTGGTTGTTTTTATGGGCGAAAAACAGGCCAAAAAGACCATTCCTCCCCACCCTTTGTCCGCATATTATGCTAAAAAGGAGGGATGAAAATGAATCATGTGGCTGTGTTGTTTTTAGCTTGTATTTTGGCAGGATTCGCCTTAGTCAAAATGCCGGCCATTTCATTTTTAGCTAGTTTGTCATCATTCTTTCATGTCGTCGGAGCACTGGCCATTCTTGTCTTTGCCTTAGCTTTATTATATCTAGGCGTCAAAGCACTATTTAAACAGTTTTGAACCCTAGACTAAAAGAAGACCAGGCTTAAGCTTGGTCTTCTTTATTTGTCTTTTAACATTAATATGTCTTCTTCTGCTTTGGCAATTTTGACCAAATGGGAATCAAGACGACGGCTAATATGATGAATATCACTTTTATGAGTTTCTTCAATTCGCTCCAATGATTCTTTAATATCAGACAGATCAATTTGATTCACGGTAACTCGATGTTCAATACTATCCATTTTTTCTAGTCTAGACAATCTATTTTCGATATTTTCTAATGTCTCATTAAACGCAGCAATGAGGCTTTTTATATCATTAACATTTTCAGTAAGCCTTTTAAACTCTCGCTCCATAGGTCAAAACTCCTTTTTTCCTGCATAAATTATTAGTTTCTATGATTAAAACAACAATCAGCCACCAAGATACCTTAAAATATCATTATTGTTTCCAAACTCTCAAGACATACCCGCCGCATCCACATTGGTCAATAAATTTGCCCCTAACCTTCTCCGGAAAAAGCGTTTCTATCAACGGCAGTAAATAGTCCTCAGGGTTTCCAAAAGCCTGGGCAGTAACTAAATTCACATAACAGCCAGGGGCAGTTTCTTCCACTGCTGTTAAAGCATCCTTAATAATTAGATCAATATCATTCTCATATTCATCATGTTCTAAATCCTTTGTCCAATCCTTATCCATATAATCCCCACCATATTATTTACTACTTATATTAAATCTCATATTGCCAAAATGAGAATTGATTTAGTTCACACTTTTATCGTAATAAATTTGAACATTTTTTTACATTTGCATTTTTTCATCCTGTTTTTTGTTCAAAGAGCCGCGAAGAGAGATATTTTTTACACCCATCCCTTTTTTTCAGCCATTCTGTTTGTATATTAGACCTTTTTTCGTTATATTAATTCTTGACCTAACATTTAATATTTAATTGTATTATCGACAAATAAGGAGTTTTGAAATGGAAAAACCGAAGAAAAATTCACGGCATTTAGCAACCCTTTCTCTCGCTGTAATGGCTGCCGGGTTTATCATAACCATACCTTTAGAGCCATCCCTTTGGAAAACAATTCTTCAGGGCGGCTTTGAAGCTGGTTTAGTCGGCGGACTGGCGGATTGGTTTGCTGTAACAGCCTTATTCAGGCATCCGCTTGGGGTCCCAATTCCGCATACAGCGCTATTGCCTAAAAATCGCGAGAAAATCACCTCTAAAATTATTTCAATGCTGGAAAATGATTGGCTGACAAAGGAAAGTATCCGTGCTAAAATCAATTCCTTTCAAATAACTGAAAAATTATTGGCGATTGTCGAGAAAGAAATTCACACAGAAGCTGTTAAAAAAAATAGCATTCATATCATTCACTATTTCTTAAACACTATCGATGTTAAAAAAATAGCACCCATAATTGAAAAAGAACTAAAAGAACGGCTGTACGAAGTCGAAATTAGAAACTATCTCCCTAAGCTGATTGACCAAATTTCGCTTCGAAATTATGATGAAAAAACGCTTGATTATATACTGAAAGAAGTGGATGAATGGGCTAAAAAAGACAGTACCAAATATCGACTTGGCGGAATGGCTGTCGATATGATTGAAAACATTAAGGCCGATGGGTTTATGCAGCTGGCCCTGCGGTCATTCAGCAGTCTTGTGAATGAAGAAAAACTGGGGAATATCATTCAAAACCTTATTATCAAAGGTGTTGACAGCTTCCGTGACCCGTATAATCAAAATCGCCAGACATTGTTGAGTCATATCCATCAAAAGCTTGAAAGCCTTAAAACCGATGAAAAGGTTTATGAGGAATTGGAACGTTTTCGGTCGCAACTGATTGAAAGCTGGCAGCCAGAAGAGAAAATTATTGAGTTGTTAACGGAGATTCAACAAAAGGCACTGAATTTCACATCCACCCCTTCTTTTTATGAAGAATATGTCCTTCCGTTTATGACCAATAGTCTCGACAAGTTTAAAGCTGATGATGAGAAAATAAACCTTTTCGAGGCATGGTTAAAGAAACATATTGAAGAATTTATTAATCAGCATCATTCAAAAATTGGAAAACTTGTAAAAGAGAACTTAGACAAATTAGATACAAAGACACTGACACATATGATTGAAACAAATGTAGGAAAAGATTTGCAGTGGATTCGTGTAAATGGTGCTGTTTGCGGCTTTTTAATCGGCCTTATTCTTGTTGGTATCAAAGCTTTATTTTAAGCATAAGAAACGCACGATGATAAGTCCATTTTTTAAGTGTGGAAAGGATATAGGGTCCTAATTTGGCCGGACTGCCATGTTTGTCATCGGGCTAATTATTTTAAAAAACTGACATGAAATTAATCCATGTGAGTATAAGAAGCGAAAGAGGATAAATCTCCTTTCGCTTCTTATATAATTTATTCTATTATCAATAATCCAGCTAATTCGGCCGTTACTATTTCAGTTTCGCCTGTAACAATATTGATTCTCCACGTGTTACAGATGTATCTTTCGTTTTTGTTAAAGACTCCACTATATCAAAGTTAGTGATTACAACCGGTGAGATAATACTTTCTGCTTTATCCTTGACCAAATCCAAGTCAAAGGTCACCAGCTTGTCACCAGCTTTTACCGTATCTCCTTGTATGACATGGCCTTGAAACCCTTCTCCCTCCATTGCTACGGTTTCCATACCGATATGAATTAAAATTTCCAGGCCATCCTTATTGCGAATTCCAACGGCATGATTGGTTGGAAATATTTGTACAATCTCTCCATCTATTGGAGCGACTACTACTCCTTCTGCTGGCTCAACCGCAATTCCATCTCCAATCATTTTCTGATTGAACACTTGATCTGGAACATCTTCTATTTTGACCACTTTTCCGGTAATCGGAGAAACAAGGGTAACCGATGTTTCTTTTTTTCCAAAAAACTTTTTAAACATGCATTTTTCCTCCCATCCATTATATTTGCAGGAAAAGGCAAAAATGCTCTAAGCTTTATTGCCTTTTCACAAGTTTTCTATTCATTAGTTTAATTCAGGCAAGTAATCTTTATTAGCTTCAATTAAATCGTCCAAAATCTCTTTTGCTGCTTTTGCACTTGGTACTGTTTTCGATAGTGTTAAAGCCTGCCATGATTTTCCTCCAATAAACGCTTGCACCACTAATTTTTCAAACGTTACCTGCTGGTACATTCATGCTCTTTGGAACTCGGGAATCTTACCTTTTCTTAATAGTTCAGAACTATTACTGCCGACAATACATGAACTGGAATCAATATTTTGATTATATCGGAGTAGAAATTTTACTACAAACCATCTATTTAAATGGAAATCACTTCCTTATATTAGCAGATCCCCCTTTTTTTCTACAGAAATATTCAATAATTTATTGGCTTAAGCATTTAGAAAACTTCTGTTGTATCCAAATCAAACTATTTCCATGCCTTACATTTTAATAGTTACAAAGAAAACACTATAATAAACGATAAAGGGTGCTGTTATTATGGATTTACAATGTAAAAGGAAAAATGCGTAATTACATAATCACATGCGGCCAAAGGGAATTAGGATAGCCATTGCCTAGGCCCTTCCTGCTGAAGGAGTAAAATGTCACAATGATCAAAGGAGTGATGGACAATGCAATACATAGTTACGGCATATGATGGCACTGATGAAAAAGCGATTGAGAGAAGATTGACGGTAAGAGAAGAACATTTAAAATCCGTGGAAAAGAGATTTGAGGAAGGTCATCATTTGTATGGGGCAGCCATACTTAGTGATGAAGGTAAGATGATAGGATCGATGATGGTGGTGGATTATTCCTCAAGAGAAGAGCTGGATAATTGGCTGAAGGTTGAACCTTATGTAACGGGAGATGTGTGGAGAAAAATCGACATACAGCCCTGCAAGGTAGCATCTGCTTTTATGGAGCTTTATAAATAAAGGATTCACCAAATCTATAATATTGTCTTGAATTGACTAAATAAGTGAAGACGCTCAAATTTGAATGAGCGTCTTCTTCTTTCTATATTCAAACTTATTTAACTGCAGAAAGCTCTTTTCCAAGTGCATCTTCAACTGGTACATATTTATATCCAAGATCTTTTGCAACTGCTTCAAAAGTAACTTCTCCAGCTGCTACGTTGACGCCGAGTCTCAAAGCAGGGTTATCAGAAATGGCTTTGAATACGCCTTTATTAGCAATTTGAAGTGCAAATGGAACAGTTACATTTGTTAAAGCCATTGTTGATGTTCTAGCAACAGCACCAGGCATATTAGCTACAGCATAGTGGACAACATCGTGTTTTACAAAAGTTGGATTGTCGTGGGTAGTCGGCCCTTCGATTGTCGCAACAGAACCACCTTGGTCGATAGCAGGGTCAACAATTACTGAACCTGGTTTCATCGATTTCACCATTTCTTCTGTAATTAGTTTTGGAGCTTTTGATCCAGGAATTAATACAGCACCAATTACTAGATCTGCTTCTTGTACGGCTTTTGCGATATTATATGGACTTGACATTAATGTTTGGATGGAGTTTCCAAAAATATCATCTAATTGAGCAAGACGGTTTGCATTAATATCAAGAATCGTTACTTGAGCACCTAGTCCGATAGCCATTTTAGCTGCGTTTGTACCTACATTGCCGCCGCCAACGATAGCTACTTTACCACGTTCAACCCCTGGTACGCCTGCTAAAAGGATTCCTTTTCCGCCTTGAGTTTTTTGCAGATAATGAGCACCAATTTGTGATGCCATACGGCCTGCTACTTCACTCATAGGTGCAAGCAATGGTAAAGTACGTCCAACTTGTACTGTTTCATATGCAACACCAATTACACCATTTTCAACTAGTGCTTTTGTAAGTTCTGGCTCATTTGCAAGGTGTAAATAAGTAAATAATATTAAACCTTCACGGAAATATTTATATTCACTGGAGAGAGGTTCTTTAACCTTCATAATCATATCTGCTCTTGCCCAGACATTCTCTGCACCTTCAACAATTTCGGCACCTACGCTTGCATATTCCTCGTCAGGGAAACCGCTTCCATTTCCTGCCCCAGATTCAATTAAGACAGTATGTCCTGCTTTTTCTAAAGAAACAACCCCTGCCGGCGTTAATGCAACACGATTTTCATTGTTTTTAATCTCTTTTGGTACACCGATAATCATTTTTTATTTCCTCCCCATTAATCAAAAATGTTTTTTTGCTATGGCTAAAGTATAAAATGTTTACCGGTGAATTTCTTTGTTCAGAATGGAGAAAGATTTTTTAAACCTTTGTAGATTTTCACAAAAGGTTCATATTTTATGATATTTTTCCAGCCTTAAATCAATATATAGCGTAATTTTTTGATTTGGATTTTTAAAATCAACTTCTCCTAATTCTGCAATTCTTTTTAAACGATAATTTAATGTATTGGCATGTACATTTAATGCTTTTGCTGCATCATTAATATTGGTGTCTTTGCTAAGAAATACATCAAGGGTTTCAACTAAATTGCTATTATGCTTTTGGTCATATTCACGAAGTACTTTCAAGGTGTAATTCTCATAATGATTGGCTTTTCGTTTTTGTAAAAGTACATCAAAGAACTGGTAAATCCCCAGATTTTGATAGGTGAAAATATTCTTGGTTTCATTAGGAAATTGATTTTTAATCAACAATACCTCCAGTGTTTCATCATAGGCATGTGTTACATAGGAGTAATCTTCATAATGATTGGTAAACACAGGTGTAATGTCTTTAACCCCATATCGTTCCTTCATTTTATGAATAAAAAATTCGCTAAACTGGGTAAGTTCTTGAATTGTATTCTTCATATTATCGGCAGAAGCAAGCAAAATAAATTGATTGCAGTCAACCGTATAAAGCATAATTTTTAATCGCTGATTTGTTTTTAATAAATAAGTGAGGTGTTGTTCCTCTTTAGCTGAAATATTTTCCTTAAACTGAAAAACAAGCAAAGCATAAGAAGCGGCCGGTGTAATTTTCAAGGAATGAAAATGATTGATAATTTCCTCATTATTTTTTAAATGCCCCGTCAAAAGTTTCCAAAAGAATTCCTGAAATCGCTCTTCTTTCTTATTTTTTCTTGTTTGAAGCTGTAATAATTTATTTTTTGCAGACTCAGCGGCCTTCTTTAAAAGAACAAATTCATCCTTCGTTAACGTTTTATCAATCTCCAATGCCCAAATAAATCCTAATACCTCTTCCTGTTTCCAAATGGAAATGGCAACCCGGTGTCCCAGTCCGATTTCATTCATATCTTTGACTCGAATCGGCTCTTTTGAGGACAGCAAAGCAGGAATGGTCCCCTCTTTCCATAATTGATTAATCACCTTTTCAGGTACTCTGCGGCCAATGATTGTAGAAATTCGAGCAGGATCTGTTCGTTCATCATGTGTACTATAGGCCAATAGGCGATGACTGGCATCCTCAATTGTAACAGGGCATTCCAACACCTGGCTGATTCTATCGGCTAATTCGTCCAAACTATCAAATTCTATTTTAAAAGGATCATTTACACCTTTATACAATTTTTTTACCTCCATCTATACAAATGAGAACTATTAACATTCACCCTTTGTTTAATTTTACAAAAAAAACGGATAATTTTCATTAAATTTTCCAAACATTTTATATTTAAAAATATTGTATTATAATGTTAAAATGTTACTAGAAACATCTATATGAATTACCTTGTGTATTGAAAGCGTTGTCAGATTATAATTAAAAATTGGAAGGTGGGAAATGAAGGATATTAAGTCATGTTTTTTAAAATATTAATACTATCTCAATAAAGGATAAAATGTTGATTTATTAACATTTTACGATAGTCAGGGAGAGTGAATTTATGGATCAAAATAACACAGAACTTAAACGCGGACTGGAAGAAAGACATATTACATTAATGTCCTTAGGAGCTTGTATTGGAGTCGGATTATTCCTTGGGTCTGCATCTGCCATTAAAATGGCGGGGCCGGGGATTTTGTTTGCTTATGCAATTAGCGGATTGATTATCTTTTTTATCTTGAGAGCTCTTGGGGAAATGGGAATCCAGAAACCTGTTGCCGGATCCTTCAGTACGTATGCAAGAGATTTTTTGGGACCGCTCGCAGGATATCTTACAGGCTGGAATTATTGGTTCTTGTGGATTGTGACATGTATGGCGGAAATCACGGCTATCGGAATCTACATGGAATATTGGTTCCCTGGTGCACCTAGATGGATTTGGGCATTAGCAGCTCTGGTCATTATGACAGTAGTAAACGGCATTGCCGTTAAGGCTTATGGGGAATTGGAGTTTTGGTTTGCTCTTATAAAAATTGTGACAATTATTGCCATGATTATTGTTGGTGCTGCAATGATTTTCTTCGGTTTAGGAAATGGCGGGGTTGCCACTGGCATCAGTAATCTTTGGAATCACGGTGGATTATTCCCGAATGGATTCAAAGGTGTCCTATTTTCCATGCAAATGGTTATGTATGCTTATTTAGGAATTGAAATGATTGGGGTAACTGCCGGAGAAGTAAAGAATCCGGAAAAATCATTGTCGAAGGCTATTGATACGGTATTTTGGCGTATTTTAATCTTTTACGTAGGTGCCCTGTTCGTCATCATGTCCATCTATCCATGGAATGAAATAGGGACAAGTGGAAGTCCTTTTGTTCTTACTTTTGAAAAAGTTGGGATTAGAGGTGCAGCCGGTATTATTAACTTTGTCGTCTTAACAGCTGCCCTATCTTCATGTAACAGTGGAATATTCAGTACGGCCCGTATGTTATTTGACCTGGCTAACCATAATGAAGCACCGAAAAAATTTGGAAAAATAACAAAAAAAGGTGTTCCAGGGGTTGCAGTTATTGCTTCTGCAGCGGCTTTATTAATTGGTGTTGTTCTAAATTACATTGTTCCTGCAAAGGTATTTGCATGGGTAACAAGTATTGCAACTTTTTCTGCTATTTGGACATGGGTAATCATCCTTCTGTCACAACTTCGCTACCGGAAGACGTTAAAACAGGATGAAGTGAAAAAATTAAAATATAAAATGCCATTATTCCCGTTTACGAATTATCTTTCATTAGCTTTCCTAGCCGTGGTCATTGTTCTAATGGCATCTAGTGCGGATACAAGAATTGCGTTAATTGTAGGACCGATTTGGCTGATTCTTTTAATTGCCTTTTATTATGGTAAAGGCCTTCATAAAAGAGATCATGGACAAGTTATTTCTAATAAACAAGTTAGCTAAAAATGATTAATGAGGCTCTTCTAGAAGGGTCTCATTTTTTTACCCATTTTCCACATACTATTAGGGCTATCACAATTAGGAGGTCCATTGGATGAAAAAATTATTATGGTTCATTTTAGCCGTTTTTACCTTGTTCTACACATCTAATGTTTCATATGCTCAGCCGGTAAAAAATCCCCCAGCTGAGGCTTATGAACAAAATACGATGTCAATCCTATGGTTCCAAAATGCCGGCGAAGCCAAAGCCTTGTACTATCAAGGATATAATATCGGCAAACTCAGATTGGATGAAATCCTCAGAAAAAAACAATATAACAGGTCATTAAAGCCAGCAATTGTCCTTGATATTGATGAAACAGTCCTCGATAACAGCCCCTATCATGCTTCCTTTATCATCAATGGAAATGGCAATCGATTTGATTGGAGCAAATGGTTTAATCGGGCTGAAGCCAGGGCATTACCCGGAGCCCTTGATTTTTTACGCTATGCTGACTCTAAGGGCGTTGAAATTTTCTATATTTCTAACCGGCAGGAGAAACAAAAGGAAGCGACCATTAAAAATTTAAAAAATGTCGGGGCTCCTCAAGCTAATCCAGATCATGTACTATTACAGCAAAAAAATGAAAAGGGAAAGGAAACCCGCAGGAATCACGTCGCAAAAACCCATGATATTGTTTTATTATTTGGAGACAACTTAGGAGACTTTAGTGGATTTGACGGTCTTACAGATACCGGCAGAGTAAAAACAGTCGATAAAATGAAAGAGGAATTCGGCAAAAAGCTGATTGTTTTCCCAAACCCTATGTATGGGGACTGGGAAGAAGCCATATATGACTTTGAGCAAAAGAAATCATGGGAGGAAATCACAAAGCTTAGAAAAGATCATCTTAAAAGCTATGAGCCTTAAATGTGAAAAACGCTGCAGAACTTACTCCTGCAGCGTTTTTACATAAAAGAGGATGATAATAGTTCTGATTCCCTAATTCCTCACATTAGCAAGAATATTAATGGCAAAGAGAATAATACCTAAAACCAATAAAGTTCCACCGACAGCTACTGCAGGACCTGCGGATGTAACACCAGATACTAAGGCGGCAAGACCAATCATCATAATCGGCAATGCAATATTATGAAGCCAAAAATGAACTTTTGCCAGCGTTGTTTCAGCGGCACTAGGGAAAGCAACATAAATGAGACCGGCAAGTGTCATAGCGGTCCATCCCAGCAAGTTAATATGGACATGAACCGGCTTAAGGGTAAATGCCTCTGTCATGGACATATACATCCCTAAACAAACCCCAATGACAAAGTATACCACGGAAATTTTGATAAACTTAATTCCCATCTGCCATCCTCCATTTCATGTAAGAAATATGACTACAGTAGTAATTATGAACGAGGAGAAACGAATAGAACTTTGATTTATTGGGACGAGAAAGGTTTATTTTTGAAGAATATTGTAGAATAACAAATAAAAAAGGCCTGCATATAAAGGCCTAAAATTGGTTACATATGTTGTTCTGCTTTTTGCTTTGCATTTAATCTTTCTTCCAATACATGAATCATATATAGGAAGTGATCCGCTTCCCTTAATACATGATCTGCAAGTAAAGGATTAATGACATTCCGAATTTGGCATGATTTAATTAAGTCCAGTCCCGTTTTCTTAAAAGCACGAATTTCTTGGGCAGCACTTTCACTTTCTTTATTCATCCTTCCAATAATCGGGGAAGTTGGCTGCTTTTGATATAACATTGATTCCACATCTCTAGCTTGGTTTAAAAGAATTTCGAAATCATCTCCAAATTTCCTTGCTGTACTAATTAAATTCCTTTCTGATGCATCAAGTAATGACACAATAAAGCGCGAATGCTCCATCGTAATTCTTAACCAAAATACATTTTCACTAATAATGGCATCCTGAATGGGTTCTAATATTCCTTGATTGAATTTTGTTAGAGTCCTCATGAAGTATTCTGCTTCCCTCGCTATATGGTCCACAAGCAATGGAAAATTAAAACCGCTTATCTTACAATTAATAATTAATATTAGTAGGTTTCTCTTAAAATAAATTTCGGAATCCATGAACCAATTCGATGCTTTCTTCGTTTAATTTTTTAACCAAAGAAACGTTGTTTGGAACTTGATAAGCTTTTTTTTCTTGCTGTTCAAAGTAATAATGAAACCTGTCAGTCTGTTGAATCAAATGAGTATCTTTCCGGTTAAAGCCCTCGCCTAAAAATAAGGCATGCTCTTTCATAATTCTAAGCCAAAACCTATTTTCCGTTAAGGAACGCTCCACAAACATTGTTCCGTCAGCGATTCTGGTTTAGCAGCAAAGGATTCGGGAGAAGCTAACATTTGATTAAACTGATCAATACTGACATGACCAGGCAGTTGAGGGTGGTTTTGCATGGTTGACCTCCTTATCAGTGCTTTATTACTAATAATATTGAACTATTAATTTAAATATGTTTTGGACAAAAACATCATTTTTTGTATTTTAAGGGGCAGACAGCCACATTACAACTTTACCAAGTGAAACTTTTTTTCACTCATTTTAGAAGTATAGTACAGTGAAAAAAGGTTGCTGTAGACCCACTAGTCAGTAAACTGTTATGATTTTTAGGGGTAAAGTGAGGTTTGAAAACATGGTAGATAATAGATATATAGATTTAAAAATGGGAGAAAAAGGTGCTATCGTTAGTATAGCAGCTTACATTTTCTTATCAGTATTAAAACTTGCTATTGGGTTTTTTTCCAATTCTGAAGCTTTAAAGGCTGATGGATTAAACAACACTACAGATATCATTGCATCTTTTGCCGTACTTATTGGGCTTAGATTATCTCAGAAACCACCGGATAAAGACCATCCATATGGTCATCGGAAAGCAGAAACAGTTGCCGCCATGATTGCTTCTGTTATCATGGCGGCTGTTGGAATGCAAGTGTTATTTGATGCAGTATCCTCTTTTTTCAATCGTAATACGGAATCACCGGATATCATCTCAGCATGGACTGGTTTTTTTAGCGCTGGAGTCATTTATTTGGTTTACCTCTATAACAAAAATCTAGGAAAAAAAATTAATAGCCAAGCAGTTACAGCAGCTGCAAAAGATAATCTTTCGGATGCTTTAGTAAGCATTGGAACAGCGATTGGAATAATTGGATCCCAATTCAATCTTCCTTGGCTTGATCCTGTAACGGCATTGATTGTTGGATTGATTATTTGCAACACAGCATGGGGAATTTTTCGCGAGTCCTCCCATAACTTAACTAAAGGAGTAAAAGGTGTTAAAGAACTAAGAGCAAGATCTTACGGCAATCACTATGTTGTTGATGTGGTCATTATTGTTAATTCTACTCTTGATATACGAAGTGCACATGATATTTCTACGTCAGTAGAAAATATATTAATGATGGAATATGGGGTTTATGATGTTCACGTCCATGTTGAACCAATTTAATATACCTATTTCTTTTATGAAAGGAAGCAGTTTCAAAAGCCCTTATTTTGCCAAAACCAGTGGATAATGTATGGAAATCTTATTTAACTATCACCTTACACTTAATGTTTGCAGACTCTTAAAGACAATGCTGGCTTTAAA
The DNA here is from genome assembly GCF_023715155.1 of Neobacillus mesonae. Classification (GTDB taxonomy): domain Bacteria; phylum Bacillota; class Bacilli; order Bacillales; family Cytobacillaceae; genus Neobacillus; species Neobacillus mesonae_A. The sequence continues at coordinate 135,409 of NZ_JAMBNQ010000005.1, forward strand.
TCTGGTGATTCTGTCTTTGATATGAGCTCTTAAAGACCTTTCTGGCTTCATTTGGTGATTCTGTCCTTAATATGAGTTCTTAAAATCCTTTCTGGCTTCATTTGGTGATTCTGTCCTTAATATGAGTTCTTAAAATCCTTTCTGGTAAAATTGTCCTTAAGTAACCTCTTAAAGCCAAAATCTTACTGACAACCTCGAAGCTGTCTTTCATATATTCGATGAAAGACAAAACCTAGCTGTCACCCCTCTTAACTGTCTTTCATACACTCGATGAAAGACAAATTCAAGCTGTCTCCCCTCTTAACTGTCTTTCATACACCCGATGAAAGACAAAACCAAGCTGTCTCCCCTCTTAACTGTCTTTCATACACTCGATGAAAGACAAATTCAAGCTGCCTCCCCTCTTAACTGTCTTTCATACACTCGATGAAAGACAAATTCAAGCTGTCTCCCCTCTTAACTGTCTTTCATACACTCGATGAAAGACAAATCAAGCTGTCCCCCCTCCTAAACTGTCTTTCATACACCCGATGAAAGACAAATTCAAGCTGTCTCCCCTCTTAACTGTCTTTCATACACTCGATGAAAGACAAATTCAAGCTGAAACAAGTAAAAGTTTGGAAAAATCAAATGGGTAGATTGGAGAACATGACATGAGTAGTTTGACGAATGGATCTGTGCAAATAACAAGCAACTTACCTTATAGTTATGAAAGAAAACGAAAGCGGAAAATGGATATGAATCAATTAAACGAAGTTTTATATGCACAGACCATGGATATCTCTTATGAAATCCGGTATTTACCAATAAAACAACCAAAAAAAAGTGCTAAACCCTAAAAGTCGTTTTTAACATCCTTTTGGTTCAGCCTCTTTTTATATTTCTTATTAATTGTTTATCATAAACTTTTAATGCCCCGCTACAATTAAAATCTAATTTCTAACTGGTAAGACGTTACTAAGAATTCTTATTGTACATTGAACTCTTCAAGTAACATTTTTTCTGTCTGAGGCATGGTTAGACCTAAATGCCAGCAGCCCATTCCAGCTAATCCATATTCTTTAACAACACGTAGCTTTACAAGCAAGCTTCGTGGGTCTTCAAACCACACTTCGTGTGAATTTCCTTTATTATCAATATATCGGAACCAAGGTTCAGCAGCTTTTTCATCGTAGTGAATTGGACTCTGATATCCAGTATATAAATCAATGGCATGCTGTGTGGAATAAGCAGTACCTGAACGCTTACTACTTCCATTCACCCAATCATATGCATATTGGGGTATTCCTAACATTAATTTTGATTTATCCACAACAGAAACTGCATAGTCAAGTGTTGCTTTTACTTTGTCAATCGGGGCAATTGGACCTGAGGGGCCTCCCGGCCAGTGCCAATCATACGTCATCAGAAACATTTTATCAAGGTATTTTCCAAGTGTTCCGTAATCATAGGCAACGGAATAGGACGGTGTTTGATCTCCTTCTTTTGGCGGTACGGCCATCAAAACTTCCATCCCTTGCGGATGAATCTTTGCTGCTAATTCCTTAATAAATTGATTAAGATTTGCACGATCTTTTGTCTTTACTTGTTCAAAGTCAATGACTACTCCTTTATAATCATGACTATCTAAAAGACCATAAATATTATTAATGAATTTCTGGCGCAGCCAAGGTGTGCTAATTAATTGATGAGTAAGCCCAGGATCAAACCCCTTATTACTCAAATTTGTTACGGTTGCATATGGTGTGAGTTTTTTTTTCCAAGCAATCTTATGGGCCTGGTTTTCTGGTGTTTCAATGATATTTCCTTGCTGATCGGACTGATACTCAAATACAAAAATACTAGAAAGAGTACTTTTATAATTATTTAGCATCCAAGCATTAGAATTCTTATCTTTTGGTACAAAGTAGGTTCCTGTCCAAACATTCATTTTGGGAGGACTAGGTATACTCAATTTCTGGCCGGGTTTTATTACTCTGCTTTTTAAATGATTAAATTGCATTAAACTTTCCTCAGAAATAACGTGCCGGTTGGCAATATCCCATATACTGTCCCCAGACTGAACAATATAGGTCGAACCAGGTATCAACATAGCTTGACCAAGGACGAGCCCTGTATTTTTTGCTAAACCATTCAACTTAGCAAGATTATCTTTGTCTATTTTGTATTTTTTTGAAATGTTCGTTAAGCTATCGCCAGCTCTCACTTCATGGATTACCTGAGCGTTAGTAAAAGTGGGAGCAATTAAAATGCCTAAAACTAAAATTAAGGATAACGAAAATTTCTTAGTCATTGGGGACCTCCAAAATTAATGGGTTTAGTATTGTTAATCGGATATAGTTTACCATTTAAAGCAAATGAAATTTTCCCCGTTTCTTCAGAAACGACTATTGCAAGTGCGTCGCAGCGTTCTGATATTCCAAGCGCAGCTCTGTGACGCGTTCCGAGTTTTTTACCCCCTATATTTTTTGATGTTAGCGGTAAGACATTTGCGGCAGAAACCAATTCGTTTCCCCGGACTAAAACTGCTCCATCGTGTAGAGGATTCCCCGGATAAAAGATAGATTCCAATAATTTTGGTGTTACTAAAGCTCCTATTTGGGTTCCTTTTTGAATAATCGGCTCAACTGAATCAAGACGTTCAACTACAATTAGGGCACCATGTCTATGCTGCGAAAGCTGTTGTGCTGAAGTGGATAAATCCTTATATGTATCTGTAAAAGATGATAAATAACAATTTAAATAGAAAGAAGCGGCCATTAATTCAATCTCAATTAGATGTTCTTTAACATCCTCAAGACTTCCTAATACACAAAAATTTTCATTTCCAAGTACGTTTAAATTAGATTGGAGCTGATCAATCACTGCATGAATCCCATCCTCTATATGCTTTTTCATCGGTGAAAAATCACAATTATTACTGTCCATGTATGGATCCCTCCATATTCATTTTTTCTTGAAGAACTACTGGATAATAAATTTCCTTAGATTGTTTTGAATAAATAATTTCCCTCTCTTATTTTTAATATAGTATCCGTTAATTATCCTGTTATTATTTATGAGGCAAATAACCCCATATTGTTTATACGGTATTGTTTTTTATTTATGCATATTGATTTAACTGGAGCTAGGTTTTGCGTTCCTTAGTCTTTCCAAGGTAAAAACATCCTAATCTTCCCGGGATAGCCATATTTTTCTGCAACGTTTTCAAACGGATTACTACTAATGTGATTTTTCTCAAAAAAAAAAACGCTATTTTTTCTGAAATTGATGACAGAAAGAATAGCGTTATTAATTATGGTTTATCGTAAAGTTTTTAATGCCCCGCTCCATGCAATCACTTGATCAAGCATTCCATTCACATTATCAAGATGTAATTCCGCTGGTTTGAAAGTAGTCATATTTTCAAAGTCTGTAAATAATGATAAGGTTGGATGAATACGTACGTCTGCAATTAATAATTCTCCGCAGATTCCACGTAAATGTTCAACTGCTCGAGCTCCGCCTGTTGATCCATAGCTTACAAAACCAGCCGCCTTATTGTTCCAAGTTTCACGTGCTGAATCAAGTGCATTTTTTAAAGCACCCGTGATACTATGGTTATATTCTTGGACTATGAAAACGAACCCATCTAAACTGGCAAGTTTTTCATTCCATTTTTGAATGCCTGGCTCCTGCCCGGTTCCTGTTCCAACGAACGGTAAATTAAAATCAGCAATGTCAACTATTTCATAATTTGCATCGCCGCGTTTATCTGCTATACCCTTTACCCATTCCCCTACCTGTGGACTTACACGTCCTTGACGAGTGCTTCCTAAAATAATACCAATGTTCAATTTTTCATTTGCCATTGTTTCTCTCTCCTTTTGTGATGAATGACCAAATATATTGCTAAAGAATCCCATGATGATTACCACCTATACTAGAATTGAAAATACTATTATATTAAATCTGTGCAGATTCACTTTTATCAAAAAATTTATCGACTGCTAACTGTTTGCTGCCATTTATAGCTAAAAATAAAGCCATTGTTAGGAATGCCAAATCTAATTCATATCCGGCCATTTGTCCATTCCCTAAGAAACCAACAGCTAGTTTTACCTTGATGATTGCTCCAATCATTAGCAGGACAAACAAAGAGGATACAATCCTAGTTCCAAGTCCAATTACTAAGGCGATTCCGCCAACTAATTCTATCCCTGCAACGACATATGCCATAAACCCTGGTATACCGATACTGTCAAACCATCCAGCTGTATTTCCAATTCCGCCTTGAAACTTTGCCAACCCATGAATGAAAAATGTTATGCCTAGAATAACCCGTAAAATAACTGCGCCAATTTCATTTTTAAAATTCATTTTTCTCTCCCTTTAACTTTATTTATTTTTCATCTCAAATTCCTATATTTCTAATTCAAGATAAATGGGCAAATTTATTTTTGTTATCAATTTATTAACCAAACTGCCAAACACTATGGCTTAAATTCCCATAGCGGAAACTGCGATGAAGCAATGCGGCTTTTCGATTATCATCTGCTGCACCCATGGCATAAAAAATAGGAATAAAATGTTCAGACCCATATGGAGGTACAGCGTATTCCGCATATGGTGCTATTGAACGATAGGAAAATAATGATGGTAAATCCCATGTTTGCAAATGATATGCTAACCAGTCATCGAACTCAAGCGCCCATTGATCAGCCTCTCCATTGTTAACCCACTTGACTGCCCGAAGATTATGCACTGTACCGCCGCTGCCAATAACTAATACGTCTTTGGCCCTTAATTCAGATAATGCTTTTCCAATTTTGTATTGTTCTTCCGGCATAATTCTTGAGTTGACGGACATAGAAATGACAGGAATATCAGCATTGGGATAAAGTAAGCGGAGGACAATCCATGCTCCATGATCCAATCCACGCTGAGTTTCTATTTCAAACGATACATCGTTTTTTGTAAATAATTCTTCTATTTCTTTGGAAATTTGTTCGTCACCTTTTGCAGGATATTGTATTCTGTATAAAGCTTCGTCAAACCCTCCAAAATCATAAATCGTACTGTATTGATCCACCTTGCTGACTTTTTGAACATTGGACTCCCAGTGTGCCGAGAATAACACAATAGCTTTTGGACGAGGCATTGTTTGACCTAATTGGCTTAAAAATTGTGTATACTCATTATCTTCAATGGCAAGCAATGGTGCACCATGTGCAATAAATAATGATGGCATCATTTTAGATTCCTCCTTTACAAATTGTTTTATCTTTGAACATCATTTAAAAGCCATTCTCTAAAATCAAGAACATTTTTTTCAGATACTGTATGTCCTTCAGGGTAGGATTTAAACGTTACCGGTAAACCTAACCCAGTAAAATATTCATTATTTTCTCTTCCCCATTCATATGGCAATGCTTGATCATACTCTCCATGTGAAATAAATACAGCCAAATTTTTATTGGGATTTATCTTATATTCCTCTTTTACAAATACAGGAATATAACCACTTAAAGCAACAACGCCTTTAATAGCAGGCAGTGTTAATCCAAGTGTCATAGAAACAATTGCTCCTTGACTAAATCCCATCAAATACAATCTGCTTGGATCCAAGGAATAATTTTGAGAAGCAAACTCTATAAAATGAGTTAGTTTATTAATACCTTCATCAAATACTTTTCGATGGGGTTTCCCATAACCTTGAATAGTGAAAAATGCATATCCCTGACCTTGATTCAGATGCCCTCTAATACTAAAGATATAAAAGATATCTTCTAGACCATCCACCAGAGAAAGCATATCGTATTCATTCGTTCCCATCCCATGCATAACAAACAGTGCGGGATATTTTTTTCCTGGGACTATATGTTTAGGTGACCGCAATTCATATATCATTGGGGCTTCCATCATTGAAACCTCCTTTTAAACATCGAGTATATTTTAAACATGAAAAGCCAAATTTATTTATATAAACATTGTTTCATATTAAAAAACCTCGTTTTAAATTTTTTGTTGTTTCTAAATATGAATCTTTGTTCTCCTATAGAATACCAAGATAAAAATGGCATGTCAATCATTTTTTTGTTAATATGAAAATAAGTTTACAAATATGAAACCTTCGAGGTGACAAAAATGGATATAGGGTCAAAAATACGTACGATTAGAAATAGAAAAAAAATAACGATAGCCCAAATGTGTGAAGGTACTGGACTATCTAAAGGATTTATCAGCAATGTTGAAAATAATAATACTTCACCATCGATCAATACCTTGCAGACCATAGCGAATTTTTTAAAGGTCCCTCTCCCCTATCTGCTTTTAGAAAAGGATGAGCAAATGACAGTTATTCGAAAAAATGAAAGAGAATTTACGTTCTCTAAAAACCCTGAATTAAAGGTTGAGCATTTAGCATCTAGAGGGGGGCTGAGCTTAAGACTTGTGGAATTCCCCCCTGGATATTCAACAGGAGAACAAAAAGCACATGAAGGGGAAGAATGTCATTTAGTCTTAAAGGGAAAGATTCTTGCAGAACAAGGGGAAGATTCCTATATTCTTGAAGAAGGAGACACTTTTAGCTGGTGTGCCAGTGTTCCTCATTTTGTAAAAAATATTGGAGATGAAACTGCTGAAGTATTAATTGCAGTTTATACGGAAAATTAAAATTGATATACCTATATGGCTTCATTTTGGCTTTGTGATAAAAAGGGAACGGTTCCTTCCGTTCCCTTTTATGTTATTAACTGAGACAGTTCTTTAAATTCTTCACATAATTTTTAGCATTTTTCATTGCTGTTACATAAAAAAAATCTACCAGCACAAAAAAACGATTAGCCCTTAGCTAGAGTACAAGCCGCTTTTTTGAATCGGAATATACTATTACAATAAGGGGTGAAAATCATGAATCCTTGGTTCAACATTTCGTGTATTAGTGAACAGGAAGATCGACTAAAAAGTGCCATGCGTTTAGTTTGGGAACAACACGTTTACTGGACAAGAATGACAATCAACAGCATAGCATTTAATTTACCTGATGTAGATGCGGTTACCGCACGTCTTCTTCGGAACGCTCCGGATATGGGAAATTTATTAATGCCTTTCTATGGAAATAAAATAGCAGCAAAATTCACCAGCTTAATAAGAGCGCACCTGGTAATTGCAGCGGAACTGGTTAAAGCTGCAAAAGCAAGTAATCAAAGAGCTGCTGCAGATGCAGAGAGAAGATGGTACGCCAATGGAGAAGAAATTGCCGAATTTTTAAGTAGAATAAATCCTTTTATATCAAGAAAGGAATTCCAAGAAATGTTTTTCGAACATCTGGCACTTACTAAATCAGAAGCAGTATTGATTCTACAACAAGACTTTAAAGCAAGTATTACAGTATTTGACAAAATTGAAGCAGAAGCTTTAGAAATGTCGGATACTATTACGGGAGCAATTGTAAAACAATTTCAAAAAAAGTTTAAGATATAAGAAGTATGGATTGAGAATAAGTTCAAAAATACATTTTTAACTGTTAAAATATTTTCGCCTAACCCTTTTGTGCCATATTCAGTTAGAAAAGTGAGGGTGTCCCATACTTTGGGACACCCTCTTTAAGCTTATAGATATTTTCGATGGACACCCTTCCCATCATAGGTAAACAGCATGGTTCTGTCCTCTATCTCAGTTTCCATATGAACAGGTCTGCCCCAAAGCTGGTGGATATATGGCAATACCTTTTCAAGGTATTTGACATCTAATTCTATCCCCTCATACCAATGTTTTAAATAAAGTTCACCGGTTTTCATATAATCGCCGTCATTGACAGTAATATATGGGAACCCTCCGTTTACCCGCATATTCACTAATTGGTCACGTACCTTTTCCCATTCTTTATCAACGATTTTATAATCCCTTCCCTGTTTTTGGAAAAGATACATATCTTCCCTAAAGACAAGATCTTTAGTTAAATAGTTTCTAAGGAATGAAATATCAGATTCAATTTCACGCACTTCAAATATTTTTTCTCTGCCAGAGTTTGGCTCAACGCCCCTTCGTTTCATTTCTTCCGATGGATTATTATAGCGTTCTTCAATATCTTCAAAAATCTTTAATCCTAAATAATATGGGTTAATCCCAGTTTTTGAAGGCTGCACAACCCCTGCATTAAGTTTGGCAAACTCAATTGCTTCTCCACTGGTCAAATTCAATTCGCGAAGAATTCGTTGATGCCAATAGGATGCCCATCCCTCGTTCATGATTTTCGTTTCAAGCTGCGGCCAAAAATAAAGCATTTCCTCACGCATCATGGTGAGTATATCACGCTGCCAATCCTCTAATTCCCTGCTATATGACTCGATAAACAATAATAAATCCTTCTCTGGTCTTGGCGGAAGTTTCTTTTTCCGAGGTTGTTTCGGAACCTCTTTTTCCTTCTCATCCAAATTCCACAATTCATCATATGGTGTCGGCGAACGACGTTCCACTTCCTCTTCCTCATCGTCCTCCATGGACCAAGCAAGCTTCGGTCTCATCAAGGATGGGTCAATATGTTCATCAATTGCTAGTACGGCATCAAGGAAGGACTCTACTTCTTTCTTTCCGTATTGAATTTCATATTGATGGATCCGGTCCGCCGTTGCAGCCATACTTTCCACCATATCCCGCTTTGTATTTTGAAAGCGGACATTATTTTTAAAGAAATCACAGTGAGCCAAAACGTGGGCAACAATAAGTTTGTTTTGGATTAATGCATTGGAATCCAATAAAAACGCATAACATGGATTGGAGTTGATTACAAGCTCATATATTTTACTCAGCCCAAGGTCATAATGAAGTTTCATTTTGTGGAATTGCTTACCAAAGCTCCAATGCGAAAACCGGGTTGGCATACCGTAAGCACCAAAGGTATAAATAATTTCAGCAGGACAAATTTCATAACGCATCGGATAAAAATCTAAACCAAAACCATTGGCGATTTCGGTTATTTCACTAATCGAATATTCGAGAGCTTTACGATCTTCCTCATTCATCAACCGATTCCCCCCTTTACCTCTTACCACAATGTATGAAGGAAAAGCATGAATGATGAAAAATAAGGTTATTTTTTAATCCCGCCATAATAAAAGGTGAGTACAATTTATGCCCTCACCTTTTAACTCAATGTGAATTGAAGATTTTTTAGTAACTACTCATTGCTCAAGTTAAAGACGGTGTCCTTAATAGAGTTCTTAATTTGTACTCCACCTTATCCATTAAGAATCCAGCTTTAATAGCCAACGTAATAAGAGCTGAAATTAAGCTAATAAGTATATGCAAAAATAATCCCCCCACATTGAAATTTAGTGTTAAAAAATCTAACACTAGGATTATTATCTGTCCATTGACTATATTTATTCTTATCGGTTTATTAATTTGTTTCGGTCCTCCGTCTGGGGGGGTTCTTCATACCATCCGTTTTTAAACATAATTTCTAATCCTTCTTGACCATAAAAATAGACATCTTTTGCCAATAACGCTGTTTTTAAGGATAAATCATTTCTTAATGTAAAAAAAGTCCCAAAGCTATTTCCGACAATACTAAATCCATTAAGAAAGTCGATGCAAAACATCATTAACTTATCAGAAAATGGGGCCATCGTGGAAGTTGTTACTGTGCTTCCTGACGTAGCCGAAAACTGAATATTATTTTCTAAAAGTAAATTCTGAAATACTTTTATATGCTTTTTGGCAATTTCCTTCCCTTTTTCAAAGTATTGCCTTACTTCTTTGTTCTGTGCACATTGAGCAAACCCGGTAATCAGCTGCATTCCGATATTATTTGCTTCAATACCATGATGAAGGAAGCCTAACTCAATGTCATTTAAAGCTCTTTTCTCACCAAAAGGTGTAAATCCTTTCATATAGTTCTTATCTTTAATAATCTCAGTTGTCTTTGGCATGGTAACCTTAGGAGGTAGTGTAAGGATTCCTCTTTCAAGAAGATAAAGTGTTGATAGCTTGTATATCTTCTGAGTAATCACAGTCAGCCCTTCGTAAATCTTCATGACGTCGTCGTTATAGGCCATATTCATATTAATCGCATACAAGCCCATACTAACTTCTTTTAACATACGGACAAACATAATGTCAAAGCCATTGTCAAAAAGCTTAGGTGCTTCCAAATTTACATCTTCTTTTTTAAATCCGACAGGACATACCATTCCTTGTTGTTCAAAAATTTTTTCCATTTCCAATACATAATAATTCAGCTCTTGCCATAAACACCCTAATATATTTCTTGCCTGCTCATCATCTGCATGTTTGATAAAATATTCCAAAATCCTTAAAATAAGAGTTTTTTCTTGATAAGTCATCCAAAGTGTGCCTACTTCTGATGAACTTATTGGATTTGTTAAAATCATCCATCCCACCTCCTACAATCATTTAAAATATTTCCAGAGGACAGAATAACTATTCTGTTAAAAATATCCTCTGCGCAGCTTGGGCAAGCTTCAAACCAACATATTGATTTCTTTTCCACTCACTTTTAAAAACAGATATTGGCGGATTGGTTTCTCCTACTAAATAGCTGATTTCTATGGTCAGTGCCGGACGTCGATATTTGGTGATAAACCAGTCTGTAAATCCTCCTCCTGTCGCTTCCTTATCCGGATTAGCCAATCTATAGCCTGTTAAATGAGATATTTTTCGGGCAATTAAGTAATCGCGAAGGTAAAAGAAGCCATTTTTGTAACTCCAAAAGATTTCCCTTCCGGCTGAATGGTAGGCTGCTGCAATGGCTGGATTAATTTCAGCAATAAACTTCGTTAATGCTTTAACTTCCGCTGCTTCCAGCGGCTTTTTTCCTTTAAAGAATTTATAATATGGTTCCCTAGTGTTGGTAATCAGTTTATCCCAATCAGCCGGATATTGACGATTCAGATCGACGCCTTTTCCATTTGCCTTCCATCCTTCAAAATTCATTCTGCCTCCGTTCATTTTAACCAATCGTTTTTGGTGTTGCAGTGGAAAAGAATTTAACTGATTTTGTTGGATTGTAACACCGTCTGGATTTAACATTGGTACAAACCAGATAGATACTTGATCCAGGATTTGCGTTAGCTCAGGACCAACTTTTCCTTGATTGTCATACGCATCCGCATAGGTCTCCAACATTTTCATGAGAAGCATGGTTGTCATCCATTCACGGCCATGATGGGAGCCAATTAAAACAATCGTTTTTTTTCCTTTGCCAAGCCTTGCAGCCCAGATTTCTCTGCCGAATTCCGATTGACCGATAGATTTTACTTCCACCACATCTTCAAATTTATCTTTTATTTCGCTAATATCTTGGTTCAATTGTTCATATGTATAAGTTTGATTTGTTTCCACTATTTTTGCTGATGCTGAATGTTCAGACAACAAATAAATAATTAGTACTAACCCAATAAGTTTCTTCATACACCCTCCCTTATTTCAAAAAAATATACAGGTAATAGTTGAAAACCGCATTATTATTAGCTGTCCAACATTTTCTGCGAGTGTTATTTTAAAAATATCATACAATAATCTCAACTCCTAATGAGGAGGAGAGAACAATGAATAAAATGGATTACGATCGAGCGTTATTTTATACGCACAGATCAGAATGGGATAATTTGCTAATTTTGATGGTACGTACAACTGACCACTTTCTTTCAAAGAAAATAGAGCATTTCCTGCATGCCTATAATTTTGAACGTGATTATACCGTGATTGAACAAAACCTATATAATCTCCTTCGTTACATCGACCATGCGAATGAGACGCTTGAAGAGGATATAAATGAGATACCGATGTATAGTCTTTCCTGAAAACATTAGTGGATACATTTTTTTACTTAACCGGACCAGAGAATTCCACCAAAAAAGCACGGCTCTTTAACCTGAGCCGTGCTTTCAAAGTGTTCTAAACTAATTTGATTTTTTGATCAACAAGTTCCATAAATTCTCTTTCGATTGTCTCGAGTTTTACTTTACTCTTTTCAAGGCTGTCGCTTTTAACCCCAAAGTAGAATTTAACCTTTGGCTCCGTACCGGATGGCCGCAGGCAAACCCAGGTTCCATCATCGAAAATATACTTAAGAACATTGGATTTAGGTAAAGCAATTGTTTCTTCTCCATTTTCCGTAACGCGTTTTCCGGTTAAATAATCTTCTGTTACCACTGTTTTAATTTGGCCTAATCCATTTAGCTGCTCACTGCGGAAAGAAGTTAATATACGCTGAATTTTTTCTGCTCCTTCTTTACCTTTCAGTGTTAAGGAACGAAGCCCTTCTTGATAATAACCGTATTTCTCAAATACATTCATTAATCCTTCATATAAGGACATACCTTGCTTTTTATAGTAAGCACAAACTTCTGCTGCCATCAGAGAAGCCTGAACAGCATCCTTATCACGAGCAAAATCCCCGATTAGATATCCATATGACTCCTCATAACCAAACAAGAATGTATGATCGCCGCTTGCTTCATATTGTTTAATTTTTTCAGCAATAAACTTAAAGCCTGTCAGAACATCAATGGTTTCTAATTGATAGGCAGAAGCAATCATTCTTCCCAGTTCAGATGTCACAATCGTTTTTAATACTACACCATTTTGAGGCAAAGTTCCTTTTTCTGTCTTTTGGGTTAGAAGGTAATCAAGCAATAATGCACCGGTCTGGTTGCCTGTTAAGACAACATATTCTCCCTCATGGTTTTTTACAGCTATTCCCAAGCGGTCTGCATCCGGATCCGTAGCAATTAAGATGTCAGCTCCCACTTTTTTCCCGTCCCGGATTGCCAGCTCAAAGGCAGCGTGTTCTTCTGGATTTGGACTTTTTACCGTTGAAAAATTCGAATCAGGAAGCTCCTGTTCTTTTACCACTGTCACATTTTGATAGCCCAAAGCAGAAAGCGCTGCCCGTACAGGCTTATTAGCTGTTCCATGCAATGGTGTAAAAACAATCTTAATATCCGTTTCCTTTGCCAGGCCCGGGTTTTCGGAAATCGTTTTTAACTTTTCAATATATACCTGATCAATTTCTGATCCGATGGTTTTAATCAATCCTGAAGAACGTAAGGTTTCCTCGCTCTCCACTTCAATCAATAATTCATTTTCAATTTCATTCACCTTAACAATTAATTCATCAGCTTCTTTAGGAGGCAATTGTCCTCCGTCAGAGCCATATACTTTATATCCGTTATATTCAGGCGGATTGTGGCTTGCTGTAACAACAATACCTGAAAAAGCATGTAAATGTCTTAAGGCAAATGAAAGTTCAGGCGTTGGTCTTAGCTCATCAAATACATAAGTTTGAATCCCTCTTGTTGCTAGGGTTTTCGCAGCTTCTACTGCAAATTCCGGAGATTTACGGCGTGAATCAAAGGCTATAACAACGCCGCGCTTTTTCGCTTCTTCACCAAATTGTTCTATGTATGCTGCAAGTCCGGCCGAAGCCTTGCGGATAGTATAAATGTTCATTCTGTTAGTTCCAGCACCGATTTCACCACGCATGCCTCCGGTACCAAACTCTAAATTCTTGTAAAAGGCTTCCTCAAGTATTTTTTCATCTTGTGTTAAGGATTGCAGCTGGTGCTTTAATTCTTCATCCAATCCTTTAAATTCCATCCAGCTCTTTGCTGCTGTTTTCCAATCCATTCTAATAGTTCCCTCCAATTTTTATGTACTTTAATATTCTTTCTTAGTTGTACGGGGTAACTCCTTTAAATATAGCTTAAAATAAAACGACAATTTTTGCGAAAATATATTTATCCCGCTTTACGGGCAGTAAGGCCTCCCCTTCAAGGTTTAGCGTAAGCGTGTACAGCTTGCCGTATGCGCCTGTTTGAAGAGATCAGCTAAACTGCCGAACGGAAGCGGTGATTAGCCTAAGCTAACCCGTATTTGTATTGACTCTAAATTGGTGCGTTTTCAGAGTCAGTAAAAATGGACTAACAATCATTGAAGATAAAAAAACTCTCCCGATTGAAGTTTCACTTTATTTTCCATTATCATTTTACCAAAATAAAAAAAAAGAAAAAGCCTTTGACGGCTTTTTCTAAATAAGCAGTTCATTATCTGCTTTTGAATAAATACTTAACATCACTGGCTTCATATTTTTCGCAGTTTCAAACTGCTCAAATTCAAATGGAAAAAATAATCCTAAATCATTGAGATTTGCTGCATTTTTATTAAAAACCTCAGCATACTCTTCATTAAGTTGAGGTGATTCTAAAATAGAAATAATAGTTTGAATGCTAGTCATTACTTGAAAGGCATCCTTTAAGGTGCCAATCTCTTCAAACTGTTTTTTCGACGTATTCAATACTTTCAGTTTTTCAAACTGTGAAATCTCATTGTCAGTAAAATAAAGTGGAAATATATTTGAATAAATATACCTCACAAGTTCACAGATTTCTTCCTCTTGACTTGGTGTCGAGGCAAAAACTATTTTCACTTATAACCCACCCTTGCAATCGCTTTTTTCTCTAATTAAATATATGATAAGGATAACATAATTAAGAATGCCATGACGGTGGTAATTAGTGGAGATAGAAGGAGTTCTTATGATACAAACAATGCGTTTTGGCGAATGGTTCCAAATTTTAATACCTAAGAAATGGGAAGGGAAATCCATCGAAGAGTTATTTCGGCAGGAATGGGAGATCCCCAAAAAACTTACTCATGCCTTTCGGATGGAAAAAAGTGTTCAGGTTAATGGAAATGATGTCAACTGGACTACTTCTCTTTCAGCAGGTGAAAAATTACAAATTCGTGCATTTAATGAAGAAGACATACAGTTTCCTCCCCATTATCGTGAAATGGAAGTTCTTTATGAAGATGATCACTTAATGGTCGTCAATAAACCGCCATTTTTGAAAACCCATCCAAATGATGCAAATATGGAGACAGATACCCTTTTAAATATGGCACAATATCATATGCTGGCAAATGGCGAGTTAAGAAATATCAGACAGATTCATCGATTAGATCGTGATACTTCCGGTGCGATAGTATTTGGAAAACATGCTTTGGCCGGTGCTATTTTAGATAACATGCTGGCTAAACGTGAAATGAAAAGGACCTATGCTGCGATGGTCGAAGGTATCCTGAGAAAAAAATCAGGAATTATAAATGAACCCATTGGCCGTGACCGGCATCATCCGACAAAAAGGAGAGTTTCTCCTTCCGGCCAGTCCGCTGTAACACACTATCAGGTACTTGCGGAAGATAAACGAAGAAATTTCTCCTATATTAAAGCTTGGCTGGAAACAGGAAGAACTCATCAAATCCGGGTCCATTTAAGTCATCTTGGGCATCCGTTGGCAGGGGATCCCCTTTATGGCGGAAAACCCATTATTACAAGACAAGCACTCCATGCGGGCAAGCTTGAATTTCCCCATCCGTTTACAGGAGAAAACATCCGGGTGTTTGCTCCCTTTACAGATAATCCAGTTATTTTTAAACATATTGATGTTTATTCACTATAAAAGCCTCCCGAATCCGGGAGGCTTTAAGTTCCATTTTATTTAGTTAATCCGCTTTTTTAAAGGCCCTCATGATGAAGCTTAAGAGGAGTACTAATACGGCCGAACCTATGATTGCCGGGATAATCGCAAAATCAGCCACATGCGGTCCCCAGTTTCCTAAAATAGCTGTTCCAAGCCATGCCCCGATAAATCCAGCAATGATATTACCAATAATGCCTCCTGGAATATTCCTTCCGACAACTAGACCTGCTAACCATCCAATGATCCCTCCGACGATTAATGACCAAATAAAACCCATTAAGAACACTCCTTTTTAAGTATTCAGTATTCATTGACTTAGGTTGTGCTTTCATGCACTTAAGACCAGGAAATTAAATTCCCGTCTATACAGTTTACAATACCCAATTTTTCATTTTATACTCATAAAATTCTCTAGGTACATTCATACATAAATTAAAATACACCAGGAAACAGTAATAGTAAAATAGGAATTTAATACTTTTCAGAAAATTCTAATGTTAAGTTTTTGTAAATTTTGTTAAGATAGTTTCATTTTTCGACAATGATTCGATAAAATGGTTAAGTTGATTTAGGTATTTATCTGAAAGATGGAGGTACATATTATGGCAAAAAAACATGATAAATTTTATAATTTGCTTCATAGTATTTCGTCAAATTTAAAAGAAGGCTCACAATTTTTTACTGATTATGAATTAAAAAATGTGAGTGATTTAAAAATATTCTCCGAGAAAATGAAGGAATATGAATCAAAGGGAGATACCTTTGTTCATGAAATTATCAAAGAACTAAATGATACTTTTATTACGCCGATTGAACGCGAGGACATTCTCCAGCTTGCCATGACAATGGATGATGTCATTGATGGTCTTGAAGCAACTGCAGCACTGTTCGAAATGTACTCCATTACACAGGCAGATGACTTTATGAAGAAATTCGTTGATGCCATTCATAAAAGCGTCCTTGAAATTGATAAAGCCATCGAGATGTTAGCAAATAAAAAGCTGCCGCCTTTAAGAGAGCATGCCATTAAAATCAAGGATTACGAATCTAAATGTGATAATATTTTGAGACAATCCATTAAACATTTATTTAACATTGAAAAAGATCCAATTCGTATTATTCAATATAAGGAAATTTATGAAAATCTGGAGGAAATCGCTGACAGCTGCCAAACAGTCGCCAATACTTTTGAATCCATCATCATGAAAAATGCTTAAGGAGTACGACTATGAGCTTTTTATTAATTCTAACCATTTTAATCGTAATTGGTGCTCTAATATTTGATTTTATTAATGGGTTTCATGACACAGCAAATGCCATTGCAACAAGTGTTTCTACAAAAGCTTTAAAGCCAAGACAAGCTATTCTTTTAGCTGCAGTAATGAACTTCGCTGGTGCATTGACATTTACCGGGGTTGCTAAAACAATCTCGAAAGATATTGTTGACCCCTTTATGCTTGAGAATGGTTCAATTGTCATTTTAGCAGCATTGCTGTCTGCTATTGCCTGGAATTTAGTCACTTGGTATTTTGGAATACCGAGCAGTTCTTCCCATGCACTAATTGGTTCTATTGCCGGGGCAGCTATTGCTGCTGAAGGGTTAAATATCTTAAACTACTCCGGCTTTACTAAAATCCTTGAAGGACTTATTATTTCGCCTATTTTAGCCTTTATTGTCGGTTACATTATTTACAGTATTTTTAAAGTTGTTTTTAAAAATTTAAATCTCGCCAAAACAAATCGGAATTTCCGATATATTCAAATTGCAACAGCAGCACTCCAATCATATTCCCATGGTACAAATGATGCCCAAAAATCAATGGGGATTATTACCATGGCGTTGATTTCCAGTCAATTCCTTCCTCATGATGCGGATGTACCTTTCTGGGTTCAATTATCTTGTGCAACCGCAATGGGACTTGGAACTTCCATTGGGGGCTGGAAAATCATCAAAACTGTTGGCGGAAAAATTATGAAAATCCGCCCTGTCAATGGTGTTGCAGCCGATTTAACTGGTGCTGCCATTATTTTCGGTGCTACTTACATCCACTTGCCTGTAAGTACAACACATGTTATTTCTTCTGGTATTATGGGTGTTGGTGCTTCACACCGTCTGAGAGGGGTAAAATGGGATACGGCCAAACGCATGGTGATTACATGGGTGATCACACTGCCGATAACGGCTTTAATCGCTGCGATTCTCTACTTTATTCTAAATTTATTTTTCTAACACAAAAAACCAGGGTCTCTAAGAACCCTGGTTTTTTGTGTTACTATTAATACTTGCTGTCTGAAACTTCGCCATTGCAAATGGCGATTCCTGAGCTTGCTCCAATACGTGTTGCTCCTGCTTCAATCATGGCCATAGCATCTTCACGGCTGCGGACACCGCCAGAAGCTTTAACCCCGACAGCAGGACCGACAGTTTTACGCATTAAACGAACATCTTCTGGCGTAGCACCACCGGTTGAAAAACCGGTTGATGTTTTGACAAAATCAGCTCCAGCCTTAACAGACAATTCACAAGCTCTCACTTTTTCATCATCGGTTAATAGACATGTTTCGATAATCACTTTTACCAAAGCCTTTCCCTTTGCCGCTTCAACAACACTTGCGATATCCTTTTCTACTAATTCATCCTGATTGCTTTTGAGCGCTCCAATATTAATGACCATGTCTACTTCAGAGGCCCCATTTTCGATAGCATTCTTGGTTTCAAATGCTTTCGTTTCCGGTGTGGCTGCACCAAGAGGGAAACCAATTACCGTACATACCTTTACATTAGCAGTGCTCTTAAGCAGTTCTGCAGCTGTGCTCACCCATGTTGGATTAATACAAACAGATGCAAAAGAATATTCCTTTGCTTCATTAACTAATTTTACGATTTGCTCTTTTGTCGCATCCGCTTTTAATAATGTATGGTCAATCATTCTTGCGATATTTTGTGTCATCCGAATACCTCCACCTATTTCTATGATTCAATTACAAAGTAACTATAACAAAGAATGACAAGCGATTCCACAATATGATAATTCTTAGTAAAAATCATCTTTTTGCATTTTATCACGTACTAAAGGGAACAGTTATGGAAAAACGAATGAATCTTTCTACCGTTTTTTTTGAATGTTTTGGAGGAAATTCTTTCCTTTGAAGGAGGGGTTATCATGATGAAATTGGGCGGTTGGATTTATCAGCAGCGAATCTGGATACTTTTATTTTGGATTGTCATGATCATCGTCTTTGGCTTTTTTGCTTTAAAGCTTCCATCCGTCTTAAGCGGAAATGGCTTTGAATATAAAGGGGAATATAATGAAACGAGAAACTTGTTGGAAAAAGACTTCGGAGAGCCAAAATCATCGATTATACTTGTATTTGAAAAAAATCATCATATTAGTGCAGAAAAATTCAAAGATTTTATCCATGATACTATGGATAACCTAAAGGGCTTTGATAATACCAAAAATCTTATTTCCCCGCTTGAGAGACCGGGCATGCTGAAAGAAAACTATGCCTATGGCCTGTTAACCTTTGATAAAAGTGCTGAAAGTCTCGGAAAAGAAATAAACAATTTAAAAAAGCACCTAAAAAATAAGGTTGGATTGCAGGTAACTATGACCGGCGAACCGGTGATTGTTAAAGACCTTAATACTGCCAGTCAGCAAGATCTTGCCAAGGCTGAAATGATTGGGCTCCCTATTGCTTTAATTGTACTGATTCTTGCGTTTGGAACGCTGACTGCCGCGGCCCTTCCGCTTGTGATTGGCGTTGTTTCCATTTTAATTACGATGGGGATGGTTTATTTTTTCAGTTTACGGGCAGAATTAACCATTTTTATCTTAAATATTATCCCAATGATTGGTCTTGCGTTAAGCATTGATTTTGCTCTGCTGTTTATTAACCGGTATAAAGAGGAAATCAAAAATAAATCTATTCAGAATGCCATTGAAATCACGGTTGCCACTGCCGGCCGTTCGATTATTTTTTCTGGGCTTTGTGTGTTTATTGGTTTATCCGGCTTATGGTTTATCCAGATTGATATTTTTCAAAACGTTGCCCTGGGAGGAATGACGGTTATTTTTATTTCCGTTCTTTCTGCCTTAACATTTCTGCCGGCATTACTTGGGTTGCTTGGGCAAAAAATTCATAAATTTGGCGTTATCAAGGTTAAAGATCAAGAGAAAAGCTTTTGGCATACATTTGCTGAGTTAGTCATGAAGCGTCCGGTCATCATGACTATAGGTGCCCTTGTCATTTTATTAATCGGCCTAATTCCAGTCAGGGAAATGGTTTTAACGATTCCTGGAACTGATTCACTTCCGCCAAATTATCCTTCCAGGACGGCATTGGAAACATTCCAGGAGAAATTTATTGCAAAAGAAAAACGTGATTACAAAAAAGTTTCCATTATCCTTGAAACAAATGGAAAGGTTACGGAACCAAAGAACCTTGATAAGATTTGGGAGGTTATTCGACAGCTGGAAAAAGATCACCTTGTTCAGACAGTGGATTCCCCGTTTTCCGCACTTGGAGCAAAAGACAGTAAACAGCTCTCCAAGGTTTTAACTTTTCAAGATTCGGCTATGTTAGCACCTGTGACAGACCATTATATCAAGGAAAATAAAATGCTGGCAGAAGTTTATTTGAAGACAGGTGAACATTCTTCTATAGCACGAAAATGGGTACGTGATTGGTCTAAACGGAAATTAGGAGTGACCGCCTCATTTGGAGGCCCAATTAAATTTGAGCAGGAAATATTTGATGAAATTTATGTTAAGGCTCCTTATGGACTGCTGTTAATTGTTGTTTCAACCCTAATCATTTTAATGACCGCGTTCCACTCAATTCTGATTCCGTTAAAGGCGGTATTGATGAACATTTTAAGTCTAGGCTGTACATTTGGAATTGTGGTTTGGATTTTTCAAGAGGGACATCTTGGCATCACACCCGTTTATATCGGTTTAATTTTACCCGTGTTTGTGTTTACTCTTGTCTTTGGGCTGTCGATGGACTATGAGGTATTTCTAATTTCACGGATTCAGGAGTTTTATCTAAAAACCGGTGATAACAGTCTTGCCACGATTTCTGGTTTAACCTATACGAGCAAAATTATTACCTCGGCTGCAGCGATCATGATTGTAGTCACTGGTGCTTTTGCCTTTACTGGTGTGATGCCAATTAAACAGATAGGTATCGGGATTGCCATTGCTATTTTTATTGATGCAACCATTGTAAGGATGGTGCTGGTTCCATCACTTATGAAGCTTCTCGGTGATTGGAACTGGTGGTTCTTTGGTTTTAAAAACAAGGGAATATCCGGTCAAAGAAAGAAGCCAGCTTCCTGATGCTGGCTTCTTTCTTTTTAAATATTTTTAGCATAGTTTTCATTTGGGACTTTGCTTAAAACGACATAAAGACTAACAGGGTCACTGCCGCTGTTCTTAAATGCCATTTCTTCTCCACTGCCAACTTGAATTAAATCTGCTTCAGAGATTTCTGATTCTTTTCCATCTATTATGATTGTTCCATTTCCTGTGATAGCGTACAGATATACTACTGAACCTGGGTGCTTGTGTGCAGGAAGTGACTGATCAGGCATGAAATTTAGTACAAATGCGGTGGTACCTTCATTTTTGTATATAACTCTTTTAGTAAATTTATCTTCATTATATTCCATAAATTCTTTGACTGAATTTTTTTCCATCGTAATATCCTCCTTTTGTTTATCTAATGATTATTCTAAATGAAATTCTTTCTCAATCTAGTGAGTTTAATCACACTTATTACTATTTCACGATTGTTATAAATTAAATACACGATTAATTATGGATCTTATTAAAAGGAAAAAGAGGATCCAGAGAACCTCTTTATGCCATATAGGACAAAATAACTTTTTGTGGAATATCAAGTTCTTTATCTGTAATTGCTTTTAACCGTTCACAAGAAGGCATTTCAAAAGAAAAATCCTTCACATTTGGCGGAATAACCCCTTGCTGCTGCAGCCGATGAAATACCTTTTCCATTCCCTCTTCCATTGTCAGGGTGGTTTTTGAATCCTCCAGCAGAAAACACTCGACACAGGTTTCTACGATATTCTCTTCAATCTGTTCCTGTGCAAAAACTAATTTAGCCCCCGCAAATGATTCCACTTCTTGATTTTCCAGTTCTATAAACGTTGTAATATTCATATCCCTTACCTCCCTGTTTCTATGCCCTCATTATAAATAACTTTCACATCATTTTTTGCTTACAAGCCTTAGTTTCATTATTTATTCATATGTTTTTGACAGATTTTTGTCTGTTCCCTATTTCCCTTTCTATTTGGGTATTAACATTTTTTAGCAGGATAAAAAAAATGTTGCCCGGCTGCCAAAGCTGATTATTTCTAATCAACTTTGGCAGCCCGGGCAACAAATTTCAAACTAAAATACAAAAAGAACAATAAAGTAAATGACCATCGTAATCAGCCCAACTGGAACACCAAAGCGGGCCCATTCTTTACTTGTAATCTTTAATTTACCTGCAGCAATAATGTTTGGAATATTACCAGGAATCAGCATTCCACCGCTGATAAGCAGGCCAAGCAGTATAGCACGAACAGTTTCACCATCCATTACAGGACTAATTTCTGCTGCTGCTAATGTTGCATTATCTAAAATTGCAGAAATCATATTAATCCAATAAAGGATTGTTGGATGAAGGCCAAGAATGTACTCATTGATTAATGGTTCAAATCCGTGTCCCAAGAACGTTAATCCCATTACAAACAAGTAGATTTTAACAGAGCGAATAATAATTTCCTTGTAGCTCTCAGACCTTTCTTCAGATTTTAGACCATCAGAACTTTCCTTAGGCTTAACAAGAAACATTGACAAAATCCCGAATAAGACTACAGCCGGTATTACCTCAGCACCGATTAAGTCTATTAAATAAAAGAATCCTTTATCTAACTTACTTAATGTGATGGTAGATAATGGCTCGCCAATTGGTGTAAGCGCTGCCCCTAGACCGATAGCAAAACAGGCCAGCACAGTAAATCGAACTTCAGATTTCCTGTCGAGCGGGAGAACATTTATAACAATAACCAGCACAATGGCCGCAATAATTGCTGTAATAATACTTGATACCAAACCTAATACAATTATCGTTAAAGCAAGAAAAATTCTTGGGGTTAATAGCCGATTTAATGCTGTAATGGACTTCTCCAAAGGACTTTGGGCCCATTTTGTAATTAATCCGGCTAACAATACCGCAATGGTAATATTAATTGGATCAACAAGCGCTTTAGTGATTAAGTGTTTGTCCATCATACCGCTAATAAGTGAAGCGGCAACCCCCATAATAAAGAGGAAGGCCTCCAAATTATGTTCTACCTTTTTAACCGAAAAGGGCAAAAATAAAACTAAAATTAATATAATAATCAATCCTATTAACACTTTCTGTTTCAACCCCTTTATGTTCTGCGAATTATGTAAATTATTAAATTATTATAAACCTTTTAATGAAAGATTGCATCAATTTTCTTCTTTTTTAGACAAAATCAGCGTATTCTAAAAAATAACAGCCGCTGTTTAGTAAGCGGCTGTTATTTTCCCCATTTGTTTCATTGCTCTAACCTTCAATTTTGGTGTGAAAAATGAGAAACAATTTCTTCCTTTTGCCTTTGAATGATACATTGCCAAATCGGCATGAGTAATTAAAAGGTTTAGATCGTCCCCATGGTCCGGATATATACTTATACCGATACTTGGTGAAATGGAAAACTTCTGATTGCAAATTTTAAAAGGCTCTTTCATTGCTTTTAGAATCATATCACAAACTTCTTCCGCTTCTTCTTTATTCTTTAATTTTGGCAGCAGCAGCACAAATTCATCACCGCCAATTCTTGATAGAACATTGTCTTCTGTTACAGCATCAGCGAGCCGTTCTGCCGCCAATTTCAATAATTCATCACCTGCCTGGTGCCCTAAAGTATCATTTATCACCTTAAAATGATCTAAATCCAAAAGAATAACACCCAGCATCTTCTGAAAATTTCCCTTTTCCGACTTAAATTGATCTAAATAGGAATTAATATACCATCGATTAGGTAGTCCGGTTAATGCATCATGGAAAGCCATATGAGCGATTTTCGCTTCCGCTTCCTTCAAATTTGTAATATCAAGGGCAAATCCTACAAGAAAGTCTTTTTCGGTTTCTGGTAAATGAACGATTGTCTTCCCCGTGAACATATGGGATTCTCCTCCCCGAAATCCGGCAGACATTTCAGTGGTAATAAGGCTTTGTTTCCGCCAAACCTCCAAATCCATTTCCCTATTCTTTTTAGCAATATCCTTTGGAAAAAGGTCAAATACAGTTTTGCCCACCAATTCCTCTAATGGCAATCCGTTTGCTTCACACGCCTGTTTATTTGCAAATATAGTCCTGCCTAATGGATCTTCAAGAAAAACATTGATAGGAAGGGCATCAAGGATTTTCGCATAAAGAGAGTTTTGCACTTTAAGTTGTCTTGTCAATTTCTTTTCTCTGTTTTCCAATTCTGCTATTCGTAATTTAAGTTTTTCCAATTCATTTTTTTCGGATGGTTCCCCCACATTGACCCCGTCCTTATTCATCTTTCAAATTTGATTTCTGTTTACTTTATATAACAATTTAATAAGATTATTCCTATTTTATTGAATAATTGGTTTTCTATATCCTTAATTATAAAGAATTTTTAAACTAAAGTGAATGAATTTTATCATTCTGCTGTTTTTTATGGATTCAAAAAACAATTCTAATACTTTTCTTCTAGTCAGCCAATGCTGCTTAATGCGATAAAGTGACATGTTGATATATATTAAAGATCGATGCAGGGATACTTATGTTATGTCACCATTAAAAAAATCCTACCTTTTTTGTCCCCCTCTGCCTTTTCTCCAAATTTCTAGGCAGCAGGACTCATTTTTATTTCCCGGAAAATGTCGAATAAGTAATTCAAATTTTTTTATATGATTTTTGACTAGCCTTTTATCAAAAACTTGTAAAACAATACATTTAATTACCAATTATTTAAGTCTTATTTTTTTATTCTGAAAATTTTGTTGTAAGCTGTTGAAAAAAGCTGTAAGATTTTACTAACATACCTTTTGGACGGTGATGTGAATGGAAATTACAAAGCATTTCTTTCTGAATCTTTCTGTAATTGTGATTTTATTATTCTTCTGTTTTATTTTCCTGGAAAGAAATAAAAAATGGACTCTTTCTAAACATCCATTAATTTTTTTCTTCATTGTACTGTTATGGATTTGTATTCAATTTTCCTATCACCCGTCTCCACATACAAGATATGATTTGAGGATCATCCCATTAGTAATTGGCGGATATTATGCAGGAATTGGACCGATTCTTATTGCAGCAACTATTATAATACGTGGTCTCTATGGAGTAGACTTAGGCTTCTATCTTACATTAGCTTTTTACATACCCTTTGGTTTTGTGGTTTGGCAGCTATATTCCTGGTTTTGGGAACGCTCACCTGCCCGCCGGATTGAAATTGCGGTTATTAACAGTTTGATTCTCGGATTACTTACCATGTCCGGGGTTCAATTAAATGGAACAGATTCTTCCTTGCTTGATGCGTTTACCGCTTATATATTGATTCCTCCATTGGGAGTTTTTATCATATCTTATTCGATTGAGTTCTTCAAAAAGAATGCCGAGATGCGACAACGGCTTATTAAAACAGAAAAATTAAAAGCTGTGGAACAAATGGGAGCAGCTATTTCCCATGAAATTCGGAATCCCCTCACCGCAGCCAGTGGATTCGTGCAATTACTGCAAGATGATTATCTGCCTAGACAAAAGAGGAAGGAATATCTGTCAATTGTAATGGACGAACTGCAATCAGCTGAAAGGGTGATTCAGGATTACCTTACATTCGCTAAACCATCCTTAGAATCCTTGGAGGAAATCAATGTTAAAAGCGAACTAAGACAAACACTAAATATACTCCAGCCATTAGCCAACCAAAATTCGGTTGAAATCCATACTGATTTTTCTATCCTAGGCTTTATAAAAGGTGACAAGCAAAAATTCCAACAATGTATAATCAATATTTTAAAAAACGCAATTGAGTCTATGCCAAATGGCGGCTATCTAACAGTATCAACAGAGTTTAGCCAAACAGAGGTAACAATAACAGTGACAGATACTGGTGAAGGAATGACAAGTGAACAGCTAGCAAGACTTGGGGAGCCCTTCTATTCCACGAAAGGAAAAAATGGAACAGGATTAGGAATGATGGTTGTATACAGCATTCTTCGTGCCATGGAAGGTTCTATCAAAGTGGAAAGTAAAGTGGGGACAGGAACAACAATTTGTATTACTTTCCCGACTATTTCGCTTACAAAAGAAAAACAGAGCCGGCAAAGCTGATTGCCGGTTCTGTTTTTTGGTTATTTATTTCCCAATAAACATTTGCGACCAATGTTTTCCTGCATTTTCAAATCCTACGCCAATGTGGGTATATTTTGTGCTAAGAATATTAGCTCTATGCCCTTCACTATTCATCCAGGCAGTCACCACTTCTTTTGGTGTCTGCTGTCCTTGAGCAATGTTTTCTCCTGCGGATTTATACGTAACTCCAAAATCCCGCATCATATCAAATGGGGAACCATATGTTGGGCTGGTATGAGAAAAATAATGATTTTGCTGCATATCTGCCGCCTTTTTCTGAGCCACACTGCTTAACTGGGTATCTGCTTTCAAGTCTGAAAGGCCTTTTTTCCTGCGCTCCACGTTTGTTAAATCAATTACCTGGCGGGCAAATTCACTAATGTTTCCTGTTGCAGCCTGGTTTTTAGGCGCTGTCTGCTGTGCTGGTGCCTGTTGTTTTTGATTTGGTGCCGGCTTCTGGGCTGGAGCTTGCTGTTTTTGATTCGGTGCCGGCTGCATTGGCTTTTGCTTCTCAGGTGTCTGTGTTGGCACCTTATTCTCTGTTCCCCTATTCGGCTGCTGCTGATCCTGTTGTGGAACATTAGGCATTACCGCTGAAAATTGTCCATAATACGGTCCAAACCCTTTGAAGAAACTAGTATCAAAGCGGTCTTCCTTGCCAACCGGTACATATTGGTATTTTGCATCCTGGATGACAATCGCTTTCGTTTCTGGATATTGATCACTATTTAATGTTGTTTGATAGGCCGAAATCATGGGTTTGTTCGTTCTATCCCGGTTTTTTGGATCAAATAGATTTAAATCAAGATCATTGTCATTATCGTTTCTGTAATCCTCAGTCAACGGCCCGTTATGGTCAAACCCGTCATTGTTGCGGACATTACGTACATCGTTTAAATCGGTATTCCTATTGGTAACATTAAGACCCACGCGGTCATTCCGATCATTCATTTCGTCTAATCCGGCTCTGTCATTATTATTACAAGCAGCCAGTCCTAATGTAAGCATGGCTGTTATACATAATCCTGCTGATTTCTTTATCACCCGTAATTCCTCCTTTGGCAAAAAGAATGATTTTCTTCTTGCACTTCTATTTTTTTAATTTTACGGGTAAAGTATTAATGGTAATTAACGCAAAAAAGACAGGTTAATTTTACCTGTCTTTCTTTCCTATTGGTCCGATTGCAGCTCCTATAAACTCCGTCAATAAAGGCCAAAAATCGGACTTTTTGCAAAGATTTGTTTTTTTATTTAAGCATACATTTTTTCCTCTTCTTTTTGGAAAAAGCTCTTCATTGCATGAAATACGTCGGCCTTTTGCTTTAAAATATAGTATTTAAAGCTCTCATCTTTAATGTTTTTATATGCAGACATTAGGGTAGAATGACGGTTGTACTGATTAACTTCACCATAGCCAAACATATTGGAAACCTTCATTAATTCTTCCACAAGTTTAACACACCGGGCATTATCGGATGTGAGATTATCACCGTCTGAAAAGTGGAATGGATAAATGTTAAACTTTCGCGGATTATATTTTGTATCAATAATTTCCAATGCTTTGCGATAGGCAGACGAACAAATCGTTCCACCGCTTTCCCCTTTAGAGAAGAAGTCTTCTTCGGACACTACTTTTGCCTCTGTATGATGGGCAATAAATTCAATTTCTACCGTCTCATATTTTGTTCGCAAAAAGCGGGTCATCCAGAAGAAAAAGCTGCGGGCCATATATTTTTCCCAAATCCCCATACTTCCGCTTGTGTCCATCATTGCAATAACAACTGCTTTAGAATCTGGCTTTAAAACCTCATTCCAGGTTTTGAATTTCAAATCATCTTTGTAAATTGGATGGAATCCCGGCTTTCCGCTCATTGCATTTCTTTTAAAAGCGGAAATCATGGTTCGTTTTTTATCAATATTCCCCATGAGCCCAGTTTTCCTAATGTCATTGAACTCAATGTTTTCAATAAGATGTTCCTGTTCCTCTTTTTTCTTTAAATTTGGAAGCTCTAATTGTTTAAAAAGCGCTTCCTCCAGCTCCATTAATGATACTTCTGCTTCGAAATAATCTTCGCCGGCCTGATCCCCGGCTCCCTGCCCTTTCCCAGGGCCACGCTCTGCACCTGATCCATCGCGTGCCACTACATCACCAACTTGACTGTCACCATTACCTTGGCCAACATGCTTATTTTTGTCATAGTTATATCGAATCTTGTATTCGTCTAATGAGCGAATTGGGATTTTCACCACATCTCTACCATTAGACATGATAATACTCTCTTCTGTAATTAAATCTGGAAGATTATTGCGAATGGCCTCTTGAACTTTTTCCTGGTGCCGCTGCTGATCATCGTGGCCTTTACGGTGGAGGGACCAATCTTCTTTTGAGATCACAAACTGATGGTTATCACCTGTCATTAATACCCCTCCTTAAAAATTTTTTTATACATGCACACATTTTTAGCCATAACATACAATAACGCGAGTGTAAAAATAGATAAAAGATAGATTACTTTATCCTATGCAGAAACCAAGAATAATTTACAAGGAATTTAGACAATTGGTTATTCGCCTATAAAAATGGACAAGATTTTGAAAAAAACAGACTGGCAGAGATTTCCGCCAGTCGTTTATTTTTTAACCATAAATCCCTTACCGGTTTAATAAGCTTCCAACATAACGCAATAATTCATTAGCGGATGTGGAATTATAACCATGTTCATCAATTAAGCGGGCCACAACGTCGTTAATTTTCTTAAGCTGCTGCTCATCCGGTGTTTTAGTGGAAGTTGTAATCTTGACGACATCCTTCAAGTCTGCAAATAGCTTTTTCTGGATTGCTTCACGAAGACGGTCATGAGAATTGTAATCAAAACGCTTGCCTTTACGAGCAAAGGCTGAAATTCTAATTAAGATTTCTTCTCTGAATGCTTTCTTGGCATTTTCGGAAATACCAATTTGCTCTTCGATGGAACGCATTAGCTTCTCATCCGGATTAATTTCTTCACCAGTTAATGGATCTCTTAGTTTTGCCTTGTTACAATAGGCTTCCACATTATCGAGATAATTGTCCATTAATGTCTTGGCAGACTCTTCATATGAATAAACAAATGCCTTTTGAACCTCTTTTTTGGCAATATTATCATACTCTTTACGTGCTATTGAAATATAATTCAAATAGCGCTCACGCTGCTCTTGGGTAATCGAAGGATGTTGGTCAAGGCCATCCTTTAACGACTTTAACACATCAAGCGCATTAATTGATGGCACCTCTTTACGAATAATTGTAGAAGAAATCCGATTAATCACGTACCGCGGATCGATACCGCTCATTCCTTCATCCGGATGTTCTTTCTTCATTTCATTCACATCGGCACTATTAAATCCTTCAACAAGCTGACCATCATAAAGCCGCATTTTCTTTACTAGGTCGACATCGCCTTTTTTTGGTTCTTTAAGGCGGGTCAAAATGGTGAACATGGCGGCTACTCTTAATGTGTGCGGCGCAATATGCACATCTGCCACATCACTTTCATGAATCATCTTTTCATATATTCTTTCTTCCTGAGACACTTTCAAATTATATGGAATTGGCATGACAATAATTCTTGAATGGAGTGCTTCATTTTTCTTATTTGAAATGAAGGAGCGGTATTCTGTTTCGTTTGTATGTGCCACAATTAACTCATCGGCACTTATGAGTGCAAATCTGCCTGCTTTGAAATTGCCTTCTTGTGTCAAGGATAGCAAATGCCACAGGAATTTTTCATCACACTTTAACATTTCCTGGAATTCCATCATCCCGCGGTTTGCTTTATTGAGTTCCCCGTCAAACCGATAGGCACGCGGGTCAGATTCAGAACCAAATTCAGCAATTGTGGAAAAGTCAATACTTCCAGTTAAATCCGCGATATCTTGTGATTTCGGATCAGATGGACTGAATGTTCCAATTCCCACCCGTTTGTCTTCAGAGAAGAAAATTCTTTCTACTAATACATCTTCTATTCTGCCCCCATACTCTTGCTCAAGACGCATCATATTGAGCGGTGACAGGTTTCCTTCAATACGGATACCATATTCATCAAAGAAATCTTGTCTTAGATGATGGGGAATTAAATGGAGCGGATCTTCATGCATTGGACACCCTTTAATTGCAAAAATGGATCCGCGGTCTGTAAGGGAATACTGCTCAAGCCCTCTTTTCAGCATAGTAACAAGTGTTGATTTTCCTCCGCTGACAGGACCCATAAGAAGAAGAATCCGTTTCCTGACATCAAGCCTTTTGGCTGCCGGATGAAAATATTCCTCCACCAATTTTTCCAGTGCTTCCTCTAACCCAAATAGCTGATGGCTAAAGAAATTGTACTTTCTCGTCCCTTTTTCTTCTTCAATACCGGCATCTCTAATCATATTATAAACTCGAGAATGTGCTGACTGTGCTACCCATGGCTTTTCCTTTAACAACTCCAAATAATCGCCAAAAGTTCCTTCCCAACGAAGTTTTTCTTCTTCTTCACGAAACATCTCGATTTTTTTTAAAATATCCATGTATACCCTCCCCCTGCTCTTAAATCAGAGACGATTAATATACTCTATGCGCCTAATCAATTGAACATGCGTAAACAAGAAGTATTCGTTTCTTACTTTTTTGTTTTCTTTAAATCTTGCCCTTTTCATTTTTCAAAGATAGGCTATAATAAAGCTATATGTATAAATTGAAAATATAATGATGAAGGGTGGATTACATAACAATGAGCTTATTCCTAATCATTTGCGTAATGATCGCATTCTTAGCGGCAATTTTAACCTCAGGATTTAATGATAAACCAGGGAAAAATAATTAAGAAAAAAAGGACTGCACACAGATGCGGTCCTTTTCATTGAACAGGATTTATGAATGTCAGTGTTCCGGCTCTTTTTTGATTAAATTTGGATAATCCTGCTGTCTTAACACTTCGTAGACTAGAATGGCTGCGGTGTTGGACAAGTTTAAAGCGCGGACCTTTTGGTTCATTGGAATGCGTAATGCCCGGTCGACATTTTGTTCAATAACCTCTTTCAGAAGCCCAGTCGATTCCTTGCCAAAAATGAAGTAATAATTTTTATTTGTGTCACTATAATCAAACGAACTATGCCGCTTTTCACCGTATTTTGTTAAATAGAAAAATTCTCCGCCTTTATTTTTCTCAAAAAATTCATCTAATGAATCGTAAAAAATAATATTGACGAACTCCCAGTAGTCCAAACCGGCTCTTTTTAACATTTTATCATCTGTTGAAAACCCTAACGGCCGAATTAAATGTAAAGTGGTATTGGTTGCTGCACAAGTACGGGCAATGTTACCGGTGTTTGCAGGAATTTCCGGCTGGTATAATACTACATGCACTGACACGTTTCTCACCTCTATAAAAAACTCTACTTGCCATTATACCATATCCGCCCGCAGCTCAGTACAAGATGGTTTAACCATCAACAATAGTAAAAAACCTATATTTTATATTCGGAGTATAAGCGGAGGAATCTTCATATGCCCAATACCTCATCCGGCTGTTATAAGTATTGGCATTCACCAATGGCATACCGAAAGCATCCTTACCCGTGACAATGGTATTATGATTAAACCTTCCGTCACCTTCAAAATCATAACAAATCACGTCACCTAAATGAAGCTGTTCCGGACCGCTTACCTCTTTTGCTCTCAGCCCGCTTTTAGAACTGCCTAAGTAATTTTTTAGTGAATGAGCTACAGCCCAGCTATAACTCCAATTGGAATGCGCGTACCACCACCCTAAACCTCGGTTTGGCTGCCCTCTCATCGGTGCCTCACCCGCATGAAGACATTGAGAAATATAGTTGGTGCAATTATTTTCAAATTTTTTAAAGGCCGGATTATACGTATTCCACCATCGTTCCGCGTATTGAACAGCTTTTAGGCGGTTATAGCTGTAGCTTTTCCGTTCCTCATACTCCGCTTCAATATCTGTTGAAATGGAAAGGGGGTCACTTTCCATCATGGGAGGATTTACTTCCTCATCCATAATCAGGGCTCCTTTATAAAACTTTGCAACCCTCTCTTCCGCCTCTTCTTCCATATAAAGATTTCCCTTTTGTTTAATTAAATACTGATAATGGGTCAAATATTTGACATTTTCAAATTCATCATCATTTTTTGTTTCAAGTATTTTACCACTAGCTTTTACTTTTACTATCTCTGCAGATCTTTTTATTAAAGATTCAAGCTTTTTTTCAGCTTTTGAAAAAATATCCCGGGAATTTCGCTGATTTCCGACAAATTGCTGCACTCTAAACTCAAAAAGGTCTTGAAGAGCCTCCTGCATAGAGATGAATTCACTCCTTTCTTTTCATACATATGAAGGAAAGGTAAAATTAACATTAAAATTAACATTAAAAATATGGAGAAGGTTATGAGTTCTCAATTCTGGTCAATCAAGGCTAATCCTTTATTAATTTCTTGAATTACCTCTGGTGCGGTTTCTGATTTCTTGGCTTTTTTTAATGCGTTATAGGCGGTTTGCCCGCCAATTTTTCCGAGAGCCCAGGCAGCAGTTCCTTTGGTAACTGGGCTTGCCTCATTTTCTAAGACATCTATCAAGTCCTGAACAGCTGTTTCGTCTTTAAAATGTGCAAGGGCAATGATCGCATTTCTCTGAATAGGCTTTTTCCCGCGCCAGGATCCTGAAACATGTCCAAATTTCAGTTTAAATTCACGATTGCTTAATTTTAAAATTGGTTTGAGCAGTGGTTTAGCAATCTCAGGTTCAGGTTCCATTTCTTTATGAAAGGAAAAATTTATACCCTTATTATATGGACAGGATGTTTGGCAAGAGTCACAGCCATATAGACGATTTCCAATTTTCTCCCTAAATTCTTCTGGAATCAATCCTTTAGTTTGCGTTAAAAAAGAAATGCAGCGCTGGGCATTGATTTGTCCACCCTGCACCAATGCACCTGTTGGACAAGCATCAAGACATTTCGTACAAGAACCACACATATCCTCCACCTGTGAATCCGGTGTAAAAGGAAGGCTGGTTATCATTTCTCCAATATAAACATAGGAACCATATTCCGGAGTAATGACTGCACAGTTTTTTCCGCTCCATCCAATACCTGCCCTTACCGCAACTGCCCGGTCAGAAAGTTCCCCGGTATCAACCATTGATTTCAACCGTGCATCCGGCACCTTGGATAATATAAATTCCTCCAGTTTTTGGAGTCTGTCCCTGATAATATCATGGTAATCCAGCCCCCATGAAGCACGGCAAAATATCCCTCTTCTTTCGCCCCTTTTGCTTTCTACACGGATCTTCATTTTTGCTGGGTAAGCAAGCGCAATCGAAATAATTGATCTTGGCTTTTCCATTAATAAAGCTGGATTGGTCCGTTTCTCAATATCAGGTTCTTCAAACCCTGATTGAAAACCCAGTTCCTGCTGTCGAATCAAACGATTTTTTAATTCAGTAAAAGGGGTTGCAGCAGCAAATCCGATTTTATCAATTCCAATAGTTTTACTAAAGGCGATGATTTCTTCCTTAAATTTGTTATAGTCTTGCATTTTGTTATTCACTTCACTTAAAAAGATTGTAGGCATATATCAAAAAACTAAATTTTTTTCGTTGAAACCATGAATTATTAGCTGTTCTCCAATTTATGATAAACTATTTTTAATGAATTTTGGAGGTGGAGTTGTTGGAAATTCAACTTTCAACGGAATTAACAGAGCTGATTCCCCATTTTAAAATGGGAGTAATTGAATATCAAAATATCATTGTTGAAGATTCGCCGCAAATGCTTAAAGGACGTCTTCAGCTGTTTCAAGAATCGATTTATTTTGACTTAGAGGATCATAATTTAACAGAGATTCCAGGGATTCAAGAATGGCGTGCTATTTTTAAAAAGACAGGCAAGGATCCAAATCGCTATCGTCATTCAGCAGAAGCATTATTTAGAAGAGTTAAAAAGCAAAACTACCTTCCTTCTATTCAAAGTGCAACAGATTTAAATAACTTTTTCTCGCTGAAGTATCAAGTTCCAATAGGGGTTTATGATATGGATTTCATCGAGGGTCCTATAGAAATTCGAATTGGCGGGGAAAATGAAGAATACATAGGATTAAATGGAAGGTCAAATTCTCTGAACCGGCTAATTATTTCTGCCGACCATAAAGGACCATTTGGAAGTCCATTTGTTGATTCGGAAAGAACGGCTGTTACGAAAAATACAAAAAACGCCCTGCAGTTGATCTATCTGCGTCCTTCAACCAGCCTGGAGGAAGCTAAAAAACTAACAGAGTCGTTAATGACCATGTTCACACAAATAAGCGGTGGAGAAAGCAAATGTTATTTATTGGGATCTGAATAATTTTTTAGTGGTGAACCTCTTCAATTAAACCATATGTGGAGGTTCCTTCTTTTCTATTGCCTCGATTTTTCTTTATTGGGGATTGATGTATCTGGACTTATTGACTTGTCTGGACTTACCGGAAATACAGATTCTCCTCTTTTACAGGCAATCCTGTCTTCCTGCATTGCTATAAATGATGTTTTTTTTCTTCACGGGCAACCCATTCTTGCATTAACAGTGTGCATTCAAGGGCACACCAGCTTCTTTTAAAACTCAGCAAAGCCATTTTCCCTTTAATTAAGCAATAGAACCCTTTAAAAAATAAAAAACGCAATACATCGTTCTAATTGAAACAATATACTGCGTTGTTAATATGTATGGAGCGGGTGATGGGAATCGAACCCACAACAACAGCTTGGAAGGCTGTGGTTTTACCACTAAACTACACCCGCGCGAATATCCCTATTCTATTCACTTAACACCAAATATTTTAACGAATATTTGTCTATTTCATGAACAATTGACTTTTATAATATTACATACCTTTTATTACTTCGTCAAGTATTTTTCGACAGCTTTTGTCGAATGTTTTTGCAAGAAAAATATTTTTTTGAACATACTATTCAAGAATTTCAAATTTTATACATGCAGGAGTTAAAAATGAAGGCAATTATTATTGATCAATATGGCGGTAAAGAACAATTAAAAGAAAGACAAGTTGAAAAGCCGGTCCCTGGTGAAAATCAAGTTGTTGTGAAGCTTCATGCGACATCGATTAATCCAATTGATTGGAAGCTTCGCGAAGGTTATTTAAAAACTATGCTTCCCTTTAAATTTCCAATTATTTTAGGCTGGGATGCAGCAGGTATTGTGGACGAGATAGGCGCCAATGTACAAGGATGGAAGGTTGGGGACAAGGTATTTGCCCGGCCGGAAACGACTAATAAAGGAACATATGCTGAATATACCGTAATAGATACCTCGCTTTTAGCAAAAGTCCCAGAAAATATCAGCTTTGAAGAAGCTGCTTGCGTCCCCCTTGCAGGATTAACTGCATGGCAATGTTTGTTCGATTTTGGGCAGGTAAAACAAGGCGATAAAGTACTGATTCATGCAGGTGCAGGCGGAGTTGGAAGTTTTGCGATTCAATTTGCCAAACACGCCGGAGCATATGTGACTGCAACTGCAGGAACGCATAATGTTGGGTTTTTAAAGTTACTGGGTGCCGATGAAGTGATTGATTATAAAAAACAAGACTTCGAATCAATCCTCCGTGATTATGACTTTGTCCTTGATTCCTTAGGCGGGGACAACCAGGAGAAAAGTTTTACGATTTTAAAGAATGGCGGAAAACTGGCATCTATTGTCTCGGAACCGGATAAAGAAAAAGCTGCAGCCAAAAATATTAAATCTGGTCTGGTGTGGCTTGTTCCGAATGGCGGGCAGCTAAAGCAAATAGCCGATCTTTTATCAAAGGAAAAAGTAAAAGTAATAATAGGACACCGTTACCCATTAACGGAAGAAGGATTGAAAGAAGCCCATGCTTTAAGCGAATCCCACCATGCGAAAGGGAAAATCGTCATTACTATCCACTAATAAAAAAGTCCGGATTTGAAGTGTACCCCTTGTAAAGGACATTTTAAAAAAAGGCCTAGGCTACCTGTAACAGATGATTCCTGTACTGTACAGGAGTCATCTTTTTTAGATTCCATTGATATCTAGTATGGTTATAGTGGCGGAT
>NZ_JAMBNQ010000060.1 GCF_023715155.1 Neobacillus mesonae
GAATGTTTTTCCTGCGATGGTTAGTCGAACCAATCGGGTATTTACAGGCAGTTTATCCGAAAGGATATTACTGCATGTTAATACGGGAAAAAGTTGAGTTGATTAGCTCATAAAATTTACGTTGGCTTCATCTCATTTAAGAAATGAATGATTATTGTTTGTTGACGTTTTTGTTTGTTTAGTTTTCAAAGAACAATCTATTAATCTATCAATCAGCAACAAAAGTTATTTTAGCATAACATTTTATTGCTGTCAACATTACTTAAATGAATGAACATTTATCAAGTTTAAGCATTATGTAACGAAGACATTACATACATTACTCCCCATTTTTATATTAGTCAACTGTTACTTTTAAGAAAAAGGATTGTGAATCCATCCGCTTTTCTTCACCTTTTTCATTAAAAAACAATATTAATGAATTCTTACCAGACTTAAATTTTGTTTATTTTTCATACACTTCAAGCTTATACAATTAATATTTTAAAAATAAAATGATTTAGTTTGGATTTTATAGGAAAAAATATTTTCATACTTTTCATAAAAGGAGATGGTAAAAAAGTGGCTTTTCAGCAGATTAAAAAAGGTGAAGAAAAAAGTTTAGTAAATCAAATCGAACAAGAAAAGGATGATTTTTCAACTGATACGGAAAGAACCCCTGAGTTTGATGAAATCGGGACCGCTTTAAATGAAATTTAAAAAAATAACCCTTTACAATAAGACATTTTTGTAAAGGGTTCATCAAAATTTATTTATCAAATTCCAGGACAACCGGGCAATGATCGCTTCCCATTACTTCGGAATGAATCTCAGCATTTTTCAGACGATTGCAGAAGTCTTTTGAAACAATGAAATAATCAATACGCCACCCAATGTTCCGTTCTCTAACCTTATTCATATAAGACCACCAAGTATATGCTCCTTCTCGGTCAGGATAAAAATGACGGAAGCTGTCAACAAATCCTGCTTGAAGAAGCTCAGTCATTTTACCACGTTCCTCATCCGTAAATCCTGAATTACCCATGTTTGATTTTGCATTACGCAAATCAATTTCCTTATAAGCAACATTTAAATCACCGCAAAGAACAACAGGTTTATGTAGTGCTAATCCCTTAAGATAATCTCTTATTCTGTCTTCCCACTTGATACGATAACTCAATCTTGCTAAGTCACGCTGGGAGTTCGGGGTATAAACGTTTACAAGAATAAAATCATTAAATTCTAAAGTTAGAATTCTTCCCTCTTCTTCTGAGTCATCTTGTCCTACTCCATACCGAACAGATAATGGCTTAACCTTTGAAAATACAGCCGTTCCGGAATACCCTTTCTTGACAGCATAATTCCAATATTGATGATATCCATCTAGTTCAAGCTGAATTTGCCCTTCCTGTAATTTAGTTTCCTGAACACAGAAAATATCAGCATCTACTTCAGAAAAATAATCCAAAAAGCCTTTTTTTACACATGCCCTAAGGCCATTGACATTCCATGATACTAATTTCATCGTTATCCTCTTCTTATCAATAGTTTGATAGAAATCATTGTACCAGTTATAGAAAAAGGTTAAAAGTAATTCGCATGAATTACCAAAAAAAGAGAGCTAATACGAATTAGCCCTCTAACTATTTATCCTGCATTAACGGGTTAAATAACCCCTGCTGGATTGAAGTTTCATGTTATTCAGCATCAAAAACTTTAACTTCTGCCATTTTATCGCCATTTCTCATATTCCTAGCTGTCTCTAAACCAGATGTGACTTGTCCAAATACTGTGTGAACACCGTCCAGATGAGGTTGTGATTCATGTACAATGAAGAATTGGCTGCCACCTGTGTCTCTACCTGCATGTGCCATTGAGAGTGAACCAGGTATATGTTTATGCGGATTTCCTTCTGTTTCGCACTTAATTGTATAACCAGGGCCGCCCATACCAGTTCCTGTCGGATCTCCTCCTTGGCTTACAAATCCAGGAATGACACGGTGGAAAATGACTCCATCATAAAAACCTTCATTAGCTAATTTTTCAAAATTCGCAACTGTTCCAGGTGCTTCATTTGGAAATAAATCAAATTCAATTTTTTCACCGTTTTCCATCAATATGTATCCTTTTTTAGCCATATTATCCACTCCTTATGTAAAAATCATTTTTATCATACACTTTTACAAAAAGAAAAGAAAGTAAATTCCCTTTTTCGGTCATAATTTCCTACAACAAGTGGTAATATAAAAATGAGGGTGGTTCTGCCTGAACATTTCGCTTGTTGCGGGACACTTAACCACTGTACGGACGGGCAGAACCTCCCTCCCATCCATCTAATAACACGCTAAAGCCGCGGCCATCGCCCCGGCTTTCTTAATGATTTCGTATTTTCCCCGCCCACTGTTGAAACCCATCAATAATGACAAGAAACAACAAATATCCAAAGAAAGAATAAATATGCTGCCAGCTGTCCGAATGAACAAAGAATCCCAGCTCTTCTGCCAATTTTTCAAGAATCGGCACCAGCAGGCTGACAAATAGGATGATTCCTTTTCTTCCCCATTTATTTACTTGTGAAGTCAAATGTACAAAAATCATGATACATATGGGCAATACAATTAATGTAAAAATAATATTGACTGAATAAACCTTTGGGAACGGCCGTAATGGGAATTCATATAAACCCAATTCAACCAAAGTATGATCTAAATAAGTCCCTAAAATTACTGCCAAAAGCGCACTGCTTATATACTTTTTATTCCAAAAAGTTAACCGGTTTTTTCGCCAAGGCTGCAATTTCGAGCCGCTCAAGTGTTTTGCAGTATTCATTCTTTATCTCCCCATCCATGACAATCGTATCGGCCGCTAAGTAATCGGCCACTCGATGGTTTTCAAACCAATCTCCCTTTTCCGCATCCGGCTGAATCACATTTTTCCAAGCATTTTTCAAGCTTGGACTGTAAAATCTTTTTGCCCCCTTTCTTAACCTGCATGATTTTAACCTAATCGGATAGATAGACCCAGGAAACCCCTCCTTCACATCATTAAAAATTTGGGGCCAGAAATCTTTTCTTGATCCTGTATGTGGATGCTTTTTCGCCCAATCAACAACTTGTCTTAGAAAATCTTTATTATGAAAAAGAATAGAATATAACCTTTTTCCGAGCAAAATCCGTTCGTGTAATGATTCGAAATGATGCATGGTCTGCCCGGCCAATTTTCCTTCATCATATGGAAAGAGGATGTTATTAAACGAAAACAAATCTTGTAGTAAAAACTCTAATTTATTTAACACTTCTTTTTGGTAAAACGGATGTTGAATCACTCGTTTCTCCAAATAGCTTTGTTCATTTATAACAAGTGCGATACACAAAATATACGTATCTCGGTATTTCCAAAAATAATTCCAGATTGTTTCCATGAATGTTGAAACATTTAGATAGGTTAAGAGATAAAACAATGGCTGATTCCGTTTCAAGCTCTCCTCGTATAATAGGAATTGTGGATAGATATCTTGAAATATCAGCCAATTGCCGCGTTCCAAAAACTGAAAAAACGAATTCCTTTCCTTTTTTGAAAGAAGCTTAGTTAAGAATTCCCCCTTCAAATCAGTCATATTCCAGCCGCCATTACGTGATACCATATGCCCCAAGAATGCCCATTCTAATTCGGGATAACGAAGATAGAAATCTAAATAGGCTTTAGTCCGCATCACATTGTTTATATTATGTTCCTCTGTTTCTGCTCTTATTTTTTCTAATAGCCTGCGGTCCTGTAATGTTAAATGGTGGGAGGTTTGAAAGGGATTTTTGATCTTTTTTTTCAATTCGTCACGGATATGCTCAAGCGGTGTCTTTTCACGATTTCTTGTAAAAAAAATAACAAACCACCTCCCTAATGAATGGGCCTTGCACAAATGGAATATGTATAGCCTAGGGATATTTTGGGAAGAGGAAGTGAAAAGAGATGGCTGATATCAAGAAAAGTATGGATTGGATTATTGACATTTTAAGAAATGACCAGTCTCCCGACGGCTCATGGGATTATCCATTTGATACAGGCATTTCTACGGATGCTTATATGATCATATTATTACGTACTTTAGAGTTACATGATGAAGAATTAATTCAAGGATTGTGCAGAAGAATTTTAAATCAGCAAGAGAAAAACGGCGCCTGGAAATTATTTTATGATGAAGGTGACGGTAATGTATCCGCTACTTTGGAGGCCTATTATGCCTTGTTGTATTCAGGATATTACGCTAAAGAAGACAAACGATTAAGAGCTGCAAAAAAGTTTGTTTTAGCCCATGGCGGATTAAGGGAAGTAAGCACCTTTACGAAGATTATCCTTGCAATAACCGGGCAGTATCAATGGCCTGATGTTACCCCCATGCCTGTTGAACTGATTCTGCTGCCGGCTGATTTTCCTGTTAATTTCTATTCATTTTCCGTGTTTGGCAGGGCAAACATTGCTCCTATCATGATTCTGGCCGCAAAAGAGTTTTCGCTGAAAACAAAGAAATCCCCCGACTTATCCGATTTATATTTGAATCGATTTGAAGAAGATTCTTGGATTCGTTCCAATGAATGGCGTTCCTTTTTATCCTTTTTAGAAAACGGAATCAAAAGCCTGGTTGGTCTTCCTGATGAGCTGCACCGATTAGCCATTGACCGTGCCAAAAAATATATGCTTGGCCGGATTGAGCCAGATGGTACTCTTTACAGTTATTACAGCTGTACCTTTTTAATGATTTTCGCCTTACTATCCCTAGGGTATAAGAAAACTGATACCCTTATCACAAATGCCGTGGCAGGGATAAAATCAATGAAGTGTGAGATTAATGGTCTGCCCCATATGCAGTATACAACTGCTGATGTTTGGAATACTTCACTAATTGGATATGCCCTGCAATCTGCCGGTGTTTCTCCCGAAGACCCTATTGCAGCAAATGCCAATCGCTATCTTCTCAGCCGGCAGCAGCATAAATTTGGAGATTGGGTCATTCATAATCCTAATAGTTTGCCAGGGGGATGGGGTTTTTCCAATATCGATACAAGGCTTCCGGATGTTGATGATACGACCGCATCCCTCAGGTCTATTTCGCGTATCGTTCCCCCTGAGAATGACTCCTGGGAACGGGGGATCAGCTGGACTATTTCTATGCAAAATGATGATGGCGGATGGCCGGCATTTGAAAAAAATGCAGATTCCAAATTAGTAGAATATCTTCCGCTTGAAAAAGCCAAATTTTTGCTGATGGACCCGTCTTGTGCCGACCTTACCGGCAGAACACTTGAGTTTTTCGGGAATTATACAAATCTTCCCCAGAATCATCCGTCTATTAAAAAAGGGATAAGATGGCTGCGAAGGGATCAAAAAAATGACGGCTCCTGGTATGGCCGCTGGGGAATATGTTATATCTACGGAACGTGGGCAGCTATTACCGGTCTTTCTGCAGCAGGTGTTTCCAGAAGTGACACAGCTGTTCAAAAAGGACTGGATTGGTTACGTCGTATTCAAAACAAGGATGGCGGATGGGGAGAATCATGCCACAGTGATACACAAAATAAATATATCCCTCTCGGCTCAAGCACAATCGTTCACACCGCATGGGCATTGGATTCTTTAATTATAGCTTCAAATCACCCCACTGCTGAAATACAGCGTGGAATCAATTATTTAGTCCATTCGGTTGGCAAAGAAGACTGGACAATGGATTACCCCAAAGGACAGGGGATGGGCGGGGCCTTTTATATTCATTACCATAGTTATCGCTACATTTTTCCTCTTCTTACACTGGCCCACTATCATAAGAAATTTAATATCTAGCAAAAAACAAATCGACGGTCATTCCCGTCGATTTTTCATTTAACCATCATTTTATTGTAATTTTAACAAGACCCTTATATATGGCCACCATTTCATCCAGCTTCATTCTTACTAATCCACTTGAAGACGGGGCAGCAAAATCAATTGTTCCGGGAACAACCGCTTCTTCTTGTACTCCCCATGGTGCGGCCTTTCTCCCGCTAAATTGCAAATATACTCCCTTTCCAACATAGCAAACAATTTTCGGCTTTAAACGTGAAATTTTTTGTTTTAATATTTCTCTTCCCTGCCTGTATTCTTCTTTTGTGATTTCATCTGCTGCCTTGGTTGGCCGTGCCACAATGTTCGTGATTCCCATATCTAAATCTAAAAGCATGTCATCTTCAGCAGCCGTAAGCTTTCTCGAAGTCAGTCCTGCCTCAAAAAGGATCCGCCAAAAACGATTATTCGGATTAGCAAAATGATGTCCGGTTTCACTAGAACGGATACTTGGATTAAAACCGACAAATAAAATCTTCAAATTTTCTTTTATACGGTCATTTACCTCTTTCATCGTCTATTTCCTTTCTAAAAAAATACAACTTTTTTTATTTTACCACATCTTTTCAGTTTCCTTTCAGAGTGGAAGGCTACACTCCAAATATAAAGTTATGTTGGAGGGATTTTGTAAATGAAAATGTCAAAAAAATGGCTGTCTTCTTTCGTGTTATTAGTCATGCTGCTTTCAACCGGAACAAGCGTTATCGCCGATGACCATGATGATGACGACGATGAAAAACAAGAATACTATTTTAAAAATCATGAAGACGATGACCATAAGAGTGACGATGAGGGAGGATGGGAAGAACAAAGGAATATTCAACTTTCACAACAACCAGACTATTGGAATATTTGGTCCAGAGAACCCGTAAACAATCCCGATACCAGCTTACCAATTGAGGCGCCGGGAGAATTAATGGTTTTTATCGGGAATCAAGAAAAGATGATTTACTTTATTCCAAAAGATGGACAGCTGCTTGTCTCGGGAGAAGCAATTGCCAAAGTTTTAGGGGCAGAATTTATTTTTTACCCAACAAGTAAAATTTGTCAATTAACGAAAGGTGATTTGGAGCTGATTGTCAGGGCCGGATCGAATGCCGTTTATGAAAACAAGATTAAAACACCTATGCCCACTCAGGCTGAAGCCTATGAAAATTCCATATATCTGCCGCTATCAGCAGCAGCAAATGCTCTTGGATATCGGGTTACATGGAATGAAGCAAAAAAAGCAATCGTTTTACAATCTTTATAAAGTAAAGAAGGGTGATTGAATTGGCAAAATCTAAAAACGCAAAATGGGTGATTGGGTTAAGTGGAACTGCATTATCGGCCTTCGTTATCAGTCAGGCGGGGGCTAATCAGAACCCCAATGTTATGGACCCGCCAAGTATTTCTACAAACTCAATGAGTAAAGAGGAGAAAAAACTTGTGGAACTGGATTGGACTAACTTCGACATAAATGA
Organism: Neobacillus mesonae; assembly: GCF_023715155.1. Classification (GTDB taxonomy): domain Bacteria; phylum Bacillota; class Bacilli; order Bacillales; family Cytobacillaceae; genus Neobacillus; species Neobacillus mesonae_A. The sequence goes on from NZ_JAMBNQ010000060.1 coordinate 7,314, forward strand.
TGGAGCTTTAACCAGAGGGGCTGAACAAAGTGATCGCCAAACAAGAAGATCGTAATAGTCCGGAGACTGTAAGAATTGATGCTATGAATACCTCCTTTTTTATCGTTGCGTATGATTGCAAGATTAAAAACTGGAAGCAAATCATAGTAGACTGGATATTTTATGTTGAGGAGGAATGGTCACGGTTCAAGCAGGGTAATGAATTATCGAAAGTGAATCAATTAGAGGATGGCAAAGAGGCACCGGTTTCCCCTCCTCTTTTTGATCTTCTTATTCGGGCCGAAGAATATCGAAAAAAAACTAATGGCTTCTTTTCACCCTATTTATTACCACAGATGGAGTTTCACGGCTATAACCGTTCATTTCCATTTCAAACAAGCGAAGAAATGGATGTTAAAATACCTCCTGTTTATTCAATAGAAAAATGCCCATTCAGCCTTAATATGCATACACAAAAAGTTAAGCGCCTTACCGAGGGCCAGCTGGATCTTGGCGGTATCGCAAAAGGTTATGTAGTGCAGGCAGCAGCAAACTGGTTAAAAGAACAAGGCAGATCTCCAGCTGGAATGGTAGATGGCGGCGGGGATATATCTGTTTGGTCAAAAAACGATAAAGAATGGAGAATCTCGATTGCCCACCCCATTCAAACAGAGCTTGATATTGGTATGTTTCGTATCAAAAACGGGGCTATTGCTACCTCTAATATTCTTTATCGCAGCTGGTATCAAGGGCAACAGGAAAAACACCATCTGCTAAACGGGAAAACAGGGGAGCCTGTGAAAACTAACATTATTCAAGCTACAGCCATAACGGAAAGCTGTGTGGATGCAGAAGTGATGGCAAAGTTATGCTTTATGGCAGGCGGTCAAGAATTAGACAAATTACTGAATACCATCCATCCGAACTATTCCTACATACTGGTCACGAAGGAGGAAAAATAAAACAAGCAGGCGGTGAAAAGGTATGAACGAATACTTTTCTATCTGGTCGCTTATTCGCACATCAGGTTTTCTTGCTTATTATCTTTTAACAATATCCCTAGCAGCCGGTTTATTGAGCTCTTTTTCAATCATGAAAAAAAAGAAAGCCTCATTAATAACTTTTCATCAATCAGCCGGCTGGTTTGGATTATTAACCATTTTGTTTCATATTGTGCTAATCTGGCAGGACCAATATGTACCTTACTCATTACAAGAACTTTTTATCCCGTTTGCAGCCAAAAATGAACCAATTTTATCCGCGTTAGGAACTCTATCATTTTATATGTTTTTTCTAGTTATTGCTTCTTCAGATTTATTCATGAAAAAGCTTGGCAGAAAAAAATGGCACAGACTTCATTATACTGTCATCCCTGCTTGGGCACTGATGATCATACATGGTATTGGAATTGGCACAGATTCTACGGAACCCTGGGCACTATTACTTTACGTAATTGGAATCACTGTTGTATTGATATTAGGGATCCTTGCGCTTTTGGCTTCAGCCTTGGCCAAACATGCATCAGACCGGCAAAGGCCGGCAAAATAAAGCAGGCAGCATCAGGAGCTGCCTTTTTCTTGTTTGAAAGTAATGGTAAATACACTGCCAGCCCCAACTTTACTGGCAGCAGTAATTTTTCCACCATTTCCTTCTGCAATTATTTTCGCAATTGAGAGTCCTAGCCCGGCCCCTCCTTTTTCCCTCATTTGATCTGCCCTGTAAAAACGGTCAAAAATATATGGCAAATCCTCTGAAGCAATTCCGCATCCTGTGTCAAGTATCTTTATAACAATTGTTCCATTCGCAGCCTCTAACCCTAGGGTGACTTTACCCGCTTTAGTAAAACGGAAAGCATTATCTAATAATATATAAATTAATTGCTGTATCCTTACTTCATCACAGGGATAGATGATTCCCTGTTGAATTTCCTGTTCAAATTCTATTTGGATTGGCTTTTTTCGTAAAAAACGAGTAAAAACCCCTGTTAACAATTCAGAAAGATTAACCTCTTTTATCACAAAATTTAGTTGATTTTTGTCACTTCTAGCTAATTCCAATAAATCATTAACCAGTTTATTCATTAACATGGCTTCCTGTTTAACATCATAAAGAACTTCACGTCCAATTGGACTCAAATGGTCTTTCTCTTCCGTCATTAACAAGTCTACGGAACTGTAAAATATACTTATTGGAGTACGCAATTCATGTGAAGCATCAGAAACAAACTTTTCCTGTTTTTCAAATGCCCGTCGTATCGGTTTCATCGCCTGTCCCGCAAAATAATAACCTAATAAAGCAAAAATCAAGCTAAATAAGATTGTCAGAACAAATAAAATCCACGTCATTTTCTCAATCAGATGCTTTTCAGCTGTGATTTCCTTACCAAGAAGAATGAAACCATTTGTTCCCAAACTCTGTTTCATTAGCAGAAAATGCCTGGAGCCCTTATTCACCCTAATATTATCTGGCATAGTTTTTATCTTAAAATTATTATCTATCCATTGTAAAAATCCTTCATTTGCCTCTTTTCCGGAGATAAAGGTGCCTGACTTATCAAATAAATAATAGAATATGGTTCGTTCGTGGTCATTTTTCAGACCATGATGATTTTCTTCATACAAATCTTCATAAAAATCATCCTGTTCCTTTATAAAATAACTTTTTAACTCTTCTATTTCCTTATCATTAATTTCATGAGAAATCAAAAAATATAAAATCCCTATAAACGAAAACAACAATAAAACTAGAGAGATGGTATATAAGACTGTTAAACGTGTCTTTACTTTATTAAACATCGGCGGCTCTCACTTTGTAGCCAATTCCTCTGACATTTTGAATTAATGACGGCTTCTCCGGCAAATCAACTTTTCTTCGGACTAACTTTACCAATGCATCCAGCGCATTGTCCGAAACCTCGCTGTCATATCCCCAAAGCTTCTCAAATAGAACATCCCTAGTCATAATATGATTACGATTTCTTAGCAGTAATTCGAGTAGCTGGTATTCTTTTTTTGTTAATTCAATGATAGTACCATTTCTTTTTAATTCATGGCTGGTAAGATTAAGAATAAGATCATCAAAACAAATGACTTCTTCTAATGGTTTTTCTTTTCTGCGGCTAATTGCACGAATCCTTGCAGACAATTCATTAAACTCAAAAGGTTTTACAATATAATCATCTGCCCCCGTATCCAAACCCGTAATGATATCCTTATTTGTGTCCTTGGCTGTAACAAATAAAATACCGCATTGATTCCCCTTTTCCCTCAGCCTTTTGCAAACAGACAGTCCGCTTTCACCGGGCAGCATCCAGTCTAAAATAATGACGTCAAAATCCGTGAGAAGAGCATGATGGTAGGCTTCTTTTCCATTCTTCACCCATACAACCACATGAAATTCATTTTGCAGCAACCGAGACATTAGTTTTCCAAGTCTTACATCGTCTTCAGCCAGCAGTATATTCACAATTAATCCCTCATTTCAAAAAAATCCCTGCTACCTTCATAATAGCAGGGTTGTCTGAAATATTAGTGAATTTCCCTTGAACAAATGAATTTCTAATCGACAAAAATTTGGATTCCTTTGAATGAAGTAATTATGCTGGCCAGCAGACCAACAATTGAGACAATCACGAGAGAATATAGCAGCCTTGCCTCTTGAAGGAAAAGCAGGCCGAGTGTAATGATGATGGCATCGGCGGCAAACAAGATCACACCCACATTAATTTTAGACCATTTAGCAAGCAGTAATGCTAGTAAATCCATGCCTCCGGGGCTGATATGACTTCGAAGCATGACCCCGACTCCAAGTCCTATGATAATCCCACCCAGGATAATACTGCTCATAATCGGCATGTGAATTGTCCCATTTAATGGCATCCACATTTCCATCATGATTCCGCATATGATTGCTCCCATTAAACCATTGTAAAAATAAACTGGGTTATTTTTATAAGCAAATAAATATACAGGGATATTTAAGAAAATAAATGTGATTCCAGCTTTTAACCCCCACATGTAATTTAACAAAAGACTGATGCCAAAAAATCCCCCATTTATTAAATGAAATGGAAGAATAAATCCATTGATGCCAATTCCAATCATTGTACTGCCAAAGCCGATTACTGCTATTTTTTTAAGCATATTGACCATCCCTTGTCCATTTTCCTTTATATACATATATGATAGGTAAATGGACTTTATCCAACCAAAAATAAATAGAACCATAAACTTTACGGTTCTATTTATTAGGCCTTAATACGTATTATAGACATTTGCACATTCTTCACCAGTTGGTTCATAAAAACAGTGAAGTTTGTAGCGTGAAACAAATGGCTGGTTATACCAGGTTGAGGGACAATTGCCTTCTGGTTTAAAATACCATAGGCTGAATTTTGCCGGCCAATACCTCTCACCATTCACCACTTTTCGTGCAAGGCGCCTTTCTGACTCTCTTGGCTTTTGATAGAAATACCCTTTTTGAACTGCCTCGAATGCATGTGGTTGGTAAACCATATCTGGAATAGAACGAAGTCCTTTAAAATCAGAACAATTTGCCCGTATTCTGTTAATTCCTACGTTGCCGACGAGAAGCATCCCTAAATCTCCCTCACCCTCTGCCTCTGCCCTCAACAGCCGGGCCAAAAGGTCAATATCCGATTTCCTTGCTTTCACTACTGCCATTAAGCCACCTCCATCATTACTGCCCTATATTTATATTCGTATGGAGGTTTGTGTTGATCGTGAATTTCCTTAAATATCCGTTAAATCAACGTTATTCCGTGGTCCGCTTATTGGTTAATGTGACAGTTAAAGTTTTCAATTTGCCGTCACGGTATACTTCAAATTTAATTTGATCTCCAACTTTTGCTTTTGTATATAAATATTTTCTTAATTCAGATGAATTTTCTATTTTTTTACCATCCATCGAAACAATTACATCCTTTGGTTTAAATCCAGCACGGGCTGCAGCAGAATTTTGATCAATATTCATGACAATTACACCTTTTGTCACATCATTGGGAAGATCTCCCCAATAAATTTGCGGGACTTCCTGTAAGTCAGCCAGCCCTATTCCTAAGTATGGGCGCTCAATTTTCCCATTCTTTATTAATTCGTTAACAATAGGGATCACATCATTGCTTGGAATGGCAAATCCTAAACCTTCCACGCCGCTTTCAGCAATTTTCATACTATTAATTCCGACTACCCGTCCTTGTGGATTAATTAGGGCACCGCCGCTATTACCCGGATTAATCGCGGCATCCGTCTGAATAACCGTTGTTTCCCAGTTTCCTGCAGATGTAGGAACTGAAATACTTCGATTTGTCGCACTGACAATCCCCTGGGTAACCGTTCTAGATAAATCTAATCCCAGCGGGTTGCCAATTGCATATACCTGATCCCCTGGCCGTAGTGAATTAGAATCTCCAAATTTCGCCGTAGCAGTGACATTTTTTCCATCAATCTTTAATACAGCTAAATCTGTTAATGCATCTGTTCCAACCAGAGTTGCTTTTGTTTTAGTACCATCATATAATGAAACTTCCAATTTTGTGGCACCTTCCACAACATGATTATTGGTCACTATATAAGCATATCCGTTTTCCTTCTCAAAAATCACTCCGGAGCCTGAACCTTGCTCAACACTTTGGGAAGGCCCCTTATTCCCAAAAAAGTCGACACTTTGCTGCTGCTGGTAATTCTCAATACCGACAATGGCTTTAGAAATTTTCTCAACAGTATCAGCAATTGAACTGCTGCCAGATACTGTTGCTGAAACAGGTTTTACTTGAGCATTGTCCTGCTGTACCTGTACAGGCTGCTCTTCCGCCTGCGGCTGAAAGTTCTTTACATAATCAGTATGAGGAAGAATGGTTAACGTTAGGACAGATCCAATGACACCCGCAGCGAGTGTTGAAGCAAATCCTTTCACATTCTTCTTCATATTGCCGTTTCTTTTCGAATCCTTTTGACTACTGTTTTTCGTATCTTCCATTTTGAAATCATTTACATGTTTTTCTTCTTGAAAAAACTCTGACATTGGTTCATCATTTGAAAATCTTTCATCGCCTCCTCCATTATTTGGGTTACCTGCAGAATTTGCCGGTATGGACATATCAATGGAATTTTCTTGTTCAAACCGCTCTTTTTCGTCCATGTTTGCTCAACTCCTACAAAGCAATTATTTATTTTCATCCTTACTTTTACTTTAGCCAACAAATATTAAAAAACTGTGAACAATTTTTAACGGGATTTGGAAAAATTCAAGAAAAATAAATTGAAATCAAAAAAAGCTGCGGAATACTTAACCACAGCTTACTTGTCATTAGATTGAATAGGGAATGTAATAATAAATTTGGTTCCTTTTCCTTTTTCGCTATAGACATTGATTTCTCCATTATGAAGATGGACTAACTGTTTCACGATAGATAGACCCAGGCCAAACTCACCATAAGGATTGCTTGTTCTAGAAATATCTGCTTTATAAAATCGCTGCCATATTTTCTCCACTTCAGCTGCATCAATTCCGATACCGGTATCTTCAATTTCGATAACAACCCTGTTTTTTTCTGATCTTCCCCTTAGCCAGATAATGCCGTCAGAGGTAAACTGAATACTATTTTTCGTAATATTAATGAGGATTTGGATAATTCGATCATAATCTGCATAAATATTTAAATCGGGTGGTGATTCAACTTTAATTTGATTTTTTTTCTCTTCAGCCTGTAAATATAAATGTTCCTGTATAATTTCAAGTATTTCGGATACCTGAATCTCCTCTTTTAATAATTGAATTTGATTAGAGCGGATTTTTTCATAATCGAGGTTTTCATTTACAAGTCTAATCAATCTCTTTGCTTCCTGGCTGACAAGATTAATTCCTCTTTCCTTATCCTTTTCAGGGATCATATTATTTTTCAACCCTTCAATCACACCGCTGATGGTTGTAAGTGGTGTCCGCATCTCATGTGATACATCAGCCATAAATTGCCGCCTGCGATTTTCCAGGCTTTCAATTTCCAGCATAGAATTATTAATTTTTTCTACCATATTGTTAAAATCGTTAGCCAACTCCCCAATTTCATCGTAATTGGAGGATGGAACATGTACATTAAAGTGCCCTGCTGAGACAAGAGATGCTGCCTTCCTGAGTCTTTGAATTCTTCTTACATGAATTTGTGACAAATACCAGCTTTGCAAAAAAGAAACAGCAAAGGCAATCAGGATAGTATACAGTAAGATTTCATTTATTCGGCGAATCATCTCAATAGGCCCGCTGATGGGTGATGTTAAAAGGATTCCCCCATAGAATCTGCCTTTATTTAAGTAAGGCAAAACAACAAAGGTTACTCCGTCCTGATCAAAACTTTTATAATCACTTTGAACCACAATCGTCTGTCCCTTTTTAACCTTTTCCCAGTCTTTTCGCGGCAGATTACTAATTGCCGGTCCACGGTTATTAACCAAATAAAGTTTCCCGTCCCGGTCAAATAAACTGAAACTCATTTTTCTTGCAGCTAAAACATCACTGTATTGGTCAATAATTTGATCAGATGCAAGCGGTGATTGTTTAATATCTGACAGGATGGCTTTACCATACGATATAAGCTCATCCGATTTGTTTTCGTAAACAAGATTTTCAAGATAATGCGCAAATAGAAGGCTTAACAGCAGAAATGCAACAATAATAATACTAATATGACTGAAAAACTGCTGATAAAAATACTTAAATTTCAGTGGCTTTCGTTGTGTCATCGAACTTATACCCTACTCCCCAGACAGTGTGAAAGAATGTTTGCGATGATATTTCTACCTTTTTCCTTAACCGCTTAATATGAACGTCCACAGTTCTTTCATCACCATAGTATTGATATCCCCATACACTTTCAAGCAGTTGTTCTCTTGAGAAAACCTGTCGTGGATGTTCAACCAAATAATAAAGCAAATCAAATTCTTTGGGAGTTAGATTGGTAATAGATGTTCCATCGACTATTACTTCCCTGGTTGTTTTATTTATTTTAAAATGCTCTGTCTGCAGAATGCCATCCATCTCTTTTGGGACTTGTGTCTGATAACGGCGGGTAACTGCTTTTATCCTTGCCATCAACGTCAGCGGACTAAATGGCTTAGTAACGTAATCATCAGCTCCCATTTCAAGTCCTAATACTTGGTCAGATTCGCTATCCTTCGCAGTTAACATAATAATAGGAACTGTAAACCCTTCTTCCCTTAATTTCCTGCAGATTGATACCCCGTCCATTCCAGGAAGCATCCAATCTACTATAAGTGCATCCCAAGAACCGCTTTTAAACCGCTGATATCCTGCTGATCCATCATTTACGAATACCCCTTCAATGCCTTCTTTGGCAAAAAACATCTCAATCATGGAACAAACACTTTTATTATCTTCTATCACTAATATTTTCAAAGTTCATCAACTCCTGAAACAAACCTTTATAGTACTAGTGTATACAAATTTTAAACGATAGCAAAGAATATACCTATTTCTTAACAGTTTATTAATAGATTTTTCATAAATAGGCTTTGTTAAAATTGCTGTTAATTAGTATTGCATTACATTTCGCTATCCTTAGACCCTTACTCCCGCAGAACACGTATTAGACCTTGAATCCACCTGCGCATGATGGAAGTACGCCAGCATCTATTAAAAGTCTATATCCCATCCCCGACAATCATACTGTATACAAAAAAAAGCCCTGAGTACTCAGGACCTTTCATAAATACCGATGTTTACGAATGGACCAAAAAGTTTTGCAGGGCATTCTTTAATAAATCCGGAAGCGGTTCACTCTTTTGTTGTTCAAAATTGAAATAGACCATTACAACATTCCCGCGGGCAACTAGTTCCTTTGTTTCATTTGAAATAATATCATGTCCAAGCTGGAAGCTTTTTGTGCCTATTTTTGAAACATATGTTTTAATCAATAATTTCTGATTGAAATAAGCTTGGCTGACAAAATCGCATTTAGCAGATACCAAAACATAATTCCAATTTTTTGAATCCAAGCCAAATCCTAGACTTTCAAAAAAACGTATTCTAGCCTCTTCCAAATAAATAAAATAACTTGTATTATTCACATGACCAAGAGCATCTGTCTCACTAAATCGAACTGTCACTTGTATTTCATGCATATGATGTTCCACCTTTCTAGTAAAAATCGCAATTTAAATCTTCAGACAAGTGTAATTATACACAACATTCGGGTAAAATTAAAATCCCCTGCAAATAGTTATCTGCTTTTTCCAAACTGATTTCTTGTTCGCATTACATGAAATGCCATTTAATGACCAATATTAAAATGAGGAGGATTGGGCTATGAATTTTTCATGGATAATGGCATTTATGCTGGCGGTACAGCCAGTCATCGCTACTAAGGAAATAACCCTGACAAAAAATGGTGTTTCAGTAACAACCATTAACCAATTGGACTTTTTTCATCCATATACAGACCTGCCGCTATTTAATGATCAAAAATATCAACACTTTTTAGACCAATTGGATCAACAGGTCTCATTAAAACCCAAAAATGCGAGCATAGATAATAAAGGAAATATCATATCAGAAGAAGCTGGATACAAAATAAATCGGGAAACTTTTAAAGAAAGAATTTATGCCAATTTCTTTAACCAAAATTCTTCAAGTATGGAAATCCCGATGATGAGTATTTATCCAAAAGTTGATAGTGAGCTCTTGAGTGATATTCGAAATAAACGGATTGGCCGCTATATTACATCGTTTAATTCTGGTAATAAAAATCGCTCATTTAATATTAAGCTGGCAGCAGAAGCTATAAATAATGTTGTTGTTTTTCCTGAAGAAACTTTTTCTTTTAATAAAGTAGTTGGTAAACGGACAAAAGCAAAAGGCTATTTAAAGGCACCAGTCATTGTTCGCGGAGAATTTTCGGAAGATATTGGAGGCGGGATTTGTCAAGTATCGTCCACATTATTTAATGCCGTGGATAATGCAGGCCTGACCATTGTGCAACGATTTTCTCACAGTCGAAAGGTTCCTTACATTCCACCTGGAAGGGATGCAACCGTCAGCTGGTACGGTCCTGATTTTGTATTTAAAAATAAATACCAGCAGCCCATCTTAATTCGTGCTAGAACACTGGGAAATTTACTGATCATCAACCTTTACTCTTCGGAGGGAATTCACTATAAACCAAATAAAGTTCCAAACGCCCCATATTGAAAAAAGTCCGCTAAAGCGGACTTTTCAGACTGTCGACAAAATCGAAAAAATTCGGTTTTGTTGACAGTCTTTTTTTGTATAATTGAGTTACAGAGATTTTAAAGAGGTGAATGAAATGCTAACTAAAAATACACAGATTAATCGTGATCA
>NZ_JAMBNQ010000061.1 GCF_023715155.1 Neobacillus mesonae
TCGATGAAGGACAGAATTTGGAATTTGGGAAGGAATTTGTCTTTCATAGCTTCGATGAAGGACAGAATTTAGTTTTTAGGAAGGAAATGGTCTTTCATAGCTTCGATGAAGGACAGAATCTAGATTTTGGGAAGGAAAATTGTCTTTCATAGCTCCGATGAAGGACAAAATTTAGATTTTAGGAAGGAAATGGTCTTTCATAGCTTCGATGAAGGACAGAATCTAGATTTCTGGAAGGAAGATTGTCTTACATAGCATCGATGAAGGACAAAATTTAGTTTTTGGGAAGGAAGTAGTCCTTCATAGCTTTCTTCATAGCCCTGATGAAGGACAGAATCTAGATTTCTGGAAGGAAAATTGTCTTTCATAGCGCCGATGAGGGACAGAATCTAGATTTTTCAGAGGAAATGGTCTTTCATAGCCACAACAGCATACCGGATATTAAAAGAATAAACCAATTTCATTTTGACAAAGATATATTTGACTGGACACCAAATAGTGTCCTATAATTAAGACACTATTTGGTGTCCAATAATAGGGGAGGGTGATTTTGAATAAGAATAATCAAGAGCGTGATGTTTATACGGCCATCGCTGACCCCACAAGACGTAAGCTGCTGCGTTTATTGGCAGATGCAGAAGAGTTACCGCTTCACGAATTAACCGCTTCATTTCAAATGGGGCGTACGGCCGTTTCTAAACATTTGGCGATCCTGAAAGAAGCTGGCCTGGTTGCGGATCGTAAAGTTGGCAGAGAAACAAGGTATCGGCTAAACGCAGCTCCTCTAAAGGAAATTAAAGATTGGGTATCCTTTTACGAGAAATTTTGGAATGAACGAGTGGCAATTTTAAAACATTTATTATCGGAGGAATAAATCATGGCAAATGTATCATTAGATTTTCAGTTTACAAGTTCAATCAATAAGGTGTGGAACGCTTTAACAGATTCGGATACCCTTGCAAAATGGATCATGGAAAATAACTTTAAACCAGTCGTTGGACATAAATGCCAGTTCCGAAATCCGCAGTGGAATTTAGTGGTAGATTGTGAAGTATTGGTAGTGGATGAGCCTAATACGTTATCTTACACATGGGTAGGCGGTCCGATCGACACAATCGTCACATGGACATTGAGGGAAGAGGATGGAACAACCTATCTACATCTTGAACAAACAGGATTTGAAAAAGAAGACCAAGCGTTCAATGGTGCGAAATATGGCTGGGCAAATATGGTTGAAGAACTTAAAAAGGTGTTAGCTTAAAAGTAAGGCCCTGTTATTTTAGTTTTAGAGTGGCTGTTTTTGTAAATATTGTTGTTATGAAGTAGCTTTTTCATTCCCAAATATCCTGATTCCAGTAATAAGTTATATTCTATTAGTGGATCAGAAAAGCGCAATTTTTTAGAAAAGGGCCCTTAGGGAAATAAAGAGATTAAAGGATGGATGAACATGTCCTATGTTGTTGATTTTAAAAATGTATCTACGGCAGGTTTAGAGTCTTCACCTGCAGCGGAGGCGCTCGCTGGTTTACGTGCCCATGAAGCCCGTTACTTTATGAACAAATACAAGCATGAATTTACAGTTGTACCCGCCAGCGAGAGTCAGGAGACCCTTGATTATGTAAACCGAATTTTGAAAGAAGAACGGGATATCGAGTTTGCGGCCAAACCTTTGGAAACGTCGCGTTTTCAAGTGGAGAATATCAACTGGACCTACGTCTTTTATGAGGATGGTCTTTCGGTCAACGTCCTGTATACGGTTGATGATCCTAAGCCAAAGCGGGCCGTTGGTTTTAAGCTTTCTGAAGGGATGGAGGTACCAAAGGAGTTAGAAGGGAAGTTTAAATTTGCCAGGCAGAAGTCTAAGCTTGCTGGAACCATTCGGGGTTCGTATTTTGTCATTAAAGGAGAATATTAAAGCAAGCAAAAGCGCAATTTTAAAAAGCTAAGTGTTCACCTAATCGAAGGTGGCACTTGGCTTTTAATTATATCTGCAACTTTAAGGGGTTTATCTGCGAGTATGAGCCGGATATCTGCGAGTATGAGCCGGATATCTGCGAGTTCAACCAAAATATCTGCGAGTTCAGGTATTTTATCTGCGAGTTCAACCAATATATCTGCGACTTCCCCCAAGTATAAAAAAGCCAGTCCCGCAAAATTTGAACTGGATTCAGTTTAGCACTAGTTCTTTATTTTACTGCTTCACAGCTTTATCAATTCTGGATAAGTATTAAAAATCTTAATAGGGGTGAGACACTTTCAAAGCTATAAGTTTCCTTTTTGTATGGGAGCCTTATTTGCAATCGGATGCACTAGGGGGAAAACAGTGCAAAATCCACCTCTACACCCCAAAATACAGAATTTTCTAACGGACCGGTGCCGCTAATGGTACGGCAAATATGGGTGCAGAAACATTATGAATAAAGTGAGTGTGGACAGGATAATGGTGTACAGGTACAACTAGAGGTGGATCAGATGGAGATGGGAATGCTTGGGTTGAATAATATTGAAGCGGGCAGCTTACCCATCCACCATAAGGAATACCAAAAGACCAATAAGGCATGAAACATCCTCCTTAAACATATGTCCTGAGTTCTCAATAGTCTATGCACATTTGGATTTTGCGGACTGGTTGAGTACCTATGTTGAAATAAAAAGTGAATCACATTTCAAAGATAAAATATCATGTGGAAATACATAGTCATTTTACTCCACGCAATTTTACAGCAGGACTGGTGAAAAAAGGAATTAAAATCTAGCCTTAAGTAAAAAGGTTGACAAAAAAAATTATAAGTATTACCATTATCTCGAATCAGAGATAATTAAATCCGAGATTTTTGGTAAAGGCGAACAAAATGGAGAAGAAATGCACGAGTTAGCTTTTTCTGTTATTGAGGTAAACATCTAAAGCCATTCATGTGAGTCAAAAGAGCTGCAGCCGTTTTTCTTGCGCAAGAAACCCTCGTATACTTGCGTAGGCATAGTTTACCTGCGGTTAACCCCTTGTTTTTTGCGGATAAGGAGGTTACTTCAATCTGCAAATGCCAATGGTTGACCTTCATTGGGAAAATAGAAATCATCCATTTACATATGAATATTGGGGCAGCTGCAAAGCTTTTTAATAGGTATATAAGTCAAAAATATGAGGAAAGATAGGGTGGGTGGAAATCATGGGGATTTTAGCCAAATTGTTTGGGAATTCATCAAAAAAGGAGAATGAGACAATGTCAAACGTAAAATTAGCCGTAGTATTCTACAGTATGGGTGGAACAAATTTTCAATTAGCTAAGTGGGCTGAAGAAGGAGCGAAAGAAGTCGGTGCTGAGGTTAAAGTATTAAAAGTACAAGAATTAGCACCAGAGTCAGTTATTCAGGGAAATGAAGCATGGAAGGCAACGGTAGAAGCAACAAAAGATGTACCTGTTGCAACATCTGCAGATCTTGAGTGGGCAGATGCTATTATCTTCAGTGTACCAACTAGATTTGGTAACATGCCATCACAAATGAAACAATTCCTTGATATCCAAGGCGGCCTTTGGGCAAGCGGCAAAACGATTAACAAAGTAGTAAGTGCTATGACTTCTGCACAAAATCCGCATGGCGGTCAGGAAGCAACACTTCTTTCTTTATACACTTCTATGATGCACTGGGGTGCAATCATTGCAACACCAGGCTATACTGATCCAGTACTGTTTGGAGCCGGAGGCAACCCTTATGGTACAAGTGTTACGGTTGGTCAGGATGGCAAAATGATTGAAGACGTACAAGGTGCTGTTAAACACCAAGCAAAACGTACAGTTACAGTGGCAGAATGGGTAAAAAAAGCAAATCAATAAAAATATCGTAAGAGCTAATCGAACCTGTGATTAGCTCTTTTTTTAATGAAACATATCTCCATGTATCAATCTTTGGGGACTTGCTTGAGGGACTTTACTCTTCTATATTTATTGCTCTTAACCCAATAGGAAGTTGACACAAAGCTTTTATTTATATCTGCGGGTTGAAGCAATTTATCTGCAGTTTTGACCAAGGATATCTGCGGGTTGATTAAGGATACCTGCGAGTTTAAGCAATTTATCTGCGAGTTTGCGGAGAATATCTGCGAGTTCAACCAATATATCTGCGAGTTCCCCCCCAGCATGAACCAGAAAGTGGAAGAAGTATTGTATTAATTGTAAAATAGTTAAATAATCAAAGTAACAAAAATGGGGAATCCATGATGACAAAATCAAAATGGGCATTCATTCTATTAGGTGTAATGAACTTGACGCTTGTCATTATGCACCTAACCGGCTATTTCATTCTGTTTTTGAAACCAACAGGATATATGATTCCTTTAGCAATAAATATTATTGTTTTAGCCGTAATCGGCTTTCGTTCTTCCCGGTATCATAAATATTGGACCATCATGGTTTTAATGCTTGGTATTCCTATTTTAATCGTACAGGGCTTAATGGTTCTGTTGGCGGAAAATAGCTATGCGAAGATTGACTCCCCATATAACCAGCAGTCACTTGTCATTGAATATCGACATTTTACGTTAGGTGAAACGACATATTTTTATAATTTTTACAAGACAACGTTCGGTTTAATTGGTAAACGACTCGATAATCAGTCCATTAGTATCATGATACCTGGCACACAACATCCGATTGGGTTGGGGGCCGAAGATGTTTTAGGTTTAGGAAAAGAAGAATGGATCGCTGATGATATCGTTCGTTTCATGACTTGGCAGGGGATGAAAGAGGTATACTTACATCCCTCTCCATCATTAACGAGTTCGCAGGATTCCAAGGGTAAAATAGAAAAAAGGGAGCAAAAGGTGAAATCGCCTCTTTCTTCCAACACTGCTGCAGATATCGAAGCATTCATCACTAAGATGAAGCATAAAGAGGATGGGCAAATTATTACGGTAAATGGAAACCGTTTAGAAATACGTTATGACAAAACATCTGGTCAAAGCTGGATTGATGTGACCAATGACAATGAAGAAGGGGCAATACCTAGACAGCAATGCTCCCGGATCGTGCCCAATGAAGAAAGAGGATATTATATGCTGGAAGAATGTACACATCGATGGGAATACCCTTTGTATCCTATTACAGAAAATAGATAAATAGTTTATTTCATAAACGGGCGTCATTCAAGGAGAATGGCGCTTTTTCTTTGTAAAAAGGGACATTTGTGGAGCATCATAGTAATAGGAAGAGCAAATGGCAGGTTAGTGGAAGGAAGGAATAACAAATGGTGGTGTGGAAATAGTAAGTTAATTGGGTGATTTTAGGAATAATAATGTATTTTATTTATTTTGGAGGTTATTATTTTGTCCATCACAACGATTGAGGATTTTCAAAAACTAGATATTCGTATTGGCACTGTAATAAGTGCTGAACCCTTTCCAAAAGCTCGTAAGCCAGCAATTAAACTAGAAATTGATTTTGGTGAACAATTAGGAATTAAACAATCTAGTGCACAAATAACAAAAAGGTACACCCCAGAGACAATAATAGGTTGTCAAGTAGTCGCAGTTGTAAATTTCCCCCCTCGTCGAATTGCGGGATTCAAATCTGAGGTATTAGTTATTGGCGGCGTTCCAGAAGAGGGTGATGTAGTGCTCTTGAAGCCCGATGAGCCTGTTAAAAATGGTACACCGATTGCCTAAGTATGGACCTGGTACTATCCCAACCAAGGTGTGAAAGAAGAAGAATAGTCTTCCACTTGAGGTGTAAGGCATTTAAGATTGTGAAGAAGGGTACTTAAAGTAATGGGGTCTTGGTTAGTTAAACACATAAGGCAACAATCATTATCAGGATCTTAATCATCCACTATCGGGCGCTATTCTGCATATAAGGATGAACCGTACCATAAGTAAATGAGGTTTTTAGCCAAGGTTGGGGATTAGATTAGTTAGATTAATTAGATTAAGCACCCAATTAGATACTTAGACGGATAAATTCCGCCTATTTAGAAAATAACATTAAAAATAGTCCTAATAGATGGAGATATTCCGCCTATTGACTCAAAAAATGTGAAAAAGGGGGATTTTGCTTTGCATAAACGGAAAATCTCCCCTTATTAACCCTAAATCGAGCTCCATTTTGTATTTAACGGAAAAATCTCCGCTTATTTTCCTTTCACTGGTTACTTAATTAAGGACAAGAACGCCTGAATTTAACGCCCTGCCTGCGGCCCAACTCCTCAATACCCTGAAATTATAAAGAAAATAGATTGACAAATTTAGGAATTCTATTAAACTAAAAATAGTTCAATCCTCAAATTCTTTTCTAGATTTTCTTTTAATATTAGCTGTTCCACAATTCTTTATTTGCCTTTTACTTTCTCCAAGTTAATTAACATTCAATCTCTTTTTTTCACTCTCAGTACACTCATTAATTTTAAAAATCTGTCCGAAGTTCAAATGAATAAATAACAGAGATTCGTTCTTGGCAATTATGCCCCATGTTGTGGATGTTCTGCATTTGAAGATGTTTATTACAAAACTCATGAGAAGTACATTTTTTTGATCTATTGTTTATGTATAAAAAGGTCGCTGTTAAAGACATGACCATTAGATAGGAGTAGAGATGATATGGGATTTGAAGAAGAATACCAGACCTTTATGAATATTCACTTACAGGCAAGAACCGGTGAACGGCTGCGGCGCTTACAAGAAGGTCACAACCAGGCTGAAATGTTGTTTTTGAAGCAAGTGTGGTGGCCTTTATTTTACCATTTCAAGTATCTTCATCCAGAATATGAAGTCGATGATTTTAAGGATGGAAAAAGGTATTTGGATTTTGCTTATATTCGTCCCGCCATCCGGATTTGCCTTGAGGTGGACGGATATGGCCCTCACCTAAAGAACATAAGCAGATGGCAATTTTCCGACAACCTGGAACGCCAAAACCAGTTGGTGATTGACGGATGGACCGTGATCCGCTTTTCTTATGACCAAGTGAAAGAGAAGCCGCGGCGATGCCAACAGATTGTTCAGCAAGCGATTGGCCGATGGCTGGGTGATGAACTGGACGAGACATCTCTGTCCTTTGTCGAAAAGGAAGTGCTTCGGCTAGTGATTCGAAAAGGAGAAGCTATATCCCCTAAAGAAGTCGGGAAGTATTTGAAGCTAAGTGACAAGACGGTAAAAAAAATCCTTTCTCAACTCGTCGATAAAAAGATGCTGATTCCGGCATCTGGGGTCATGAGGGTCCGCTCTTATCAGTTGAGCGACCAGGTTAAGCACCCGATCTGACTAATAGACGGATAAATTCCGCCTATTTAGTAAATAACATTAAAAATAGTCCTAATAGACGGAGATATTCCGCCTATTGACTCAAAAAACGTGAAAAAGGGGGATTTTGCTTTGCATAAACGGAAAATCTCCCTTTATTTGCCCCGAAACGAGCTCCATTCTATAATTAACGGAAAAGTCTCCGCTTATTTTCCTTTCACTGGTTACTTAATTAAGGCCAATAATTATTAAAAAGGAAGTGAGATAAGACGGGTGCTTTGAATCCAAAAGAACCATAAGTAAACTTGGTTTCTCAAAAACGTATGTTAAATGAATCAATTCCTAATCCATAAAGAGTTGTGAAATATTGAACTAACGGGGCAATAACGAAAAGGCAGCGGAGTATCCGTTGCCTTTTGCCATTCATCTCTAAAAGTATTTTCTATTCAGGTTTTTTATTGATTTGACGCCCGCTCTTTTTTTGGCTTTGTGAGGCTGAGTTCCCAATTTGAAACTCACTCCCCAATTCAACATCATTTTTTTTATCCTGTTTCTCAATTTGCGCTCTTGTTTGATTGTTTTGCATTCCTTGATGTGTCATTATGTATATCATCTCCTTTCAATCATAATTGTTTTTAGCATGCTCAAGTATCAGGAAAAGTACAAATAATTATTTTTAAAATTCCTTGGAGCTCACAAATCCTATCAAAAGATATGTACTTAAAGTAACGGGCATTGCTATACAAGCGCTGTTGATTTTGTGCTTATGTGGCAGGTTAGCAGAAGAAGGAGTTGTTTATGAACTTCGCAATGGACAAAAATTGCGAAGAAAAAAGAAGCGCCAATTGACGCTTCTCTATAATTTAGTGAGTCGGATTCATTTAGGTCAATTTTGCTTAGTACCCTCCCATAAATTGTGTACCAACGATAATTAAGAGGATGAATAGTACCACGATTAAAACAAAACTCATTCCACCGTAACCGGAACCGTATGACATAAGTGTTCACCTCCTTTTTTAAGAGGTAGTACATCATACGTATTTGTTGTTATTTTTGAAATGGACAAGCATGGAATTATATTAATAAAATATTTTTTATTAATCGCTTTAAGGAAAATACAAATGGGGGCACGACCCTGTGAAAAATAAGAAAGAATTATGAGTTCATTTTGAAGTGTTACTTAAGAGAGGGAGTTTTTCTAGAAGCATTATGCGGGTTTGCCTATTAAACTATAGGTGGAGTTAAACACTGTATCAGCATAAAGTGTTGATGTGATGAACCTTTAATCATGATTTATAGATAAGTGTTTAAGGACTAGAATTGGAGCCTCTGTGGTGAAGATTTGTCTTGAAAGGCTGGACAATGGAAAACACTTCCGGGTAAAATCTTTAACAATTTGACGCTTTGTTAAAAGTAAGATGGCGCCTATCTATATAACCCTAATTTTCATACTCTATCAGACGAGGTTTATCTTTATGTTAAATTTTTGGAGATGATTGAAATTATGCTCTTAAAGTAGGGGAGTGGAGGAAAAAAATAAAAAAGAATTATTCAAATTCATACTTATGTCAATAATTTGAAATGCTGCGATGCTTCATTAAGGAAGGATTGCTTTTTTATTTGTGGACATCTTTAATAGCTGCCCTATTTCCAATAAAAATGAAATTTTTCGCGGTCAAACCTGGCGCTATAAACCTATAGTTTCTTCAAAGAAACTAACCAACATAGAAGTGCCTACTTAACATTTTGATACTTAGGTTAGATAATAGATTCCAGGGAGAACAGCACTATGTATCGACATTAAACAAGTGCAGGGAGAATCAATGATGGATTGCCACGTTTACCATAGAACAATTAGTCATAACTATACTTCTGAGTTCCAACGTAATAGTAGAAACTGGACGTTCCTCGGCTAATACAGGGGTTAATGATAAAAAATAATGTAAAGTAATCATACTTTTATTGGAGGGAAAATAATGGACAATACTCCCGATCATTGCAGAGTAGCAACCACGATGGAAATGATTATTGGAAAATGGAAAATTGCAATCATGCTAAATTTGATTCATTATGGGACGATGCGGTTTAGCGAACTGCGGCATGTCATGCCCGGTGTTACCCAGAAAGTGTTGACTTCTCAGCTTAGAGATCTTGAACAGGAAGGCATTGTCAAAAGGGTCGTGTATCCACAAGTTCCCCCAAAAGTGGAATATTCCATGACAGAATATGGAATGTCTCTTCAGACCATTTTAGAAATGATGCATGAATGGGGAAAAGCCCATCTCCAAAGAAAAACACAAATGCTGTTCAGTAAAGATACTGACAATCAAAATGACAAAAACAATTAAGAATATTTTTGGAGGTAATCAATCATGAAAATTGTTACAATCGTAGGAAGTTTAAGGAAAGAATCTTATAACATGTACCTTGCAAAAACAATGCAAGACCGTTACAAGGATAAAATAGACATAGAAATAGCAGACATCCGTTCCCTGCCTCATTTTGACCAAGATGAGGAAAATAACCCACCGCAGGCAGTAAAAGAATTTAAAGAGTCAATCTTAAGTGCAGATGGTGTCATCATCATTACGCCAGAATACAATTGGTCCATTCCTGGCGTTTTAAAGAACGCTCTAGATTGGGCTTCCAGGGTGGACAAGGTCTTCATTGGTAAACCAGTCATAGCTCTTGGTGCGACTCCTGGAATGCTCGGAACCGTTCGTGCTCAAATGCATTTGCGTGAAATTCTAGCAGCTCCTGGTATTCAAGCAAAGATCCTTCCCCCAGGAGGAAATGAGGTACTGATTGGTTTTGCTCATCAGAAGTTTGATGAACAAGCAGGGCAATTGGTGGATGAAGGGACACTTAGTTTCTTAGATAGTAAAGTAGAGGATTTTATTGACTTTGTAAAATCTGAAGCACATAAATAGTCGATTTCGAATTGGAAAGAACACGATTTGATTGTGTTCCTTCCATGAAGTGTTTGTGGAAAAATATAAATATTTTAATTCTGAATAACCAAAAGAGCGCAACTTGAAATAACTCAAATTACGCTCTTTGGTTTATAGGAACTCTTTTTACTGCTAATAGAAATGACGACAGTAATGAATGATAAGATAATGAATATTCCGCCTGCAAATGGATTCACATTGACTGAAAGTGTATCTACTATTCCAGCTCCAATTACTGAACCGACAGCAACACCTAAATGAAGAGCTGAATTATTCAAGCTCTGCTGAATTTCCGATGATTCAGGTGCTATTTCAATCAAATAAGATTGCATGGCCGGTGAAATCGCCCAACTGAGAATCCCCCAAATGATAATGATAATGAGAAATGCTGGAAATAAATTGATTGAATATGGAAATATAAAGAATAAAGCACTAAAAACGACCAGGGCAATAACCATTGTTTTTCTTGATCCCAATAAATCGGCCATTACACCGCCAAGACCTCCACCGACTACAGCAGAAAAACCAAAAATGAAATAGATGACACTAATCCAAGCAGCATTTAAATCTGTGGCTGCTTCTAAATAAGGCTTAAAATAGGCATACATAATCGTATGGCCTGTCATATAGAGGAATGTCGTTGTTAGCCCTAATGTGATTTTGTAATTTTTAAATGCCGAAAGCTGCTGCCTCAACGGAATTTGAGGTTTCGGTTGTATACTTCCCATTAATACATGAACGCTAATAATTGATAATACTGTTAAAATAGTTATAAGTACGAATGGTGCTCTCCAGCCAAAACTATCTCCGATAATAAGCCCGAGCGGTACCCCTAAAACTAACGAGGCACTTACTCCCACAGAGACAATCCCAATGGCTCTGCCTTTATATTGTTCTCCTGCTAAGCTGGGAGCCATAACTAAACACAATATGATTAATAGCGCTCCACTTAACGCTAAAATAATTCTTCCTATAAACAAAATAGAAAAAGAAGGGGCAAATACTGTTACGATACAACCAATCAAAAAGATGTACAAGCAGACTAATGTTAGCCGTTTCCTTTCTATTTTAGCTGTCATGACAAGTAAAATGGGCGATGCAACTGCAAAAATGACAGCAAAAACAGTGATCAGCAAACCGGCTTGGCCGATGCTTACATGTAAATCCTCTGCAATTAAATCTAAAATGCCGCTAATGATCAGTTCAACCAGACCGATTATAAAGGAAATGATCATTAAAAAATAAATACGCTTATCCATGTTGTTTTCCTTCCTAATTATATCCCAAACAATTTTGATGAAAGTTTACTCTTGAATAAGATAGTAATGTCACAATAACATAATGACATAAATCTGCAAGGACTGGGAAATATAAAAAATTTTATTTGTCAAAAAGAATGAAATAAATATGCAGAATAACGGAAAAAGCAAAAGGCCTATATCGGTTTATCTCCTCATTTACTTTTCCTCTTTATAGGTGAAAAATGATAAATATTCAACATTCGGGCCGATTTTCCGTAGAAATGCTCCTTTCTTCATAAATAAATAGGATGAACCCCAAAACAATGTGACGATTAACATGAACTCTGCTTTTAATGGAGTATGTGCATATTCGCTCCCGTTCATTTTCCCTCACCTGACCTGATTTTAATAGGTTGAATAGTAATAATTTATTAAGTTAGAGGAGGCAATTGTTCAAAATAGAAGCCGTCATTTAATTTCACATTGTGAAAAATTGCCCTTAAAGGAACGGGGGCAAAGGCTTAAGACGGGATCGCTGCGGCGGTCTCTTTTTCTTGTTGTGCTAGCGGGCAGGATAGTTCAACAAGAAAAATTTTCTGAGATTTTTGGGGATTATAGCCTATGAAGATGGAACAATAAAGAAGGGATTCTTTGGTATATGGGAATAAAAATATTTCTAATTCGAGATTCTTTAATTGAAAGTAATTAGCGAAAGGTTTATTATTAACTTGTTTACTAAAAGCACATAATAGAAATTGTTCATGAAGTTGTTTTCTTAACAGAAAAAGATTTAAAATTTCGAAAGGAGAAATTAAAAATGGGAAAATTAGATGGAAAAGTAGCAATCATTACAGGGGCAGCACAGGGTATGGGTGCTATGCATGCTCGTAAATTCGTTGCAGAAGGAGCGAAAGTAGCGATTACTGATCTTAACCTTGAAGGTGCGCAAAAACTAGCCGATGAATTAGGAGAAAACGCAATCGCTCTTAAATTAGATGTTTCTAGTGAAGAGAGCTGGGTAGAAGTTGTAGCAAAAACAGAAGAAAAGTTTGGCAATATCAACGTTTTAGTAAACAACGCGGGAATTGGTATCTTCAAAACTTTAGAAGAACTAACTGTAAAAGACTTCGAATTAACATTTAAAGTAGACGAGCTTGGCGTATTCTTAGGAATGCAAAAAGTACTTCCTTCTATGAAAAAAGCCGGCGTTGGTTCTATTATTAACATTTCATCCGTAGATGGTTTGGTAAGTGCCCCGACGGCTATTGCTTATAGTGCTTCTAAACATGCTGTAACTGGTATGACTAAAGGTGCGGCTGCTGAGCTTGGGCAATATAATATCCGTGTAAATTCTGTACATCCAGGAATTATCAAAACACCGATGGCTGACCAACCAGATGTTGAAGAATATCTTAAGCAACTTGAACAAGATATTCCACTAAGAAGAAGAGCAGAAGTAGAAGAAGTATCTAATTTAGTTGTATACCTTGCTTCTGACGATTCTAGTTATTCAACTGGAGCACAGTTCGTTGTTGATGGTGGTATGATTTCAGATTTGTAATTAAATTAAACTCATTGACCCCAACATTGGCAGTTGGGGTATTTTATTGTCCTCATTAGATGCACAATTAAATAATGCTGCTTATTTACCAAATTGTCCTTCTAATACAATATTCAGAACGAGTAATTATAGTTTTAGTCATTCGATTTTTTTATTCAAGTAACAGGGCAAGAGCTTAAGATGGGATCGCTGCGGCGGTCTCTTTTTCTTGTTGCTCTAACGGGGCAGTTTAACTTATCAACAAGTAATAACTTTATTGTAAAATGAAAAATATAGATTAATTGCTTAAAGGGGAAAAATAGTGGAAATTAGAATTTTAAATTCATTAGAAGATGCAGAAAAGTATCGTAGCATTAGACTCGAATCTTTAAAAAATATTCCAGAAGCATTCGCTTCCAGTTATGAAGAAGAAAGAGACTTTTCTATTGAAAAATATCAAAACGAGTTTCAATCGAACGACTCTTTTACTTACGGAGCTTTTGAGAAGGAAGAACTGGTTGGAATCATTACCTTATATGAAGAAAAGTTATATAAACTAAGACATAGGGCACATATTGGAGCAATGTATGTTTCTGATTCCATAAGAGGGTTAGGAATTGGGAAGGCTTTAATGGGAGAAGCAATAAAGAAAGCAAAAAGTATAGAAGGGTTGGAACAGGTATATTTAGCTGTTGTTTCAACAAATGAATCAGCAAAAAGACTTTATTCCTCATTGGGATTTGAAGTCTTTGGTACAGAGAAAAAAGGTTTAAGGCTGAAAAATAATATTTATTTTGATGTAGACTTTATGATTATGTATTTATAAGTGTTATTGAACTAACGGATGGGCTCTCACGCACCATAGTTGATTGACCTTCCTCTCCCAGCCGTAGAATCAGTATTGACGGTTCTAAACCATTTTCATTCTCTGTGGTGAAGCGCGGATTTTTGCGCTTCATGGATGGCTAACGGGTATAGTTTAAGAACAAAGCCCAAATAGAATTAAGCTTTTTTATAAAACTACACTCGAAATAAAAGAAAGAATCCATTTTGATCAACCTTTTTTCAAAATGGATTCTTTAGATTTGCTGTAAATGCAGGTTCATATGATATTTTTGATTACTATTATAAAGCTATGCCTCATTCGGAAGAGGCTCTTATAAAGATGCAGGTTTTTTATTGATTTGACGCCCACTCTTTTTTTTGCTTTGGGAGGCTGAGTTCCCAACTTGAAACTCACTCCCCAATTCAACATCATTTTTTTTATCCTGTTTCTCAATTTGCGCTCTTGTTTGATCTTTGTTTTGCATTCCTGGATGTGTCATTATGTATATCATCTCCTTTCAATAATGATTGTTTTTTAGCATGCTGAAGTATCAGGAAAAGTACAAATAATTATTTTTAAAAATCCTTGGTACTCACAAATTCTTAGCATTTACCTATCAAAAAAGTCACAATATAGCCCAAATAGATGACGGACAAAAATGGAAATAACATTACTAAGGATTGCAGAGTACAAGTAACATTAAGCAAAGATACTTGCTTGGCTTAGGTGCTGAATTAATCCGATTAGCACATAAATTTAGGGGCAGAAAACATTTCATATTCACCTATTAGCAAAGAGAATGCAGTTCAATCCTTGGGGATTATGCGCTATCCTGAAAGTTGTGAACTTATTGTAGGGTGTAGTGAATTTAAATCATTTAATAAAATATATAAAAGGCGATAATTAGTTATTGAACTAACAGTCGCCATAAATTAATAAGAAAAGGCAGACGACTCTGGTAATTTCACTATTTTCAAGTTTATTTCAGCCCTTGTCCAATCAAAAAAGGCATTTCCTTAATATAAATAGTATAAGTCTGGGTAAGCACTACCATCTAATTAATAGTTAAAAAATACAATGGCAGGATACAACCTTGCCCTCCTATTCGATGGAACGGTTCGAGCTTGGGGTTATAATGGTGATGGTGAACTAGGAGACGGGACTTACGACAGTAGTAATGTGCCCGTTCAAGTCAGTGGATTAACGGATGTTATTGCCATTGCTGCTGGAGCGTATCATAGCCTCGCCCTCCTATCCGATGGAACGATTCGAGCTTGAGGTTATAATTATTATGGTGAACTGGGAGACGGGACTTACGACAGTAGTAATGTGCCCGTTCAAGTCAGTGGATTAACGGATGTCATTGCCATTGCTGCTGGAGCGTATCATAGCCTCGCCCTCCTATCCGATGGAACGGTTCGAGCTTGGGGTTATAATGGTATTGGTGAACTGGGAGACGGAACTTACGACAGTAGTAATGTGCCCGTTCAAGTCAGTGGATTAACGGATGTCATTGCCATTGCTGCTGGAGCTGATCATAGCCTTGCCCTCCTATCCGATGGAACGGTTCAAGCTTGGGGTTTTAATGGTAATGGTGAACTGGGAGACGGAACTTACGAAAGTAGTAATGTGCCCGTTCAAGTCAGTGGATTAACGGATGTCATCGCCATAGCTGCTGGAGCTAATCATAGCTTTGCCCTCCTATCCGATGGAACGGTTCGAGCTTGGGGTTTTAATGGTAATGGTGAACTGGGAGATGGAACATACGACAGTAGTAATGTGCCCGTTCAAATCAGTGGAATAACGGATGTCATTGCCATTGCTGGGGGAAGCTATCATAGCCTTGCCCTCCTATCCGATGGAACGGTTCGAGCTTGGGGTTATAATGGTAATGGTGAACTGGGAGATGGAACATACGACAGTAGTAATGTGCCTGTTCAAGTCAGTGGAATAACGGATGTCATTGCTATCGCTGCTGGTTATCTTCATTCTTTAGCCGTAGAACTACAATGATATTTAATCACTTTTCGTATATTTCTCCTGGCTAAAATAAAAGGGTGAGATTTTTCAAGATGAAGGTCGCCCTTTTTTATTTCGAAACAAGATTGTGATATTGTACTTAAAATTAACGTCTCCTTAGTTAATGAAAGATTGAAAGATTTACAGCCGGGACTTTATACAGTGATTCCACTAAAGTGCGCTATCCTAGAAACTAAAGGGTAAGCGCTCGTTTCAATTTAAGGACCAAATGGTAGAGGATTTAGTAATGGAAGGTTTTGTAAAATAGTAATGTAAGTTTAGGCCTTTTATGTCATAATCATTTTATAAATGTAAATTTACCATTCATACATAGGGAAAGTGGGGATCATAATGGCAACGGGAACACATACAGTAGAAATTCCAGTAGATGTACAGGCAGTTTGGGATTATGTCAGTGATCTTGAAAAATGGGCAACCTCAGTACCAGCCTATAAAGAACATGAAATCATAAATGACAAGCAATCTATTTGGACATTTGAAGGAAGAGTGAAAGGTTTAAAAAAAACAATACAAGCCCAGGTGGATATTACCGAATCGAATGAACCTTCTAATATTAAGTTTGAACTAAAAGGTCTGTCAGATAATTTTACAGGAAGCGGTCACTTTACGGCAGAAGAGGTTAATGGTAAAACATCCATGACTTGTACCGTTAATGTCCGTGCAGGTGGATTATCGGGTGCGGTGTTAACACCCATTATTAAATGGGCTGTTCCAAAGGCAGCATCTCGTTTAACAGACTCTATCGCACGGAAAATTGTAGTATTCTCATCGTTTTCAAAAGTTGAAAGCTGATTCATTTTGGAGATGTTTTTTCTGAAGCAAAGAGGGTAATATTCTGAAGTGAACATTGTAAGGATAAAGAGTCTCACTAGAAATGTTATGATGAGCGGCAAAAGGGGACTGTCCCAAAAGTTAATGGGTCCACTTTTGAGGTGCAAATACTATAAATAACCATGCTAATGGGATGTTAAATCACAATGACTTTAGTATCTTTACATGAAATCCCCCCGCCTAAGAAAGAGGCCACTGAAAAAGTCCTCCTAAATAATGTAAAAAAGGTATAATACCTCATTATCTGAGGGAATTATACCTTTTTTGCTGTATAATTATAGTATCAATTTTGAACGGGTGTGTACTATGATACAAAATCAACAATCAATGATT
>NZ_JAMBNQ010000062.1 GCF_023715155.1 Neobacillus mesonae
CGCCGCTAACTTTTGGGAGCAAGCTCCCAAAGATTCGCTCGACTTGCATGTATTAGGCACGCCGCCAGCGTTCGTCCTGAGCCAGGATCAAACTCTCCAAAAAAGTTGAGTTGATTAGCTCATAAAAGTTACGTTGGCTTCATCTCATTAAAGAGATGAATGATTATTGTTTGTTGACGTTTTGTTTGTTTAGTTTTCAAAGAACGACTTTATTAATATAACATTTCAAGCTACCTTTGTCAATAACTTTTAATGTTTTCCTTTGTCGTGGTGACGACTCTTAATATACTACACGATTTATATGTTTAGGTCAATACCTTTCTAAAAATATTTTATCTGAAGAATATTTTTTGATACTAAATAAAAAAACGCCGCATAACATGCGACGCTGTTGTTAAAGAACCCATTGTTGGATTGCCACTAAGGCAAATAGTCCAGGGATTCCAAGGAACCCTGAGACAGCAGATGTGGCAAAATTAATTGGTACATGTATGCCATATTGGTTTCCTGCTACATTTAAAAAAAATAAAAATAATGCTCCAATAATCAATTTAATGGCTGCCTGTCCAATAAACCTGGCTGGCTTGAAAGGAGCCCCAAATAATAGCATTAAAATAATAAGGCCGCCAAGAATAGAAATGACAATGATTGGTTCCAAGAGAGCTATCCCCCTCCAAAGTTCACTTTACTTACAGATTATGTACAAGTTATCTGAAATAGAACAATAAAGTAAAACTTCATTCAGAGCGGTCTTAAAGCTGTTTACGGGTATTAAAAATACCTAAGCTAAACGCTTAGGCTGAATAACGAAAATCAATAGGTCTGTTCTTAACTTATCCATTCTTATCTTCTTAAAGAAAGCTTTCTTTGTTTTGCTTCTCTCAAAAGGAAGATATATTTTGCTTCAGCAATTTTGGTTTGACAAATCACTTCCTCAGAGGGGTCGAAACTTTTCTCAAGAAGTGCCTTTTCCTTCTGCCAGCTTTCTTTAAACCTATTCAGCTGAATTAGAAGTTTTTCATCAAATTCCTTGCGAAGCCATTCTTTACGCCGAAAAAACATAAACCAAATACCTCCGGACCATTAAGTGATAGTTAATTTATAATTCCCGCCGTCCCTCAAGCGCTTTTGACAATGTGACCTCATCCGCATATTCAAGATCCCCTCCAACCGGGAGACCGTGAGCAATTCTAGTGGTTTTAATTCCTGATGGTTTAATTAAACGAGAAATATACATGGCTGTTGCTTCACCTTCAATATTAGGATTGGTTGCCAGTATAACTTCCTGTACCGTCTCATCCTGAAGGCGTTTAAGTAAATCCGGAATATTAATATCTTCCGGTCCAATTCCGTCCATTGGTGATATTGCGCCATGCAGGACATGGTACAGCCCATTAAATTCCTTCATTTTTTCCATCGCAATGACATCCTTAGGATCCTGCACTACACATATTATGCTCTTATTCCGGTGTGAATCTTCACAAATGTAACAAGGATCTTGGTCAGTAATGTGGCCGCATATAGAACAATAAGTTAAATTCCGCTTCGCATTTACAAGTGCCTTGGCAAAGTCGAGGACCGTATCTTCTTTCATATTTAAAACATGAAAAGCCAGCCGGGCTGCAGTTTTGGGACCGATTCCCGGCAGTTTCATAAAGCTATCTATTAACTTTGAGATGGGTTCTGGATAATGCATTTTCCTTTTTCTCCTCAAAAAAAAGGAAAAGTGCCCGCTCAATCAATGTAGTTTACTGGCACTTTTTCTTTTATTTTAAATTTCAACTTGAGCATCAAGGGGCACTTGGTCTAAGCTAATCTGCCATGAAAATAAAAGCAGCCTTCCCGCAGGCTCCCGGGCTCGTGCCCCTGGACAAGACGCTTATGCCTTTCTATTAAAACGGCATGTTTAATCCCTTCGTAAATTGCCCCATTGTGTTGTTTGTCAGTTCATCCGCCTTTTTAAGGGCGTCGTTAACGGCTGCCAATACAAGGTCTTGGAGCATTTCAACATCATCTGGGTCTACAGCTTCAGGCTTGATTTGAACATCTACTATTTCTTTATGTCCGGTTACTGTGACAGTGACCATACCGCCGCCAGAGGTCCCTTCAATTCGTTCTTCTCCTAATTGCTCCTGGGCCTCAGCCATTTTCTTTTGCATTTTTTGCATTTGCTTCATCATATTTTGCATATTTCCCATTCCACCACGCATGATACACTCATCCTCCACTTTTTATTTATTTTTAATCACTTGCGAGTTAAAGTGTTACCAAGAAAATACTTCTAAAATAAACACTTTACTCTCTTCTAATCAATAATCTCAACAAATTCAGCACCGAATAGCTTTTTAGCTTCAGCAATGTGCGGCTCCTCTTCCTGAGCATTTTCACTTGGACTTCCATCCTCATTATGCTGGCCGGTCTTTAAAAATTCTTCGCGTATTGCCATCCATTGTTCTTCTGGAACACCAATCAATGAGAAATGCTTTGACGTCAATTTAAGCAATGCGGCTGCCACTGCTTCAAGAAAGTCTTGTCGGTTCATTGCCATTTGGCAAATCATTTCATGCTTGAATTTTATAATAACGGCCGCAGTTGAAGCCGCAACCGGTTCTGCTTCATTTAATAAGGCAGCATGGGATTTTAATAGTCCTCCCCGCATTTCACCCCAATTTGCTTTTACAAGATTTAAATCACTTTTTGTTGCATTCTTTAATACTTCATTTATTTTCCCAACTGGTGCTTGGAACGTACTTCGAGAAGTCCTATGAGCTGTTTTTTGCGGCTGTGGTGCAGCTTCTTCAGCCTTTACAGCACCAGTCGTTTTTAGCTGATGCAATTCGTGCTCAAGCTGGTTTATCTTCGCTAATAATTGTTCCATTCCCTCTGTTGATGGCTGCGAAGACGGAGCCGTCTCCAATTGACAGAGCTTGACGATTGCTACCTCGAGGAAAATCCTTGGGTGATTCGTCCAGCGCATATCCTGCTGTGTTTTATTTAAAAACTCAATCAGCTCATAAATCTCTTCAATCGGTATTTTCTCTGCCATATCCCGAAACTCATCATCAAGCATGACTCTCTCCAGAGATTCTTCCAAATTAGGTGCAGCTTTATAGAGAAGCATATCGCGGAAAAATAATATGAAGTCCTCTATAAAACGTGCCGGATCTTTTCCATGGAATAAAAGCTCATCCAATGACTCAAGGCCCTGTACAACATCTTTTTCTTGTATTGCTTTAGTCATTTTATTTAGAAATCCCTGTGATACCGCACCTGTTACCGTGAGAGCATCCTCAAGCGTCACCCTATCCTGACTATAGGAAATAGCTTGGTCGAGCAGACTTAAAGCATCACGCATTCCTCCGTCTGCTGCCCTGGCAATCATTTGAAGTGCCATTTCTTCACATTCAATTCCTGATTCTTCAACAATTAGTTTCATCCGGTTCACAATGGACCCTGCTGTGATTCTTCTAAAGTCGAAACGCTGGCAGCGGGATATGATGGTCAGCGGGATCTTATGCGGCTCTGTTGTTGCTAGAATAAAAATAACATGTTTTGGTGGTTCCTCTAATGTTTTTAACAAAGCATTAAAGGCACTGATAGAGAGCATATGCACCTCATCAATGATATACACCTTATACTTAACGGCAGTGGGGGCAAACTTGACTTTATCAAGCACATCCCGCATCTCTTCTACCCTGGAATTAGATGCCGCGTCAAATTCCAAAACATCAGGAATCGTCCCATTCGTGATTCCCCGGCAGGCTGCACATTCATTGCATGGTTCAGAAACCGGCGCATGCTCACAGTTAATAGCCTTCGCTAATATTTTAGCTGCACTAGTCTTTCCTGTTCCTCTTGGACCGGAAAATAGGTATGCATGGGAGATCTTCTGTTGAAGCAAGGCGTTTTGCAACGTCTTTGTGACATGTTCTTGCCCTACCACATCCAAAAAGTTCTGAGGGCGCCAAACACGATATAAAGCTTGATAAGCCACAAGACACCGCCTCCTTCAAAAATTACTCATATTAACTATTATAACGTATCCTTTTCCACTTTTCCAAAGAGTACATCAAAAAACTCACCTCAAAATTCTGAAGTGAGTTTAAATTTGATAATATGTAATAACTGCCGTGCACCTTCCGTCGACTGACACCCATAGGCGTTACTTAAGCAGTTAGCTCGGCCCAGGCACCCCTGCGGCACATGGGAGAGTCCACTTAATGCTGCTTCCTTCCGGACCTGACATGGTTCATGGATTCCCATTGCGCAGGACCCAGGCGTCAACACCACTTACTTAAGGCAGGCCCTACAGGATATCAGCCTCGGGAAGGGATTCAGTCCCGCTAGAGCGGATTGCGGGTACAGGGCACCGCTACCTCCCCACCTAGCACGGCAAAGTTGATACCAATTTTTTAGTGCGTCTTATCTGACGCCTTTTTAGTATACAAATAATCTAGTAAAAAAGCAATGATTATCAACTGTCAATTTCTGTAAGTTTAAAATCGCGCTTAAATTTTTTCTCCTGTCTTTTTCTTTCGCGAATGGTTCTAAAAAAGGTCGACAGTAATTCCCCGCATTCTTTCTCAAGCACTCCTTTGACAACTTCACTTTGATGGTTAAAACGCTCATCCTCCAATAGATTCATCAATGTTCCGGCACAGCCGCCCTTAGGGTCACCAGCCCCGTAAACGACACGCTTTACCCGCGATAATATAATGGCTCCTGAACACATAGGGCATGGCTCCAGCGTGACATACAGAGTGGTATCCTCCAGCCGCCACGATCCCCTGATCCGGCATGCCTGGTCAATGGCTAATAATTCAGCATGAGCTGTTGACTTCTGTTCACTTTCACGTAAATTATGTGCCCGGGAAATAATATTACCATCATGAACAATAACGGCTCCAATCGGCACCTCGTTTAGCTCCTCGGCCTTTTTTGCTTCTTTTATTGCTTCTTGCATAAAGTATTCGTCTTGTAATTCCATTCAGCCAACCGCCTTTATAGAGTAAATATTATTAAGAGGATAAAAACTGAGTGCTCTCACCAAAATAAAAAGGAAGGAGAGACTGATTTATGAATGAATCTAAAACAGCCCTCATCATTATCGACATGATTAACGATTTTGATTTTCACAGCGGTCCTGTTTTAGCTAATAAAGCTAAAAAAATTGCACAGCCAATCAAAAAGCTAAAGGACCATTTTAATAGAATGAAAATGCCGGTTGTTTTTATTAACGACCATTATAATCTATGGCAGGCAGACTATCAAAGAATTATTCAGCATTGCCAAAACAGCTATAGCCAGCCTATTTTACAGCTTTTGCATCCTGAAAAAGATGACTTCTTTTTAATTAAACCAAAACATTCCGCCTTTTACGGGACAGCATTAAATACGCTGCTGCACCAACTGAAAGCAGACACCCTTATTTTAACAGGCATTGCCGGGAATATCTGCGTTCTGTTTACTGCTAATGATGCTTATATGAGGGAATTCCGTCTTCTTGTACCATCCAACTGCGTTGCATCCGTTGATGATCAGGATAATACCTATGCTCTCAAAATGATGCAAAATGTGTTAAAGGCGAATATTGAGCCTATAAGAGTTATCAACACTCTATCATGAATTCATCCCCCTCCTCATAGAATGGTGGTAGCGTATGTTTGTAAGAGGAGGAGTAGGTATGCAAATCCACATTGTAAAGCGCAATGAGACATTGACGACGATTGCAAGGACGTATCATTCAACCGTTAACGATATTACTGAGGCAAATGATTTGCCAAATCCAAATAATCTTGTAGTAGGCCAGGCTATGGTTATTCCAATCATTGGTCATTTTTATTTTGTCCAGCAGGGGGACACTCTATTTTCAATCGGGCAGAAGGTTGGAGTCCCCTACCAACAGCTCGCCTCCATCAACCAAATTCCTATTAACCAGCCATTATATACAGGCCTCAGGCTTTATATTCCAGAAGGCAAAAAAAGAAATGGGGAATTTAATGCATACGTTGAACCGCGCGGCACTACGGTTGCACCGGCATTAGAGAACAGTGCCCGCGAAGCAGGTCCCTATCTGACCTATTTAGCCCCATTCAGCTTTCAAGCACGCCGTGACGGCACATTGAAGGAACCGCTGCTCAATCAATTTCCCGCTATTGCCAAAGCCAATCGAAACGTCTTAATGATGGTCATTAATAACCAGGAGAATGACCAGTTTAGTAATGAATTAGGAAAAATATTACTTAATGACATGGGAATTCAAGATAAATTTTTAAATAACATCGTGGCAACCGCAAAAAAATATGGTTTCCGCGATATCCACTTTGATTTTGAGTTTATACGTCCTGCAGATCGTGAAGCCTACAACCGTTTTTTAAGGAAAGCTAAACAAAGGTTTCAACGTGAGGGCTGGCTTATGTCTACAGCTCTTGCCCCCAAAACAAGCCGGGAGCAAAAAGGATTATGGTATGAAGCACATGACTATAAGGCACATGGGGAAATTTCAGATTTTGTTGTCATTATGACCTATGAATGGGGGTATAGCGGCGGCCCGGCAATGGCAGTCTCCCCTATTGACCAGGTGCGAAAGGTACTAGAATATGCAGTGTCAGAAATGCCGCCGGGCAAAATTTTAATGGGGCAAAATTTATATGGCTATGACTGGACACTTCCATTTGTTCAAGGTTCGATTGCAAAAGCCGTTAGTCCACAGCAGGCAATCCAGCTTGCATCAAGCCACAATGTTCCGATTCAATACAATACAAAAGCACAAGCACCGTTTTTCAAATATACCGATTCCGAGGGGAAGCAGCACGAGGTTTGGTTTGAAGATGCCCGTTCCATCCAGGCTAAATTTGATTTAATTAAGGAATTAAAATTAAGAGGGATGAGTTATTGGAAGCTGGGTTTAGCTTTTCCTCAAAACTGGCTGTTAATCGTTGACAACTTCAATGTAACAAAACGAGGAACCTAAACTGCCGTCGAACCGGCAGTTTTTTTTTGTCTGTTAAAGAGCGGTGTTGATTTTTTATTTTTTATAACCCTGTTAATTGTAGTGGAAGGCATGAAGACTCCTCGTAAATGGGCAGATTCAAAGATGTCAATTCAGTGTCCTGCGGGAGTACGTGCCAGGAGCAAAAATCAACAGCCAAGTTTAACATAGCCTTATTTTTAAAACTAGACCTCCTTAAAATTTCATATCCCCTCCCGGGTAGGAGTGTGATAAAATAATCTTTGCATGTAAAAAAATTGTCGTTTTTTATCGCATTAACTGACAGTAGTTATATATATAATCTTTCCGGGTCATCACGGATTAGATTCAGCAGGTGGAGAAGGAGGAAAGCAGATGGAGCGGATACCCTTTATAACCGTCGAAGGCCCAATTGGTGTAGGAAAGACCTCTCTTGCCAGAGCCATTTCTGAGCAATTTCAGTTTACACTGTTAAAAGAGATTGTCGATGAAAATCCATTTTTAGGGAAATTTTATGAAAACATCGAAGAGTGGAGCTTTCAGACAGAAATGTTTTTCCTCTGCAATCGTTTTAAGCAATTAGGAGATATCAATACCCATTACTTAAGCAAAAATCAAGCTGTTGTAGCAGATTACCATATTTTTAAAAACTTAATTTTTGCGAAGCGGACATTAAATAAAGAGGAATACAAAAAGTATTATCAAATTTATCAAATATTAACAGAGGATATGCCAAAGCCCAATATCATAATTTATTTGAATGCCAGCCTTGATACATTGGTAAAACGAATAAAGCAAAGAGGGCGTGAGATAGAAAAAAATATCAGTCCGCTGTATCTTGAACAGCTCTCACTTGATTATAAAGAGACCATGGCAATCTTTGAGAAGGAACATCCAGATATACCTATTCTTCGCTTCAATGGGGACGAATTGGATTTTGTAAAAAACCAGAGCGATTTACAATTTATCTTTCAACAATTATCACTTATGCTTAAATCTGCCAGCTGGACAAACATTTTAAGAACAGGGGGATGTTCGTGAGCATCGTTATTGGCGGTATGATTGGACTGGGGAAAACGAGTGTTGCAGATACATTAAAAGCGCACTTTCAACATAAAGGAATTGACAGTAAAGTATTTTACGAAGCAGTGGATGATAATCCCATTCTTCCGCTTTATTATGAATTAACACAGGAAGAAT
The DNA here is from genome assembly GCF_023715155.1 of Neobacillus mesonae. Classification (GTDB taxonomy): domain Bacteria; phylum Bacillota; class Bacilli; order Bacillales; family Cytobacillaceae; genus Neobacillus; species Neobacillus mesonae_A. The sequence continues at coordinate 8,171 of NZ_JAMBNQ010000062.1, forward strand.
TGGATGCCAAAAGAATCCCATTCCTGCTGCAGTTATTTTTCCTAAACAAACGATTCAAAACGGTAAAAGACTGTATGAACTGGGAAAATCCCATTTATACCATACAAGACCGTTCCATTTATGAAGATTGGTATTTTGCCTATGTCAATAAAAAACTTGGCAGGATTTCAGGCCTTGAATTTAACATTTATGAAGAGCTTGTTAATAATATGATGGAGGAGCTGGCAGAGCTCCCTAAAAAGGCACCGGATTTAATGGTCTACTTAAAAGGATCATTTGATACAGTGATTGACCGCATTATGGCCCGCGGCCGCAGCTTTGAAATTAATCCTGAGCTGAAGGAATATTATTTTGAAGTTTGGAAGGGCTATGACGAATGGGTGATGAAGCGGTATAATGCCAGCGAGGTATTAGTGATTGACATGGACACCACTGATGTCGTGAATAATGAAGCTGACGCCTTGAAGGTCTGCCGTGATGTGGAAGACAAATTAAATGAGATTCTTTATACAGCAAAGGCACATATTGGTTAAACCAGTATGTGCCTTTGCTTTTTATCAAAAAAAAATTCGCTACAAGAATTTGTAACGAATTTTTATCTCCAGTTTTTTATGCGCAATTATATCTAATGTGGCGGAGGAAGAGGGATTCGAACCCCCGCGCGGTTTAACCCGCCTGTCGGTTTTCAAGACCGATCCCTTCAGCCGGACTTGGGTATTCCTCCGTACAACAAGAGATAATTTATCATATTTTGTACGTATGTGTCAACTCCATTTTTAGAAAAATATCGAGCAGGCGTGAACCCGCTCGATATTTGACTATTACTGCTCCGGTTTGATTACCTCGCGTCCTCCCATATATGGACGAAGAACTGTTGGAATAACAACACTGCCATCTTCCTGCTGATAATTTTCCAAAATGGCAGCGACCGTGCGGCCAATGGCAAGGCCAGATCCGTTTAATGTATGAACATGTTCCGGTTTTGCCTTCGGATCACGACGGAAGCGGATATTAGCTCTTCTTGCCTGGAATGCTTCAAAATTACTGCAAGAAGAAATCTCACGGTAGGTTCCATAGCTTGGCAGCCAGACTTCAATATCATACTTTTTCGCAGCCGTAAAACCAAGGTCAGCCGTACACATGCTTAAGACGTGGTATGGCAGCTCTAATAACTGCAGGACACGTTCTGCATTATTTGTCAGCTTTTCCAGCTCATCATAAGAATCCTCTGGCTTAACAAACTTCACAAGCTCAACCTTATTGAACTGGTGCTGACGGATCAATCCTCTGGTATCACGGCCAGCAGAGCCCGCTTCAGAACGGAAACATGCACTGTAAGCAGCATATTTTAGCGGCAGCTCTTCCCCGTTAAGAATTTCATCACGATATAAATTTGTTACTGGCACTTCTGCAGTTGGGATTAAGAAGTAATCTTCACTTTCAATAAGGAAAGCGTCCTCTTCAAACTTAGGCAGCTGCCCTGTCCCCGTCATGCTTGCACGGTTTACCATGTATGGCGGCAGGACTTCCGTGTAGCCATGCTTATCAACATGAAGATCCAGCATGAAGCTTATTAAGGCACGCTCCAAGCGAGCCCCAAGGCCTTTATAAAAAACGAAACGGCTGCCGGTAACCTTACCAGCACGTTCAAAATCAAGGATACCTAAATAGTCAGCAATATCCCAGTGCGGTTTGGCCTCAAAGTTGAACTCACGAATTTGGCCCCACTTTCTGACTTCCACATTATCATCTTCGGATTCTCCGACTGGAACACTTTCATGAGGAATATTAGGAATGCTTAATAACAGCTGCTGTAATGTTTCCTCCACACCTCTTAACTCATCATCCAGTGTTTTAATCCTGTCACCCACCTCACGCATTTCCGTGATCAGATGATCGGCATCCTTTTTCTCGCGCTTTAACGCTGCTACTTGCTGTGATACTTCATTACGCTTTGATTTTAGCTGTTCTGACTCGACAATTAACTCACGTCTTTTAAAATCCAGCTCTTCAAAGCGGCCCAAATCAGTTAAATCTTCACCACGGTGCTGCAGTTTGTCTTTTACTTCTGCAAAATTAGCTCTTAAAAGTTTTAAATCAAGCATTCTTTTTGACACTCCTTTATTTTATCTGACGGATATCTGCAAGTTTAGGTACCTTTTCTGCGGATTTAATCTGTGTGATTAACTGATATATTTACGGCTTGATGCCATATATCTGCACTCCGCAAATTCGATGTAAAAATAAAAAACTCCCGCCCCAATACAGGGACGAGAGTTGCTCGCGATACCACCCTGGTTGACAGTCACCTGTCCACCTCAAAAAATTAACGGTTTTTGCCGAAAGTACTTACTGACCCTATTATGGGGTGTTCCACACTTTGCTCGAGGATGGATTCACAAGCATTATCCGCCGATTTTCACCAGCCACCGGCTCTCTAAAGAATAAAATCCTTGTTACTAGTTCCTCTCATTGCTTTACTCATATCAATTTGTATTTCTTAATTTACTATAAGTGTGTGCCAAATGCAACCAAATTATTCCGCATTCACAAGATGACTTTGTTTGGCTTCCTTAACCATATCAACAAAGTAGGCCGTAATGCGGTGGTCATCCGTTAATTCTGGATGGAAAGAACATCCCAAAAACTGCCCTTCACGTGCGGCCACAATGCGGCCTTCATGTTTAGCGAGGACTTCTACATTCTCCCCAGCTTCTACGATATGAGGTGCACGGATGAAAACCGCTGGAAAATCAGAAGCAACATCCTTAACCGCAAGCTCTGCCTCGAAGCTATCCACTTGGCGGCCGAATGAATTGCGTTCAACCGTAACGTCCATTACACCAATATGAGGTTCACTGTAGCCTGCAAGATTTTTTGCTAAAAGAATTAAGCCGGCACACGTACCGAACATCGGCTTACCTTCCTTCGCAAATTCCTTTAAAGAATCCATAAAATCATATTTATCAATTAATCGGCGCATGGTGGTGCTTTCTCCGCCAGGAAGAATCAGACCATCCACTTCCTGTAATTCTTCTTTATGCTTAATGGCGACTGCTTCTACACCACATGATTCTATAGATTTAATATGTTCACGGACAGCTCCTTGCAATGCGAGAACGCCTATTTTTATCATAAAAATACCCCTTTGTTTTGAAAAACAGAACTTTTTAAAAAAAGTTCTGTTTTTGTGAAATTATCTATACATAATGAAACATGTAACTTGTAAAGCTTTAGCACCAGGTCAAAGCGCTTTTTGCTTTTCTTTTTACCAGCCGCGTTCTTGCATGCGGTCTTCTGGTGCCAATGATGAAATTTCAATTCCCTTCATTGGTGTACCTAGGTTCTTAGAAAGCTCTGCAATTAATTTATAATCTTGGTAATGGGTAGTTGCTTCTACAATAGCTTTAGCGAATAATGCAGGGTTTTCTGATTTGAAGATACCAGATCCTACAAATACCCCATCAGCTCCTAATTCCATCATTAACGCTGCATCAGCAGGGGTTGCTATACCGCCGGCTGCAAAGTTAACCACTGGAAGACGGCCAAGACGCTTAATTTCAAGAAGGACTTCATATGGTGCACCCAAATTCTTTGCTTCAGTCATTAGCTCGTCTTCGTTCATTGAAACAACTTTACGAACTTGAGCATTTACTTTGCGCATATGACGAACTGCCTCAACAATATTCCCAGTTCCAGGCTCGCCCTTTGTACGAAGCATAGAAGCACCTTCGCCAATTCTGCGGGCTGCTTCTCCTAAATCACGGCATCCACAGACAAAAGGAACGGTAAAGGCATTTTTATTTAAATGGAATTCCTCATCTGCAGGAGTTAATACTTCACTTTCATCAATGTAGTCAACGCCCATTGCCTCTAAAATCCTTGCTTCAACAATATGACCAATTCTTGCCTTTGCCATGACTGGAATTGATACAGCATTCATGACTTCTTCCATAATTCTAGGGTCAGCCATTCTTGCAACACCGCCGGCTGCACGAATGTCTGAAGGAACACGCTCAAGAGCCATTACTGCTACTGCTCCTGCCTCTTCAGCAATCTTTGCCTGCTCAGCGTTCACGACATCCATGATAACGCCGCCCTTTTGCATTTCTGCCATTCCACGTTTTACACGATCCGTACCTGTTACCATTATTAAAGTCCCCCTCTATTGTCAAAATGAATTAAAAATCTCTTTGTAGTTTTGAAAAAAAATATCAATTTCAAAATACTAGAATAATTTATTCCATAGATTCATTAAAGCAACAAAAAAGGATTCCTGTCAAGGCAGGAATCCCAAGTTTATTTATCCATTTTTAGGGATTAATTGAAATTTTTAGAACCAACCCTTAACGGTTGAAGATATTCCACCCCATACATCACCGAAGAAATGACCAATGCCTCTCATCATTAAAACAAACCAATTGGCCTTTTCAACATCTTGAGCTGCAACTACATCCACTTGAACCTTCTTTTTGCCTTCTTCTGTCAAATACTTAATTTTATCGCCATTTTTAGGTTCAACGGTTAAGTAGCCAATTTTTTCACCCTTTTTAATTGGGGCTGTCAGCTCACCGTTTTTATTCAATTTCTTTTTATCCAGTACTAATACTGGTTTATAATTATTCTTCTCGCCGTTTTCTATCACCATATCAATAGCAGACTTCGTGTAAATTTTAACTTGATCATCTTTCCCTTTTATAACCGGGATTGTTTTATGTCCCTTCACTTGATAGTGTTTAGGAACCAGTTCTTCTTTTGTTGTATTGTTAAAAGCATAATCAAGCATTTTTCTTGATTCATCAAAGCGGGCCTTATAGCCGCCTTGACCGCTTGAATTTACGGCATTTTGAACAACTGTAATAAATCGTTTGCCGTCACGGCTGGCTGTACCTGTAAAACAGTAGCCGGCGAAATCTGTTGTACCCGTTTTTAAACCGTCCATTCCCTGATAGCCATATACCAATGAAGGCAGCATCCAGTTCCAGTTTTTCATGACAATCCTGTCATCCGTTCCCTCACGGAAGACTTTCATTGGAGTGCTGGCTGTTTTTAGGACATCTGGATACTCATTAATAAGATGAAATGCCAATGTAGCTACATCACGAGATGACATAACATTCTCATCTTCAGGGCCTGTCCCTTCAGGCTGGTCGCCATGGTAATCTGCATTATTTAGGCCGCATGAATTTACAAATTTAGTATGTTTTAAGCCTAACTTTTTGGCCTTTTCATTCATCATTTTTACAAAATTAGTTTCTGAACCGCCAATAATTTCTGCTAAAGCAATAGTCGCACCATTCGCAGAATAGATAGCCATCGCTTCATATAATTCTCTTACATTATATTTTCCGTCCTTACGTAACGGAACATTTGATAATTCCCTTGGCTGTGACATTTTGTATACAAGGTCACTGACTGAATACTCCTGGTCCCATTTCACCTTGCCTTGTTTCACAGCATCAAGCAATAGATATTCCGTCATCATTTTCGTCATACTGGCAACTCCAAGCGGACTGTCAGCATTCTTTTCATAGAGAATCTTTCCTGTTTCTGCATCTACCAAAATAGCACCATCAGCATTTACGTTTAAAGCCGCTTGTGCATTCGCCTGCTTCGCCCCGCCAAATAGGCTGACAGTAAGCGCAACAGCCATTACACCGGCAGCTAACCTACGAAAAACATGTTTTTTCACTTAATATGCCCTCCAACGATTTAGTACACCTTGGTTATTTTAACACAAGTCCAATTTAAATCATAGGTAGAGCATTTAAACAACTTATTACCAGCTAAAAATAGGACTTTCTTATTATGAAGAAGCCCAAATTTGCATTACTGATGCTGCAAACAAAAAAAAAAGAGAAGCCAGGCTTCTCTTTTACATTGAATAGTTTGGTGCTTCTTTAGTGATTTGAACATCATGTGGATGGCTTTCTCTTAAGCCTGCACCAGTCATTCGAATAAATTGCGCTTCTGTTCTTAATGCTTCTAAGTCTTTTGAACCACAGTATCCCATACCAGAACGTAAACCGCCGATAATTTGGTAAATGGTATCAGCCAAAGGTCCTTTATATGGCAGGCGGCCTTCGATACCTTCAGGAACAAACTTTTTAGCATCCTCTTGGAAATAACGATCTTTTGAACCTTTTTCCATTGCAGAAACAGAACCCATACCGCGATATACTTTGAAGCGGCGTCCTTGGAAGATTTCTGTTTCTCCTGGGCTTTCTGTCGTACCAGCTAAAAGACTGCCAAGCATGACAGCATGTCCGCCAGCGGCAAGCGCCTTTACAACATCTCCAGAGTATTTAATACCGCCATCAGCAATAATCGTCTTGCCATGCTTCATTGCTTCCGCTGCACAATCATAGATTGCTGTAATTTGCGGAACACCTACACCGGCAACTACCCTTGTAGTACAAATTGATCCAGGCCCAATTCCAACCTTAACCACGTCTACACCAGCTTCAATTAGAGCCTTTGTACCGCCGGCTGTTGCTACGTTACCAGCAATAATAGTTAAATCAGGATACGCCTCTCTAATTTCCCTTACGGTGTCAAGAACACCTTTTGAATGACCGTGAGCTGTATCAATAACAATTGCATCTACGTTTGCCTTAACAAGCCCTTCTACACGTCTCATTGTATCCTTCGTAACCCCGACAGCACCTGCAGCTAATAAACGGCCTTGCTTGTCTTTCGCTGAGTTAGGGAATTCAATCACTTTTTCAATGTCTTTAATTGTAATTAGTCCTTTTAACACTCCCTGCTGATCGACTAGAGGTAACTTTTCAATTTTATGTTTTTGTAAAATCTTCTCTGCTTCAGCTAAAGTTGTACCAACAGGAGCCGTAATCAGATTTTCCTTCGTCATCACATCAGAAATTTTAAAGGAGTAATCTTCTATGAAACGAAGGTCTCTGTTTGTAATAATACCGATTAATTTTTGTTCCTCCACATTATTTACAATAGGAACACCAGAGATACGATATTTCCCCATTAAATGTTCAGCATCATATACTTGACGGTCAGGTGTTAAGAAGAATGGATCAGTAATAACTCCGCTTTCAGATCGTTTAACTTTTTCTACCATTTCTGCCTGCTGTTCAATGGACATATTTTTATGAATAACTCCTAAACCGCCTTGACGTGCCATGGCAATAGCCATTTCATATTCCGTTACTGTGTCCATCCCGGCACTAATAATCGGGATATTAAGTTTTACATTAGGTGATAATTCAACCTTTAAATTAACATCTCTTGGAAGAACTTCAGATGGACCAGGAATCAACAATACATCATCAAACGTTAAACCTTCTTTTACAAACTTATTTTCCCACATTTTTACGGCCTCCTGGACAAAAAATATTATTTGTAGGTTATCAATTGGACAAAATACTGTCAAGAAACATGCACTAAGAAAGATAATTCTGAAAATAGGTGGTACAATTTGAACTATAATAAAAATGGATGGAAAAGTTTTACCTGCTTCTTTTCAGCAGAGTATTGTCAAAAATATTTAAAAAGTCATTACATAAAGGGAAACGTTGAAAATCCTGAAGTAAAGAGCTACGAAAACTGTTATTCCTTTCTTTATTATTTGGAACATGGACAAATATATTATCAGCAGGCAGAAAAGGCACCGCTAATTTTAAAACCAATTTTGCTGTTTTATGGCCTTGTCCATTTAATTAAGGCTTGTATTTTAACCATCGATCCTGCTTATCCTGAATCAACAACTGTGTTAGCCCATGGGGTTTCTACCAGGAAACGGAAGAAGCAGAACTACCTCTTTTTCAATGATGAGGTAAAAATTCAAAAAAACGGACTCTTCCCCTATATGTCTGAAAAAATGTTCCATATGAAACAATTAGAAGGCGAAAAAATCATGATGAAAGATTTATTACAACTTATACCTGAGCTGGATGGGTTATTCCTATTGCATGAAGATAAAAAGATATTTGAAAAACCGAAGAGGGAGGGAGAACTATTTGTCCTTTCAGATACTGTCTTAGACTTTTACCATATGACAGAAAACCGCTTTAAGGAATTTATCGTTTCAAAAGTAAATCAAAATGTGGAATTTAGTGGTAATGGAATTCGCTTTAAACTGCAGGATCATGGGGCTTCAACCATTTCACCGCTTAAATTTAATTTGGAAGAAGATGATTGGGTTTTTCCATTACATAGAAATGAAATCTTTACTTTTCCAGAACTGCTTACCCATTATTTATTGCTGTACAATTTAAGTATGATTGCCAGGTATGAAACAGAATGGTGGAGTGAATTAACCAAGACAATGCCTAACCGTGACTACCCGTTTATACACTTTTTTCTGGATGTGACTTTAAAGAAAGGGCCGTTTTTGGTTTATCAATACTTAACAGATTCAGATTCCTAATTAGTAATATAAGTAAGTCTTTATAAGAACCCTTGATTTAATATTTCCTAAGCAATGAAAAAAGACAACCTTTTAAGATTGTCTTTTTCATTTGCCCGGCAGCGTCCTACTCTCACAGGGGCAAGGCCCCAACTACCATCGGCGCTGAGAAGCTTAACTTCCGTGTTCGGTATGGGAACGGGTGTGACCTTCTCGCCATCACCGCCGGACTATTTA
>NZ_JAMBNQ010000063.1 GCF_023715155.1 Neobacillus mesonae
CGGTAAAAAGAACTATCTACAGGAATTCTTAATTTTGCAAATAACGGGAAAACCTCCGCTTATTTTTTACTTCCAAGGGGGCTATCCTGTAATCCAGCTTTTTCGCAGAGTCCGCTTATTCCTAAATTGAATAAACTACCGCTTTTCTTGGCATAACAACATAGTTTACGAAAACAGCCTTATAAAAAGATATTCTAAAATCAGTTTTTATAAAAAAAATTGCACTTCACTAAATGGGCCGCTTTGTCTTTTTGAATCCCACATTTGTGAAAGTGCCTATTGCATTTATAAATGAATAATCAGTGCTGCCAGGCACCTTTTGAATTGACTTATCTTGAAGAACTTTTTTGCGAACATAAAAGATGACAATTTGATTAAATACTTCAAACGATGCCAAGCTTCATAAATCGCTGAATGATGAACAAAAGTCAAACTGAAGCCCTTGGTATTTAATGAAAGTACCTTTTTTGAATATGTAATCAGCAGTGAATGAATCTATATCTAGTGGGAGTTATCTCCTGGCTTTATTTTTCCACTTATTAAATCAACAACTTATTCAAGCACTGATGTGACAGCGGTTTTCTATGATGGAATCAGATGAATTCTTATCCATAGAACCCCTCCTTGTATTGTATGACAAGTATAAAAATTATTCAATGTACGCCAGCTATAACAAGCTTCTTATTACGAATCATATTTTACCCGCTAAAAAATTCAGACAGCAATTCGTTTTATTTTACCCACTATAAACAAATAACAAATAATAGCAATTAATGCATTGGAACCGACATAAATAAGTACACCATTAAATGACCCAGTAATGTCTAGGATATATCCGATAATGATTGGCGTAGTGATTCCAGCAATATTTCCAAACGAATTAAACAATGCACCATTTGTTCCAGCTGCTTCCTTCGGAGATGTATCAGCAACAATCGCCCAGCCTAATCCTCCAAATCCTCTTCCAAAAAAGGCTAGCGCCATAAAAAATACAATCCAAAAATCTGACTGTAAGTAATTTGAGGTGACCATACTTAAACACAAAACCATTCCAATTATGATTGGTATTTTCCTTGCACTTGTTAGCGATAACCCTTTTTTTAATAATATGTCTGATAGGAAACCTCCCAGCATTGTTCCAAGAAATCCGCAAAACGCAGGTATTACTGCAATAAATCCTACTTTCAATATAGACATGCCACGTTCAGTAACTAAATAAATTGGAAACCACGTAAGAAAAAAGTAGGAGATTGTCGCTGCAAAATACTGTGCGAGATAAATCCCTATGATCATTCTATTTTTGAGTAAAAGTTTAATATATCCTTTTTCATTCTTTTGCAATTTCTCTTGATCACTATGAACCAGTGCTCCGCCGCGCTCAATATATGCAAGCTCTGCCATACTTATACGGGGATGTTGAGCTGGGTCATAGATTGTTTTTACCCAGATAAACCCAATCATTATTCCGATTATCCCTATTAACAAAAATACAAACTTCCATCCATACATAAAGGTTATCCAGCCCATTAATGGTACAAATAGAACAGTAGAAAAGTGCTGAGCAGAAACAAATACAGCTGTTGCACTCCCTCTTTCAGCAAGTGGAAACCAAGCAGATACCACTCGTGCATTTGCTGGAAACATTGGCGCTGCTGTCAATCCTACAAAAAAACGAAGAAGAAACAATACCCCAACTGCAATTGCAGGAGTAAAGTAATCCGTTATAATGTGCAGGAGTAATAATAAAGACCATAGAAAAATAGTGGTTACGTAAATAATTTTTGATCCAAATCGATCTAGTAACCATCCACCCGGAATTTGTCCTGCTACATAAGCCCAGCCGAACGCCGAGAAGATATAACCCATCCCTACGGTGTTAATTCCAAGATCGCTTGATATTTGAGTTCCAGATATCGAAAGTATAGATCGATCAGCATAGTTAAGTGCCGTTACAAGAAAAAGCATAAACACTACATAATAGCGAATATGGCTTCGTTTTGAAGCTGTAATCGCATTATAAATATTCATTGATTTTAATACCTCGCCCGTAAATAAAATACTTTCTTCTTACCTATTAAAAGCTGCCTGGATATGTCCACAGGCAGCTTTTAATTTCTTATTGATCACTATTGAGTTCTTTGTAATATTCATCCGTTTCTTTAATATAATCAAAAGCCTCTTGAGGATTCATATAAGTAGGCGTTACGAGGGATTTCTTCGCTTCCTCTATATACTCCTTATTATTCACAACCTTTTCTACTGCTTTTGAGAATTTCTCCACAACATCATCAGGGGTTTCTTTCGGGAAACCATAGAAAAAGAACTTTTCAAAGCTTACATTTGCCCCTTGTTCAATAAATGTTGGTACATCCGGCATAAGGTCAACTCTATCCTTTGCCATAATACCTAATGTTCTAAATTTCTTTGATTTAATATAATCAGTTACTAAGCCCAGTGAAGTTGGGACAATATCCACACGATTTCCCATCAAGGCAGTAATTTTTTCAGATGCACTGCCTACATCAACTATATTAAGTTTAATTCCTTGATCTTTTTCTAATGCCTTTAATTGAAGATGTGTAAATCCCCCAACTTCGGTTGCAATCGTAACCTTTCCAGGGTTTTTCTTGGCATATGCTATCATATCTTTCAAATCTTTAAACTTTGATTTAGAGTTCACAATGAAAGTATTTCCTTGGTCCAGCAAAGAAATGCCGGCTAATTTAAAAGAATCATAGCTATAATCTACTAAGCCCAATATTTTATTTAGTAATAGTGAGTTATGAAAAAATAAAACATTATAACCATCAGGATTGCTATCCAATACCTGTTTGGCTCCTACTGAACCGCCTGCTCCATTGACATTAGATATAACAATTGGCTGACCTAATTCTTTTTCTAAATATTTGCCAAGCAGTCTTGCATTTAGGTCCGTATCGCCCCCTGCTCCAGCTGGTACAATAACTTGAATTGGTTTTGATGGATAGCTGGATTTTTCACTTGTCTGTTTTGGTCCCTCTTTACCAGCTGATTGATTGGAAGCTTCCTTTTCTGAACAGGCTCCCAATATTACTGATAGTAATAACATCGCGATAATTAATATGGATCTTGAAATTTTTCCTTTCATGATATAGCCCCCTTATATAGTGAAATTGATTTCTATTAAAATAAAAACATATTCTACAGTAACTAAATCCTGTTAAAATCTTTCCCCCCTCGATAAAAGTTTTGATATTTTAATAGAAAAAAGGTAAACATTAACTTATTTATGAAGTAACATTATTATGATCTGTTACATTTAAATCTTTCCTGTTCTTTCTGTTTTTCCAGAACTTAAAGAATAAAGAGAAGAATGTAAGTAACAGGAATGCTGCAGCAATTGGTTCAGTTAAGAAAGGAGTAAAATCTCCCTGTGATAACATTAGTCCACGCCTTAAATTCGTTTCGAGAAGCGGGCCTAAAATGAATCCAAGCACCAATGGGGTAAGTGGAAAATTAAATTTCATCATGAGATATCCAATCACACCAAAGAATAATAGTGCACCTACATCAAACAAACGATTGTTAACGCCATAGGCACCCACAACACATAGTGTGATAATAATAGGGAGTAAAATATGCTGCGGAATACTGAGAAGTTTAATAAATCCCCTCATACCAAGGTATAGAAATGCCAGCATAAATACGTTTGCAATAAGCAATGCAGCAAAGATTCCATAAACAATATCCCCATGGGTTTGTATGAGCATTGGACCCGGCTGAAGGCCATGCAGGACCAAACCTCCTAATAACATAGCTGTAACGGTATCACCAGGAATTCCAAGTGAAACAAGCGGTACTAGTGCTCCTCCAATCGCTGCATTATTAGAGGATTCAGATGCAACAACTCCATCTGGAATACCTGTTCCAAATTTTTCAGGATTCTTAGATTGGTTTTTAGCTGCAGCATAGGCAACTAAATTCGATGTTCCTCCCCCAATTCCAGGAAGAATACCAATTCCTAGACCGATAAGGCTTGATCGTAAAAAGTTCCAGCCTTGACCCGCAAGTTCTTTGATGGTGAGCCGATAACCTGAATTAGAATAATCAGCCTTCAATTTTGTCTTCATTTTTTGTTCAGCTGTTAATAATATTTCCGATATAGCGAACAAACCGATTAGTACAGGTAATAGATTAAACCCCGCATCCAAAGAACTAAATCCAAATGTAAAACGTGGGAATGCATCAATTGGAGCTGAACCAACCATTGCAAATCCAATACCTAATAATCCTGCCATTATTCCTTTCGAAATGGAATCTCCCGATAAACTGGCAATCAAGGTTAAAGAAAAAATAACGATAGCAAAATATTCAAATGGACCAAACTGGACTGCCAAGTTCCCAAGAGGCGGAGATATTAAGATCAACACAATAATACTTAATAAACCTCCAAAGAATGAGGCAAGAATAGCGTAACTGAACGCCTTCCCAGCAAGACCCTTCTGAGCCATCGGATACCCATCAAAGGTAGTAGCAATAGATGAAGGTGTTCCTGGCAGTTTCAAAAGAATGGCAGGAATGAGACCGCCTGATACCCCTCCGATATATAATCCCATTAATAATGACATGCCTGCTGCCGGCTCCATCCCATATGTAATAGGTAAGCAAATAGCAATTGCCATTGTTGCTGTCAGGCCGGGAATAGAGCCAAATATTAATCCTAAAATCACACCAAGTACAATTAGTAATATAATTTTAAATGTCAAAACTGCTGTAAAGCCTGCTATTAACATTTCTAACATAATTTCCCCCCTAACCTAAAATTCCGGATGGAAGCATGACATAAAAGAGCGAATGAAAAATGTAATATATCACGACCGATGAAACAATTGAGATAATAATAAGAACGGGAATCTTTCTTGTACTTTTATTTGCTAGTAAATACATTTGAAAAAAGAGATATAGAGTTGTTGTCATTAGAAAGCCCAGTGATGGCATCAGTATTAGATAACCAATCATTAATACAAGTGAGAGAACAACTGGAAAATAAGCGGGTTTTTCCACTTGTTCCTCTTTAGATTCATTTAAAAATTTCAAACGCTTGAATCCGTTTACAATTATGAAAACACTGACGATACATATAAAAATTGAGATAATTTGAGGCATAAATGCCGGTCCTATTTTACTTGATGTTAATTCTTTGAAACTAAAGGTTGTCAGGTACATACCAATTCCTAATAATAGTAAAAAAATCCCTGAGTAAATATCACTATATCTTTGAAGCACTAATGTCACCTCCCTTTTATATAAAACAGCCCAAGCTTTAATATGTATTATTGTAAGACAAATATATTTAACTGTCAATTCAAAATTTTCAATTGTATTTAGTTTATTTTCGACATTTTTTTAAGTAACCGCAAATATTCATTTGACCCCAGATAAATTATTTTAAAACTATGCACTCACACATTTTGCTAATCTTCATACCATATCATAGGTAATCAGCCCAGATTAAGGAGGTTTTATATTCATGAAAAGATGGTCTAAAATCAGTTTCTCCTTGCTGCTTATTGCTTTTCTTATGATTCCGTTAGCGGCTTGTAATAATGATTCTACAAAAGAAGAACCAAAGAAACTGGAAAAGGTCCGGATTGCGGAAGTAACTCGTTCCATCTTCTATGCTCCGCAATATGTTGCTTTAGCCAAAGGCTTTTTTAAAGAGGAAGGTTTAGATGTCTCCTTGACCACCACACCGGGGGGCGATAAAACGATGACAGCCCTTTTATCCGGCGGTGTCGATGTTGCCCTTGTAGGGTCTGAAACATCCATTTATGTGTATGCACAAGGCTCAAATGACCCTGTTATCAATTTTGCCCAAGTCACACAAACAGATGGAACCTTCCTTGTAGCAAGAGAAAAAATCGATAACTTCTCATGGGATCAATTAAAGGGAACTACCTTCCTTGGCCAGCGGAAAGGCGGCATGCCGCAAATGGTTGGAGAGTTTGTATTAAAGAAGCATGGCATTGACCCTCATAAGGATTTAAATCTTATTCAAAACATTGACTTTGCTAATGTTGCAAATGCTTTGGCTTACGGGTACATAATGCACCAAAAAAAATAGAAAAGCTTTTATAATCAGCTTTTCTCAATCAAGTGTAAAATTTCTTCGATATAATCGTTAAACTCTATATTTACATGTCCACGGCTGAAATATACTTTGTTAATGACACGTGAAAGCATGACTTTTTTTAAATCATGATCTGCCCCCTCAAATTTCTCTTCCCAATTTTTCAACTCTTCTATCTTGTTACGAACTTCCAGATCATTCTCCTTTTTTTGATTTAGTTCACTTTCAATCACCGAAATATTTCTAATTACCTCATCATACTTTTCTTGAATTGCATTAATTGCTGCAGATAGCTGCTCTTGTGTAAAAGAACTTTCCCCCAATAGTGAATTTGCAATTTCGCTGTTTAGCTTATCCAAATGCTTTTTGTACTTATCTTTTTCCTTTCCAAGGTTTTTGAGTAATTTTTCTTTGAATCCTGCCTCTTGCTTTTTCTTATCGATTGATTTGTCAATAAACAATGACAGGTCCATATTCCTTATGATTTCTTTTATGTGTGCTAATATTACGTTATCGTATTTTCTGGCCCCCCAAATATTTTGACCATGATTAAAAGTTCCCTTGTTTGCAGGACACCGATATCGATATTCTACCCGCTTATAAACCTCACCTGGCTTGCCCTTTTTAGGTGTTTCACGGTAGTTGTAGTTTCCAGACAATCTAGTTCCGCAAACTTCGCAAAAGGCAAGGCCGGAAAACATGAGCTTACCGCTTCCTGGAACCCCTTTTTTCTTATCGTTCCTGAACGCCTCTCTTCGCTGTTTCTTAATTGCCTGTGCCTTTTCAAATAATTCATCTCCTATAATTCGAAGCTCTTCTTTATATGGCTGTGTATCACCTTTTTTTCCCCTATAACTTTGATATCTTTTCCTGCCGATATAAATAGGATTTTCGAGCATTCGTGAAATTGTGCTAACTCCAAACAATGTATGATCACGGCTTCTATATCCCTTTTCATTCAAATAATCACAAATTTTCCTGCAGCCATAATGACGGTTCACATATAAATCAAATACTAATTTGACGATTTCTGATTCATATTCGTCTGGTACTTCTTTTTTATAAAACATATCCTTTTTCTTTAAGTGAGGTATGTCTGACATCACTAATTTATATCCGTATGCAGCTGCTCCACCTTGGAAATAACCTTCTTCTGCATAATTAGCCTTGAATGCCCTTACACGATCAGAAGTTTTTTCACTCTCTCCTGCAGCCTGCCAAAACCGAATATAGTTTAAAAGCTTATCTACGTGCTGTTCGATTTTTGTTTGCCCTTCGTTTACAGACCACACCTCTATTCCTTGTTTCACTAAAAATTCAACAACGAAAGGAGTCTCTTCATCTCTCCGGCCAATTCGGTCGAACATGAAAACAAGTAAAACATCAAATTCATTATTTATAGCAGCTTCTTTTATTTCCACTACCTCATCCCGTTCGTCCGCTTTTTTCTTCCACCCGGAAATTCCTTTTTCATATAATTCATTGGTAATCTCCCAGTCCGTTTTCGATTCTACAAAGCGGTGACAAGCTTTACGCTGATTCGGAATATCATCATCTACATTTACCTGCTTTTTACTAGATACACGATATAAAGTCCATACTCTTTTCTTCAATAGCACCACCTATTCTCACTTTTCACACATTATGATAAACATCAAAAAAGACCGGATTGTTTATCTGTACAATTCAGTCCAGAACTCACGCCAGCCGTCTTTTGCCAAATTATTTCTTTGTTTATTTTTACTAAAAGAAAAATCCACCTTTACACCTTCATTTGAGGTATCTTTAAAAACAATTTTGTCATGTTTATTGTAAGCAAAATATTCTTTTTCTCCCAGCTGCAGCTTACCGATTGATTGGGCTTTATTATCTAGTTTTGCTTCAAGCTCTTCGTTTTTCATCCCAATCCCTCCCTGATATTCCTCCTCACTAAAAACGTATGCCATTTTCAAAATGTCCTATAACCCCTATATAATTGTTATTAGTTAGGATTTTGCAGGGAAAGATTGCTTTTAAGTGCAGGAGAGATATTTCGCAGCTAGAAAAGGAAGCGTACCATTTGTATAGAAAAAAAAGGTGCCTTTTATAAGACACCATTCATTACTTTATATTCCAACATGTTTTTATCTTTTAAAATTATTTTCCAACAGATTTGTTAAATTTATTTTCCCGGCATTTACTGCTATATAGTAATTATAAAATTTCCATCCATGTTTTAATGGCTGTAGCTAATATTAAAATTCCCATTATGATTTGCAATACTTTTGTATTTACTTTTTTTCCAACATTCGCTCCAATAGGTGAAGCAATTAAACTTGCAACAACCATGATAATGGAAGGAAGGATGGCCACTTGTCCCGTTGAAATTTTACCAGTAACTGCTCCAATTGATGAAATAAGTGTGATAGCTAAGGATGAGGCAATTGTCATTCTTGTAGGTATCTTTAATACTGTAAGCATAATCGGCACCAGCAGGAATGCACCACCAGCTCCCACAATACCAGCTCCAATTCCGACAATAAAAGCAAAAAGCGCAGCTAACCATCGGTTAAATTTAACTTGTTCCAGAGGAATATCATCAATACCTCTTTTCGGAACAAACATCATGATTACTGCCATTAAGGCTAAAATTCCATAGACAATATTGATTCCGCCTTCCGGCATATGTGTAGAGCTGAATCCCCCAATAAAGCTTCCAATTAAAATGCTAATTCCCATATAGGCAATCAGTGGTTTATTTAAGAAATTACCTTTACGATAAGCCATAACACCGCCAATTGTGGCAAAGAACACTTGAATTGCTGTAATTCCTGAAACTTCATGTGCTGTAAAATGACCTACCCCTAGTAAAGCTGGAATGTACAATAACATGGGGAAATTGATGATGGCACCGCCAATCCCTAACATCCCCGAAATAAATGATCCAACAAATCCAATCAGGAAAATTGTTATAATAAAGCTAATATCCATGATGTCCTCCTTTTTAAAAGCGCAGGGCGCCTGCCTTTCGGCGTACGGACTCCTTGAAAGAGCTAACGCTTTTCCTTCATGCGATGCCTATGCTGCCGGAGCCTTCCTTATGATCTCTCCCGCTGTGATCAAGGAATCATGGAGATTGAAGTGATCCGATGATTCCTTGTCGCATGCAGAAGAACGAAGTACGCTGCCCGATGGCGCCCGGAGCTAGACCGTTATCAACGTTTAAGACTTTTAAAAAGGGAACCTAAAATGGTTCCCCTTATTTTTAACTCATTTCAATCGAACTTTTATCGAACTGCACAGCGGTTAGGCCCGATTTCCATTTCCCGCTGTTGATCGATATCGGGATTGATTTTCCCCATATTGGTTTGGCGGATTTCTTGATAGGCATTTGGCTGAGGCGGTAGGTTTTCTGTTACCATTTTTCTAAATTCATCTTCATCTTTAATATTTAGACCATGATTTTTCTTAAACAATGTCCCTAATTTTTCAGCGACACTGCCGTCATCATTTAACTCATCAATAATCATAAAGTGAGCTGGGAGAACGATGAGCTCTTCTGATAATTCTCTGTAACGTTTATAAAGAGTTTCTCTTAAATCCCCAACCCAGTCTTCCGCCTTACCAGCAAGGTCAGGTCTCCCAATTGAATCGATGAATAAAATATCACCGGATAGCAAGAACTTTTCATCTACAACAAAAGAAGTAGATCCGATTGTATGGCCAGGCGAATATAATGCATGGATATTAATGATAGTGTCACCAATTTTGACATCATTTCCGTCTTCTAATGGTTGGTAATCAAATGTGACTTCTGTTGCATCCTTAGGTGAAATCCAGTATGCTGCACCCGTTTTCTCTGCAATTGTTCGTCCTCCTGAAATATGGTCAGCATGAAGGTGTGTATCAAATACATGAGTAATTTTTGCACCGATACTTTCGGCAAAATCAAGATAGATATCAGTCATGCGTGTTGCATCGATCAATGCTGCCTCACCGTTTGATACCACCATGTAAGATAAACATCCTTTACCAATTCGAACAAATTGATAAATTTCACCTCCGTCATTTAGGCTGCCCGCTTTAACCGGTTCTAAATGTTCACTCCATGCTTTCATTCCACCTTTAAGGTAAGAGACAGTCAAACCCGCTTCAGAAAGCATATCTGCTACCATAACAGAAGAACCCTCTTTCGCACAAACAACTAAAACCTCTTTATCGGCAGGAAGTTTTTCCATGATTTCTTCCACACCATCCAGTAATTCAAAATAAGGAACATTTAAATACTCAAAGTTTTCTCCTTCGATTTTCCAGTCGTTAAAATCACTTTCATTTCGAACATCAAGTATAAATAACTCTTCTTTATTAAAAACTTTTTTCGTTACTTCTTTTGACGTCATTACTTTTACAGTCATTCTCCATTTACCCCCTATGGTATTAATCTTTTTTTAAAAAGAGCTGTGTTAATTACATAGTTATAAAACAACCTATGACCTTTAACACAGCAAATAAAAATTAGAAAGTTAAGGTTACGTCCGCATCCTTAGCAAATTCTAAGAATGTAACAGCCCCGCCTACTTCAATTCCATCAATAAAGTCGTCTTTTTCTAATCCCATTACATCCATTGTCATTTGGCATCCGATAAATTTAACACCTAATTCTTTCGCCATTTCAACTAATTCTGGAATGGAAGGGACATTAGCTTTTGCAAACCCCTCAGCAAAATGCTCTTTTCCTTCTGGCATTGGAAGTTGTTTGTAAGCTTCTTTATGAATTAAGTTTAAACCTTCAAAAGTGAAGAAAATAGCAGTCTCCTTATCAGATGCTGCTGCTGCAGTTGCAATATTAAATACTTTATAGGCATCAAATAATCCACCATTACTTGCGATAATTGCTACTTTTTTATTCATTATTTTTTCCTCCTAAATATTTCGTGATATTCATATTTTCTGGCTTAAAACCAATTACCTATTTACCATTGACCTCGGTTTAAGATTAACCTGCTTATTTATTAATGCCTGCTGTGCCGCCAGTCCACCCGCTCATACCTGGTACAACATTCATTACCTTTGTAAATCCCTTTTCCGCTAATTTTTGTGCAGCCAGATCACTGCGGTTGCCTGTACGGCAAACCACAAAAATTTCATCTTGTTGATTTAATTCATTTATTCTCTCTTCCAATTCACCTAATGGAATAGAAATTGCACTTGGAATATGGTTAAAGGCATATTCTGCAGCTTCTCTGACATCAATCACAACGATATTTTCATTTGCCGCAAGTTTTTTCTCAAGCTCTTCGTTATTGATAACATTCGGGTGTTTCTTATCAGCGGCTTCATCGTTAGAAGATTTGCGAAGATAATGTTTCAATACTTCACCTTCTTCAATTGTTCCCAAATATTGATGACCAGAACTTTCAGCCCAAGCTTTCATGTCTGCTTTGGATCCTTTATCTGTGGCTTGAACTTCCAAAACTTGTCCTGCCTCCAGAGTATTCATTGCCTTTTTTGTTTTAACAATAGGCATCGGACATGCTAACCCTTTGGCATCTAAAATCACATTTGATTTCAAGTTTTCCATTTAAAATCCTCCATTTCTCAATACCTGTAAGGGTATTGATTTTCCTAAAAAATTCACCCGCAGTACCGGGCAGTAATCCCCTGCTGATTGAAGTTTCGCTTTATTCAACTTTACCTTCCCAAGCAAGCATGCCGCCGGCCATATTGATTACATTAAAGCCATAACTTTCAAGAAATTGTGTGGCGCGGCCGCTTCTGCCTCCTGAACGGCATACCATGATATACTCTTTTGATTTATCTAAATCAGGCATACGAAACTCAACTAATCCTAATGGTATGTTTACGGCACCAGGAATTTTACCTGCTGCAACTTCATCCACTTCACGTACATCTATAATATTTAATTTCTTTCCTTCATTTAATAATGTTTCAACCTCTTTTGCGGTCATTTGTTTCATTTTGCAGTCCTCCTACTATTGTGTTTAGAGCCAATAACTCATGGGGGAATCCCCTTATCCAGCAGTTTTATATAAACAGATTTACATTGCCTTCTTCAGCATCCGCCAAATAGGCTGCCACTCCTGCATATTCAATGTTATCTAATAGCTCTTCTTTTTGGAGCCCTAACAAGTCCATTGTCATCGTACAGGCCACCAGTTTAACTTCCTGTTCCTGTGCCAATTCAATTAATTGCGGCAGTGACATCGCGTTATGCTTTTTCATAACATCCTTAATCATTTTAGGACCAAATCCCGCAAAGTTCATTTTGGAAAGACCCATTTTATCGGCGCCTCTCGGCATCATTTTTCCAAACATTTTCTCTATAAAACCTTTTTTCACAAGAGCTTTTTCATTTTTACGAAGGGCATTTAGTCCCCAAAACGTATGAAAAATGGTTACTTCATGGTCATAAGCAGCTGCACCATTCGCAATAATATATGCAGCCATTGCTTTATCGTAATCACCACTAAATAAAACAATCGTCGTTTTCTTCTTTTCTGTCATCCAGTAACCTCCTGATGTTTTATCAATAAACCTGTACGGGTATTATATTAATCAAAAAAAATTATCCTTTTTTAATCCAAAACTTTAAAATTCCATTTTCTTCTTCAAATTTTAATAAGTCATGTCCACCTGATTTTGCCCAAGCAGTCAAATCATTTTTTGCCCCTTTATCTGTTGTATGAATTTCTAGAACTTCACCAGTTGCAATTTCATTTATTGCCTTTTTTGTTTTTACAATTGGCATTGGACATGCTAAACCCTTTGCATCTAATACTTTTACACTATTCATTATTTATTTCCTCCTCATCCTTTGTTACTATTACCCCTATGGGTATAATAATAATGAAAATAAAAGAGGGTGTCAACCCTTTTTATCGACTTTTCACTAACAAATTAACAGCTTCTTTTACCAAATCTTCCATGTTTTTTTCTCCGCTGTCATTTGCTTTTTGAACGCACTCCACTAAATTAGAACTTACAACTACACCGATCGTGCGATCAATAGCAGTTCTTGCAGCAGATAACTGAGTGATAACTTCTTTGCAATCCTTATTTTCGTCCATCATTCTTAGAATTCCTCTTAACTGTCCTTCAATACGTTTCACTCTATTTTTGACTTGTTCATTGTACTCCACGTGTTTTACCTCCTTTATCTATTCATTTCTATTTTTAATTTATTTTCCTTACAGCTTAATGTGTTTGGCTTAATAATCGTATATCCGAGCACCTTATATCCCTTTTTTCTTAAAAAACGTATTCCAATATTTTTTTCAAGTAAATTTGATGCAACTAAATGTAAATCACTATTTATAATTTCATTATTATTTCTTTTGAGATATGCAATTGGAATATTTATTGTACCTTCGATTGGGGTGCCGGACAACTCGTTGTAGTCTCTTACATCAATAATCTTTATTGGATCCAATTCAAGATCATTAAAATGAATATACTGAACGCCAAACACCGGAAAATATCTTTTATATAAAAAATACAGTATAATAATTGTACATCCAACTAGTAATTCCATTTAAACCTCCTTTAACGATGAAAGGAACAGCGTTGACAAGTTATATATTATACCCATCAGGGTATGTTGTCAACCATATTTTTAGTTTTCTTCCGTTTTTAATATAGAAAAATGAGCATACTGATTTGTACGCTCATTTTTTATTACATCTTTAATTAGCTGCTGCTCTTTATACAACCAATCAGCCGGTCTTCAATGTGCTGTGCTAATTGCTTCATCTTTTCATCATTCAAAAGATTAATCAGTGCTGTTGGTTTAGGCATCCCTATTTTTGTTTTTTTATCTTTTTCAAAAACAACTATTTTACAAGGCAGGAAATATCCAGCCATTTCGTTTTCATTTAATACTCTTTGTGCTTCTTGCGGATTGCATACTTCCAGCACTTTAAACTCTTTATCAAAGTCCAAACCATTTCCCTGAAGTTTTTCTTTTATATCAAACTTCCACAAAACTCCAAACTTTTCTAGCTTCAAGTTTTCTTCC
The DNA here is from genome assembly GCF_023715155.1 of Neobacillus mesonae. Classification (GTDB taxonomy): domain Bacteria; phylum Bacillota; class Bacilli; order Bacillales; family Cytobacillaceae; genus Neobacillus; species Neobacillus mesonae_A. The sequence goes on from NZ_JAMBNQ010000063.1 coordinate 14,124, forward strand.
AGGCTTTGGATGGCTTCTTCTATATTTTTATCTGTTTCAACTGTAAAATCAAACATAATCATTTTCCTTCCTGGTTTATTTCATATCAATTAAAGCGGCATACATGGCTTGATTTAACGAGATTATTTTCGGCTGAAACCCGTTTTCCAGAAGGAATTGTTTCAGTGAATCGGAAGAAATTCGTTCATGAAGAGGCGGGCCCATTTCAGATTCTACAGCTTCCCATTCAAGAATGGCTAAGCGCCCATTGTCTTTTAAAATTCTTTTACACTCACCAATTGCCTTTTTCATATCAGGTATTTCATGGAGAACAAATGCCATAACTGCCTTGTTAACACTATGATCGTTAAGCTGGATATTTTCTAAATCGCTTTGGACATACTGGATATTCTGTCGATTCACCTGAACTGCTCTTTCCTTTAAAAAGCTTAGCATCTTAGGTTCAATATCTACAGCATAGACCGTTTCATTGGTTTTTTCTGCTAATGGAAGAGTAAAGTATCCATTCCCTGCACCTAGATCCGCCACAATGTCACTTACTTGAATTTCAAGTATTTCTATCACCTTATTCGGTGGAATTAACTCTTGTCGTTTAGGGTCCAATAACTTTTCTGCCTTTTCGGGCTTAAATCGATGTCCAGTCAATAATCTCATCTCCTTTTAAATCTGATGAAATGTACAAAAAAGGTTTATATTTCATAGGATATCTACAAGAATTAGTGGGATAACAGGGCAGGTATGCATTTTTTTAAAGGCTTAATGAACATTCTCCTAAATGCAATAAAGGATTAGAAGCAAAAAATTCCAATGTATTAAAATCAGTTATCCTTAAATCATGTCCAAAAAGAATTTTATCCAGCTCTAGAACCGTATATTGGGAGTAATATGGATTTTCAAAAAAATAATAGAAGCCAGAGGTGATTGTTGTCTTTATTTTAGGCTGTTTTCGTAAACTATGTTGTTATGCCAAGAAAAGCGGTGGTTTATTCAATTTAGGAATAAGCGGAAGTTTTCCCGTTATTTGCAAAATTAAGAATTCCTGTAGATAGCTCTTTTTACCGTTTGATAAAAATAGAGCCCCTCAGTAAGATGATTATACACACACAACACAAAATCAATCTTAG
>NZ_JAMBNQ010000064.1 GCF_023715155.1 Neobacillus mesonae
ACAGTTTTTTACTCATAATTCTCCGTCTCCATGTATATCTCTATGTTGTTCTTTAAATTATACAAAAAAATACCCTATAGAAAGAGCACTTTTTTAAAGTGTCTATACTATAGGGTACATTTTAATTCTGCCGGACTTTTTTATTTAGTATCAATGAAAGTCAACATCGATTTTTCGTTTGCTGCTTTGTGTTAATTTTGGCATTCTTACTTCCAGTACACCATTCTTATAGGTGGCTTTTACACCTTCATCTGAAACGGGACAAGGAAGCGGGACAGAACGATGAAAACTGCCGACGTAACGCTCTTTTCGATGCATGTTTTCCTCTTTTGCTTCATTTGTTCTATGAATCGTCCCATTAATCATTAACATATTATTTTCAATATCAATATTCATGTCTTCCTTTTTTTCGAGGCCGGGAATATCACAAGTTGCAACCACTTCGTTATCTGTTTCATGAACATCTACTCTGATACCGCCCATGTTTCTTTCATTTTCAAATGAAAATGGGAAATCCGAAAAAACACGATCAAAGTCCTTTCTTAGGTTAGCCAGCTGCCTAAACGGTTCATTAGGTACCAATGTCATACAATCATTCCTCCTAGTTCGTTTACACACAAAATTTTCGCTAAATCAGGTAAAAGTATTCATATATATGAATTCATCCATAGGCACTAATTTTAAATTGGATAGGCTTAATGAAGCATTAACATCACATATTTACTCATATATTAATCTTACACCACTAAATTAAGGGGGAATTGGTCATGAATCAACAAACCTTAATATTGGATTTAGATGATACATTGATTCACTGCAATAAATACTTTAAGCAATCTAGAAATGAATTTGTGAAGTGGATGATGAGGTGGTTTAAAAACCTTTCGGAAAAGGAAATTAAAGAAAAACTATTAGAGCTGGATCTGGAAAGCATCAAAAAACATGGACTGCATTCATCAAGATATCCAGATTCATTGGCAGCTACCTATCTTTATTTTTGTAAGAAATATAAGAAAGGGCTCAGGGCAAAAGAAATTGAACAAGTGCGTAAAATCGGCGAGCATGTTTTCGAGATAGAGGTGGAGCCATTTCCAGAAATGTACGATGTCTTAGAAAAACTCAAAAAGGATGGTCATAACCTATATTTATTTACAGGAGGGGATCATAAAAATCAATATAGAAAAATTAAGCAATTAAACTTGCAGCCATATTTTAAAGACGGCGTCTTTATTTTTGAACATAAAAATACAAAGGCGTTAAAAAATGTCCTAAAAAAAATTAATGCAATAAAAAATGCGACTTGGATGATTGGAAACTCACTTAAAACTGACATCAAACCAGCACTTGATTTAGGGATCAATGCGATTCATATACCAGCTAAAATTGAATGGAGCTACAATATTGTGGATATCGATATCGAACCTAGAAGCACCTTCGCCGAATTAACCTCCCTTAGGCAACTACCGGACTATCTAAGGGAGCATTATTTTTATAGAGCCATATAACTCCATCTGGTAATAAAAAAAGGTCGGGATGCCGGCTTTTTCTTTTATCCACATTTGCTGCCCTTTAAGCGCATTTTCCAATTAACTTTTAAATATTTTATTTTCCAAAATCATAACATTTTCCTGAAACCCTGACTTTCCTATTTCTCTTGTATTTTGAACCAAGCGAAAAATATTATCGCAGCATTGCTTAGCACCTTTAACTAAAAATGGGATACCTATCATGTCTATTTTTAACCCTCTCGAAAAAAAGCCGCCTATGGACATTGTGATTGGAACAGTTGGAGATGTATTGGAGAAAATAATCTTTTCTTGAAATTGGAATTTATCTTGAAGTAATAAAATCATTTCTTTTAGTGCTGGTACAACCAATTTATTACGTTTTCTTCCAATGGTATAAACAGGGTTTCCGTCTTCATCAATCCCATGAAAAATAAGCTTGCCAAAATCCTCATGGTCTAATTTATTAAAATATGGGACGTTTAAAATTTGTTCAGTCGTTAATTTCACGTCTGATTGTGGTAATAATTTTAAATGATATGCGGCTGCAAGAGATGTTGTATGTGTTCCGCCATAATCATTATAAATATAAATCATTGGAATCCTCCTTCTTGGTTTATAATGATATTTTGCATCAAATTCAATTTATTATTGCTTTCTAAAAATAACCATCCCTATTATCATTGGTATAATCATAAGAAGTCCCACGGTTAAACTAGGAATGGGTAATTTTGGAGAGAAAATAGCTCCAAGAACACCAAAAAAACCGGCAAAAATATAAGGAATGGCCGTGACTGTTTTATTTGCCCCTGCCTTAGCATAATACCAAGCATCCCAAATAACATACACATAAAATCCAGGATAAAATAACATCCCATCATAAATTACTGTCTCTAATGCCTGCTGGTGAAAGCCATTAAAATCAAGGTAAATGGATTTATTTATGTTTCCAAACATATTATCAAAATGCTCAAAAATCACAAAAATAACACCTTTTATAAATTGACGATTATATATTTGGCCAAACCCAGGCATTAAGATTGAAAATAATGCTGCAATATTCCTCATGTCTTTTTCCTTTTTTTGTAAGTTTAGGTAATAGTAATTTTTACCAATTGTTTGGTATAATAAACGGAGTGAAAAAAGGCGTCTCCGCCAAGACAGCAGAAACGCTTAGAAAAAACTATTATAAAAATTTTATTCCTTAACGGGCAGTTAGTCTCTCTTATCTGACTTCATATTTGCAGAAAAGCTAATTGTACAGCTGCCCGTAAAGCCCAATCGATGAGGTAAAGTGAAACTAGCCGGCATGATTTTTGGCAACTTTGCCTAACTAATCGGCCTTCGCATTGTCTCATGATAAAGTTAGAGATAATAGTAAAAGCCTAACATTCAGCTGGGGATTGGAAAAAACATTTTTCACTTTATCCTTGTTTCGCCAGCTCATCACGATCCGGAGCCATCGGGGGCTGTTCCAGCCATCCATTTTCAATCAAAATGTTAGCCCCGTCTTCCGCATATTTCGCTATCTCTGCTGACAGTCTAACATAAAGAAGGCTTAAATCTTTTCTGGGACTTACGGCCATACTTGTTCCATAAAACCCTATACTAAGCGCAATAAGGGTTGTTGTAAAAAACATCATCAGCTTATCTGAAAATACTGGATCGGTTGAATATGTTACTTCTGAATGCCAAGTCATTGGAACCGGAAGGTCGTCTTCTCTAAGAATAGTCCCTAAAATATCACAATGCTTTTTTGCTATTTCTTTTCCTCTAATTAAGTACTTTACAACTTCTTTAGACTGAGCAGCCTGACTAAATCCAGTTAAAGTAGCTACCCCAAAAGCATTTCGTTGGAAATTAGTAAATAGATTCGTAATTTCGGTACCTGTTAGGGGCCTTTTTTCACCCAAAAAACCTTTCAGGAAACTTTGCTTTTTTACAAAATCTATATTTTGTGGAATTGGCAAATATGGAGAACGAATATAAAGACCCTTTGATAATAACAGATTTATTAGTTTCCTCATAAAGGATGTTAACTGAGAAATACATTGATTAAAATGATTATATACATCTTCCCTGACTGCCAGGCCCAGATTGACACTATAGCCTTGAAGAGCGATTTGGGCAGCTTGATAAAGATAATACAAAACATATGAATCCGAGTATAATCTCGGAGCCGAAACATTGACATCCTCATCAAGTTTAAACCCGTAAGGAATGGGGTATTTTTCTCTTTGAAAAATCTCAGTCATTGCTTTTAGATTTCCTTGGGCGATTTCGAAAGCTTGTTCAGCAAGCGGCCTTATGTCCTTATCCTCTACTTTTGATATAAAATATTTAAACTTGCATGAAATCGCACTGTCATTGATGTAGGCCGCCCACAAAGATGTTATCTCTGATGAAGTGAGGCTTACCTGTTTGTCCTTCTCCATAAACTAATCTCCACCCACCTTAAAATCGGCTTCTAATACAAATATCCCCAATCTTATCAATTGTATGTAAACAAGTATCCCCTTCCAAAAGTTTTAAACTTAGGTAAACGAATAATGTACCACACTTTATACCAATATAAAATATAAGCAATTTATAAAAATGTTTAAGGATGGATATTTCATTATGGCTGTTGAAGATAAAAAAGATATGAATGAACATAATATTCGTCTTACGGCTTCGGAAATGGGGTTTCTATGGACTCAATTTGAAAATGACACATTAGCCATTTGTGTTTTAAAATATTTTGCGAATAAATGTGAGGATAAAGAAATACTTCCAGTTGTAGAATTTGCTTTAGATTTATCGCAAAAACATATTCAAATCATAACCGAAATTTTTGCAAATGAAAAAATACCAATACCAGCTGGGTTTTCCGATGAAGATGTAAATGTGAATGCACCAAAATTGTTTACGGATACCTTTATGCTGTTGTATCTGCAAAGTATGGGAACTATTGGTATGACTGCAGCTAGTATCGCAATTAGCTGCAGTTCACGGGAAGATATTAGCAAATTATTTCAGGAAATACTCATTGAAGCAAAAGATTTACATGATATGGCCCGGAAAACTGCATTGGCAAAAGGGATTTATATCAGACCGCCATACATTTCCAATCCTGATAAGGTTCAATTTATTACAAAACAGAGATTTTTATTTGACTTTGTTGGAAAATCCAAACGTCCTTTAACAGCTATTGAAATTACCCATCTTTTTATCAATGTTCAAACCAACTCAATGGGTAAGGCCTTAATGATGGCTTTTGCACAAGTCTGTAAGGGAGAAGACGTTAAGCAATTTTTCACTGAAGGAAAAAATATCGCTAATAAACATATTAAAAAGTTTAGCTCCACCTTGACAAATGGAGACATTCCAGCCCCCATGTCTTGGGATTCACACGTGCTGGACAGTACTGTTGCACCTTTTTCAGATAAATTAATGATGTTCCACACAACAGGTATGATAGCCGTTGGAATTGGGAATTATGGAGCAGCTGCCGGGACGTGTGAAAGAATGGATTTAAGTGCATTGTATACACGTCTTTCTGCAGAAATTGCTTTATTTGCGGAAGACGGTGCAAACATCATGATCAAACACGGCTGGCTTGAAGAACCGCCTCAGGCAGACGATCGGCAGGCGCTAGTTAATCAGCCGAAGTAATCGATTTTTTGAAATAGGCATTTGAAAGAATATCCCCATCAGCAGGCAAATCACTATGATGGGGATTTTTTAAGATGTTTTTTAAAAAAAAGGCGTGTTAATACAATATGTAATACAAACGAAGAATATTTTGTTCAAAAAGAAATATATTTTACATGAAATATCATGGGGAGTGTTGGAGTCATGGCGAAAATGATCATAATGTATGAAAAACCAAAGGATCAGGAAAAATTTGATCAGCATTATTTTAATGTTCATGTACCACTTGGAAAAAGAATTCCAAATATAATTAACGATTCAGTACAACGTGTGGTGGATTCCCGTAATACTGATTTAAACTTATATCTTATAACCACTTTAGAATTTGAAAATATGGAAAAGTTAACAGAAGCTTTTGCAAGCCTGGAAGCAAAGCTGGCGGAAGAAGACGGCCCTAATCTCCTTCGGTATTTAGAGAAACCTCCTATAATGATGATTGTGGAATAGATTTCGGATATTTGCAGCAAACTTTTGTTATGCCTATCCCCTGCTATGAGTATGGGATGGGCATTTTTAGATTTAATTGTTACCTTTAGTGTAATTGACACCTGGTACTAGCAGTTGATATAATTTTCGTTGGATTAAAGGGAGTTTTTGAACTTTTATTTGATATTACAATAGGATCTTTTTACATAGAGGCTTAGAAAGAAGGATTGTTCACCTATGAGCATTAACAATGATAAGGAAAAAACGATTCTCGAAATCATGTCCATTTTATCCAACTATCACGATCTCATAGCAGCCATGGGAAATGGGGAGCCTGATTTTATTTTATCGGCAATTGATGAAAACCCGAATGCTTTTTCATCATTAAAAATTCATCAGATTCTTGAAATGAAAAATCGGCAATATATCCAAGGAGAATTCCCGAACATCCGCTATGTTTCTTATTTTATGAGCGTTTTTGCAAGAAGGGCATTCATAAATGGAAAATGTGATTTAGTACCAAACCATTTTCATCAAATGCCTAAATTACTTGATAGTGTAACGAAAAATCCTGTTATTGTCTGTCAAACCTCACCGATGGATGAAGATGGATATTTTTCATTAGGGACAGAGGCAGATTATACGGCTCACTTTATTGGTAATGCCCCGTTTGTTATTCAAGTAAATGAATTTGTGCCGCGTACAAATGGAGAAAACAAAATTCATATTTCACAGGTGGAAGCATTCATTCGTCACAATCAGCCATTACACGAGCTGCCGGAAATACCTATTCGTGATATTGACCAAAAAATTGCGGAATATATTGCGGAGCGAATTGACCATGGCTCTACACTACAAGTGGGTATCGGAGGAATTCCAAACGCAGTTGTCCGCTTATTAAGCAGCCACCGAAACTTAGGCATTCATACCGAGATGCTGACCGATGGGATTTATGATTTGGTACAGCAGGGTGTTGTCACCGGTTCTGAAAAAAAGACTTATAAAGAAAAGATCATCGCTACTTTTGCTTTGGGTTCAAGAAATTTATATGATTTCATGGATAATAATCAAAGTATCGAAATGTTGTCGGTTGATAAGGTAAATGATCCGCGAGTTATTGCCCTAGAAGATAATATGGTTGCCATCAATGCGACAACCGAGGTGGATTTCTACGGTCAATGTGCATCTGAAACCATTGCTGGCAAATATTATAGTTCGACTGGCGGTCAGGCAGACTTCGGAACAGGCGTACGATTTGCGAAAAATGGCAAGGGATTTATCTGTTTATACTCAACAGCAAAAAATGATACCATTTCCAGAATCCAGCCGACTTTAGCACCAGGATCCGTTGTAACGACCTCCAAAAATGATGTTGACTATGTTGTGACGGAATATGGCATTACCCAATTAAAAGGAAAATCCATCTTTGAAAGGACTAAGTCTTTAATTGAAATTGCACATCCGAAATTCAGGGATAAATTAACATTTGAAGCTAAAAAAATGGGATTTCTTATTTAGTAGTTTAAAAAAGTGCAATCCTCCTTGAGAATTGCACTTTTTTTGAAAATAGGGCTTTATTAAAGACCTTTTTCCCTTTTACTTCACCAGTTTGGTACTTAAAAACACTTATTTAAAGACAAGGCAGCTTTATTTCTGACGGATTTGTCTTTAAGAGGCATTGTTAAAGACAGTTCGCCCTCGACTTCCCTGTTTTGTCCTCAAGAGAACTTATTAAGGACTCTTCCGCTCCCGCCTTCACCTGTTTTGTCCTCAAGAGGGCTTATTAAAGACTGTTCCGCCCTCACCTTCACCTGTTTTGTCCTCAAGAGGGCTTATTAAAGACACTTATTCCTTCAATTTCGATGAATTTGTCTTTAACTAAAAAACTCACTGTGTGTTTCTATACCTAGAATTTTTTTAGATACACCTTTTCCGTTCTATGGTCACGGCCTTTTTTAAAAACAATATTTGCCCTTCTTCTGGTTGGTAAAATATTTTCTTTTAGATTCCGAGCATTTATTTCTTGCCAAATTTCAGTTGCTTTATTAATTGCCTCTTCTTGGGACAAGGAGGTATAACGGTTAAAATACGAAATCGGATTTTGAAAAGCGGTCTTTTGAAGCATTAGAAATCTTTCAATATACCACTTTTTAATATTTCTCTCATTTGCATCAATATAAATGGAAAAGTCGAAAAAGTCACTGACAAATACATGGTGTGTTTTATTGACTTGAAGTACATTAATACCTTCCACTATTAGAATATCCGGCTGATCAATGACTTCCACTTTATCCGGAAGTATGTCATATGTTAAGTGAGAGTATACTGGGGCTTCCACATTGTTTTTCCCAGATTTCACTTTAATCATAAATTCAATCAATTTTTGAGTATCGTAGCTTTCAGGAAACCCTTTTCTGCTCATGAGATCTTTATTCTCCAACGTTTCATTTGGATATAAAAAGCCATCTGTTGTAACTAAATCTACTTTCTTATGATTTTCCCAACGTGATAAAAGCCTTTGAAGAACTCTGGCTGTCGTGCTCTTCCCCACTGCTACACTTCCAGCAATCCCAATAATATAAGGGGCTTTTTTAGCCTTATAATCTAAAAATGAGTTTGTTACCCCCTGCAGTTTTTGGGAAGCTTTCACTTTTAAATTTATTAAACGGGTTAATGGCAGATAGATTTCTTCCACTTCTTGAAGAGAAATTTCTTCGTTTATTCCTTTTATACTTTCAAGCTCTTCCTCTGATAACAGTAAAGGAGTTTTATTGCGTAATGCTGCCCATCTATCTCTATTAAATTCGATATAATTTGTAAAAGGATTCATTTTTTTAATTACCTCGCATAAGATGTAAGTTAAGTTTAACAAATTGAGGCAATTTTGAGTATACTAATTACGATAATTACAAGCAGCAATTAAAATTTGCCAATTTAAAATTTATAATTGACAAGTCAAGCAGCTTTCATTAATGTATTTTTATAAACATACATATTCATAAAAAACTATTGTGGGAGAGCACGGATTTACAACGTCACCGAAGGGGCAAATCGAGAGTAAAAGATGAATCTCTCAGGTACAAGGACCACAATAGATACTTCTCTGGAGAGAGCAGCAAGCCACCAATGGGGATACCTTCTGACATAGGGAAACTCTCAGGTAAAAAGGACAGAGAATGACTTTTTACTATATGATGCTGGGAGGTTATTTTTTGGTTTGGGATGTATTGAATGTTATAGGGACCATTGCCTTTGCCATTAGCGGTGCAATTCTTGCGATGAAGGTAAAATACGATATTATTGGCACCTATATATTAGGATTAATTACTGCGTTTGGAGGCGGAGCTGTCCGGAACCTTTTCATTGGGATTCCCATTATTGAATTGTGGCAGCAAACTACACTGTTTATCATCGCGATTATCACGATTACTATCGTATTTATTTTGCCCAATACGATGGTTTCACATTTAAAAGAATGGAATGTCTTCGATGCTATCGGATTATCTGCATTTGCCATCCAAGGCGCTATGCATGCACATTCCATTGATTTACCAATTTTAGCCGTTATGTTTTCTGCCGCCATTACGGGTGCTGGCGGCGGGATCATTCGTGATATATTGGCCAGGCAAAAACCGCTTGTTTTCCAAAAAGAAGTTTATCTATTATGGGCTATCATGGCAGGTCTATTTATAGGAATGGATTGGGTTACAGAACCTTATCAACTTTATACGCTTTTTGGCATCATCTTTATATTGAGGATTATATCCTACCGGCTTGGATGGAGTTTACCTGTCAGGACTGTCCATAGAGCCCAAAAAGGCTAATACCGAAATGAAAAAGGATAGTTATGATCATCTACTTAATTATCCTTTTTATTTTAATAAATAAGTTCTTTTGCCACCAAGCAGTATAGGTTCAATCACACTTGGCTAAAGACTCCCAATTACTTTCCCCAAACTTTATCCGAAATTCTTTTAATGGGTTATGTTACTATTTTCATTATACTATAGCAAATAATTATATTAAAAATATTATAATTATTATATCCCTTAAATAAGCAGGTTTTTGGAAACGAAAAATAGCAACAATTATTCAACCACTTTTCATTCTTTTAAGTTCCATGGCACCGCCAATAGTACCTATAAAGCCGCCAGCTGCAAATAATATAGGTATTAATAATGAACCTGTGATTGGATATTCAGCCAATATACCATATATCCCCCAAATACATAAAACAAGTGAACCTGCTAAACCAATAATTATTCTTACCCTTTTGTTCAATTTAACCGTCTCCCTTTTTTCGCCTTGAAAAAAACTCATTTTATTGAATTCCATATTAGCAAAACCATTAATCAAATGAATCCCAATCTAAATAGAAAAACTTTTACCCCTTATTTTCAGCCCTTCTAAAAACGATTAAGGTGCGAAGCCATAAAAAATGAGTGTAAATAGGAAGAACGCTAGAAAACAAATTCCCGCTAGTACAGCCATCAACACAATAAACATGATAATTATCAGCCAATTTCTATGAAACCGTTTTTGGGTCAACCTGAATATCTTATATGCCATAATTAAAAAGAATGGGATTATATAAAAATATGAAAATACCCCAACCCATTCCGAAAGACTTTCAAACCCCCCTTCCAAAACAGGTCCGTTATATAAGTGATACTTAAATGCTATATTGGCAATTCCCGACATAAAAATAACGGACAATAATCCAAAATAGGCGAGAATGGTATATCTTACACCTTTCTTTTCATTTTTAAAGGCAGCATACAAAATGATTAAAAATACAATTAAAATAATGATTTTAAACATAATTCACCTCAAAACTGTTTGTTGTTAAATGGAACCACCACTTCAATATATCAAATTTTCCCATATTTACCAATCATACTTTTTAAATAATATATATAAGAGAACCTCTTTACAAAAAAACGGTTTGGAAATTCAAGCTGTTTACTCAACAAATTCCTATTCCGTTCTTTTTTGCAATTGTTTTTCCAGATCTTATGCCTGTTTAAATTTAGGGCAAAAAAATAAGCCCTAGGAAAACTCAGGGCTTATCTTAATGGCTATTGCCAATCTCTTTTATGTATTTGTAACCCATCATCCCCAAAGAAATACTGGATATAATTCTGTTCCTCCTCAGCATTCCTTACTTTCAATACTGGACTTTCACTTTGCTGCATATGGTCACTTTTGATGTTCCTAATTGTCAGATAGTCATTTTCCATATTGGAAAAGTCACCTTTTAACCATCTATCTAAGGTGCTCTGATATGTTTCAGATGCCTTTATTGCAACTGCCCGGTTTTTCAAATATTGAAGGTTAGCTCGATCAAACTGAAGTCTCTTGACATCAGCTGTTGCTGGAATATGGTAGCTATTATCCTCTCCCTTAAACTCAAGCTTCTGGAGAGCTAAAGTAATCATTGCGTAGTAGAAATCATCATCTTTTTTAATTTCTCCAATATCTTTTGCAGCTTTATCTAATTCAGCTTGACTCACTTTATGAGTTCGGTGAGTAGTTTTATCTATTTCAGTTTGGCCTGCTTTTTGATCTTGTTGAACAGCTGAAGCTGCTTCAGTGTGATCTCCGTTAGACGATAAAAACACATATCCCCCTCCAATAGCTAATACTAATCCAATACTTGTATAAATAATAGTTTTTTTCATTAATGTCCCCCATATATCTATCTACTTTTAGTTAAGCTTACCATATGTTTCCTTTACAGTGCCATTCTTATGTAAGTTCCAGAGAGATTCTGACAATACTTCTTTTCTAGTCATCATCTAAGTTACTGTTTTCACTTTTTGATTCTTTTTAGATGGAGGATCGAAGTTTCATCCTCCTAGTCAAATCTTCTTAAAGCATTAGATTCGAAGGTTACGAGTTAGCAAATTTCAGCAGCATTGAAGAAAATAAAAAAGACCTCCAACATGGACTGTTGAAAGTCTTTAATATTAAGGATTTTCACCTTGAATTTGATAACGGTGGTCGGGGTCGAACCGACACTCCAGAAGGAACACGAGTTTTAGTTATACTCCCTCATCGATTATTCCAATATTTGAGTCTATGTATTGATATGACTACATTTCAGAGGAATTGAACCTCAGCCAAGCCTTCCTGAAGTTATTCGTCCCAGAATTGTAATCAACTAATATTCCGTTTTATAACTAACAAAAAATAATATATCGGAACGAACACGATTTGTAAGTAGGTTATATAGAAATATTATTTTTTATTAAGCCAACATCTCTGTTTTTTCTATTTTTAACTTCTTCCATTTTGGAATAGAAACTTTCCTCTAAATCAATATCAAAATAGTTGGCGAACTTAGTGATATAGGCCAAGCAGTCTGCAAATTCTTTACCTAAATCCTCTTTAATGGAAGCCTTAGCTATTTCAAATGCTTTACCTTCTTCCATCCCTTCATTTATAAAAGTGTTTGTCATATTAAAAGCTTTTCGGAGTTCCTCGGCCACTTCAGCCACCTCAGTCGTAAGTAGCATGTAATTATTTAATAATGATGACTTTGCTCTCTCATAATTGTCGGTTTTTATCTGCCAATTCATTTCTTGTTGATATTGTTTAGTAAACTCTTGTAGTTTTTTCACTTTTTTACACCCCATTTTTTGCGTCTATATTTTATGATACAAGTAATTCTTCATAATTTAAATAAAAAAGCAAACCCGCCAAATTGTGACGGGTTTCTTTACTATATTATGTTTAGTTTGGCCATTCGCCATGATATATTTCAGCTGCTTCATTATAAGCTTTTGCTGCTGACTTTTCATCATCAAAGAAACCAAGCTTGAATTGTTTTCCTTTTTCAATATGGATTTGGGCTATCCACTTTTTAGATCTTCTACAAAAACAAACTCCTTTGAATTGGCTGGTGTAATTTCCACGTTTCACAAACTATTAAGGAATCGCTGTTCACTATAATCAAATTTGTCTCCGGCTTTTATTAATATCTCTGAGCTTACGTCGTTCCATTCAATTGTAATTCTTCTTTTGGACAAAACAATCGTTCCCTTCGTGTAAATGTATTCTTATCAGTTAAACAAAACGAACACGATTAGCGAACACAATTCAAACAAAAAGAGGATTGTATCTCGGCTGTTTAAAACCAAAGAACAATCCTCTTAAATGTAGTTATATCAACGTTTTTAACTAAAAACAATACCGGTGGTCGGGGTCGAACCGACACTCCTCACGGAACACGATTTTGAGTCGTGCGCGTCTGCCAATTCCGCCACACCGGCGTATTAAGATGTTGGTAAAGCTATGCCGAGGACCGGAATCGAACCGGTACGGTAGTCACCTACCGCAGGATTTTAAGTCCTGTGCGTCTGCCAGTTCCGCCACCCCGGCGAAATCAATTACCTGTTCTAATCCATTCTCAACATAAAGTTAATGGAGGCGGCAACCGGATTCGAACCGGTGGTAAAGGTTTTGCAGACCTCTGCCTTACCACTTGGCTATGCCGCCATTTTGTATGGAGCGGAAGACGGGATTCGAACCCGCGACCCCCACCTTGGCAAGGTGATGTTCTACCACTGAACTACTTCCGCATATTGGCTGGGCTAGCAGGATTCGAACCTACGAATGACGGAGTCAAAGTCCGTTGCCTTACCGCTTGGCTATAGCCCAATGATAATAAAAATTAAATAAATAATCAATAATAATTTTTATGGGGCGGATGATGGGAATCGAACCCACGCGTGTCGGAACCACAATCCGATGCGTTAACCACTTCGCCACATCCGCCATCATAAAAGATTTGGCAGGGGTAGTAGGAATTGAACCCACACCAAAGGTTTTGGAGACCTTCGTTCTACCTTTAAACTATACCCCTATATATGGTGGAGGGGGACGGATTCGAACCGCCGAACCCTGAGGGAGCGGATTTACAGTCCGCCGCGTTTAGCCACTTCGCTACCCCTCCATATATATTCACTTTGTCAGCTTAAGGTGCCGACGAGAGGAATCGAACCCCCAACCTACTGATTACGATTCAGTTGCTCTACCAATTGAGCTACATCGGCATCGAAAATCAAGTGAAAATGGTGGCTCAGGACGGAATCGAACCGCCGACACAAGGATTTTCAGTCCTTTGCTCTACCGACTGAGCTACTGAGCCATATAGTGGCGGTCTGGACGGGACTCGAACCCGCGACCTCCTGCGTGACAGG
>NZ_JAMBNQ010000065.1 GCF_023715155.1 Neobacillus mesonae
ATTTAAACATTTTAGGCGACAAATAGGGATTCGTAAGGTGACCTCGTCAGTAATTCCATAACGCCAGTAATAACCATTTCTATGAAGGTTTCCATGTGCCGGTCGTTTGCAGCCTGGACAAACATCGTAGGAAGGAAAATCGTTCATATTCCTCCAGTCCAATTCCAAAATCATGAAATTTGATCATAAAAAAACTCCCCCTTTTAATATGCAAAAAATTTAGCATATTGTTCCAGAGAAGTATATAGACAATTCCGGAGGAATTTGAAAATATTAGAGATATTCTTGAGGAAATAAAGTGGCTGTTTACACTACTACGTAATATAAAACTGCTCCACTATCTGTTCAATTTGTTAAACACAGATAAAACCCGCTCATTAACGAAACAAGATTATTGGTAATTAATAGTTAAAAATGAACAAAAAATAAAATTAATTAATGAATTCCGAACCTAGCTCCAAATAAGGCACTATTCCAGGAATTTCAAGGAAGTGGGTGTATGATTTTGGCTATTTTCTTACACTGAACCTAAACCATAGGAAAGAGGACAAATCTTTTCAGGCTTGCCCCTGGTTGCGCTTTATCGTCAAATAGGATATTATCAACAAATCCATGCCGTAAAAGCCTGCTCTGGTGTTAGTCATGTTTCGTAATCAAGTATTGCCATAGATTTTTTTAATTTTGTTGATACTGTCATTAATAACATATATTTTATCATTATAATTAACAATATTAATATTATTAAGCACATTTCAATCATTAATAAATACTTTGATTTTAACTTTAATTAAATTTATATACATACCGCATCATATAACTTATTGTAGTTGTCAGTGTTAATAACTTTTATGTTGATATTGTTATGATATTAAAGTTTTTTGTATTTTTGCTTACTTATCGATTTCATTTATCATGAAAACATTTGTTGCTACTTCAAAAATAACTATATAATTTTGTGTTAAGGCTATTTAAATAAATCCAATAATGATTTGCAAAAGAAATGAAAAATATGATTATGAAAAGTGGATACCTTATGTCTTTTGTCATTTTTGAAAAAAATTTGTTGACTTTTAGGCAGACTTTTAATATAAGTACTATTCTAATAGTATGAAAATAAATACTTTATGTGCTTCTTAGTTATATTAATCTTAGCTAAACCTAAAAAAAAATCCGAACGAAAAAGCAAAAAGCTTCCAAAAAGACAAGCTGCATAAGGCAAAACTAAAATAATCCCAATAGGGTTTCTAAATGGAAAGCAACCGAAAAAATGATGAACATTTATGGTAACTACAATTGTCTGATAACTTACGTACATCGAAATTAGATGGATAGTTGTACGTAAAGAAAAAGATAATTTCGTTCAAATGCAAATCTCCGACATCCTATATTTACCAAAATGTACTATAAATTCTTTAAAATGCTACTCGCGTTGTTTTTATATCGTAAACCGGCCTGGACATAACGATCAACCATTTCTCTAGTTTTATGGCCAGTTTGTTTCATAATAGCGATTTCTGTCATTCCCATCATGGCAGCGCTTGTTGATAATCCACTTCTTAAGCTATGTGCTGCAAAATCATTCGCATTCATTCCAAGTTCTTCGATATATTTCTTGACAATGAGCGCGATCGATTTATCACTTAACCGCTCTTTTACATTTCCGTGCCGATCGATAGAACGGAATAATGCTCCAGAGGTAATCTCTCCCGCCTTGATCCATTCTTGAGTGGCTCTTACAGGACAGAATTCGTTGTATGTGAATACTACGCCTTTTACTAAATCATCATTTTTTGTTTTGGTTTCCCTAACTCGGACATCCATCCCAAAATCATTGAGTTCTAAATCTTCTATATTAATAGATACTAACTCTGTACGCCGACTAGCCAGGGCGAATCCCAATAAAAGAATAGCTTTATCCCTAATTCCAATTAGAGTAGATGTGTCAATCTTATTTACAAGGTTTGGAAGAACCTGCAACATCAATGCTTTTTTAGGTTGCTGCTTTGAGCCGATTTCCCGCTTAATTCCTTCCATTAACGTTTGAACTTCTATTTGTTTGGATGGCGGTGGACACTTCTTTAACCGGTGCGCCATATTAATAGAAGAAAGTCGTCTTTTTATGGTGGAATACTTATGGGTGTCAGCTAATTCCGTTATATATAAACAAATAGTGCCGGCAGATGCAGGAAGAGGAGAACGATTAGTCTTTTCACACCATTCAGTAAAATGTCTCCAGTCCGAAGCATAACTTTTTTGTGTATTTTTACTTTTGGAGTTTTGAATATAAAAATTAATCTTTTCTAATTGTTCCTTCTCGATTTCAAGAAATGAGTCCTCTTTTGGTACAAGCAAAATATACCCCACCTAACTGCTGTTTTTTCAATTTAAGTTCCGATAACTATATATTATCGGAACTTAGAAATTATGTAAAGAATTGAGATGTATGTAACAAAAGTTTTTAGACAACCCATTAAAATTGTATTGAAATTCTTCATTAAATATAAAAGGAAAATAAAAGGGTGTTTTGCAAATAAATTAAAAAGCAGGCTTATATATGCATTAAAAATAGGTAATTATAAATTACCTACAAGTTTTGAGTGATTATACTAAGTGTATAAATAAATACTAAAAAAACAGAGGCTACTACACATTGGTTTTGACATTCTTGTTTTCACCAATAAGGACACTATATAATAAAAGAAAATCGGCAAAAAACATCTACAAGAGTTTAATAATTGTTTGATAATAGAAATTACTATTTATTCACATAATAAAACAATTTTAAATACAGCACTACGGTCTGATCAGAATGGAATAGCATCTTTCTGTCATTCCCTACATATCGCCTCTGCATTAAATAGACCGATAACTATGGAATGTATACCATAGCATTTTCCTTAAGCTCTTTAGAATAATTCCTCCAATGATTTGATTTCCTTAATCCTTCTATTCCATAAAGATTATATTAGTCTCTCCAATCACAGGTGGTCTACTTTGTAACATGATACTCACTGGCTAAAGCACTAATACCGACATCCCTTGGGATAACCTTTGTAAAATTCAATATTTTTCTTCAACTGAAAGCCTTGCCATAAAAATACACCCCCTAGAGTAAACAGATTCTTGTTTTTTAATCCGTCTACCCTAGGAGGGCATATCAAAATTTTCATTTGTAAATTTTAAGTCGCCTTTTTTTGTAGAGCTTTAGAATTATTGAAAATCGAAGGTTTTTAGTCCATTGGGTTTCCCCAACCTAGTTTCTTCTAAACTATGGCTCTTACAATAAAATCATGCACCAATTCTTTAATCTATTTTCTCCTCAACAAACCGTAGCATTTTTCCATTTGGTCCTTTAAAGCGGATGTTTCGGCACATTCGACATAAAAATGATTCCTCCTTGCTTAACCCCTATATGCGCAAGCAGAATAATCATCCAAAACCTTTTGAACCATTTCTTTAAAGTCGCATGATTCCCCCCCAGTATATGATTAGTTATCAACAAAAAATTTATTAACTGCTATTTCCGAAAGTGGTACATATTATTTGTAATAAAACACATAATAACTCATATAAAATACAAATCTTCAAGAAAATAAATTGTAATGAGTTGAAAATAATGTATTCCTAGAGCAAATCAGTATTCTGAGTGCTTTTCGGTTCTGTTTTTTCTATAATTACCTATATTAGCATTGATTCCTTGTATAGGTATTGTTTACTTATAAAGTAACTAACTAATTAAAGGAGAACAAAAATGAATTTGTCAGGAGATAACTTTGAAAAGTTGTCGAGGATGAAACCTAGGGAAAAGTATAAAAAAGAAGTTCATAGTTTGAATCCAACCTTTGAAAATCCTATCATATACATAGGCAGATACACGGAGACAAAGTATATGTCCGTCCCACCATTAAACTTTGATAATGTTATGAAATCGAATAGGCTAAATCTAATTTAACCCTCTCTATTTATGGAATAAAAGGAGAAAGCGAATGTCTAAAAGAATTCTAGATTTTCACTGTGACATATTAGTATTAACAGGGATAATTCTTGCTCTTCGTTTAATTTACACACAAGAAATATACATACAAGTAAACGGATATACGGTAAATACACTTGTCTCACTTATTCATACTATTGTTCTTGCTCTTCTTCTTAGGCAAATGAGCAAGAAGATTAGTAAAAAAACAAAATTACGTTGTTAAATCAGCATGTATTTCTTTTTGAATATTTCAATATTCAACAATTAGGGTGATTGTTACCCTAAGTAAAAGGATGATTCATATTACACATGTATATATGTATCTCCCTCTATGTTTTATGCCTTTATACTATAGATAAACATGTCTTCTTTTTTTCATGCATAATCCAAGTGGAATTATGCTTATTTTGGCTGCATTCGTCTAATGACGGTGAACCTCTATACAGAAAGATGGGTTTTACTAATAAGGATAGCGAAAGCGACATGGAACTGTTTTTCTAACCCGCCCTTGTTATTCAATAGCCGGTCGCTTACCTAGATTGAGATTAAAGCAATGATCTTTCGTAATCAGTCATGTTATCCCCATTCGCAAAATAATCGGTGGTCACCTTTTTTGCTGCAGTCTTTAACTTATGGACTAATTTCAGTTCCTTATCAAAATCTTCTAAGGATAAAATGACTACTTGCCTATCATTTTTACCTGAGGCGAACCCTATTATATTTCCATCAATAGTTGGAAAATAAGAAGAAAATGCCTCATACATGCCACTTTCTAGTCGGAATACAACAGTTCTAATCAATCGATTTTCTTGATCTTTCATTTCTATATAATAAAATGTATCAGAAATCAGTTGTTTTTCCATTTTTCCAAACCTCCCCTATTTATTAGGATACAATAGATCCAATTCAATTTCATGCAGTAAATATCTACTAATTTAATATTTTCAATTTGAAACATGGTCAAGAAATGTATTCGTAATTTATATAAAGAAAAAGAAGAGGTGTTGAATTAACTAACACTTATACGACTGCCCGTCGGAGCAAAATGCCCCTTTATAGGGGGCATTTTGCAAGAGTAATGAAATTCAGTTGGACCACTGTATATATATTGTATTCATTTTTCACTTCTTTTCCTGTGTATATAACCAGAATACAAATAATATTTATCTTATATTTTGAAGTGCTGACCCGTATCCCATTTTCGGTCTAATGGCTGCCTTTTTGTTTTTAACCCAAAACCTTTGAAACAGGACACTTTACAGTAACTAGGAGGTGTGGTCCAACGTTAAATAGAAATTGATAAAGCGAGTCAGCACTAGGGAATTTGTTTGGAAATGCCAATCGTGTAAATTATTGTCTTTTTTAGCAAATGATAGGGTTGGTCAATTGTTGGCGAAACTGATACCAAAGTTGCTGGATACCAATGGTTTAATGTAGAAATTACCTTTGTTTTTTTAAGTCTTTTAAAAGAACTGCATTCAAGTAAGAATATGCGTAATGTAGATTAGTCATACAATACACTGATGTCTTGCAGATATATAAGGGATTAACCAATATTTGAATACTACAAAACCCTATGTAATCAAACGGTTGATTAAATTGACCAAAAAGCCCGGTACGAGTGGATTGCATATCATAGATTGCAAAGACCGTTGTCAATTAAACAATTGTTGGTTTAAAACCGAGGCAAACTTTATTAAATCAGCCGTTATTCCGATTTCCCCTTGAAAATTTTGCCGAAAGATAGGAAGGATTGTGAATACTCTCCTTTCTTTCTGCAAAATCCAATTGAAACATGAATTATTTTGTCTTCTGGCGGTCAAGGGAAACTAATCAAACGTTTGATTAGTTTTGAAATAAATGCCGTTATATAAGGATTTTATTGTTTATATAGGCATGAATTTTGTCATTCAATCAAACGGTTGATTAAAAATGATGCTCCCTTTCTCTACATTGACTTTAAATCCGGTTTCAATTAAAAAGAGTGTAAAAAATTGACTCTTGAAAAAAGGAGGATTTTAGATAAACAGAACCTTTATGTTGGCTATTGAATTGGGCTTTCCTTTTTATTTGGGAAAGATGTGTGCATTATTTTAACCAAAGTCAATTTGCCAATTATTAAACTGAACGTGAATATAAGTATGACAAGAGGAAGATTCCTACCCCGGGCCATTTCACGTAAGGCTGTAGCTAAGTTTATCTGGAGTAAGAACCCAATTTTCCCATAATGGGGGATGCTGGGACTGTTCCTTCTCTTATTGAATGGGCCAATCGCAAAACATCCTCATAATTTTCTTCAATGACCTTTGTACTTTATTAACAAATAGGTTGTTATATTTACCATTAAATTGGGGATCGTAAAGGGATTGAATATTTTATTCTGTTCTTTTAATTCATTTAGGGGCACCGTCAGGAAAGCGCAGATTTACAACGCTAGGCCCATTATCCTGACGATTTCCCCATTTTCAACAACGTTAAGAACGTTTCAGTGGTCTTAATGAATCTAGCAATACCATTTTCTCCGAATTAAAATGGTATTCTCCCAATAAATTAATATGTTCCCAGCCTAAAGGTGACATATGATGTAACAATCCTTCATTAAAACTATTAGACTGTTTTTGATATTCAACTGCTTCTTCGGTATCCCGGTTGGCCATACACTGTGCAGTAAAGCTTGATAAAAAAAGAGGTATGACCGTTAATCAAATTTATGAAATTACATATGTGTCTAAAGCTTCATTATATAGAAAGTTGTCGGAAGGGAAAAAATAGTCATTTTTTATTCCGTTAAATGGTCAAAAAGTGGAAATAAAAAAGGCCTTCATTAAAACAATATGAGTCCCTTCTTCTCATGAACATTATTTTTCAATCACAGCATTATGCTGAACAGTATCTTTATTTACCCACTTTACAGTTGTACCAGGGGTAATTTCAAGTATTTCTGGTGTATAAGTGTAGTCTCTTATTTCGACTATTTGTTCCTCCATCTTTTCACCATCTTTCACAAAGACTGTCATTGTCATATATGGGTGAGGTGCGCAGTGAATGGTATAATCCCCAGTTTCTTTGAATGTATACATATAGGATTCACTTGTTTTTAAAAGCGGTGAATTTGCTATTTCTGTTTTTGAAGATTCCTGTTGTGATCCATTTGAAGTTCCCTGAGGTCTGGTTGTTTTTTCATTTGAATCTTGTTTTTCCGTCATGGACGCTTCAGTAAAGTATGCGGTTCCGCGGCTTCCCACTGTTGCTGTGAAAAATGGGAAAGCATTTGTTTCAAGTGTTTCAATCACTTCATTTGTTTGTATATCAATGACAACAAGTTTATTTTCTTCGGTAACAGGTACGTAGACTTCTTTATTGTCAGGTGTGATGGCAATACCATGCGGACCTTGTCCTACTCTAATGGATTTCATAACCTTTTTAGATCCTGTATCAATGACGGTAACATCATTTCCCCCAATATTTGCAACATAAGCCAATTTACCATCGTTCGTTAAATCAATCACGTGATGCCCTTTGCCAACAGGGATCGTTTCAACCATTTCTCCTTTTTCTAAGTCAACTATTCCAATGGCATTCGATTTTGTCAGTGTTACCCAAAGTGTTTTTCCGTCAGGTGTAATTGTTAAATTATGCGGCAAATCGTTTACATTTTCAATCGTATCGATAACAGACTGGCTTTCTGTATCAATTACGGATATAGAATTTGAAGCTGTATTAGTAACATAAAATTTGCTGCTGTCCGGACTGGAAATACCGTTATGAGGGAATTTACCTGTTTGAATTACGGTAGTTTCTTTCATTTCTACAACATCAATGACGGTCACAGTATCTTCACCTTCATTGATCACATAAGCCCATTTTCCGTCTGTTGTAAAGTTTACGCCTTTAGGCGATTTTCCGACTGGGATTGTTTTAATAACCACGTTTGATTTGGTATCAATAATTGAAACCTCCTCTGATTTGCTGTTAACAACATACGCATAGTTTCCATCAGGGGTTAATTGAACATATGTAGGTTTTTCCCCTACATTCACAGTACTGACAACATTGTATGTTGTAGGATCAATAATCTGAACAGTGTTTGCTTCTCGGTTGTTTACATAGACCAGTGGGGTTTGGTCATTTTCTGTACCAGTACTTTCTTCAGCTCGACCTGCATTATAAGTATTTACCTTACTTTCGCTTTCTGGTTGAGCGTTCTGTTCACTGCTGCATGCACTTACAACTAACAATAATAATGTAACAAGAATCAGCATGCCATAAGATGGTTTTAGATAGTGTCGTATCATGAAAAGATACCTCCTTATTATTCTGATAATTTAGTAAGCGAATAAAAGGAGATATCGGTTTGCTTATTTTATGAAAATGTGACAAAAGTCTTACTTTTTTGGAACTTTACTCCTCCAAATACTGTAGATAATAAAAATCATTATATGAAATTTGATATTTTCTTAAACAAGATGAATGTGGAGACTACGTCTAAGTGGTTCCCATCACTTTTTGGCCTTGCGGTTGAGTGTTATATGGGTTCGGTTCTAAAGTAATCCCAATATCATCAAACGAATGATCTGGCGGTAGGCGATAGGTAATAAGACCGTTACCCTCTGAATCAGGTTTTAAAGTACCGGCATTTTGCCGAGTGCCGTTTTTTAACAGCCACACTTGGTATACTTCATCATCTTTCGTACTTGGCATATTGTTTAATTCAATGACAAGGCTGGTGTCGCTGCCTTTTTGAAGAAGGTAGGCGCTACCATTTGCCGAAGCGGCTAAATCCTGTCCTTTTAATTTAAAGGTCGAAACGATATGTGTTGGGTCAACTGCTTCATTTTTTAACGCTGTCATCGTATCTTTTAATTGAATGTTATTCCAATATAACCCAATTAAACCGATTAATAAAACAGCAGTAACAGCAGTCGATAATGGTGAGTAATGCTTTGAGAAGATTGCTTTGAATCGTTTTATAAAGTTTTGCTTCTCAGTTTCTGCGTTTGGTTCCTGTTCTAGTGTTTCGTTTTCTTCAAAAATAAAGCCCATGACTTCTGCTTTCAGTGATTTTGGTACGTCAACTTCTTCGATATCATAAGAAAGTGTTTGCCATGTTTGTTGCAGAGATTCTAATTCGTGCTGACAGTGGGTACATGTCTTAAGATGGCTTTCAAATTGTTCTTTTTCACGTTTAGTAAGTTCATTGATGATATATAAAGGCAGGTTTTCGCATTTATTTTCCATGCCTAACCCCTCCTGTTTCTTCACTAAAGTAATGACGCAATTTTTTTAAAGTTTGATGCAGTCGGCTTTTAATGGTACCGAGGGGCTTTTGTTCAATCTCTGCAATTTCGCTTAAGGAGTAACCTTCCCAGTATAATAAGTTAATAAGGCGCTGCTGTGGTTCGGAGAGATGCCGTTTTGCTTCTTGTATTTGTTGCTTTAATAAATTTCTTGAAACTTTCTGCAGTACATCTTCTGAGTGCTGATCTTGCATTTGTCGCCATTCATCAAGTTCTAATTGGACTGTTCCTTTATATTTTTGCTCTTTACGAATGAGATCGATCGCAACGTTTCGGGTAATGGTAAGAAGCCAGTTCACAAATTGTCCTTGTGATGGATTATAGGTGCATTTTGTTGTCCATAGCCGAAGAAATACTCGTTGGACAATTTCTTTTGTTTTATCCGTATCACCCTGTGCTATTTTTAAGGAGAAGCTATATATGAGCTTTATATAGCGGTCATATAGCTCTTCAAGTGCCAGGCGATGATTTTGAACAATTAATTCAATCAGTTCTTCGTCTGTCTTAGATTTCATTGCCGAATTCCCTCCCTTACATTGAAGCTTTTTTATAGTATAAATCATTGCTAGGGTTGTGGTAAAAATTTAAGTGAGGGAGAGAAAAAAGAACTGCCGAGTATGAGGCAGTTCTTTCGGTAGCATAAATTATTGTGCAAATGTTGTCTCGTTGTTGACAATAAACCAAACATCTTTGACGCCTTGTCCGTTTACATCACCAGAAGCTTCGTCTTTTACAAAGTAGTAAAGCGGATAGCCTTTGTAAGTGGTTTGTTTCTCCCCCGTGTCTTCGCGAGTAATTGTTCCAAAGTCGTCTTTGTTAAATCCTTCAGGCACTTCAAGGTTTTCAGAGTAGAAGGCAGGCCAGTTATCAAGACATTTACCGCTACAGTTTGATGTATTTGGCTCATCTTTTGCAAAATAGTAAAGGGCTATCCCTTCTGCATCAGCAAGATAGTTACCAATTTCCTCCTTTTCCATTAACTGCAGTTTATCTGCAGAAACTTCTTCTGCATTGTTATTAACCTCGGCTGTTGTTTCCTCCGCTTGATCATTTGTATCCGTATCCTCCGCATTTTCTTGACTACTGCATCCAGCTAGAAGTATTCCTGCTAAAAGGAATGTAAATAACCAACCCCATTTTTTCATAATTAACTCCTCCTTAAGTTGTCCTTTTCAATATAAGGTAACGAAGGAGAGTGAAAAACGGTTCGATTTAAATGTTCATTTTTCTAAGTTATTTAATTAAGGATACGTTGATCAACGACTTCTTTATTTGAGATACAAAAGGCTTTGTTAATAAATCCTGTTGATATGTAAGATTTTTGGCTTAATGAGCCAAAAATCAATACGAACATATAACATAGCTAAACGGTAAAATAAATATGGAAATAGTAAAAACTACAGGGGATTCACGTTCTACCTTATACACTACAATTAAATAATAAGTTGAAAGTTAAGACTAACCTATATACGGTGATAATAGGTCCATAGCTATACAGATTCACTATACTCAGCAAGTTATAAGTTATGCAGCAAGGACATGTTAAACTACATGGAAAACAGCGAAGTAGTTGTCCTCGACTTTTGGAAATTGACTCAACATCATTTGCCGTATGGTGCCACTTAGAGAAAGTAATTGCAGCTGGCGAAGATATAACAGTTAATGATTTACTATGAACTTTATTGTGGTTGAGCTGTATCTTATACTTGCTGAACTTGTTGCTAAGCCTGCTGAATTTGCTGTTTTATTGTTTGAAACTGTTGCTGTGCCTGTGCAGTCGTTATGGGTTTGCACTTGTTTGAGCTACTTGAACAGCTTCCCTATGCTTTTTTAGCAGCATGAATAGCTTGCTGCATTTGTTGTGTATTTTAATCCGACATTGGACTTTTCACTCAAATGTGGGACAGTAGTGAGTTTTTGGACCATTGTTGCTAGTCAACCGCCTTACGGTTTTTCACAAAAAAAATGGAACACTTTGATAAATTCCTCCAATAGCTGATTATACTTATGTTAACTTATCCCTGTCAACAGCTTCTGGAGGTTGTTCCATCCAATTCTGATCAATCATGATATTGGCTCCGTCCTCTACAAACAGTTGAATATCCACTAAAAACTTTGAATACATGGTTCCAATATCTCTTCTGCCGTTAAGAGAGATTGCGTTGCCCGCGGCTCTGATCTTCATGGAAAACATTTCAATTTTATGGGCTAGCATTAATTTATCGGAAAACGGAGCAATGGTAGACTCACTGACCAAATGATCCAATAATGGAGAAGCCGGCAAGTTTTCTTTTTGTAGCTGCTGTGAGCAAAGTTCGATATGTTTGTTTGTCAATTCCTTGCCCCGAGAAAAAAATTCCTGGATTTTTTTATTTTTCACAACTTGACTAAAGCCGACTAGTAAGGCCTTACTCGTTAAATTATTTTCGATATGATCATAAAGATGACCAATTTCCATTGCATGAAGCGGACGGACATTACCAAAAAAGCCATTAAGATAGCTTTGCTTTTTGATAAAATCAACCTTTTTCGGCACCGGAATTTGCGGAGGATATTCATATAGCCCTTTCGCCATCAATACTTCGTTGACTTCATTAGTAAGTTGAATAGTGGAGTTAAGAGTATTCCTAAAAAAATCCCTTATATCTTTTCTCGTCATGATTGGGATGGCGATCAAATAAATACTCATTCCGGCTTTACTCGTATATTTTAAATAATGAAGATAAAATTCATCGGAAAATAACCTTGGGGCATCTACGTTCACATCTTCCTCGGTAAAACCGACCGGAATCGGAAAATTTTCCTGAATAAATATTCCTTTGATTTTTCCAATCAACTGCTCACATAAATTCAAGGCATTGTTTAAAACATTTTTGATATCCTGGTCATCAACATGCTTAAGATAATAACGAAGGACACATCGGCCCAAAGTATTTCCTACATACGTTGTCCAAAGCTTTCCCATTTCAATAGATGTTAATTTTTCATTCAATGGCTGGGTTGTTTCCACGCTATAGATCTCCTTAGTATAATTTCCCCTTTAGTTTTTATAGTTACATAAAAAAATATTCATTTATTTAACAATTGGAAAAGTATCGTGTTACAGTTGTAAATATTGACGAGCCCCTTATAAACAGCCCTCGTTGCAAATCGACAGGCTTATAAAAGACCAATTGGTATTCTTCATCATGGAGTAGAGTCAAATAATATTGGATTTCAGCTGATGATAGGTTTTGCTCAAGTCACCAAGACAAAGGAAGTGAAAGCATACTTTGTAAAAGGAATGGAACTTGCAAAGAAACAAATAGACGAATTCACAAAAATTCTTTTAGATAACAATGTTCAGTTTTCAGCAACCTCTGGAAGTACCGTAACCACTTCTACAATCGCTCCATTTTCTGAGAAACTAATGATGTGTTGCGTCCATTACCTAAATGGATTCAGTATTGTAGGGATTAGCCTTGGGACGTTTTTTACTTTACGAAATTTATACTTCCCATTTTAATTTAGAAAGTTGATAGCTATATTTTCCATTTTGTATTTATCTCTGCAAATATTCATAAAGTTGTTTAAAGAACAAGGAATTTGTATTGTCTATTTCCACATTGTTAAAAAAGCAAGCAAAATTTACGCCTGGTTAATTAGGCTTGATTACTACTTGCATGCTTTCCAACAATTTATAAATGGTCTCAGCTATAGTATCCGCAATAGTTTGCACTTTGTTATACTTTGAAATTGCTCTACATAAAGGACATAATCGCTTATTGTTCTGCTTCTTTAGTCACACAAAAAACCTCCTATATCGTAAATGATTCGAGTCATAAATCGGTGTAATTTCTTTCATGACCGTTTCACTAAATGATATAGAAGGTTGATTTAACAGGATTAGCAGCCATTTACTTACGCGCCTTAGAGTATTCGAAGCCTACGACCGATTAACAGCCGATAGCTCTACCACTGAGCTACTGAATATTTTACTAACTAAAGCAAAATAATAGCCCCGAATGGGGCTATTATTTTTTGCCTGGCAACGTCCTACTCTCACAGGGGCAAGGCCCCAACTACCATCGGCGCTGAGAAGCTTAACTTCCGTGTTCGGTATGGTAACGGGTGTGACCTTCTCGCCATTATTACCAGACTATTTAATTTAAGGCTTCATTTCCTCAAAACTAGATAATATAGAAGAAGCATGTTAAGAACGAGTCCGCTACTTTAAAATTGACTTGGTTAAGTCCTCGATCGATTAGTATCAGTCAACTCCACATGTCACCATGCTTCCATCTCTGACCTATCAACCTGATCATCTTTCAGGGATCTTACTTAGCTTTAGCTAAAAGGAAATCTCATCT
>NZ_JAMBNQ010000066.1 GCF_023715155.1 Neobacillus mesonae
GTAATCCAGCTTTTTCGCAGAGTCCGCTTATTCCTAAATAGAATAAACCACCGCTTTTCTTGGCATAACAACATAGTTTACGAAAACAGCCTTTATTTATGGTTTGGCGCATGGAATGTATGCCAAAAATGTATTGTATGAAGACCATCTTAAACAAAACTACGGGGTCAATACTTGGACGACCAATCCCTGAATATAGGTGTTAAACCAAGGGATAGATGAACGAAAAATCAATAGCTGACTCTAGCTTGCGTACTAAATGATCTTCAGGAACTAATTGATCAATTGTCAGCATTTCTAATTGTCCGCGTTCATTTGATTGGTTTCTCGTCATCATGATACGTCACCTCGAAAGTATTTTATCCAATGTTTAAAAAGTTAAAGTTGATTGGAGCGGAGGGTGGCGACTCCTGCGGGAAAAGCGAGAAAGTCGAGACCCTGGACTGAGTGTAGCGAGGGAAGCGGCTCGGCCCCGCCCGCGGAAAGCGTCCATCCGGAGTGGAAATCAACCTACACTATTTACCTCTTGCGTTTATTAGCACTGTCCTTTACATGAGTGGAATCTAAGAAAATATGGTCAGCAGACAGCAATCCCATATCCATAATCTCCTTCAAAATGTGGTAAAAGATGTCTTCGAACACATCGGCAGTGAAAGCGACGCTCATAATTTTTACCGAAGGTAGAGAAGTGAGGATTTCTATTTTAAAAGAAAAAAGACTGCACCATCAAAAGAAATTGCTTTCGTATGTAGAACTAAGGTAAACATCTAATGATTTCAATTCCCGCAAAAAGCTCTCATGCAAATATTAATCGTCTTTCCCTATTAAATCAGGAATTATATCACTTAATGGACGCGTTAAATCGAAAGGATGGAAATTGAAAAATTCTCGAATAAGAGATAAAAAGATTTAACCTGCATATAATTTGATGAATCTTAATGTACAGCTCCCTTGCCTTCTACAGATTCATAGTGAAAAATCCTTAATTCCTCAAATTCCGCTCCCTTCTTGAAAAAAGCAATGGTCTTCTTGTCAATTAATTAACACTCCATTTTTTAAAAATAACGACTTAAATCTGTGTTTCTATTATTTATTACGCATTGAAAAATATTTGATCATTTACTGCTTCTTTTGAATAAAAGTGTGAATATTAATTTTCTACTTTCCCCATCTCAATTACCTTTTTCAAATACCCATATTCTTTTTCCTCTAAAATATCTACTTCATTATTAGTAGCCAGGAGAATCTGGTCCCTGCATTTTGATATCCTCTGAATCATGGGATATATCGTTAGACTAGAAAGATCTACAAAATCATATAAATCATTTAAGCGGACTGGTAATTTGTATCCCTTATTGCTGCTCGCAATAAGCAGGCCGCTGTCCCTAAGCTTTGACACAATGTTTGACCGGAAATAATGTTGATTAATTTTTATATCTCTCAGGGCATTCAAATTATCAAGGATTTCTTGTGTATAAACATATTCATCCGGATTTTCTTTCAAATTGAATAATAGGAACTTTAATAAATCAATCCGAAGCCGTTCCTCATCCTCTTCACTTTTATGGTGTTTTTTAATATAATGATAGACCTGGTTTACAGCCTGTTTGATAATAGCCTCGTCATATTGGGAATCATGATGGTCTGATTTGTAGTCATAAAGAAAGTGTTTGTAATCTGGGGGCAGTATATTAATAGCAGCTATTTTATGTTTCATACTTCTATATAGATATCGATATTGATTGGAAAAATAGGGCCGATCATACCCTTTTGCAAGAATGCCGGCAATAATAGATGATAATTGTAAAAGTAATTTCGATTCTGTCTGATTGAAACCAAATATAGAGTAATTGAATAAATCCGGAATGCTTTTTGTCTTTACATATTCTTGAAATTCACGCAGCAATGGTTTCGATTCCTTTATGTTGGCCACTAAGTCAAGCTGCTCAAAGGTCCTGTTTAGATCATCATAAAGCATTCGATTCACATACCGAATGAATGGCTTTTGATGCATCACTCCGCTTTCCTCTCTTATTTTTCTTTTATCGGCTGCATATGCATAGATACTAAAAGGAAAATCCTTCACTTCATTTAGGATTTGTAGCATGTCTTCTTCTGTCACGGGTAATTCCTTTTGGAAGTATTGCAGCGAAATCCTTTCCATTTCCCTTTCCAGAAATTCTATATTCGATTCTTTTACAAGAATTGCAACGATTATAAAATGGGTAGATACGTTCTGTTTGTCAAAATCAAAAGAAT
Organism: Neobacillus mesonae; assembly: GCF_023715155.1. Taxonomy (GTDB): domain Bacteria; phylum Bacillota; class Bacilli; order Bacillales; family Cytobacillaceae; genus Neobacillus; species Neobacillus mesonae_A. The sequence goes on from NZ_JAMBNQ010000066.1 coordinate 2,260, forward strand.
AATCTCCAAATTCATCTATAAAGGCATATTGAATCTCTTCCACTTCTCCCGCCCTCCGTTGTTTGCATTCATCTTTCTATACAATTTCAACAAATTTTGAAAGAACCCTTTATTAATTTTGATATTAAAAAAAATATCCACCTCTTTATTTAGTTCAAAGGTGGATTTTCTATGAATAACTTTTTATACCATTGGGCCGCCGCCCCAACTTCCTCTAAAGTTAATTGATGACCTCGATTTTCCCAATGAATATCTACGTTTGCATTGGCCTTTTCCAGTATTGCTTGTAATTCAGCTGATTCAAGAGGTGAACATAGGGGATCATTCGTTCCTGCGGTAATAAATACGGACTTACCTGACAGATCTGGGAGGTCAATTCCTGTTCTTGGCACCATTGGATGATGCAGAATTGCCCCCTTTAACGCATTTTGATAGTGAAATAATAAACTTGCCGCTATATTGGCACCATTGGAATACCCAATAGCAATGATATTATTTCGGTCGAAATTGTATTTTTCAGCTGCCCTATCAAGAAATTCATTCAATTCATTCGTTCGTAAGACAAGATCGGCTATGTCGAACACCCCTTCCGACAGTCTCCTAAAAAATCGCGGCATGCCATTTTCCAGTACATTTCCTCGAACACTTAGAATCGAAGCTTCTTCATCAATTTTTCCTGCAAGCGGCATGAGACTCAATTCATTGCCTCCAGTCCCATGAAGCAATAATAAAGTAGGTTTGGTTGGATCAAGTCCTTTATTAAATATATGTTTCATGACTATACCCTCTCTTTATTCATTATTCCTGTTTTATTCTAAAGATAGAGGCCGTAAATCTTCTTCAATCTCCTTACGCTGCGCCTCTAAGAACGGCGGCAGTGCCAAGCTTTGTCCCAGGGTTTCAATTGATTCATCTGTTGTAAATCCGGGTGTATCTGTGGATAATTCAAACAAAATACCATTAGGCTCCCGAAAATATAAAGCTTTAAAATAATAACGATCAATCTTGCCTGAATTCGGCAATCGGTTGTTTCTAATGTGCTGGGCCCATTTATCATATTCTTCTTCATTTGGGACCCGAAAAGCCACATGATGAATTCCTCCACGTCCTAAACGGGCTTTAGGCAGATCCGTTCTAGTTTCAATATGAACTTCTGCCCCGCTGCCTCCTTCCCCGGTTGAATACACTAAAATATTAGGGTAGTCCCCTTCAAGGGAAGGATAAGATCCTTCATAATGGAATCCCATGACTTCAGTCAGTACTCCAATTGTTGGTTCAGCAATGCTGAGCGTCAGAGTTACGGGTCCTAAACCTCTAATTGCATGTTCCAGTGGAATATCCTCACGCTGCCAAGGAATACCGCCTCTCACGCCTTTTTCACCATTATCGGCAACAAGGATTAAGCGGGTTTCGTCGAAATCTTTAAAGGAAAGTGTATCACGATTTGCTCTCTTTTCAATCTTGCCATGTTCAATCCCATACTGTGTAAAACGATCCTGCCAGAAATTTAATGAATCAGTACTTGGCACCCTTAAGGATACTGTCGATATATCGGAAGTTCCATGGTATGAATGCCCAAGACCAGGAATGTCAAAAAATGTTATATCAGTACCGGGGCTTCCTTCTGCATCTGCGTAGAAAAGATGATAGGACTTAGTATTATCTTGATTCACCGATTTTTTTACCAATCTCATCCCTAGGATTTTCGTATAGAATTCAAAGTTTTTTTCGGCTTTTCCTGTCAAAATGGACACATGGTGCAATCCTAATAATTTCATTACGTTCCACTCCCTTTTAAGTGCTCCTTATTTAACTTTGAGTATAATACTACTATTTAAAGATTCTCCAATTAGAGATATTACTTTTAAAATAAAATTGCATCTATAGCATATAAACCAGGTCCCATTAGGGCAACGCCAATCGCAACTGCAAGAATTATTAAATTATATTCATATCCATTTGCTGTTGACCATAATCCATTTGGAGCATGAACTTTCATAATAGCAACAATCATAGTACCTGCAATCAAGATTCCAGCAAGCGGGGTTAATAGTCCTAAAGCAAACAATAATCCACCAAGAAATTCTGCAAGTCCTGCAAACAAAGCCATGGTTACTCCTGGCTTAATTCCAATCGAATCGAACCAGCCTCCTGTACCTTTTAAACCATAACCGCCAAACCAGCCGAATAATTTTTGAGAACCATGACCAATGAATAATATACCTACAACCAACCTAATCAATAATAAACCAATATTTAACATCTGAAAATCACTCCTAAATTTATCATTTATCTCAGTTTCAAGATATATGTTTAAAAAAATTAATTCTTCACTCTCATTCGTACTTTTTTTAATAATTGAACGAAAAATTCAATCTCTTCATCCTGTAATGAATCAAATATAGTATCAATTAACATCTTGTGCTTCGGCAGAATTTCATCCATTAAGGTATTGCCGGCATCTGTTAATACTACATGAATTGCTCTGCGATCACTGGGACATGCAATTCGCTTTAACAAGCCTCTCTTTTCTAATTTATCAATCACATATGTCATGGAACCGCTTGATATTAGCACCTTTTTTCCAACTTGTTGTATTGTTTGCTTTCCTTTAAAGTAAAGCACTTCTAGTACAGAAAATTCAGTAATGCTAAGGTTTTCTTTTGTTAATTCCATTTTCATTCGATCTTGAACAGCTTTAGAAGTTTTCAGTAATTCAAGATATGGTAAATTCGTGCATTTTTTCTCCACTGTCATCACCTCCTATTATTATCTTTAAATTAAATATCTTGAATACGAGATAATGATAATACCGAAATACAAGAACAAAAGCGCAAACGCCTTTGGGACAACCTCAACCTGTCCCTGCGATGCAGATTCTTTTAGAATTTTTCCATAGTAGTCAACCCTCACAAGCCTAAGTTGCTCCCCGAAGGATGGTCCTGCCCCTTAAGTTCTCGAAGGACTAGGTGCTGGAGCTGGAATCAGATAACTAGTTATATGTTATTTTATATTTTCCTAAATAATAAAAAAGGGTCAGTCTCCCATCAAAAGGAGTCTGACACCCAAATTTTATTTATTGGTTTAGATAGCTTCACTTAGTGCATTCAACGATTTTTGCTCTTTTTTAGCTTTTCCTTTTCCTAAGCTAATCATAGCGATAAATGATACACAGTACAGAACGGCTAGATAACTCATTGCCACTGTTACGTTAGCATTTTCTAGAATAAAACCTACTAGGATTGGCGATAATCCGCCTAATGCTCGTCCAAAGTTAAAGATGGTGTTTGTTGCCGTGCTCCGAACCTCGACTGGATAGTAGTAACTGATTAATGCGCCATATCCGGCAAACATCCCGTTTGAGAAGAATCCTACGATGGCACCGCCAATTAGTACGCCTGCAGCTCCTGCTGCGAAAGAGTATAAGAATACTGCCACTGCTGATGCAAATAAGAAGATTCCAAATGCTTTCTTCATTCCAAGACGGTCCATGATTTGCCCGAATGTCAGCATCCCTGCAATCATTCCCACTGCAGTGCTGATGGTCCAAAGAGCAGAACCAGAAACTGAAAGTCCTTGTGATTTTTGCAGAATTGATGGCAGCCAAATCATCAAGCCGTTATATCCAGCAATTTGCACAGTTGCCATGATGGCTAACGCAATAGTGGTAAACGCGGTTCTTGGATTTGCAAATAATTGTCTGATATTTCCTTGTTTTTTCACTTGGCGTTTGTCTTTTTGTGCTGCAAGCCATTCTGGTGATTCTTTTAAATTCTTACGTACAATGAAGGCAAAGATAACTGGGATAATTCCGACGAAGAACAATCCTCTCCAGCCCCATGTTGGTAAAATCATTGCACTTAGCAATGCTGCAAGAATAACACCGTATTGTGCCCCAACACTTACATAAGAAGAGGCGCGGCCCTGTTTATTCTTTGGCCATGCTTCTGCAACAAGCGTCATCCCGATACCATATTCGCCGCCAGCACCTAAACCGGCAATAAATCTAAAGATGTAGATTTGTTCAACATTAGTTGCCATACCAGTCAATGCCGTTCCTAAAGCGAATAGAAGGACGGTATAAGTAAACACTTTTACCCGGCCGAACTTATCTGCTAATACTCCGAAAATGATTCCTCCGAATAGCATCCCCAGGTTGGTAAGAGACGAAATCAATCCCCCTGTTGCCATATCAAGATGAAATTCTGCGATAATCATTGACATGGCAAAGGAAATAAACATGATGTCCATCCCTTCCAATGTCAACCCTGCTACTGATGCGATTACTGTCTTTTTCTGATAATTCATTTCTTTTTTCTCCTTTCGAGCCTCTCTGGACTTGATTAAAAGATTTACAATAAATGCGGAAGTGCCTTGCTCAGCCCCGACAAGCACAAGGCAAGATGGCTGAAAGGTTGTAACCTTTTAGTCGGATTGGCTTGTGACCTCGAGGGGGCAGGCACTGGAGTTGGACAATTTTCAAAGTCCAACAAATATAATTACTTTTTTTCACAAAATAAAATGCCCTTCTGTCCAGGACAAAAGGGCATTCATATATCAACTTACATATACGAATATTCACGTTCACCCTTTTTAGCCTCTCTGGACTACTTTTAAAGGAAATTTCTTAATTATACTATCACGAATGTGGAAGGATGACAATTACTTTTTTAGAAAAATATTATTCTACACTCCCCGTTTATTTCCCCAAAGGAGGGTATGAAGCTGCGGCAAAACCTTTACATCATTTAATTGATTGTCTGCTGTTACGTCATTTACCAGCCACTCATATTTTTGTAGCAGCTTTTGAATCAATTCTTGATCATTGAAATTGGTAATATCATCATTTCCGACCTGCAAATAAAACGGGATTGTTCCATATCGTTTATGTACCATTTTCGCGTAAGTCAGGTCTTCCTGATCAAAAATAACCACTTTTAAACTCACATGATTTTTGAAATTATGATCTTTTAATTTTTGAAAAATCAAATCCAATATCTCAAAATTGGTTTTCATTTTTGAACTAGGCGGTTTTGGAGAAATCGTTAATTCATCAACATTTACAAACCAGTCCTGCCATTTGCTGCCCTGTGTTTCAATGCCGCATTTTATTCCTCTTTTTTTTAATAAGTCAATCAGCAATCCCACATTTTTAATCAATGCGGGATTGCCGCCTGAAATCGTAACAAAAGAAAATCGGTCTCCGCCAATCTCCTTTAATTCCTGCCAAATTTCTTCCGCATCCATCATTCTAATTTCATTCTTGCCGCTGCCATCCCAGGTAAAAGCGGAATCACACCAGCTGCAGGAATAATCACAGCCAGCAGTACGTATAAACATTGTTTTTTGACCGATTACCATACCTTCCCCTTGAATGGTCGGACCAAAAATCTCGATAACAGGAATTTTACTCATTCCTCCATCCACTCCCTTCTAGCCTCGGCGTAACTGGTCGGGGTTTCAAAGAGACGGACGAATTCGACTCGTGCGCTATGGTATTTTTCCGATGCTGCCTCTACCGCATTCCTCATTTTTTCATAAATCCATACAACCATGTTTTCAGCCGTTGTATTCATTGGCGGCAGCGTTTCATTTAAATATTTATGATCAAGATAAATTTCAATTTGATTTTTCCAAATATCTTTAATATCCCCGAAATCCATCATGAGTCCCTGGTCATCGACAAAACCGCTGATGCCGAAAATGACTTTATAAGTGTGTCCATGCAGGTTCTTGCATTTCCCATCATAGCAATGCAAATGATGGGCGGCATCAAAAGTAAATTCTTTGCTCACTAATACCCTTTTTGAATGGTATTTAAGCTGGCTGCGGTTGATGTCCTCGTCTATTTTCTGTAGTTTGTCAACGATTCTAAATCCGTACATCATTTGACGGCCCCGCTTAGATATTCATCCAGCCCTCTTTTTCTCAGAACACAGGCCGGGCACTCCCCACAGCCATCAGCAATGATGCCATTGTAGCACGTTAATGTTTTTTCACGAACATAATCAAGCTTCCCTAATTCATCCGCTAACGCCCACGTTTCTGCTTTATTTAACCACATCAAAGGGGTATGGATGACGAAATGATCGTCCATTGATAAATTTAAGGTAACGTTTAATGATTTGACAAAAATATCACGACAATCTGGATAACCGCTGAAATCCGTCTCGCATACACCGGTAATGATATGCTTCGCACCCACCTGCCGCGCAAGTACGCCGGCAAAAGATAAAAATAACAGGTTCCTCCCTGGTACAAAAGTAGATGGAAGTTCCCCATCCACACCTTCTTTAACTTCAATATCAGACCTTGTCAACGCATTCGGCGCCAATTGGTTTAATAAGGACATATCTAATATATGGTGTCTGACACCCAATTCATTTGCGATATTTTTTGCACATTCAATTTCTAAACGATGTCTTTGATTATAATCAAATGTGACCGCTTCTACTTCACCAAAGTTTTTTAGCGCCCAGAATAGACATGTGGTGCTGTCCTGCCCGCCGCTAAAGACGACAATTGCTTTTTCCTGTTTCAACATTCTTTAGGAATGCTCCTTTCAAAAAGAAAAAACAGTACTAAGAAATGTACTGTTTTTCTTAGTTTTTTAATGAGGGTAGCTAGAACCTCAACCGCGTAAAACGGATTTTTATTAGATTATATGAATCAGCAAATTTATATTACTACGTTTCTGTTTATCTGTCGACTATTCATTTTTAATTGACGGCTAAGTCTGTTTTCTATATCATATGAGTAAATGAATAAGGAGAGGTTCATAGCCGAAACCCTCTATAAAAAACTATGGATATTGAGATTAAGCCATGGCCATAGTGACATGGCTTTTCGTTTTTTTAGAATGGGTGAACCGTCCTCTTTTTTTAAAAATATAAGGAGGTCTTTTTATGTCAGGCAGAAGCAATGAGCAAGGTTTAAAGGATTTAACATTACTAGGAAATCAAAATAACAGCTATTTATTTGAGTATTCACCACAGGTACTGGAGGCAGTAGATAACCTTCACTCCAACCGGGATTATTTCGTTAAATTTAATTGTCCGGAATTTACCAGTTTATGTCCGCTGACAAAACAGCCAGATTTCGCAACGATGTATATTTCGTACATTCCTGATCAGAAAATAGTCGAGAGTAAATCACTGAAATTATATTTATTTAGTTTCCGAAATCATGGTGACTTCCATGAAGATTGCGTCAATATCATTATGAATGATTTAATCAAGCTCCTTAATCCGCGGTATATTGAAGTTTGGGGCAAATTCACTCCACGTGGCGGAATATCCATTGACCCATGGTGTAACTATGGAAGACCAGGCACCAAATATGAAGAAATGGCCAATTACCGTCTGATGAATCATGATCTTTATCCGGAAAAAGTGGATAATCGTTAAATGTAAAAGCCAGGCGCTCTTATTATTTGAGAGTGCCTGACGCCTTGATGGAATTACGATTCCTTTTTTAAAAGATAACAGGTCCCGTCATTAGCAAAGAAAAGATATTCCCCAAATTTGATATTAAAATCAACTGAATTCTTATCATAAATCAACTTCGATGTTTTCGTAAATTGATTGACTAGTTCAATTGGCGGATTCGGTATAATGTCTTGAGTGTGATTGGTAATGACGAATCCCCTTGGATTCAATCTCCGTTCGGACTTTAATTCCGTATTCCACTTACCATTTAGCAGGATCGATTCTGCGGTGAACTTTTCTTTGCGGCTTTGAACAGACCAAAGTTTCCGGCAATTGCACCGGTAGATTTTGTATTTCATCCCCATAACCTCTTTTCTGTAAGAATCGTTGAGAATCAAAATTAGGTCATGGTTCATTTTATTCGCATCGGTTGTGAATCATTAATCTATCCCTTTTTCTTATTTTTGATATCCCCCTTAAGTTTAGCTATACACGAGTTGATACAACTCATCAAACGGAAGTTTCATTATAAATGCTGCTGGAGTATTCCATCAGTGGTATTTTTACCTCTGTCTTCTTTTTTGACCTGCGGTGGGCAATATCCACCCTTTTTTCTTACCGTTGACTTCTTTTTTGACCTGCGGCGGGCAATATCCACCCTTTTTTCTTACCGTTGACTTCTTTTTTGACCTGCGGCGGGCAATATCCACCCTTTTTTCTTACCGCTGACTTCTTTTTTGACCTGCGGCAGGCAATATTCACCCTTTTTTCTTACCGCTGTCTCCTTTTTTGATCTGCGGCAGGCAACATTCACCCTTTTTTCTTACCGCTGTCTTCTTTTTTGACCTGTGGCGGGCAATATCCACCCTTTTTTCTTACCGCTGTCTCCTTTTTTGACCTGCGGCGGGCAATATCCACCCTTTTTTCTTACCGTTGACTTCTTTTTTGACCTGCGGCGGGCAATATCCACCCTTTTTTCTTACCGCTGTCTCCTTTTTTGACCTGCGGCGGGCAATTTCCACCCTTTTTTCTTACCGCTGACTTCTTTTTTGACCCGTTGCAGGCAATAACAACCATTTATTTTTACCGACGGCTTCCTTTTTCATCTCAGCCGGGTAATATCAACGTTTCATTTTTAACCCTGAACACCTTACTAACATGATTAACCCTTCCTTTATTAATTTACAGCAGGCAATTTCTCCTCATATTCATACCAATCCTGCCTATCATTCCATAAGTCCTCATGACAATATCGTATCGAGATAATTTCCGTTCCCTTTACTAATTTCTAACCCTTGTTTTTCTAATTCCCGCCATATTTTTTGGTCCAGCTTGAAGGGAGATATTTTTTGAAGTGAGGCTGCTTCCTCTTCCGAAATTTGTAAATGGTAATCACGTTCCACGTTTTTAATCACAATTTCATAATTCTTGAATTTCATTACGAGCATCTCGTATTGGGGATCCCACTCAATCAATTGCCGCTCTACACATCCAGCCACATGGAGCAGATATTTTTCAGAATTGTAATTATGTGCCATTAAACCTCTTGTAAACCCATTGATATTCATCATCATCATTCTCCTTTTTTAAATATAAAAACCCCCTCTGCATTGGATAGAGGCCACTGAAAATCTTCGATTTTTTAGGAGACAAAATAAAATATAAAAAAAAGACGACTCAAGAATTCCAAAAGGTTGAATTTTGAGTCGCTTTTTTGATTAAGTGGGATATATATTCCACTTAT
>NZ_JAMBNQ010000067.1 GCF_023715155.1 Neobacillus mesonae
AAAAGACATTATAATAAAATAGTGTCGATTAAATAGTCTGGCGGTGATGGCGAGAAGGTCACACCCGTTCCCATACCGAACACGGAAGTTAAGCTTCTCAGCGCCGATGGTAGTTGGGGCCTTGCCCTGTGAGAGTAGGACGCTGCCAGGCTTTAAGATGGAGGATTAGCTCAGCTGGGAGAGCATCTGCCTTACAAGCAGAGGGTCGGCGGTTCGATCCCGTCATCCTCCACCATTTAAGTACATCTTATTTTTTATTTATTATGCCGGCCTAGCTCAATTGGTAGAGCAACTGACTTGTAATCAGTAGGTTGGGGGTTCAAGTCCTCTGGCCGGCACCATTGGACGAGCCATTAGCTCAGTTGGTAGAGCAACGAGCAATACTTCTATGAAATACGCGAGTTGTACGCGTCGAGCCGCTTCTTGAATAATCAACCTGAGATGCGGACATCTGACGAATAAACCAAAGATTAGGTAGTTACTTTAAGGTATGAGCCATTAGCTCAGTTGGTAGAGCATCTGACTTTTAATCAGAGGGTCGAAGGTTCGAGTCCTTCATGGCTCACCATTTAAATATGCGGGTGTGGCGGAATTGGCAGACGCACCAGACTTAGGATCTGGCGCCGCAAGGCGTGGGGGTTCGACTCCCTTCACCCGCACCATTTTAATAAATGCGGAAGTAGTTCAGTGGTAGAACATCACCTTGCCAAGGTGGGGGTCGCGGGTTCGAATCCCGTCTTCCGCTCCATATGCCGGGGTGGCGGAACTGGCAGACGCACAGGACTTAAAATCCTGCGGTAGGTGACTACCGTACCGGTTCGATTCCGGTCCTCGGCACCATTTTTTAAAACATGCGCCCGTAGCTCAATTGGATAGAGCGTCTGACTACGGATCAGAAGGCTATGGGTTCGACTCCTTTCGGGCGCGCCATAGTGTTTAACGGGAAATAGCTCAGCTTGGTAGAGCACTTGGTTTGGGACCAAGGGGTCGCAGGTTCGAATCCTGTTTTCCCGACCATTTATAGTATTGGGGCCTTAGCTCAGCTGGGAGAGCGCCTGCTTTGCACGCAGGAGGTCAGCGGTTCGATCCCGCTAGGCTCCACCAAAAATCAATTATATATATGGCGGTGTAGCTCAGCTGGCTAGAGCGTACGGTTCATACCCGTAAGGTCGGGGGTTCGATCCCCTCCGCCGCTACCATTTATAAAAATGATTAAGGACCTTTAGCTCAGCTGGTTAGAGCAACGAGCAAAGCTTCCTTGGATAATCTGCGAGTTGTACCCATCGCGCTGCATCTTGAATATACTTTCTAAGATGGGGACAGACAGATAAAAATTAGAATGAATTTAGTGAGGACCTTTAGCTCAGCTGGTTAGAGCAGACGGCTCATAACCGTCCGGTCGTAGGTTCGAGTCCTACAAGGTCCACCATTATCATTTGACAAATATGGAGGAATACCCAAGTCCGGCTGAAGGGATCGGTCTTGAAAACCGACAGGCGGGTTAAACCGCGCGGGGGTTCGAATCCCTCTTCCTCCGCCATATTTATCTATAGTTTATTATTATCGCGGGGTGGAGCACGTTCGAATAATCTTCTTTGAATATTCTACAGCGCACCGATTGAATCACTGCTTGAATAAACTTTCTAAATCGGGGCGACTGATTTTAGCGTTACTCCAATGAATAATCTGCGAGTTGTACCGACTGAATTGCTGCTTGAATAAGCTTCCTGAAGTCGGGACAGTCCTTGCATCTATGAGCATGCAAGAAGCATTATATTTTTTATTATCGCGGGGTGGAGCAGTCCGGTAGCTCGTCGGGCTCATAACCCGAAGGTCGCAGGTTCAAATCCTGCCCCCGCAATTTGGTCTGGTAGTTCAGCTGGTTAGAATGCCTGCCTGTCACGCAGGAGGTCGCGGGTTCGAGTCCCGTCCAGACCGCCACTATATGGCTCAGTAGCTCAGTCGGTAGAGCAAAGGACTGAAAATCCTTGTGTCGGCGGTTCGATTCCGTCCTGAGCCACCTTTTCGAAATAGCATAATGGCGGATGTGGCGAAGTGGTTAACGCATCGGATTGTGGTTCCGACACGCGTGGGTTCGATTCCCATCATCCGCCCCATGAATGCGGGTGTAGTTTAGTGGTAAAACCACAGCCTTCCAAGCTGTTGTTGTGAGTTCGATTCTCATCACCCGCTCCAATGGGCCTATAGCTCAGCTGGTTAGAGCGCACGCCTGATAAGCGTGAGGTCGATGGTTCAAGTCCATTTAGGCCCACCATTTTGTAATAATATATTCTTTTATTCCGCAGTAGCTCAGTGGTAGAGCTATCGGCTGTTAACCGATCGGTCGTAGGTTCGAATCCTACCTGCGGAGCCATATGGAGAAGTACTCAAGTGGCTGAAGAGGCGCCCCTGCTAAGGGTGTAGGTCGGGTAACCGGCGCGAGGGTTCAAATCCCTCCTTCTCCGCCATACATGGCCCCTTGGTCAAGCGGTTAAGACACCGCCCTTTCACGGCGGTAACACGGGTTCGAATCCCGTAGGGGTCATCCAGTAAACCTGATAACAAGATGTTATCAGGTTTTTTTGCGTTAAAAATACTTTATGCCTTCGTGACAAATTTTAGTATATATAACAAAAGAACTATCCCCATTCATATTAGAATGATCCCCTTGAAACTTAAGGATAAATCCTCATAAAAATATTATTGTCCTAAAAATATTTACAAAAAAAATAAATAGATACTCGTCGAATGAACCTGAAAATAGTGTCGAAACGAATAGAATCCCGTAGGATTATCAGTTATTTTTGCGGATTGTTGTTGAAAATGTCTGAAAAGAGAAAAAAGTATTTTGGGGAATATGCCTTAATTACATATATAATTGAATTCTGAAAAACATATTCTCATATGAGGAAGAGGAGAACCATGACAGTTAATACTTTATTCCCAACTGACTATCAGCTGCATCTATTTCATGAGGGAAACCTTTTTCAAAGTCATCATCTATTTGGCGCCCATGTCATTAAAAACTCCGGTAATAGTTTTACAAGATTTTGTGTATGGGCCCCTAATGCTAAACAAGTAAGGCTTGTAGGGGATTTTAATAAATGGAATGGCCGTGAATTTGAATTACAGAGGATGAATGAAGAAGGAATATGGATCCTAGTGGTGAATCAGGACTTAGAAGGTGAAATCTATAAATATGAAATTATCACGCATGCTGGAGAAAAGCTGCTTAAGGCAGATCCATTTGCCTTTTATGCTGAACTAAGACCGCATACTGCATCCATTGTGTATCCACTGAAAAATTATGAGTGGCGTGATCATCAATGGATGAATCATAAGAATCATCATATTTTATCAGACCCCTTGGTCATTTATGAAGTACATATTGGATCTTGGCGTAAGAAAGAAGATGGAAGTTATCTTACATATAAAGAAATGGCCGAAGAGCTCATTCCTTATGTGATGGAGCATGGATTTACACATATTGAATTGCTGCCTCTAGTGGAGCATCCTCTTGATGATTCATGGGGCTACCAAGGTACAGGATATTTTTCGGTTACCTCAAGATATGGAGAACCAGATGATTTTAAATATTTAGTTGATCAGTGCCATCAACATGGAATTGGGGTCATCCTTGATTGGGTACCAGGGCATTTTTGTAAGGATGCTCATGGTTTATATCGATTCGATGGAACCCATCTTTATTCTTACCAAAACCATCAAGACAGGGAAAATGTGGTTTGGGGAACAGCTAATTTTGATCTGGGCAGAGGAGAAGTCCAGAGCTTTCTAATCTCAAATGCATTATTTTGGATGGATTGGTTTCATATTGATGGATTTCGAATGGATGCGGTCGCCAATATTATTTATTGGCCTAATACAGGTCATGAGAAGCGTGAAAATCCATTGGGCATTGGCTTTTTAAAAAAATTAAACCGTGTTATTGAAGAATATAATCCAAACTTTTTAATGATTGGGGAAGACTCTACTGAATTTCCACATGTAACTGCACCTGCACGCTACGGAGGATTAGGTTTTGATTATAAATGGAATATGGGCTGGATGAACGACGTGCTGGAATATATGGAAACACCGCCGTTCGCAAGGTCACTTGTCCACTCAAAAATTACATTTTCCCTTTTGTATGCTTTCTCAGAAAACTTTATGCTTCCATTTTCCCATGATGAGGTTGTTCATGGAAAGAAATCACTTTTGGATAAAATGCCCGGAGATTATTGGGAGAAATTTGCTCAATTAAGACTTTTGCTGGGTTTTATGTTTGCACATCCAGGAAAAAAGCTGCTATTTATGGGTTTTGAATTTGGCCAGTTTGCTGAATGGAAAGATAAAGAACAATTGGATTGGAATCTATTAGATTATGAAATGCACCAGAAAATGAGCAATTACGTCAAAATGCTGATGAAGCTTTATAAACGATCAAAATCCCTATATGAACTAGATCATTTACAGGAAGGATTTGAATGGATTGATGCGGATAATTCGGAGCAATCTATCTTCTCTTTTATTCGTAAGGGGAAAAAAGACGATGATTTGTTGATTATTGTTTGTAATTTCACAGGTGTGAGTTATCAAGATTATAAAATAGGGGTTCCCAATCCAGGTCCATATCGTGAAATTTTTAATAGTGATCAAAAGGAATATGGCGGAAGCGATAGGATCAATAAAAAAAATCTAATGGCGGTTTCGGAACCTTTCCATGGGAAACCTAATTCATTGAATTTAACAATAGCCCCATTTGGGTTTCATATGTTGAGACCTGTTAAAAAACGAAAGGAGCGAAAAGGAAATGGTAAAGAAAACTTGCGTGGCCATGTTATTAGCAGGAGGGAAGGGCAGCAGGCTGAATGAGTTGACAAAAGATCTTGCAAAGCCGGCTGTACCATTTGGAGGGAAATATCGCATTATTGATTTTGCATTAAGTAATTGTGCCAATTCCGGTATAGATACCGTTGGTGTGCTAACACAATACCAGCCATTACTATTAAATTCCTACATAGGGATAGGCAGTGCATGGGATCTTGACGCAAAGGATGGCGGGGTTACTGTGCTTCCGCCGTACAGTGAAGATTCTGAGGTGAAATGGTACACAGGTACTGCCAGTGCTATCTATCAAAATTTAAATTATTTAACGCAATATCAGCCTGATTATGTCTTAATTCTATCAGGTGATCATATATACAAAATGAATTATGAAAGTATGCTTGAATATCATATGGAGAAAAAAGCAGATGTGACGATCTCCTTGATTCAAGTCCCTTGGGATGAAGCAAGCAGATTTGGCATTATGAATACAAGCGAAGACATGAGAATAGTAGAGTTTGAGGAAAAACCAACCAATCCAAAAAATAACCTAGCTTCCATGGGTATTTATATTTTTAACTGGAATATACTTAAAGAATATTTGGAAATGGATGCTAAAAGACATGATTCAAGCCATGATTTTGGCAAAAATATCATACCAGCATTACTGGAAGATCAAAGAAAACTGTTTGCTTATCCGTTTAAAGGTTATTGGAAAGACGTTGGTACTGTTGAAAGCCTTTGGGAAGCAAACATGGACTTATTAGCAGAAGATTGTGAGTTAGATTTGTTTGATACCAGCTGGAGGATCTACTCTGTTAATCCAAACCAGCCGCCGCAATATATATCATCAGATGCTGTAGTAAAAGAATCACTCATTAACGAAGGATGTACGATTGAAGGGGAAATTGAACACTCTGTTGTTTTCCAAAGTGTATCTGTCGGTACAGGATCTATTGTTAAAGATTCTGTGGTTATGCCGGATGCTATTGTAGGGAAAGACTGCTTCATTGAAAAGACAATCGTTCCTTCTGGTGTGATTATACCTGATGGAACGGTGATTCGTTCGATGGATAATGAAGTAATTCTTGTAACAGAGGACATGCTGAGCGAGTTACACTCTGCTTATTAATCTAGTTAACAACCTGAGAGAAAACCTTTCAGATATGGAATAGTTGAATTGGAGGGACTTTTGAGTGAAGAGAAAGTTACTGGGTATCATTGACGCTACAACTTATCATGAAGATTTGGAGGATTTATTAACCCATCGATCATTAGCAGCCCTGCCTTTTGCCGGCAGATACCGCATCATCGATTTTGTACTCTCAAACATGGTGAATTCAGGAATTAGAAGTGTAGCGATTTTTCCAAAAATGCAGTACCGTTCTTTAATGGACCACTTGGGTTCGGGAAAGAACTGGGATTTAAACCGGAAGCGCGATGGTTTGTTCTTTTTTCCATCGGCTATTGTAAGCAGTGATTATAATAAAATTGGTTCATTCGACCTTTTTGCGGCCAATATGGATTATTTCTATCGGAGTACACAGGAATATGCTATTATCAGCAATTGCTTTACTGTCTTTAATATGGATTTCCATCCATTATTAGATTGGCATATCCATTCTGGGTGTGATATCACTGAAATCCATCAGAATGGCAGGTCGCTGGAATTATATTTGATTAAAACATCACTTCTCATGAAACTGATTGAAACAAGACATCAAACGGGGTATTCATGTATGCGGGATGTTGTTCAGGATTTACATCATGAGTATTCTGTATGTCATTATGAATATAACGGGTATGCCGTTATGATAGATTCGATTGAAAACTATTTTTCTACCAGTATGGATTTATTGGAGAAGGATGTTTGGAGAAAGCTATTTTTAAAAGAACAGCCAATCTTAACAAAGGTAAAGGATGAACCGCCAACGAAATATTTAAATGGTTCAGCCGTGAAAAATTCAATGATAGCCAATGGCGGATTAATCAGCGGGACAGTAGAAAATAGTATTATTTCCCGCGGCGTAAAGATTGGAAAAGGAACCGTTATCAAGAACTGCATTATCATGCAAAAGTGCCAGATTGAAGAAAATTGCTATTTGGATTCAGTTATATTAGATAAGGATATCAAAATTGAAGCGGGTACTAAATTAATAGGAACAGAAAAGTCACCATATGTAATCCGTAAAGGGACGAAGCAAGGAGCGTTGATGAACTCGTGAAAGTATTATTTGCCGTATCAGAATGTGGACCATTTGCAAAATCTGGGGGACTTGCAGATGTTGCCGGTTCCCTGCCAAAAGAATTAAAAAGCCAGGGAACCGATGTAAGGGTAATCCTTCCTAAATACGGAACGATTGCTGGAAAATATAAGAAAGATATGAAAAAAATAAAGGAATTTACAGTTTCCGTTGGTTGGAGAAACCAATATTGCGGGATAGAAGAACTTGAGTATCAAGGGGTTATCTTCTATTTTGTCGATAATGAGTACTATTTTAAACGCGAAGGTTTATATGGCTATTTTGATGATGGTGAGAGATTTGCGTTTTTTAACAGGGCTGTACTTGAGGCGATTGTCAAGCTAAACTTTTTCCCAGATGTACTGCATTGCCATGATTGGCATACGGCCATGATTCCTTATCTTCTTAAAACGGTATACTATAAGGAAAAAGGATATGGATTGATTAAGACTGTTTTTACTATTCATAATCTTCAGTTCCAAGGAATTTTCCCTAAAAATGTATTAAAGGATTTACTAGGTCTAGAAGACCAATTTCTGCACTACCGTAATTTAGAGTTTTACGGAAACATAAATTTTATCAAAGGGGCCCTAGTCTCTGCAGACAAAATTACAACCGTTAGTCCAACCTACAAGAATGAGATCCAGACAGCTGCTTTCGGTGAAAAGCTTGATGGACTGTTAAAGGAAAGGGATGAAGATCTTGTCGGGATTTTAAATGGCATTGATGAAGACTTTTATAATCCTGTACATGACCCGCTTATTTTTCAAACTTATAGTGTGAATGATATAGAAAAGAAAAATGTTAATAAAAGGGAGATTCAAAAGCAATTCGGGTTGAAGCAATCCTCGGAAACACCACTGCTGGTTATGATATCAAGATTGACAAGACAAAAGGGGCTTGACCTTGTCAAATGTGTCCTGAGGGAAATCCTTCAGGAAGATATCCAGATCATTATTCTTGGAACAGGGGATTTTGAATATGAGGATTACTTCCGCCAGGCAGCCAGAATTTATCCGGAAAAGCTTAAAGTTCATACGGGCTTTAATGAGGAACTGGCTCATAAATTGTATGCGGCAGCTGATTTATTTTTAATGCCGTCATTATTTGAACCATGTGGTCTCGGACAATTAATTGCAATGAAATATGGAGCCATTCCAATCGCCCGTGAAACAGGCGGATTAAATGATACGGTAAAATCATGGAATGAGTTCACGAAACAAGGCAATGGATTTTCATTTAGGAATTTCAATGCACATGACATGCTTTACACCGTACAAAGAGCAATTGGCTTTTATCATGATAAAAAGGAATGGCAGAAGATTGTCAGACAAGCAATGGAAAAGGATTATAGCTGGGCCCAATCGGCATTTAGCTATAATCAGCTCTATGCCGAACTAGTCTCAAGGAGTGAATCACATGTTTTCTACGAAAGAAAAATTTAAGAACACCTTTTTAAAAAGGCTTGAGATGCTGTGCGGAAAGAGCTTTTCTGAAAGTACGCCAAGGGACCATTATCAGACCCTTGGTCAAATGATTCGTGAATTTGTGAGCGATGATTGGATTACAACAAATGAACATTATATGGCGACAAAGGGAAAACAAGTATTCTACCTTTCGATTGAATATTTATTAGGAAAACTTTTAAGGCAAAATTTAATGAATCTTGGGGTTGAATCTGTTGCTGAAGAAGGTCTTAAAGAGCTTGGAATCGATTTAACGGAACTTGAAGAATTAGAGCCTGATGCAGGCTTAGGTAATGGCGGCTTAGGTAGACTTGCCGCCTGTTTTTTAGATTCCCTTGCCTCGTTAAACCTTCCTGGCCATGGGCATGGAATCCGCTATAAACATGGATTGTTTGAACAGAAAATTGTTGATGGCTATCAGGTGGAACTGCCGGAGCAATGGCTTAGAAGCGGCAATGTTTGGGAAGTACGCAAGGCTGATTTAGCCGTAAGTATCCCGTTTTGGGGCAAGGTAGAGGGAAAAGAGGAAGACGGAAGGCTTTCTTTCCACCATTTAAATGCCGAAACGGTTACAGCAGTTCCATATGATGTGCCAGTTGTAGGCTTTAATACGAAAACAGTCAACACCTTAAGGCTTTGGAGTGCAGAGCCAGCTCAATTCCCGTTCCATAAAGATGTTCTCAAATATAAACGGGAAACTGAGGCTATTTCCGAATTCCTTTATCCAGATGATACACATGATGAAGGTAAAATATTACGCTTAAAACAGCAATACTTCCTTGTTTCAGCCTGTATTCAGTCGATTGTAAGGTACTATAGGAAGCAGCATGCCAGTCTGGAACAATTTCATGAATATATTTGTATTCATATCAATGATACCCACCCGGTGCTTGCCATTCCAGAGTTAATGAGAGTCCTAATTGATGAAGAGGGAATGGATTGGGATCAGGCTTGGCATATCACAACTAATACCATTTCATATACCAATCATACGACCTTATCGGAAGCATTGGAAAAATGGCCTGTTCATATTTTTCAGCCGCTATTGCCAAGAATTTATATGATTGTCGAAGAAATTAATGAACGCTTTTGCCGGCAGCTGTGGGAAGAGACCCCTGGTGACTGGGAACGGATTAGTAAACTCGCCATCATTGCCGATCACTATGTAAAAATGGCTCATTTAGCCATTGTCGGGAGTTTCAGTGTAAATGGTGTAGCGAGACTGCATACGGAAATCCTAAAAGAGCGGGAAATGAGGCCGTTTTATCGGCTGTATCCCGATAAATTTAACAATAAAACAAATGGAATTGCCTACCGCCGCTGGCTGTATAAAGCAAATCCAGAATTGTCACAACTCATAACCGATGCTATTGGATCTTCATGGACCAATCAGGCACATGAGCTAACACAATTACTGAAATATCAGCGGGACCCGTCATTTTTAAAACAGCTCGAAAGAATTAAAATCGATAATAAGAAAAAGCTCGCTGACATTATTTATAAACAGAATGGTGTTGCGGTAGATCCCAATGCGATATTCGATGTCCAGGTTAAACGGCTTCATGCTTATAAAAGGCAGCTGCTTAATGTTTTGCACATTATGTATTTATATAATCGGATTAAAGAGGATTCAAGCTTTGAAATAACCCCAAGAGTATTTATTTTTGGTGCAAAAGCTTCCCCTGGATACTATTATGCAAAAAAAATTATTAAATTAATTAATACTGTTGCAGATAAGGTAAATCACGACCCTCAAACCGGCGATAAGATTAAAGTCATTTTTATGGAAAATTACCGCGTTTCTTTAGCTGAAAAGATTTTTCCCGCGGCAGATGTCAGTGAACAAATCTCGACTGCCAGTAAAGAAGCTTCCGGAACCGGTAACATGAAATTTATGATTAATGGTGCATTAACGCTTGGGACTTTGGACGGGGCAAATGTGGAAATTCATGAACTGGTAGGGGATGACAATATCTTTCTCTTTGGTTTAACCGCTGAGGAAGTGCTTCACTATTACCGTCATGGCGGTTATCAGTCTTTGGAGTATTATCACCTTGACCAGCGGATTCGTAAGGTGGTCGACCAGCTGGTCAATGGATTTTTCTCTGATGTGTCAAATGAATTTGAACCGATTTTTGATTCCTTGCTTGAAGAAAATGATCAATACTTTGTGCTAAAGGATTTTGCTTCCTATACAAATGCACAGGATAAGATTGGAAATGCCTATAAAGATTCTTTCAGCTGGCATCAAAAAAGCCTTGTGAATATTGCACATGCCGGTTATTTTTCAAGCGACCGCACCATTAAGGAATATGCTAAAGACATATGGGGAATCTCCCCGCAAAGATAATAACCACTAAAAAAAGCTTCTGCTTGGCAGAAGCTTTCAGACTGTCGACAAAATCGAAAAAATTCGGTTTTGTTGACAGTCTTTTTTTGTATAATTGAGTTACAGAGATTTTAAAGAGGTGAATGAAATGCTAACTAAAAATACACAGATTAATCGTGATC
>NZ_JAMBNQ010000068.1 GCF_023715155.1 Neobacillus mesonae
ACCCATGTGATGGAATAGTTTCACATAATATAAAAATATTGTTAGAAAATCGTGTCGAAAAATATTTTTTTGACACCCCACCAACGGGTCAAACCGTTGATAAATCAACATTTATAGAGGGAGGAATCAGTATGAGTGAAGTTGTAGCAAGTATGGCAGGAAGTGTGTGGAAAATCTTAGTGAACCCTGGAGACCAGGTTGAAGAAGATCAGGATGTAGTGATTCTGGAATCAATGAAAATGGAAATTCCGATTGCTGCTGAGCTTGATGGAACAGTTAAGGAAGTGAGAGTAAGCGAGGGCGATTTTGTGAATGAAGGAGATGTCATTGCAGTAATTGAATAAAGTGAAAATTCCATCAGCAGGAGGGCTTACTGATGTTAATTCTGGATAAAATCGTAAGCTGAATAGGAGAAGGAGATGAAGTAATGAAGTGGCCTTCAGCTATCACCATAAAAGAGGTAGGGCCTCGGGATGGATTGCAAAATGAAAAGGTTTTTATATCCACTGAGGATAAAATTGAATGGATCAATCAATTATCAACCAGCGGCCTGAAGCATATTGAAATTACCTCATTTGTGAACCCAAAATGGATTCCTGCCCTTTCAGATGCAGCGGCTGTTTCGACAGGGATAACAAGGCAGCCAGGTGTGACCTATACAGCCCTTGTTCCAAATCAGCGGGGGTTAGAGAGGGCGTTGGCAGCGGATATAGATGAAGCTGCCGTGTTTATGTCAGCGAGTGAAACTCATAATCTAAAAAATATTAATAAATCAATCCGTGAAACATTCCCTGTATTAAAAGATATAGTTAAAAAAACGCTTGCTGCAGGGAAATCGAGCAGGGGTTATGTTTCAACTGTATTCGGCTGCCCCTATGAGGGGAAGGTTGATATAGATGCTGTAGTCAGGATATCTGAAACCTTATTTGAAATGGGAATTGATGAATTGTCCCTGGGGGATACAATTGGCATAGCCAATCCAAAGCAGGTTCAGGAGGTTTTAGAAGTATTGCTTAAACGATTCCCTGTTGGAAAATTAGCCATGCATTTTCACGATACCCGGGGAACGGCACTGGCCAATATCCTGGTTTCACTTGAGATGGGAATTACTATCTTTGATTCTTCAGTGGGCGGATTAGGCGGCTGCCCTTATGCACCTGGAGCATCAGGGAATGTGGCAACTGATGATTTACTGTATATGTTTGATGGGATGGATATTCATACAGGTGTAGACCAAGAGAAGATTTTGACTGCCTCTCAATATATTCAGAAGAAGATTGGAAAACCTTTACCAAGTAAAAGTTTTCAAGCTGCCAGCTCTCAATTAGGGTGCCGTCTTGAAAATATGGAAAAAGGAAGGTGACAACATGGGGAAAACGGTAGTAGTCGACTGGCTGGATAATGGAATTGCACTGATCACTTTGAATCGCCCTGAAGCAGCCAATGCATTATCTGTCCAAATGCTTAAGGAACTTCAAGAAGCGATTCTTGCCCTTAAATTTGACCGGGCAATCCGTTGTGTTGTGGTGACTGGAGCCGGGGAAAAGGCATTTTGCGCGGGCGCCGACTTAAAAGAACGGGCAGGAATGGATCCTGTCCAAGTTCGAAAAACGGTTTCGTTAATCCGTGGAAATATCAATGAGTTAGAAGCAATACCAATTCCTGTTATTGCGGCATTGAATGGTGTGGCATTTGGAGGCGGAACTGAACTAGCGCTCGCTTGTGATATCCGCATCGCCTCGGAAACAGCGAAGCTTGGTTTAACGGAAACGTCACTGGGGATTATTCCAGGAGCAGGCGGTACCCAGCGGCTGCCAAGATTAGTAGGCAAGGGACGTGCGAAAGAGCTTATTTTCACAGCAAGACGGATTACGGCAGCGGAAGCCTTAGAGATTGGATTAGCAGAGTATATGGTTCCTGCTGATCATTTAATGGAAAAGGCTTTAGAAATAGCAGGACAGATTGCAAAAAATGGCCCGGTTGCGGTAGCACAGGCAAAGTTTGCGATTGATAAAGGGTGTGATGTGGACCTTAACACAGGTCTTGCTATCGAACAAAATGCGTATGAAATCACGATCCCAACGAAGGACCGTTTAGAAGGACTTCAGGCATTTAAAGAAAAAAGACCTCCAGTTTATAAAGGGGAATAACAGAAAATGAGTTCAATAGAGGGAGGAAATCCAATGTCAGCTGATGTAAAGGACCTTCAACAAACACTTGAAGAACGGGCAGCACAAATTAAAAATGGCGGGGCTCCTAAATATCATGAGAAAAACCAGGAACAAGGGAAACTATTTGTCCGCGACCGCTTGAAACTTTTATTAGATCCTGGCTCTGAATTAGAGGATGCGCTTTTTGCTAATTGTTCAGCAGGAGACCTTCCGGCAGACGGCGTTTTTACCGGTATGGGCAAGATAAAGGGCCAGCTTGTATGTGTGATGGCTAATGATTCAACGATCAAAGCCGGCTCATGGGGTTCCCGGACTGTAGAAAAAATTATCCGCATCCAGGAAACCGCGGAAAAATTACGTGTACCGCTTTTGTACCTTGTGGATTCAGCTGGTGCCCGTATCACGGATCAAGTAGAAATGTTCCCCGGCAGACGCGGAGCAGGCCGGATTTTTTACAATCAAGTAAAGCTCTCCGGGAAAATTCCTCAGATTTGTCTCTTGTTTGGTCCATCTGCTGCGGGAGGGGCGTATATCCCGGCATTCTGCGACATAGTCATTATGGTGGATAAAAACGCCTCGATGTATTTGGGTTCGCCGAGGATGGCTGAAATGGTGATTGGGGAAAAAGTTAGCTTAGAGGAAATGGGAGGCGCCCGGATGCATTGTTCCGTATCTGGATGCGGCGATGTTTTGGCGAAGACAGAAGAGGAAGCCATTGCAATGGCCAGCGATTATCTTTCTTACTTTCCGGCCAATTTCTCAGAAAAACCGCCTGTTCGTGAAGCAGCGGCCCCTAAACCATTGAAAAAACCTTTAGAAGAGTTGATCCCAGCTAATCAAAATTCTCCATTTAATATGAAAGATTTAATTGATGGAATTATTGATGAAGGTTCCTTTTTTGAAATTAAAAAGCTGTTTGCTGCGGAGCTGATTACGGGTCTTGCCCGCATGGACGGAAAACCAGTCGGGATTATTGCCAATCAGCCGCGTGTAAAAGGCGGGGTATTGTTCCATGATACGGCAGATAAAGCGGCGAAATTTATTAATCTATGCGATGCTTTTCATATTCCAATCTTGTTCCTGGTAGATGTTCCGGGATTTATGATTGGGACAAAGGTAGAACGGGCCGGAATTATCCGCCATGGGGCAAAAATGATTTCCGCCATGTCTGAAGCGACAGTTCCAAAAATTTCAGTAATTGTTAGAAAAGCATATGGGGCAGGTTTATATGCAATGGCCGGCCCGGCATTTGAACCGGACGCCTGTCTTGCTCTTCCTTCAGCCCAAATTGCAGTAATGGGGCCGGAAGCCGCGGTGAATGCAGTATATGCGAAAAAAATCGCTGAACTTCCTGAAGAAGAGCGTGCTGCCTTTATCGCAGAAAAACGCGAAGAATATAAAGAAGACATTGATATTTACCGCTTGGCATCGGAAATGGTCATTGACGGTATTATTCCTGCGAATTCCTTACGGGATGAGCTCGTCAAGCGGTTTGAAGCATATTCTTCAAAATATATGGTTTTTTCAGACCGGAAGCATCCGGTGTATCCGGTTTAGGGTGCGCCTGTAATACTAACCAAAAAATTAAAGCGGGGGAATTCATCCCCCTTATTTTCTGGTGCCGGAACCCCATAATGGCACCTGCAAGCAAAAAAGGACCTAATTGGCCCTTTTTTGCTCTTAAATTAGTTTTTTTATTGTGAAATTGTCCTTTAGTAAAGCCCAGTTCTGCGGGTATGGATAGCCCAATGCCCAGTAGCTGATCCCTCTTAAGTTATAATCCTTTACCATATTAAATTTAGCTTGGGCGCTTCTGGCGTCTTCGAACCAAACTTCATGTCCTTGACCTTTTTCATCTACGTACTGGAAAAATGGGGATTGGGCTTTTGTGTCATATTGAATGGACGCCCCATATTTAATCGCACGTCTTATGGCTTCCTGCGGACTAAATGTCTCAGCTTCCTGACCTTTGACGTGGGGAATTTTCCAATCCCGCGCATAAATTTGAAATCCTAAGAATATTTTCTCTGCCGGCATAACCGATAAGGCATATTCCACAACTCTCCTCATTTGGTCAATGGGAGAGATGGCCTGCGGCGGGCCGAGGCGGTAGCCCCATTCATAGGTCATCAGGACAACAAAGTCAGCAATTCTGCCGTGTGCCTCATAATCATGTGCTTCATATAACAGTCCTGACTGAGTTGGACCTATTTTTGGAGCAAGGGCAGTGGAGACAAAGTATCCCTTCGGATGGAGACGGTCAACCGCCATCTGGAGGAATTGATTATAAAGTTCCCGGTCGGCAGGTAATACATTTTCAAAATCAATGTTTAACCCTTTATATCCTTTGCTGTCCATCACTTGGAGAATGTTTGCGATGATCTTTTCCTTTATTTCTGGAGTAGACAGGATGGTATGAGCTACATTTGAACCTGCTTGAGAGGAAGTAAAGTTTGTCACAGACATCATAGGGACGGCATGGTTAGATCGTGCAGCCTGAATCTCTGCTTCATCTTTCACCGGATTTAATGTTCCATCTTCAGCAATAAGATAAGCAAAAGGACTAAAGTAGGTAAGTAAATAGCCAATTTCATTGAGGGACTGGACAGCTTCCTCACTGGTTTGATACGTATAAGCGTTTACTTCGATGACGGGTTTCCCCCGCGGTATGGTCAAACGTAAACCAGGATAAATTAGATTGGGGTTTTCAATTTGGTTTTCGCTAATGATTGCTTGAACCGTGGTGCCGTACCGGCCGGCTATCTGCCATAACATTTCTCCCGGTTGAACGATATGTGTAAGGGGTGGAATAAATAGAGTAGTTCCGGGATAGATAAGGTTCGGATTTGTTAATTGACTGGCTTGGATAATAGATTGAATGGTGACACCATACTTTTGTGCAATAGACCATAATGTTTCACCGGATTTAACGGTATGGGTTGTGCCAGGTTTTGGGATGACCAGCGCCTGGCCGACTACTAATTGATTTGGGTTTTCTAACTCATTTGTACTGATAATGGAATTCATAGAAACGGCATAACGGCTGGCAATTTGCCAAAGGGTCTCGCCGCTGGTAACAACATGTATCAACATAACTAATCCTCCAAGGCATTTTCATTAATGTACTATATGTAAGCAGCAAAAAAATGTGTGATGGTCCAATTCCATGAAATAGGAACAGCCAGCTCACCTATTTTGTACGCCGCATTCCATTAATCCAAAATCGACAAATGTGCTTCTCGAGAGTTGAATAATTCGATTGAGGGGCAGGTAGAAACCTGGAAGTACGCTGGTTTTATACCTTTTAGGAGGGGTATTTTTCATTATCATGCCTGGTGCCCTTTAAGGAACCTTGCAGGCTTTCGTTAAGCCTGTCGATGAATTCCGAACATCGTGTTGTTTTACACCATATCTAACCGTCCGATATCGATTAAAATGATGAACCAATTCGGATATTTAATATGTGGCAGGCTGCCGAATTGGGATGATTAAAATTGCCTCAATTTCAATTGTATTGTTTATTTCAAATAGTTTTTTGAGGGAAAAGCCGAATAATCAATGTCTTAAATCGGAGATGAAAAGAATGGGTAATCTAGAGGACTTTATCAAAAGTGAGGGAGCCTCCTTTCCAGGAAAAACCTATGTGGAAGAACTGTTAAAGCCGGTGTTTAATGACCAGCGTAATTATTTATTTGATGCCATGTTTGATATTCACCGGGCCCATGTCATTATGCTGGAAGAACAAAATATTATTAAAAAAGATGAAGCAAGAGAGATGTTAAGAGGCATCAATAAAACGGCCAAAACAAATGTGAATCAACTGACCTATCAGCCGCAGTTTGAAGATTTATTTTTCATGATAGAAGCAAAAATGGGCGAAGAGATTGGGGCGGAACTTGCGGGGAAAATCCATATCGGCCGCAGCAGAAACGATATGGGGGCGGCCATGTATCGTTTGGTATTACGGGATCACCTCTTGGAGTTATTACAAAATGCTTATCGGTTAAGTGAAGCCTTACTAGATCAGGCAGAACAGCATGTGGAGACGTATATTACCGGATATACCCATACCCAGCCGGCCCAGCCCACTACACTTGGTCATTATTTATTAGCGGTATATGATGTCATGCAGCGGGATATCCGGCGGTTATGGGCTGCCTATGAAACGGTCAATCAATCACCGCTTGGGGCGGCTGCCTTAACCACAACAGGTTTCCCTATCAGCCGCCTACGGACATGTGAGTTTTTAAGTTTTGATAGAATCATTGAAAACTCCTATGATTCCATTGGCGGCGCAGACTATCTGTTGGAAACATCATCTGCTTTAATGACCTGTATGATTAATACGGGGAGATGGATTCAAGACTTTCTGCAGCATGTGACAAGGGAGTTTGGTACATTTTATGTGGCCGATCCTTATGTCCAGGTAAGCAGTATCATGCCGCAAAAGCGAAATCCTGTATCGATTGAACATTCCCGGTCGATTGCCAGCAGCGCTTATGGTGAGGCATTAACTGTAATGAACATGATCCACAATACACCATTTGGAGATATAGTGGATACGGAAGATGACCTGCAGCCTCATTTGTACAGGGCATTTCAAAAGGCCAATCGGGTGATGAAACTCATGTATGCAGTAATTGCAACTTTAAAGGTAAATGAAGAGCATGCGAGGAAAATGGCCGGAAAATCCTGCGTGACCATTACAGAATTAGCAGACACCCTTACAAGGGAGTACGGAATTTCTTTTCGAAAAGCACATGCCATTGCCAGCTTTATTGCGAAGAAAACAACCAGTGCTAAAAAAGAACTATACGATTGGAAGATTCATGAAATCAATCAAATGATCAACGGGTTTGCTAATGTGTCACTGACAGAAGAGGAATGGAAAAAAATTATTTCGCCGGAATACTTTGTGAAAATCAGGAGTATTTTAGGGGGGCCATCTCCTAAAGAGGTTAATAGAATGATTGGTGAGAGAAAACAGAAGTTGAAAATGAAGAAACAAGATATTGAAAATCTTGTTAATGAATTGAATAATAGAAGAATGAAATTAGCTGGATATTCGATTTAAATATAATGCTTAAGAATATTATGATAAACCGTTTATTGTTTTTTAGTGCATCTGCCCACAATCCATTTGGTTAATACCAAATTTAAAAACCGCCAAGCAGGGATGCCAACTGAACCCTTTTTAGCGGTTTTTCATTTTTTCCAAAACATCTTATAATTTAAACTCCATTTCTTCTTCGGCAATATGAAATCCTTTCGCTTCCAGCTCATGTCGAACCTGCTGCTCCGTATCCAGTACCGGGTTGGAATGATTTAAATGAGTAAAATAAATCTCTGTCTGCTCTGTTAAATCTTGGAGCCGGTCCATCGTTTCTGTCATGAGCGGATGGGGAATTTCCCGGTAATCCCGGCCAATGTTTTCAAGGTCTTTTACAGAATGGAATGTCCCATCGAGCAAGCAGATATCTGCTTTTTTGCAAACTGCAAAAATGTCCTGATCCCATTCATTCCAGCGATCAATATCCGGGACATAAAACACCTTCTTATTCGGGCCTTCAATCCAAAAGGCAAATGTCTCAGAAAATTCATTCCGATGTGGTACATAAACTGGCGTAATAGTAACAGAAGGAACAACCTGGACCGCTTTTCTATCCTGTATTTCTTGTACATCGATGTTTCCAAGCTTTGTCAGCTGACTCCAAGGGGCCTGTACCTCTAATAATTGCTTCATTTTCGTTCCAGCCATCACCGGAATTCCTCTTGCTCCAATAGCTTCCCGCCCCAAAAATAAAAGACCTGGATAGTGACCTAAATGGGCATGGGTTAGAAAAATGCTTTTCATGAGCTTTCCTTCTAGCTGATATTTCATTTGCAGTCTGGCCATTTGTTCTTTCAAATCAGGCGTTGCATCAATCAAATGCCACACTTGCTCATCTGGAAGGATAACTGCTAATGAGGCAGCGAGTCTTCTAAACTTAGGATTGCGAATTGCTTCTCTGCAATTTTTACAAAAGCAATTCGGATGCGGCAGTCCGGCATCTTGAGCCGTTCCTATTATGCTTAAAACAACTTCAGTCATTGTGAAACACCTTCTTGTTGGTCTTTATAATAGTTTTTCTTTGTAATCGTCCAGCCTGTAAACCCGAATAAGATATTCATGAGCGGAACAAGAAAGGCAAAGAAGGCATATGGAATGAATTCACCCGGACTAACCCCGAGAATCCCAGCGGCGAATACGGCAGGTACACCCCATGGAACAAGATTGATCCCGACTGTTCCCGCAGCTTCGACACACCGTGATAGGTTTTTCGTGTCAATTCCCATGTCTTTATAGTTTTTTACAAACGTTCTTGCAGGTAAAATGATTGCCAAAAACTGTGCGCCGCTTGCAAATGCTACAACAAAAGTTGAGAGAATGGTGGAACTGATTAAGCCTCCCGGGGAATGGACTTTTGATATCATCTTTTTCGTTAATACTTCAAAAGAACCAGTTTCCTCTAAAATTCCTCCAAGTGCTGTTGCAAGAATCAATAAACCAATGGTTCCAAGCATGGACATAAGTCCGCCGCGGTTTAGCAAGGAATCTAATGCTTTAACTCCAGATTCCACATGATAGCCGCTGGTCATGATTTGAACAATAGAGGTTACGGATGTTCCTTGGATGATAATGGCTAATAAACCTCCTAAAATGCTTACGCCCATTAAGGCTGGGATGGCTGGTGTTTTTTTAATCATTAAAATAATTGTTAATACAGGCATGAGCAATAGCAGTGGATGAATAACGAAAACATCGTCTAACCCAGTCTTCATTGCCTCAATCGCTTTAATATCTGTACTGCCATTTGCAGCCGCAGAAGAACTGAAAATCCAATACAGGGCAATGGAAATAACAAAGGCTGGAATGGTATCCCAAAGCATATGTTTTACATGACTAAACAAATCTGTTTCAGCCATTGCAGGTGCGATATTTGTTGTATCAGAAAGAGGTGACAGTTTATCACCGAAATAGGCACCTGAGATGACCGCGCCGGCAACCAAACCTGGAGAGAAGCCTAGCCCTTCACCAATCACCATGAACGCCAGCCCAATGGTCGCAATGGAGGTAAACGAACTTCCCAATGTAATGGAGACAATTCCTGTAACCAGTGCAACAATTGGTACAAACAGGGCAGGAGTGATAATAGAAAGACCGTAGTAGATCATAGTTGGGATAACACCACTTGCAATCCATGTGCCGACAATCATCCCAATAATGAGTAAGATAAAAACAGCAGGTAATGCTCTTTCTACACCTTTCACCATCATCCGCTGGATCTCATCCCAACTCCAGCCGCCAATAATGGAAATAATAGCTGCAGCAATCACACCAACTATTAACGGGACATGCATTCCCGCCTTCCATACAAAAATGGATAGGGCTGCAGAGCCAATTAATGCAACGATTGGAATGAGCGACATCCCGATAGAAATTTGTTTTTTCATGCAAACCTTCCCCTCTAATTCATAATGAATAAAAAAAGAGCCTCCATCCTTGAAAAGGGACGGAAGCTCCGCGGTACCACCCTAGTTAGCAGATTATTTTCTGCCCGCTCGTTTTAGATAACGGCCGAAACCGATTGCCAGCTCCCTATCTGTAATTCGCTATACAGCTTGTCTGTTTTGCACCAACCAACAGATCTCTTATTTCAAGAATGGTATAAGCTACTTTAATAGTTCAACGCTTTTATGCTTTTATGTGATTAAGTATAAGATAATAGTAGCTGAGACGGGCTTCATTCGTCAATCTTTTTATAAAAAGTTTAGGCAGCTGCGTTTTACTTGCTATCTTCTAATCTTTCATTCTATTTTTGTCGTACTAGATTAACTGAAAGGAGACATCTATATAGGAAAAAGAGAATATTTCTTTAGTTCATCTATTCTTTTATAATTGGTATATTACGGAAAATGTTATGCCCATACAAGAAAAATTGGAGAATACAAATGTACATGAATGGGGATTTGCCGTCTTTTAGAGGAGAATATTTATACTAATGAACTCTTCAAATTTAGATTATATAATTAAAGTGAAAAATGATAAGGTAGAGATTGTTTATACAAAAATGGCGTGCTTCCAATAGAATCTAAAAAAGACCGTTTGCTTTCACGGTCTTTTGTCATTCGGCAAAAGAGATGCATGCCTTAATTTAAAGAAAGCAAAGCTTTTATCCTTTCACCCTTTTTTGCTGCGTCCTTTTAATTTCTGAATCCAATCTGAAATTGTAGCGTAAATAACACCAATTGTAATGAGTGAAAGGATCACGGCAAAAATATATAATCCGATTCCGGTGAATTTCTCCCCATCCTTCATAAATTCACCTGCACTATAAAATGAACCATAAGATGTTATAGGAAATACAATGAAAACAAAAAATATCCAGAAAAGCTCTTTAAATGCCCGCCCTGCTTTGTCAATGCCTTCAAAGAACCTGCCAATAAATTTCAATCCATTCTCTCCTTTTTCCATGATTTCCTTAATTACCATTTTACTATGTCGTGAATGTTTTTTATACGCAAAAAAAAGCCTCTTCAATTGCAACCCTTATTTAAAGTGTACCCCTTGTAAAGGACATTTTAAAAAAAGGCCTAGGCTACCTGTAACAGATGATTCCTGTACTGTACAGGAGTCATCTTTTTTAGATTCCATTGATATCTAGTATGGTTATAGTGGCG
>NZ_JAMBNQ010000069.1 GCF_023715155.1 Neobacillus mesonae
TATTGGAGTCCTCCTTGGTTAACTAAGTTAGGGGTCATCTCGCCACGATTTGACACCCCGTATCATACCAAGAGGGCTCCTTTTTGTTCAAGTCCCCGAAAATCCTTCTAACAGGAATGCTCCTTATTGATTCATATTTTGTGAAGGTTGAGTTACATACTGTTGCATCTGTTGAAGCAGCTGTTGATAGTGTCGATCATGCATTTGTCCAGCTTGTTCAAGTGCTGCTCTTACTTCGGGATTTTGACATTGTTGAGCGAAAAAATGCATTTTCTTCATCGCAAGTAAATTCCAGCTTAACATATCGTTTACATAGAGATGATCCTTTGTTGACATTATTTCAGGCGGTTGTGTCATTAAAGCTTGTGCTTGTTGATTATTCATACCCGTCTGCATTTGTTGCATGATGTTTCCTCCTTGTTAACAATGTTGTAATCACTTGGGTAGATTGCCACACAGCGGTCAAAAATATGCAGGTATTTTAGACTAGTTTTAAAGCCCCCCCACCTTTAGATAGCATTAAATACTCCCCACCTATACGCAGGTGGGGAGTATTTGTGGCTAAACTAAATATTAATTTATCCTATTCCAGATTCTGTCTAGGTCCAAGGCAACATATATTTTATCACCATTAATTTCCTTATGTATAATAGGATTGGAAAAATACTGATTTATATTTTTATTAAATTGCTTATACCTTGCTCGTGGTTTTGGTCCATATAAATCGTTTCAGGATAGTCCTTATACATACTCCGTCTACCTCTTTTTTAATTTTATGAAAAATACAAACCGAATACTCCATTTCTAAATAAGCATAGCAGTCTTGCTTCTCGAAAAGGAAAATCCCCCTCGAATTGTAAAACAATTGTACTTTAATCAGCTTTTACAAAAGTACAACCGTCAAATTTACCCTATTCTCTCTTCCTTGATTTTTTTTGCCAAGAGTATTTTTTCCGAAAATATAATAAAAATATAATTCGAATTTTAAAAACTTTGTATGAATAAATATTTCTATCTTCAAACATTCTAAGAAAGGTTTCAAAAAAAAAAAATAATAGGAGGTGTTATTCATGACAGTCATAAATGACGTTAAAACAGCTTTAGCCGGATTAAAAAGCGCTCAAGCTAGCTTTGAAACATTTGCTCTTAGTACAGATAATGAACAAGCGAAGCAGCTTTACCAAGATGCTGCTAAACAAACCCAATCTGTTTTACAAAGCGTTGAACCACGCGTTCAACAAATCGAACAAGAAGAACCACAATATGCTCATGACGGAAACCAAGCTTCCCAAGGCAGTACGCAAGTGTCACAAGGTCAATACGGTACTGAGTTCGCAAGTCAAAATAATGCACAACAAGTAAGACAAAAAAACCAACATGCCCAGTCTTAAAAAATAAATAACTGAATCACACGTTTGTACAATTCTGAAGCTTTATGTCGCCAAAAATTTTTATGTGTTGATTCATTTGTTACCAATAAAAACATCCTTAGATAGATTAGAGGGGAGTTAAGACTCGCTCCCTTACTAAAATTTTTTTTAAAAATAAAAAGGAGCAACTGTTATGCGATTACCCGAAGACTTCAAAAGAGCTAGGCATAAAAAAGAAGAAGGGTTAAGTTTGGATCAATGCTTTTCACATCCCATTATACATAGGGAGATACGTGGGGATAAAGTATTCGTTCCATTAGATTTAAAGAGAATTTGGAATCAAATATAGCAACCGTTTGGATTAAACGGATATTTTATTTATTAAGAGAAAAAGGATATTAATTTAGTTTTCAAACCTTACTTCATAATATTATTTTTGGATAAAAAATATGGATTACATTTGAATTATAAAGAAAACCATTTTTCATCATTCTAACAAAGGTTATTAAAAACATTAAAGGAGTCGTTATTCAATGACAGTAATAAATGATGTTAAGACAGCTCTAGCGGGATTGAAAAGTGCGCAGGCTAGCTTTGAAACATTTGCTCTTAGTACAGATAATGAACAAGCGAAGCAGCTTTACCAAGATGCTGCTAAACAAACCCAATCCGTTCTACAAAGCCTTGAACCACGCGTTCAACAAATCGAACAAGAAGAACCTCAATACAAACAACAATAATTAAAAAGACAAAAAAAGGTTGGTCGAGTAAACCAACCTTTTTTACTCTCTCAATAATGGATAAAACACAGAGGTGATTTTTCATGATATATAAAATAAAACAAATTAAAGATCAGTCTTTTAGTATTAACGGTTATCGGAATAGAATCAGGATGTAACGGAAGCCAGAATCAGTTGGGTGAAAATAATAACGATTTAAGTATTTCACAGGTACATACAAGCTTTCTTTTTCGATTCTTAACACGTTTTTTCATTGACATCAACAAACTTTATAAACACATATAAACACAATGAGACCCCTCACAACATCGTGGGTGGTTTTTTTGCCTTCATTTTTAATTCTCTTGGGTGTATTGTGTCAAAAAGGTGAAGGTTGGATTGGTAGGGGTGAATTAGCAAACAGCGAACCCGATGGATATACGCTTGGTTATATGGTCTCTCCAAATATCTTTACTGGTTAATAAATCCTACTGCCAATAGAAAAGAAAATTTGGACAGTTTTTAATTTAATATCAGTCACCATGAAGATTCCGAACTTATTGTCGTAAAACGGGATGACCCCCGGTTTGACAATATTAAAGAGTTCATTGGATACGCAAAGGAAACGAGTTAGCTGTGTAGATTTATAAGGTAACAACTAACATACGAGATTGACTGCTTATTAAACGGCTATTTAAAAAGGTTTGAGAATTGTAGATGCACTATCGCTCTTTATAGAGGACTTTATTTTTGATCATAAAAATGGACACCAATTCAGTTGAAATAGATAGAGGGGAGTTAATCATCTAGTTCTTGTTTGATGATTACCTTTATGAATTAGCGATTGATACCAACTTTATATTTGTAAAAGTGGTGATGAAGCCATTATGGAAAAATTAATTTTAGAAGTGTCTTAAATGAATCAAGTGCACGCAAGCACAACGCTATCAACATGCCGATATTCATTGAACGGATTGAAGCGCTAAACGCAGCAACAATCACCTATACTAAAACAATATTAACGAGAAATAAATGAGGAAAGGATGCCCTTATTGAATCTCAGATGGGGGGCGTTATAATGCTTGCAGGTCATCGTACATGGGTTTTCGAACAAAAGCCTGTGATACTTTCTACTGGAACAGTAGGTGGACCATTTGAAGCAGATGGAGCTATATCGGAAGATTTTGATCTTCTTCATGCCGATT
Source organism: Neobacillus mesonae (assembly GCF_023715155.1). Lineage (GTDB taxonomy): Bacteria > Bacillota > Bacilli > Bacillales > Cytobacillaceae > Neobacillus > Neobacillus mesonae_A. Next base: position 3,295 of record NZ_JAMBNQ010000069.1, read on the forward strand.
TATGGCTCGGACAGGATTCCTATGAAAAAGCACATAAAGTTTTTTTGAAGAAGCTTGTCAAAAGGCAATGGAAAAAGGAGAAATACAAAAGGAACAGGTTCAGTTTCTTCTCGCAGGGGACTTGATCAATCAGATTACTCCCACAAGTTTCGCTAGTCGAACCATTGGAGCTCCTTATTTTGGTTTATTTGGTGCTTGTTCTACCTCTATGGAAGGATTGGCTCTAGGTGCTTATATTATTAATACAAAGGGGGCTAAATATATATTAACAGGGGCTTCGAGTCATAACACAGCTGTTGAAAAACAGTTTCGTTATCCGACAGAATATGGAGGACAAAAACCACCTACTGCACAATGGACGGTTACTGGTGCTGGTGCGGCCCTTTTAAGTGATTCTGGGGATGGACCGAGTGTCACTTCTGCTACGATAGGCCGTGTGATTGATATGGGACTGACCAATCCATTTAATATGGGAGGGGCTATGGCACCAGCTGCTGTTGATACGATTGAAGCGCATTTAACGGAAAGAAACATTGATCCCTCTTATTATGATTTAATCGTCACTGGGGATCTTGGCAAGATAGGGCGTGAAGTTTCCCTTGATTTATTTAAAAAGCATGGAACTTCCATTAGTGAAGGACAATTCCAAGATTGTGGACTTATGATTTATCGGAAAGGACAACCAGTCCTCGCAGGGGCAAGTGGGGCGGGGTGTTCAGCAACAGTAGCCTATGGTCATTTATTAAATCGCATGAAAAAAGGCGAATTTAAAAGAATGTTAGTAGTGGCCACTGGTGCTTTATTATCACCTCTTTCTTTCCAGCAAAATGATACGATTCCTTGTATCGCTCATGCGGTATCGATTGAATACGGAGGTGAACAATCATTATGACCTACTTTTGGGCTTTTACCGTAGGTGGTTTGATTTGTGTCATTGGGCAAATTATGTTTGATGTGTTTAAACTAACTCCGGGACATACGTTAAGTACCCTTGTAGTAGTGGGGGCCATTTTAGATGGGTTTGGATTATATGAACCCTTGATTGACTTTGCTGGTGCAGGAGCTACCGTACCTATTACAAGCTTTGGGAATTCCCTTGTACATGGGGCCATGCAAGAGGCAGAACAACATGGGTTAGTTGGTGTGCTCACAGGAATGTTTGAAGTGACCAGTTCAGGAATTTCAGCAGCCATTATTTTCGGCATGATAGGGGCTTTAATTTTTAAACCAAAAGGAGGAGAATCTAGGATGACAGTAGGATCGGATGTCAAACAATGTTTTGTCAGTTTAAAAGGAGTAGAAGCAAGTCTTTCGAGTTTAGCATTACGGACTCTAGATGATGATTCGAAACGTTCATTACATGAAACCATGATGGTTGTACATGAAGTAGTCACGGATTTAAAAAAACGAGTTGGAGAATTAGAACAAGAGGAATTTCAGTACAAAGGTTTTTAAGAGATATAATTTTTATAGGGGGTGTTAAGTGGTGCCTGAATGGTTAGATATTGCCGTAAGGTCAATATTCTTTGTTGTTGTTTTATTTTTTATTACAAAATGGTTAGGGAAAAAGCAAATCTCTGAATTATCTTTCTTTGAATATGTAACTGGTATTTCCATTGGAAGTATAGGTGCTGAAGTTGCTATGGGACTGGAACGGAACATTTTTCATGGAATCATTGGAATTGTCATTTTTGCAGCAATACCCTTTTTATCTGGTTTGCTTTCCTTAAAAAGTAAAAAGTTCCGTGATTTTGTAGAAGGAACAGGAACTGTCTTTATAAAAGATGGGAAAATCATGGAAGATAATTTAAAAAAGGAAAGATACACGACAGATGAATTATTAGAATTACTTCGTAAGAAGGATGTTTATCAGGTGTCTGATGTAGAATTCGCTGTATTAGAGGCAACAGGGGATTTATCCGTCATGTTAAAGAAAGAAAACCAACCATTAACAGCAAAGGATCTAAACTTGACGGTTGCTTCAATTAAAGAGCCTCAGACTGTTATTATGGATGGTGTGATAATGGATGAACCACTTGCGACGATTGGACGAAGCCGTGCTTGGTTACACACTGAATTAGAAAAAACTTGGTGTAACGGTAGAAAATGTTTTTCTTGGACAAGTTAATTCCTATGGAGAGTTAACAGTTGACCTGTTTGACGATCAATTACAAGTCGCATCTCCTCAAGAAAGACCTTTAATTCTTTCGACCATGAAAAAATGCCAAGCAGACTTAGAGCTGTTTGCTCTTGGAACCGAATCAAAAGAAGCTAAGCAAATGTATAGTAAAAATAGTGAAAAACTACAAGAAGCTATTGATAAAGTGATGCCTATTTTAAAAGGATAATGGTTTATTTCGCTATCTTGGATGATCTTAAGACACATAACAAAAAAGTAGTACCATTTTTTTATATAATATCATTAAGTCGAATCTTGAAAATAAAATCTTTGGAAAAATATTTTTTTAAAATTGATTAGAGGGTGCTTAAAATATTAAAACATTACTGGTTAACTTTCTCTGTTAATTTTTGCCGTATAGTCAAAGAGATGAACATCCTTAGTCTGACTTCAGACTAAGGTGATTTTTCCTAAGAGGTGTTAGAAGTGTCTATTTTTTTAGTTAAATTAATTTTTATATATATTGTTTTTATTGTAGCCATAAAAATTTTAGGGAAATCAGCCCTAGCACAACTTACCCCTCACGATTTTGGAGCGATTCTTTTTTTATCTTATTTAGCATTTGGGTCCATTAAAGTAAATGGAGTAACAGAGGGGATTATTGGAATCATTGTTATAACGGGCGTTCACTTAGTTATATCAAAATTAAGTTTATTAAATTGGTTAAACCCTTTTATTATAGGAAAACCGACTATTTTAGTTAAACATGGAAAAATTGTATATAAAAATTTAAGGAAAAATAGATATCCTTTATCTGAGCTGTTGTCAAGTTTAAGAACAGCAAGATATCCAGATATTCAAGATATTGAATATGCGATTTTGGAAGCAACCGGTGAAATAAGCATTTTACCTAAGAAAGAGGTAGTTCCTGTTACTCCAAAGGATTTACATATGAAAGTAGAATACTACCATGGATTCCCAATAGCTGTTGTAATTGAAGGGAAAGTTCAGAAGCGTAATTTAAAATTAATCAACAAGAATGAAGAGTGGCTTAAGCAAGAACTAAAGGCAAAGGGATATCATCAAATTAAAGATATATTTTACGCTTCTGTTAGAGATACCGACCATTCACTAAACATTAACACATTTGATATTAGCGACTAATCTTAAAACGATTTCCCCTCCCTATATTAATCCTAGATAAACGGTTTTAGGTAAATATGGTTTTCTTAGTACAGTACCTTATCAAACTATCAAGTTCTAAGTATTTTTGAAGAAAGATGAGAAACCAAATGCATCATTATAACTTTTTCCATACTATGGGGATATAAAGAGTGAAACTTTGAGTGTGGTTGTTGTTTAATAATTAATTTTCTTTCCCGAAAAAACAGTCAAATGCCTAAAAGGCTAATGCTATAATAGGGTTTTCCATTAATCTAATAAAAATCAATTCACCAACAAATTGATCCGAAATAATTAAAAAGCCGATTTTTCCTTGACATAAAAGGAGAATCGGCTTTTTACTAGTTATTCCTATTACTCATCTTTATTATCCCTATCGCCTATATCTTCTGCATCTTCTATTGGATCTTCTGGATCTGGATCATTATCATTTTCATCATCTTTAAACATGTTATCATCTTCGTAAACACCGGGTGCATTTTCAAGATCTGCATTATCATCATTCGTATCACCGTTTTCAATAACATTATTGTTATCCTCTGGTGGTGGATTCTGATCATTATTGTTACAACCGACTATTAACATGGTAGATAAAATTGCAACGGCTAGTATAAGAAACCATTTTTTGTTCATGGATGTCCTCCTTTCATGATTTAGTATTATGTTTAAAACTATAAATAGTATCATTCCCTATAAATGTTAAATTATGATCGCTTTTAACTAGTAATTAGGCTAGAAAATTTAAGCATTACAGCCAATCGAATTGAGAAGTAGGTAATTTCACTGAATTCATTTTTTCATGTCAAGCGTTTAGAAAAGGATATGGGTGATAAACCAATTTAGGCGAAATGTAGGTAAATACCTATCCCTATGACAATTGCGGAACATATTATGGTTTAAGTTTTTCAAAGAAGGAATTTAAGGGGATGTTTTTTTTGAAGAGGAACATGGGAATGTGTATTTCTTGTGAAGATTATTTCTGGAAAAGTCAACTTTCAATGTTACCAAGTGGTTCATTTCTTCTTAATAAAAGGTACTGTCCACAATGTTATCCTAAAGCCTTAGAAGAATATACTAGAGTTTATTGGGGTAACGCCTGAATCACTGATATGTCTCCTTAAAAATTTAGGGAAAATATCTAATTCCGAGACCATGGTTAAATTTATAGATGAAATTTATAAAAAGAATAAAAGTAAAAAGGAGAGTTGTTTCTTTTGAAAGTTAAGGGGAGATGTTCCTGTTGTAAAATTCCGTTGCAAAACGATCTGACGTGCCTTAACGAAAAATACTGTTCTAAATGCTTTATAGAATTCCTAAAAATATATTTCAAGCTTAAAAGGGAAGCTTAGAATAATGAAAATAAATGATATATGAAGACAAATTCAAAAAAACTGCCCATTTTCAAAATCGCTCTAAAGGGTCGCCAACTATCACAAATTTAACGCCAACTTAAATATAGATGACGAAAATTCCTCCCTAACACGTTCATAAAGGGAGCATTCCTGTTAGAAGGATTTTCGGGGACTTGAACAAAAAGAGCCCTCTTGGTATGATGCGGGGTGTCAAATCGTAGCGCGAAATGACCCCTAATTTGATAACCAAGGAGGACTCCATATGGATTTTAAACAAAATCAGAAAATTAATCAAGTCACCGAAAAAACACTTGTTGTCGGAATTGACATCGCCAAGCGGACACACTTCGCTTGCTTTGTGGATGACCGAGGGCGTGTGCTTCAAAAATCATTCTCAGTTTCTCAATCTGGAGATGGATTCGAGCTTTTCTATCAATGTGTTCTCGCTACAATGAAGGAGAACGGAAAAACAGAAGTTATCATCGGAATTGAGCCAACTGGCCATTACTGGCTCAATATAGCCTATTTTCTTGAGGAACGGGGCATTCCCCTTGCCATGGTTAATCCTATGCATGTAAAGCGGTCAAAAGAGTTGGACGATAATCTGCCAACCAAGCATGACCGAAAAGATGCACTGGTGATCGCTCGGCTTTTAAAAGATGGACGATTCACTTATCCCCGTATCTTAAAAGGCATGGAGGCCGAACTTCGTGTTGGGTCAACGTTTAGAAGTAAATTGACAGAGGAACTAGGGGCTGTCAAAAATATGATAATTCGCTGGTTAGATCGCTATTTTCCAGAGTTCGTTCAGGTGTTTCCGTCTTTCGGAAAAATGGCTTTGGCTGCACTTGAATGCACTCCATTCCCGAGTGATCTTCACCATAAACAACCCGATGAAATTTTAACCCTTTATCGGGAGGTTGAGGGGCTCAAATCCCCCCAAAGACCAAAGGCCCTGCGCCTTATTGAAGTCGCAACTAGCTCTATTGGTGTAAACGAGCACAATAATCCAGATACTTTTTTTCAAATTAAACCAGGAGAAAATCTGAAATATTGTGCTCCTTTTTTCAATTTGCTTCGGATTGTGAAAAACTTTGTTTATATTATTTCGGCTATCATCATAAAAAGAAAACCCCTAGAATGGGGCATTCACAGGAATAAAATTTTGTATTTTAATACGAATCTTGTATATTTCTTGAGTATGAAGTACAAAAATTGAATCGTGATCCAGGGTT
>NZ_JAMBNQ010000006.1 GCF_023715155.1 Neobacillus mesonae
TTGAACAATCTCTATTATAGAAAAAAGTGAGTTTTTTGTTTGGTCTAACCACTTGTCACCCACCCGCATAGCAGGTGGTTTTTTGTTTCGCACGCTATCGCGAGCTCAACGGACTAAAGTCGTAATATAAAGGACTCTTCAAAATTACGAAGAGTCCTTTTATTTAAAATTAATAGGCTTTTGCCCAGTAAACCATATGTTTTGCTTCTTTGCCGCAGCAGACACATTTATCTGACAGCTGTTCCTGTTCAAATGGGATACAGCGGGATGTTGCACCAGTTTCTTCTTTGATTTTTTCCTCACAAGCTAATTCGCCGCACCACATTGCTTTAATAAAACCAGGTTTTGTTTCAAGCGTTTCTTTTAATTCAGGAAGCGTTAAAGCTGTAGATGTTCTTTCTTCGCGGTGCTTTAATGCTTTATTGTATAGGTTTGATTGAATCTCATCTAATAATTCAACAAGCTTTGTTTCTAATTGGTCCATTGGAACTACCACTTTCTCCAATGTATCCCTTCTTACTAATACCACTTGTTTATTTTCAATGTCTTTTGGCCCAACTTCAAGGCGGACTGGAATACCTTTCATTTCGTATTCGTTAAATTTCCAGCCTGGCTTTTTGTCGCTGGCATCAATATCAACTCGGGCAGTTTTTCCAAGAGATTCTTTCAATCCGTAAGCAAAGTCGAGCACGCCTTCTTTATGCTGTGCGATTGGAACAATCATAACTTGAGTTGGTGCTGCTTTTGGCGGAATCACAAGACCTCGGTCATCACCGTGAACCATTATTAACGCGCCAATTACCCTTGTTGTAAAGCCCCATGAAGTTTGGTGAACATATTGAAGTTTTCCCTCTTTATCGGTGTATTGAATTCCAAAGGCCTCGGCAAATCCTGTGCCAAAGTGGTGGGACGTACCGGACTGAAGCGCTTTTCCATCATGCATTAAGCTTTCCACGGTAAAGGTAGCTTTGGCCCCTGCAAATTTTTCCTTTTCCGTCTTTTGTCCTTTTACAACAGGGATTGCCAATATATCTTCAAGAACGGAAGCATACACATTCAGCATTTTGATGGTTTCTTCCATCGCATCTTCATCTGTTGCATGTGCCGTATGACCTTCCTGCCACAAGAATTCTAAAGTGCGTAAGAAAGGACGGGTTGTTTTTTCCCAGCGGACAACATTGGCCCATTGGTTATAAAGCTTTGGAAGATCTCGATAGGAATGGATAATATTTTTATAATGCTCACAGAAAAGCACTTCCGAAGTTGGGCGAACGACTAATCGTTCGGTTAGTTCTTCATTTCCGCCGTGTGTTACCCAGGCTACTTCAGGAGCAAATCCTTCAACATGATCCTTTTCCTTTTGCAGCAGGCTTTCAGGAATAAAGAGCGGCATATACACATTTTCATGCCCGGTTTCTTTAATCCGGCGGTCCAGTTCATTTTTAATATTATCCCATAATGCAAAACCATATGGACGGATAATCATGGAACCGCGCACACTTGAATAATCAATTAAATCTGCTTTGGTTACAACATCTGTATACCACTGGGCGAAATCTTCGTCCATGCTCGTTACATCTTTTACAAATTCCTTTGCCATTTTTACACCTCATTATTTTGTTTGTTCATCTTAAGGGTTTCTTCCCTTTTTAAAATATAAAAAGGCCTTGATCCTTAAAAAGGGACCAAGGCCTGGCGGTACCACCCTAAATTTATAAAGCGATAATGCTTTATACTCTTTCCATGATAACGGAATTTATCCGCTTGTATCTTCAGGTCAATCCGATACAGAACTCGTGAGGCAGGTTCAAATGATTGTCTTAAGAAACCTCACACCAATGGTTTCCTCTCTTCGTAAGACCGCCTCATTTTACTAATCCCCGTCATTGTTTCGACTATATATTTGAAGAAATTATATATTTCCCAATGAAAAAAGTCAATTCCTGCTGAGGAATATTTTTCATCCTTTAAGATTACTATAGCCCAAAATCTATTTTTTACAATCTACCTTTTAATCTTACGAAGGTAGATTAAACTGTTGAATAATATGGGGAAAATGATTATGGGAGGACTTTGTTGTTTAATATATACTTTTGCAAAATGAGGAGCCGGGGTATTTTTAAACAGATTAGATTATGGAAATTACGAACCAGTAAACCGTTTTTTTGAAATGTTTTGTATTTAGATTTCCTGCAAAAGACAAGTTCTACTGTTTCATCCTATGATTTGTCATTAAGTCGTTTTATTAAAAACAGGATCATAGTTTTAGTTTTATCCTGGAGATTCCGTCTTAAAGACAGGTTTCCTCTATACCTAACCGATTTTGTCTTTAAAGACAGGTCTCTACTAAACACAAATTCTGTCTTTGAGCTACTTTATTATAAACAGACTCTTTCGCTTCTCACTCTATTTTGTCCTTAAAAAGACCCCCAGCCTTAAGGATAAACCGAATCCTTTTAGCATGTTCTTCTACGAACTAGAATAGAATGATGATAGGGATTCTAGCAATTTAAATGGAGGTGCATTCCTTGTCCAAGGTCGAAGAAAAAGATATCCAGAACCAATCAACTACGAATAACAATAAAAATGATGTGAAAGTGAGTAATCAATTTAGTTTTACTTTCAACTTCGGAGACTCCTTAAATTTAGTGGCGCTGATTGCCGGTATATACCTTATCAAGAACCTTAAAAAAAGAAGGAATCGAAAGAAGATAAAAGCTGTCGACTAGCGGGTCTGTCCCCTTTCGACAGCTTTTTTTATTGACACTATTTCCCTATCGTTATATAGTTTAACACGTGAATAGTTAAAGTGTTGAACTAATTTTAAAATAAAGAGAGGTGACTTTCATTTTGGACGATGAGATGATTCAAGAATTAATTAACCGTTATGTAACTGTTTCCTTCCAAGTCCACAAAAAGGCGGAATCCTTAATTAAGTGTCAGCTTGGAAATGATTTAACAAATGATCAACATTACATATTAAGGTATATGTTCAATTCAGGCAGCTGCACCTCGACGGAATTGGCTGAAGTCTTTGAGGTAAATAAAAGTGCGATAACCGCTATTATTAGTCGTATGGCAGATAGAGGATTAATCGAAAGAACAAGAGATGAAAATGACCGCAGGGTTGTTTATTTGACATTAACAGATGAAGGGAAAGACCTTTATCAAAAGGCACAAGAAAGAATTCACTACTTGGTTGAATCGATTATAACCCAATTTGAGGAACCCGAAATTAAAGCGTTTATTAACACCTATGAAAAATTAGCACAGGTTTTAGATAATAAGAAATTAGAAGAACGGGAGGAATAAAAAGTGAGAGCCATCATCAAAGGAAAATGGTTCATCTTAATTGCCTGGATTGTTATGATTGCCGGTCTTTTTATGGCATCGCCGAATATGGAGAATCTTGTTCGTGAAAAAGGACAAATTACTGTACCTGAGGGCTATTCCTCCACAATGGCGGAACAAATCCTAAAAGATGTCCAATCAAGTGAAAATAAAGGTGTAAATTTACAAACTGCTCTTGTTTTTCATAGTGACAAAAAGCTCACAAAGGAAGATTTTAATTCTGCAGAAAAAGCTGTAAAAGCACTTGAACAGCATAAACAAGAGTTAGGTATTACCAATCTTGTTACCCACTTCAATCAAGAAGAACTAAAAGACCAGCTTGTATCAAAAGATGGAAAGACTATACTTGTTTCCTTAGAGGTAACGAGAAACGGGCGTGAGGCCAAAGAGATCACGAAAGATCTTTATGCCGAGATTGATAACGTAAAACTCGATCACTACTATACCGGGAGCTGGGTAATTGGCGAAGATCTCGTCACCAACTCACAAGAAGGACTGAAAAAAACAGAAGGAATTACAGTTGTCTTTATACTAGGTGTATTGCTGCTGGTTTTCAGATCCATCATCGCTCCTATAATTCCATTAATTACGGTCGGCTTCAGCTACCTAACAGCACAATCGATTGTTGCCATATTAGTAGATCAATTTAATTTTCCATTATCAACTTTTACACAAATTTTCTTAGTTGCAGTATTGTTTGGTATTGGAACAGACTATTGTATTTTACTCCTCAGCCGATTTAAAGAAGAATTAGCAAAAAATGAAGATGTGACAGAAGCCATCGCGGCTACCTACCGCACTGCCGGAAAAACAGTTTTGTTTAGCGGGATTGCTGTTTTAATAGGATTTGCTTCCATTGGATTTTCTACTTTCCAATTATATAAATCGGCTGCAGCTGTAGCAGTTGGTGTGGCCCTGCTGCTACTAGGCTTGGTAACCATTGTTCCCTTTTTCATGGCTGTCCTTGGCAGGAAACTGTTTTGGCCTTCAAAAGGGAAATTGGAGCACAGTGACAGCAAAATCTGGGGGGTTATGGGAAAATTTGCTCTCTCCCGCCCATTATTAGCCTTTATTATTGTCGTGGTTGTATCTGTACCATTTTTATTTACCTATAAAGATCAGCTTTCATTTAACTCGCTAGAAGAAATCAGTGATCAATACCCATCGATTAAAGGCTTTAATCTTATTGCCGATTCATTTGGACCGGGGGATTCAATGCCGACCCAAATCGTCATCAAGAATGATGATCAAATGAATACATCCGAATATATTGCGTTGACTGAAAAAATCAGCCAAGAGCTTAAAAAAGTAGATGATGTCAAAACAGTACGCTCGCTAACTCGTCCGACCGGAGAGGTTATTGATGATTTTTATCTTTCCAAGCAAGCAGCAAGTATCGGCGATGGACTGGGCAAAGGAAATGACGGCATTAAAAAAATTAGTGACGGACTTGCAGAAGCAGGTACCCAGCTTGAAGCCAATCAGCCCAAAATGGATGAAGCAGCAAACGGCATTAACACGTTAATTAAAGGTACAACTGATTTAAAAACTGGAATGGGCTCGCTTCAAAATGGCTTAAGTCAAATTGAAAAAGGTCTGAAAGATGGGTCGCTTGGTGCAAGTGATGCAAGGAAAGGCCTTGAAGAAATTGCTTCACAATCTGAAAAATTATTAGACGGCTACAAGCAGCTGTTAAATGGGTATAAAAAGGCAGGTGCAGGCCTCGAAACACTCAAAGGTCATTACGATGAGATTTCCGCAGGTCTTATAAAGCTCCATCAAAGCCTAGCTGGAACCGACTCCTATTTTGCAGGACTAGAAGAGGATTATAAAAATAGTAAGGATAGTAAAGGCAGAGATTTTTCTCAAAATCCAAACTATCAAGCTCTTAAAATGACAATCGCAGGAGCAAAAGCGGCAACTGATCCTGCCTTCAAAGACCCTGAAGTATCAGTAGTAACGGCTTTGAATGTCTTAAATAAAAACCTAAAAGAGGTCCAAGACGGGATATCTCTTGCCAATGGCCAATTCTCTAAAGCAATCGATGGTCAAACTCAGTTGATTGCTGGGATGGAAAAATTGATCGCCGGTATGAAACAATTAGAAAATGGACTAAATAAAATGGAAAACGGCCAGGGACAAATTATTTCCCAGCTGCCGCAATTTTCTAATGGTTTAGATGGCATAAAAAATGGACAGCAGCAGGTGCTTACCGGTTTCCAGACAATGAGCGGACAAATTTCTGAGCTGTCAGATGGTTTAAATCAAAGTGCAGATGGTCTCCATAAGGTTTCAAAAGGTTTAAACTCTGCCCAAGATTACCTAACAGATGTATCTAAGCAAAAACAGAATGGTTTCTACATTCCACAAGATGTACTTGACAGCAAAGATTTTGCCCAGGCATTGGATACCTATCTATCACAAGACAGAAAAGTGATGACAATGGATGTTGTCTTTAATAAAAATCCTTACTCCAGTGAAGCTATTGGCAAAATATCGGAAATAAAAGATACAGTCGAACGTGCTGTCAAGGATACAAAACTAGAAAATGCTAAAGTCGCTGTCGGCGGTGTCTCCAGTATGCAAAATGACCTTGATACCATTTCCAAAGGAGATTACTCAAGAACAGTCGTATTAATGCTTACAGGTATTTTCATTATTTTGATTATCCTGCTTCGTTCATTCATTATGCCGATTTATTTAATCGGCTCATTGGTACTAACCTACTACACGTCCATGTCGATTGCAGAAGTGATTTTCATTAACTGGTTAGGATATACAGGAATCAGCTGGGCCGTTCCATTCTTTGCATTTGTTATTTTAATAGCTCTTGGAATTGACTATAGTATATTCCTGATGGACCGTTTTAACGAGTACCGTCATTTGCCTGTCGGTCAGGCCATTCTGGAATCCATGAAAAAGATGGGTTCGGTTATTATATCCGCTGCAGTTATTTTAGGCGGTACATTTGCAGCCATGATGCCTTCAGGCGTCCTTTCATTGCTCGAAATTGCTGCCATTCTATTGATTGGTCTAGCTTTATATGCACTTGTCGTGCTGCCGCTATTTATACCAGTTATGGTCAGAACATTTGGTGAAGCGAACTGGTGGCCATTTAGAAAGGACAGCAGTAATCATATAGATCAAACGAATTAAAATAAAAGCACGCTAAAATCCCATTTTTCAGCGTGCTTTCTCTTATTTACCCAATCTATTAAAATGCTTTACATAACGCCGGCATCGACAATCAGTTTTTTCTCGACCGTATTCAGTTCAGCGCGGACCCCAAACGGAATGGCAAAATGGGGATTACAATGTCCAATCTTCAATCCCTTCACCGCCGGTTTATCTGCCATTTTTATATAATGTTCAATTACCTCATCCAACGTGAACGATAAATTATTTTTTGACGTACACTCACAAAAATCACCAATTAGAATACCGCGCACCTTTTCAAGCTTTCCAGCCATCCATAACTGATTTAACATCCTATCAACCACACGTGGTTCTTCATTTACGTCTTCAATGAACAATATCTTTTCTTCCGTATCTATTTCAAACCTTGTTCCAAGCGTGCTTATAATAAGAGATAAATTCCCTCCAACCACCAGTCCGCTGGCTTCTCCCTCCCTTAACACATTCATTGATGAGGTTTCCTCTGTATAGACTAATTGTAAGGGCTGAAATAGCTGTGAAAAGCCTTCTTTTGATAATGGATGGGTATCCTCCTTCCCGATGTCGGACCCTAACATGGGACCATGGAAAGTAGCAAGCCCTGTTTCCTGCCTGATAGCAGTATGTAAAAACGTAATATCACTGTAGCCCCAGAAGATCTTTGGATTATTTTTAATCATGTGATAATCAATAGAGCTGGCAATTCTCCCGGTTCCGTATCCCCCGCAGGCACAAATAATGGCGTTCACTTCATAATCTAGAAACATCTGATGTAAATCCTCCAGCCGCTCTTGGTCAGTCCCTGCTAAATACCCATTCACCTTCCTGACATGTTTCCCCATTTTAATGTTTAGCCCAAGGCTTTTTAAAAACTGAATCCCACGTTCAAGATTTTCCATGTTTGGCGGACCTGCCGGGGCAATCACCCCCACTGTATCACCTTTCTTCAGACGATTAGGTTTTATCGCTTTCATCACGGTGCCTCCCTCCACTATTACTCTATATTATGAAGACTCTGGATATTTCAATCAGAATAATGTAATGAAAATAAATGAAACTTTTTTGCCATCCTGCCGTACATATTTAAAGAGCCATTTAAAATTTCACCTTGTACCATCAACGTAATTATTCCGTCTTAACGGCTGGTAAGACTTCCGCCTCAAGATGATAAGTTAACAAAGAAGCTGGGCGGGCGGTCAGCTGCCCATAAAGGTCCGATTTTTGAAAAATGGTGAAACTGACCGATGCGAAACCAAAGATTTGTTAAGCCACTCCAACCGGTTTTGTTCTAGCTCTTTAACAAGTGCGAAAGCAACGGTAATATAGTTAGTACAACGAGACAAACCATCAATGGAGTATAGGGAAAAATCGGAATTTTACCTTATAATAGGAATAACTGAAAGGAGAGAAAAATAATGGGTGTTACTCTTAGTAAAGGGCAAAAGGTAGACCTGACAAAGGCACATCCAGGGCTACAACATGTTGCTGTCGGTCTTGGCTGGAACAGTAATCTAGGGGCCAATTACGATTTAGATGCTTCTGCATTTTTATTAGGCCCAAACGGTAAAGTTCAAAGCGATCAGGATTTTGTTTTTTATAATAATCCTTCAGGAGGCAGCGGTTCGATTGTTTATAGCGGCGATAACCGCATTGGTTCGGGAATTCAGGATGCGGAACAGATCCGGATTAACCTTGGCAATGTTCCATCCCACATTCACCGGATTGCCTTTACCATTACGATTCACGATGCTCAAGCCAAGCGGCAAAATTTTGGACAAGTATCTGATTCCTATGTACGAATCTTTAATGAGCAAACAAATGAGGAACTTTTACGCTACAATCTTGGAATGGACTTTACGGTTGAAACTGCAATCGTTGCGGCTGAAATCTACCGGCATAATGGAGAATGGAAATTTAATGCGATTGGCAGCGGATTTCAAGGGGGGCTGGCAGCCTTGTGCTATAATTTCGGGGTGACAGTCGACGATCCACCGGCAAGCACACCAACACCACCGCCGTCTTATCAGCAAAATCAACCATCCAATTATCAACAGAATACTGGGATGAATTATTCCAACCCGCAGCAGCCGATTACCAATAATGCTTACCAGCAAACTCAAAGAGCTTATGATCCTTACCAGCAAAGCCAGCATAACCAGCCTTCAAATCAGCAGCCTTTCTTTGGTTATCCGGCTCAAACTATCCCTTCTGGTTCGAATACGAATCGTACATATGGCGAGGATGAAATTACCTGCCCAAGCTGTCATTCGGCAAATGTACGTACAGGGAAAAAGGGATTTGGACTGGGAAAGGCCGCAATTGGCGGGTTAATTCTCGGACCTGTTGGACTGCTTGGCGGCTTCATCGGGCAAAATCAGTTAAAGTTTACTTGTAATAACTGTGGCAGCACTTGGTCCCCTTCTCAAACAGACTATGCCGAATGGGCCAATAATCAAAAAAGGAAAGCCCAGGATTTATTTCACCGGTATAAGAGTCAGGATGTCCTTGATGCAGTGGTGGCTTCCTGTGCCTTAGTGGCCATGGCAGACGGATATTTAGATGCTTCAGAACGGCAAAAAATGATGGAGTTTGTCCACCAAAGTGAAGAATTACGTGTGTTTGACACCAATAAGGTGATTCAACGATTCAACCTGTATGTGTCACGGATAGAAAATGATCGAGTAATCGGACGTGCAGAGGCCTTCCGTGCACTAGGAAAAATTAGAACCAAGCCTGAAATCCCCCGCCTTGTTGCCCGTTATTGCATTGCAATCGGCTATGCTGACGGGACATTTGATCAAAATGAAAAACAAACGGTGATTGATATCTGTCATGAATTGGGACTAAACCCGGCTGAGTTTTTATCCTAAAAAGGAAAAGCCTCCAAGTTAGGAGGCTTTTCCTTTTATTTCCACACCCGTTTGTTTTCAATCCTTTTGGTTAAACCTGAAGCATCCAATTTTTCCAAAAATGGAATCATATATTTACGGGAGAGACCCAGTATCTCTTTTGCTTCCCCCACCTCAAACTCAAGACCCGTGTTACGCTTCAATTTGTCCACTGCTTCATTAAAAACAGCACCATAATAGGCAAATTGTTCATCCAGCATCACAATAAGACCCTGATGTTCAAGAAATCGTTTTACATCTATTTCTATAGAAGCCGGTATGCCTGCTGCAGAAAAATAATCTTTTAAATAGCGAACTTTTAATTCATCCTTTTTTAAC
Source organism: Neobacillus mesonae (assembly GCF_023715155.1). Taxonomy (GTDB): domain Bacteria; phylum Bacillota; class Bacilli; order Bacillales; family Cytobacillaceae; genus Neobacillus; species Neobacillus mesonae_A. Next base: position 9,753 of record NZ_JAMBNQ010000006.1, read on the forward strand.
TCGTCCAGCATATTTTCCGTCCGCTTTGCCCAGTTTTTCGGGACATGCGGATTAAAATCAGCAAGAAATACAAATTGTTCCTTTCGTTTCAGTACTTGATTCGTAATCCCAATCTCAATGACAAAATCCAAAAGGTTTTTAGGAACCTTTTTTTGCATGGTCTGCATGAGCTCCGCTTTGTTTACCCCAAGCTTCATAGGGGTTTCATGGTGAAACTCCTGGAGGTAATCAATGATATCCTCTTCAATTGAATCAATGAGAACGGAAAGTGTATACTCTTTTCCATTGAATAAAACAAATTCCTTTTCTTTCAGCTGCTCTGACAATACCTGTTCTTCCAGGGCTGTCTGTTTCATTAACTCACTAAACGGCAGGCTTTTCGCTTCCATTAAAGCAGCCGTAATTCTTTCCTTGGGCGAGCCTTCCTTCTTCTTTTCCAGCTCTTCAATCGTGTGATTGCCAAAACGGTATTTTTGCCCTCTTGGATCAATCACCCAGCCTCCCCCAATAGTTTCCTGCGGACTTGGCCTTCGTAAAATAAAGCGGTCTCCCCTTTTTGTAACAATTTCTTCCTCCAGTCTCAGCTGGCATAAAATTTCCCCATTTTCTTTTTTTATTTCATTCCGGTCAAAGAATACAATTCTCCCCATGACCTCTGTTGTTCCGATATGCAGTTTTATCGGCATTCTTTGCTTGATTAAATGTTCGAGTTCCTCCACCACTCTGATTGCCACATCAATCGTTTTCGTCACAATGAAATGTTCTGAGGAAACGACTACATCCCCGCGCTCCAGATCCTCTTTGGAAACACCAGAAAGGTTTAAGGCAGCACGCTGTCCTGCATAGGCTTTACCTGCAGATTTATGATGAACTTGAATCTGCCGGACTCTGGCATCTAGACCCTCTGGCATAATTTTTAGTATCTGACCTTCCTCTATCGTCCCTTCATAGACGGTTCCCCGGACAACGGTCCCTTGGCCTTTCACTGTAAAAACCTGATCAATCGGCATCCTAAACGGACCCTTCGTATCCCGCATTTCTTGTTCTTTCAGCGTCTTTATGATAAGTTCTTTTAATTGTTCAATTCCTTTTCTGGACAGGCTGTCAACAAGAATAAATGGTGCACCTTCAAAGACACTTCCTGATAATTCCGCTAAAATATCGTCTTTGACCAGTTCAATGAATTCTTCATCTACACGGTCAATTTTTGTAATGGCCACAATGCCATTTTTTATCCCTAAGAATTTTAAAATCTCCAAATGTTCTCTTGTTTGCGGCATTACGCCTTCATCAGCTGCTACAACGAGAACAACCAGGTCAATGCCGGCAACACCGGCAATCATCTGCCGGATAAAACGCTCATGCCCTGGAACATCAATGACAGAGATTTGAATTTCTTGGTCTTCATATAATGGAGCAAATCCCAGCTCGATTGAGATTTGTCGTTCTTTTTCTTCTTTTAGTCGGTCTGTATCAACATTTGTCAATGCTTTTGTAAGGGAAGTCTTCCCATGGTCAATATGCCCCGCCATGCCTATGGTAAAAAATCGTTTTTCCAATCCTGCCACCTCTTTATCCCGCATTAACGGGCAGTCAGACCCCGCTTAACTTTTAGCGTTAGCAGGAAGTATAAGCGGGGTAACGTAACTGCCGCATTTGCCCGATTGGTTCAACTAACAATCAGCGGTGAATCGATCTCACCTGCTGATGAAGTTTAAACTATATGGTCTTCTTCTTTAACTGTATCTTTTATAAATGGATAGTTCAAGAGAACCGTTTTTAGGCTTCCAATTCAAAACAAAATCGTTCACAATTTTTCACAAATGGATTATACTATATATATAAATTTGCACTAAGGAAACTTTTGTTGATACACGAACAAACTTTGTGTACACGAAAGAACGAAAGGATGGTATCTTATGAGCAACATAAATTCACTGGCTGTTGAAAAGGCTCAGGCTGCAGAGCAACGAACCGTTTCAGCCGCTCGGGATGCCATTGATGGAAAAGTAAAAGGCATCCGTGCATTGCTTCCGTTTATCGGACCAGCGTTTATTGCCTCCATTGCCTATGTAGATCCAGGAAATTTCGCAACTAACATACAAAGCGGAGCCAGCTTTGGTTATAAAATGTTATGGGTAATCGTTTTAGCCAATTTAATGGCACTGCTCCTACAAAACATGTCAGGAAAACTAGGAATTGCAACAGGAAAAAATCTGCCGGAGATTTGCCGGGAATATATGCCAAAATGGCTGGTCATCATCATGTGGGTCGTATCCGAATTAGCGGCGATGGCAACTGATCTCGCTGAATTTATAGGAGCGACGCTTGCATTAAATTTATTAGCTGGAATCCCTATGCTTTATGCCGTTTTTATTGTCGGTATTGTAACATACTTTATTTTAATGCTGGAAAAATTCGGTTTCCGTCCCTTGGAAAAGTTTATTGCAAGTTTTGCAATGCTGATTGGTTTATGTTATTTGGTTGAAACCATATTTTCAAAACCAGATTTCGGACAGATTGCCTATCACAGTGTGGTGCCATGGCTTGGCGGCAAAGAAAGCATTATGCTGGCCGTGGGTGTCATCGGGGCAACGGTTATGCCTCATGCCATCTATTTACATTCAAGTTTGACACAAAAACGAATTATCCCGCGTAACGATTTGGAAAAAATAAAAATACAAAGGTACAGCACGATTGAAATTTTGATTGCCATGACACTTGCAGGTTTTGTAAATATGGCGATGATGTTTATGGCAGCATCTGTATTTCATTCATCTGGACAAAGTGATATTGCGGATTTAACAACAGCCTATCATACACTTACACCACTGCTTGGTTCTGCAGCAGCAAGTGTATTCTTGATTTCCCTGCTGGCCTCAGGACTATCCAGTTCTGTTGTCGGGACAATGGCAGGCCAGGTCATTATGCAAGGCTTTGTCGGCTTTACCATCCCTGTCTGGGCCCGGCGTGTTATTACCATGCTGCCAAGTGTCATTATTGTCGCCATTGGTTTAGACCCAACGATGACACTCGTGGTCAGTCAGGTGGTCCTAAGCATAGTGCTTCCGTTCCCTATTATTGCCTTGATTTACTTTACACAAAAGAAAGAGCTAATGGGCGTACTGACCAACAAACGGATAACCACCATATGTTCCACCCTGTTTGCCGTCATTATTTTAGGATTAAATGTATGGCTTGTCATTCAAACATTGATGGGATAAGAAAAGCCGAGGTTCAGCCTTTTTAAAGAGCTGGACTTCGGCTTTTTTTAAAATTACTTAGAAATAATCCTGGTGCTGCTTCAACTTCATTGATTAACCGGTAACCATTTTTTAGATACAAATTCTTTGCTGGCAGATTATCTTTCCCAGTGGATACTTTATATACTGTTATTTTAGGATCATTTTCTTCGATTATAGCTAAAAGCTTCTGGGCAATTCCTTTTTTAAAATGCTTGGGATGCACGACCAAACGGCAAATCTTCATTTCTTCTCCTTCAATAGTAAAAGAGATAGCACCTGCTAAAATATCGTCTTCAAAATATCCAAAGAAAGTTTCTTCACAATTTCTTAAATCATCAATGGTTTCAACTAGAGGTGGAATTTCGAAAAAATGGATCAGGTTTGCTTCCACAAGATAAGAAGCTTTTTGCAGTTCAAATAATTCCCTTACTAAACTGTTATTTTGTAATTCTAGTTTTTTAATGATCACAGTCTCTCACCTTGTGTTGCTTAAGTAAGATGGGATATCTGGTTATACGATTTTATTTCCCAGCAGTCTTCACAAAATTGAATTTCGTTCATACAGGCATTTTGGATTTTGATCTTGCCTCGTCCTAATTCACCATTCGATAATTGTGCGAGAAGCGAACCTATCACTGCACCATGTGCGACCAGCAGCACTCTCTTATCTTTATAATTTTGATTAATTTTTTCGAGTCCTGCCATCAGCCTGTTCATAAAGTGAGATTGATCTTCCTCATTTGGGTATTGATAATCCGGGAAGGCCCTGCGTCTTTCCTCGAATGTCATCCCCTCTGCATCCCCAAAATATTTCTCTTTAAATTCCTCCATTACGACAAGCGGGATATTTAAACTTTCATTGATAATTTCAGCAGTACGTTTAGCTCTTTTTAATGGACTTGTAATGATAACTTCCCAATTAGAATTTTTAAGATATTGGCCGCTTTCTTTTGCCTGCTGGATTCCCTTTTCATTTAACGGTATATCTGTGCTCCCCTGTAACTTTCCTGCCAAGTTCCAATCCGTTTCCCCATGCCGTACGATACAAATGGTTGTCATCCAGTAAGATCCTTTCCGTATATATTTTTTCCATTGTACAAAAAATCTCCATCCCATAACAACAAAAAAACGAGCAAAGTCCACTATTATTGATTTAATTTTTTGTAATTGTCGGCAAGCAGTGTCCAATCCTCGGTAAAAATAGGCCAAAGATTTGGGCGTCTTCTGACAGCCAAAGGATGATATCCCACAATGGTTGGAAAGCCCTGTACTTCGTAAACGTTTCCGCGAAGCGACTTTACCTCTGCTTCAGGATTTTCAAAAAAGGATTGGACAGATACATTTCCTAAGCAAAAAATCAGTTTTGGCTGCTTTTCTTTCAGCTGCTGTTTCAGGTGTCCCATACAAATATGCCTGACGCGCTCCTTATCATATGCCCTGACAGGTTTTCTTTTTAAAATAAAAGTTACATATAAATCTTCCATTGTCAGCCCCGCATGATGGGCTGCCTTCTGCAGTGTCTGCCTAGTCCCGCAAACCATTGGGCTGCCTCCGCGGTCTTCACGGGCACCAGGATTATCAAGAATAATCATGATGGGAGCTTTTGGGTTCCCTTCTCCCCAAATCATTCTTGACCCTTGCTTATCTAAACCACATTCACTGCAATGTAACAGTCCCGCTGGAGCCGGTTCTTCCGGCCAAAGGACAGGGCAAAAATCAGACATCTTATTCCTCCATACATCATTTAACATTTTGATATTCATTCTTTTTTTTCAGATATTCGCTTTCACATTTCAGGATTTTATATCTAACATGATTCCCTTTTTTGATTTTCGTATTTTTTACTTCCCACTTGGAATCAGCAAGTTTTAAATATACGGCTACATTTGTATCATCAGGTTTGCGGTATAAAACATAAGCTTCCCCATGTTTAATAAACAGCCTTGGCCTCCCTCTCGAGGCAACCATAAATTGTTTGTGAAGTGAATGATAATATGGATCTTTTTCTTTTCCGCCATAAATGAGGTGTGCAGCTTCCAAACTTTTTTCTTTTATTTCCAAGAAACGATTGTTATTCATATCTAAATTTAATGTCTTCATGATGTCTTTAATCACCGATTGTTCGTATTGCTCATTGCGGATATTCATTTTTTTAAGGCACTCAGCAGATAATCTTGGCAGTTCAGCATGCACCGTAAGAGGCAAAGCCATAAAATGAAATAGGAAAATGAAAATGAGTATTTTTCGCAAAGTTTTTCCACCTTTAACCACGTTTAAGAATAGTTTCTTCAAGTTAAAGGCAGGTATTCAGTATGTCTTAAGAAAACTCAACATATTTTATGATTTCCGCGGGAGTTCCGGCTATTACAGCACCATCAGGTACATCTTTTGTGACAACTGCTCCGGAGGCGATGACAACATTATTTCCAATTTTCACACCGGGGTTAATAACAGCCCTTCCCCCGATCCAGACGTTATCTCCAATCGTAACCGGCTTTCCAAATTCAACCCCGGAATTTCGTTCAATTGGGTCTAGAGAATGGGCAGCTGTATAAATATGAACACCGGGAGCAAGAAGACAATTGTCTCCTATTTGAATTTTGCATACATCTAGTAAAACACAATCAAAATTGGCGTAAAAACTCTCGCCTACATGAATATTGCTCCCATAGTCGCATCGAAAATTAGGCTCGATGAAGATTTTTTCTCCGGTAGAACCGAATAGTTCCTTTAAAATTTTCGTTCTTTCTTCGTATTCAGTTTCTAGAGTTTGATTGTAAAATCTAGTTAACCTTCTTGCATTTTCACGGGTTTTAACTAATTCCTGATCTGCAGGATCATATAGTTCACCATTTAACATTTTTTCTTTTTCCGTCATCAAAATTCTCCTTTGTTTAATCTAAGGGGCAAAAGAAACAAAATATCGAAACATAAAGGCAGCAAAAGCAAATACGGAGATTGTACATGCGGCAGCTAAATGCAATAGTATGAGGAGAATTTTTCGTTTACCTTTAATATAAAATGAATAAATAAACCCCACTATCGGACAAAGGGTTAACACGGGCAAAGCAATCGCAATATAAACTTTGATCATGTTATAAAGAAGACGATTTTCAACACCCGATAATTGCAGCAGTCCAAACAATAAAATTGTCATCCCAATGGTCACAAATAAAGAAGTCATCGATACTTTGAAAGCATTCCGAAAAAAGCTTTTCATCTGGTTCCCCCTTCATTATCTTTGTATTTAGACCAAATTATACCATTTTTAAAGACTTAAAAGTTGGTAAATGGGGATTATATCATTTATTCCTTTTCTATGTAACAGTTTTCCGGACCCTGCTCCTTTAGCAAAATTCAGACCTTCTTTTTTACCGTCTATCTCCTTTTCCTAACCTCTTCGGGCAGAATCAACCCTTTTTTTTTACCGTCATCCTCTCCTTTCTACCTTCACGGGCAAAATCAGACCTTCTTTTTTACCGTCTATCTCCTCTTCCTATCCTCCCAGGCAATATCAACCCTTTTTTTTTACCGTCACCCTCTTCTTTCTACCTTCACGGGCAGAATCAACTCTTTTTTTTTACCGTCACCCTCTTCTTTCTACCTTCACGGGCAGAATCAACCCTTTTTTTTTACCGTCACCCTCTTCTTTCTACCCCCCCGGGCAGAATCAACCCGTCTATTTTACCGTCATTCTCTCCTTTCTACCTTCACGGGCAAAATCAACCCGTCTTTTTTACCGTCACCCTCTTCTTTTTACCTTCACGGGCAAAATCAACCCTTTTTTTTACCGTCCCCCTCTTCTTTCTACCTTCACGGGCAGAATCAACCCTTTTTTTTTACCGTCGCCCTCTTCTTTCTACCTTCACGGGCAAAATCAACTCTTTTTTTTACCGTCACCCCCTTCTTTCTTTTTACCTTCACGGGCAGAATCAACCCTTTATTTTCACCATTACCTTCCCCTTTTTGAACCCCTCGGGCGCATCAGTCAAAACCCCTCAATCCGTTAACTTCCAAGCAGTCCACCTATTTTAAGAACCCTCAACTACACCGGAAATCTCGCCCAAAAAAAAGCGGAGACCATAATAAAGTCCCCGCTCTCCTCTTAATTCGTAAACACAAATTCCGTACGGCTTCCGGTTTGTCCGGCAATAACTTCGAGCCTTGCATCAATTCGTTCCTTTAACTCTGGTACGTGGGAGATGATGCCTACCAGCCGTCCGCTGTTTTGAATGTCCATCAACGCTTCAATCGCCTGATCCAGTGACTCGGGGTCCAGTGTTCCAAAGCCTTCATCAATGAACATGGTTTCCAATGAAACACCGCCTGCATAGCTTTGCACCACATCCGCCAGACCGAGTGCTAAGGATAGAGATGCCTTAAAGCTTTCACCGCCGGATAATGTCTTCACATGCCGCTCCTGTCCTGTATATTGGTCAAACACCAGAAGCTCCAAACCGCTTTGAGCATTCCCTTTAGCCCTGTCCGTTTTACGCAGCAGCTGGAAGCGTCCGGATGTCATTTTTCGAAGCCGTACATTCGCTTCTCGTAAAATATCATCCAAAAAGGCAGCAAGTACATAACGTTCAAATGTGATCCGGAGGCTATTCTGCCCTTTTGTAATATCATATAAATGACCGATTAATTTATAGCGTTCCTCCAGCTCTTTCATGGTTTCATTCAATTTGGTAATCCGCTGGTAAATTTCTTCATTATCACGCTTTTTAACAAATAGATCAGTTTTTCGAGTATTTAATTGATCAATTTCAGTGCTGAGTTTCGTAAGTTCTGTATTTAAACTCTCCATATCGGGTGCTTTCACGTCTTTTAACATTTCAGTCAGTTCGGCATGGCGGTCGGAAACCGAGCGTAATTCTTCACGGTAGTTTCGGATTTCCAACTCAAGTTTCTTAAGATCCGCTTCAGCTAACTTCGAGTTGTGATAAATGGTATAGTTTTCAAAACCTTGTTCAGATAATTTTTGCTTAAACAGCTCCCGCTCAGCTTGCAATTCCCGCTGTTTAGCAGTGAAAAAGTTTTCCGCGTCAGTTAGTCTTGCCGATTCAGCCGCAAGTTTTTCTTTCACGGCTTGGACACGTTTCTCGGCATCCTCCAGTTGTCTTACCATCTGTGAATGGTGATCCTTTAATCCGGTAAGTGTTTGTTCATAAACGGATTCGGAACGCAGATTTTCTGGTATTAAGTCCATCATTCGGGTAAGGTGCGTTTTTTTCTCGGTATATTGAACGGTTAGATCTGTCACATTTCCTGCCAATTGCTGAATGAGCTTTTGCAAACTTAGTTTTTCAGTTTCGCCTTTTTCAATTTCATTTGAAAGCATGTCAAGCTTTTCTATTTGTTCTTTTAATTTCCTTTGAGCCTGAATGAGATCATTTTTAGCCGATGAAACTTCCATTTTAACCACATTCATATCTGCTTCTGAAAAATCAGCACGATTTGTCCGAATTTCTGTCAATATTTCTTCTAATGATTCCCTTTGTGTTTTTTCAATAGATTGGCACTGATATAGATTTGCCTCATCCGCCGATTTTTCTTTTTCCCATTTTGCTCCCTGCGCCTTGGCCGCCTTCAAATCTTCTTCATTTGGAATATGTTCACCCAGATGCCCGGCTGGTGATGGGTGGTGTTCCGAACCGCAGACTGGACAAGCCTCTCCATCATGCAGCTTTGCTGCTAAAAGTGCCGCCTGGCCATGAAGCCATTTTTGTTCTAGTTCTTCTACAAGAGCTTTTGCATCTGTTAGTCCTGCTAAAGTATTTTCGAAGCGCTGGGAGCTTTTTACTAGATTTTGCTTTGCATTCTGATAGCGCGCCTGGACTTGTTCTAATTTTTCTAAACGATCTTGTTCTGCTTGAAGCTTTTCAATCTTTCTTTCATTCTCAACAAAAATAAGCTGGCCTTTTTCAATCTTCGTCCTTTGCTCTTTAAGAAAAACAAGCTTTTGCTCCATTTTCTCAAGATTTTGTTCAGATAAAGAATGTCTATTTTTAGCTGTTTGCAAGGTAGTTTCTATCACAGCCGTTTCCTTCATCAGCGAGGCAAAGGAATAAACATCAGCCTTCATACTGTCTAAACGATTTATTTCTTCAACGGTTTTTTGCCGTTCTCCTTCACGTTCCTGCTCTTTTTGCAGCAGCTTGTCATACTCCATGGCAAGTCCATTTAATTTTTCAATCCCGGCTTTGATTGTTTGAATATTTTGCCCCGCATTGTCTGTCTCCCGTTTCAACCGATGGCAGAGTTCTTCTTGTTTTGCTAAAAGTTCCGCTTTTTGCGCCCGCTGAATCTGCTGCTCTTTCTCAGCAAACAGTTCTTTTTGGGATTCCAACTGTGCCTTTTGTTCTTTTAATCCATCTCGTGTTTTTAACTGTTTAAGGATGGTTTCCGCTTCAAAAATCTGGTTTTTCAGCTTATCCTGAGATTTAATCTGTTCGTTCAATTGAAGATCTAATTTTCCCAGCAGTTCTGCAAGTCCCTTAATCTCCTCTAAAAGAAGAGGCATGATTATCGTGTCATTTTCGCTTCCGGCTTCAACATATTCACGTAGCTCATCGCATGACTCGGCCTTTATCCTGCGCAATGCTTCGCCTCTCGCCTGTATTTGGGCCTCTACAGATTTTTTAAGCTCTGTGGATTCTTCTTTCAATTTATCTTCTACCATTTTATAAAGCTGTGTATGGAATAATCTTTGTAAAATTACCTCTTTGTCTTTACTGTCAGATGTTAATAATTTGCGGAATTCGCCTTGCGGAATCATTAAAATTTGGCGGAACTGATTAGCATCAATTAACATAATTTCTTTTATCTTTTCCTCAACATCCGTGATTTTTGATGCTAATAGCTTTCTTTCTCCATCTGGACTCCAGCTGTAAATTTGCGCTTTTGCCCCAACGGTTGTATATCCATCACCTTTTTCTTTCCTTTTTTGCTGCTGGGGGGACCTAGTGATGGAGTAGACTTTATTTCTTAAGGAGAAATCAAGCGAAACCTCGGTTATTAAATCATCACTGGCAAATTGGCTGCGAAGTTCAGGGCCATTCCGATCTTCACCGCTCGCTTTTCCGTAAATCGCATAGCTAATCGCATCAAAAATGGTCGTCTTTCCGGAACCCGTTTTGCCCGAAATGACAAACATTGTCCGATTACCCAGCTTTGTGAAATCAATACATTCGGTTTCAGCGTACGGGCCAAAGGCCTGCATGGTTAGTTTCAACGGTTTCATTTGACTAAAGCCTCCCCTCTGAGGACCTTTTCAAAGATTTCAGTCATAACTGCTTTTTTGTCATCTGTAAATTCAGAGGTGGTCATTTCCGTATAAAATTGTTCGAACAACTCTATCTCTGATTTTTTCTCACTGCGGGCACCACTAATCGTTTGTTTCTTTTTCATATCCGTCAGATCTATTTTGCGCTCAAGATGAAGTACATTCGGGTATACTTGCCGTAATTTATTAATAGGATCGATTAAAGCTCCTTCATCCAGCAATGTAATTTTCAGATAATCATCCGTTTTTTCCTTTTCATAAAATTGCGGATCCAGCAGCTGTTCCATATACCCTTCTATCTCCCGCATGTCATGTGCCGGATGAAGAGAACGATAGCGGTGGGTAAAATTACCTTTTTCATCCATCTCAATGATAGAAATGGATTTCTTCTGCTTCGACTCTGAAAATGAATATTTTAATAGTGAACCTGAATATTTCACTTTATCATGATGGATTGCATCAGGACTGTGAAGATGACCGAGCGCGGTATAAGAAAAAGGTTCAAACAATTCAACACCCACACAGCCTGACCCGCCGACAGATAATATACGTTCTGAATCAGAAGTCTGTCCCCCTAATACGAAGGCATGTCCAACAAGAACATTGGGTTCATTGGGGTGAATCGTTTCTTCTATTTTTCCAATCATCGCTTTCATCGCATCCTGATGGGAATGAATCGAGTCATCCTCTAAAAGCTGACGAACAACGCCAGGCTCTGCATATGGAAGCAGGTAAAAGTTTACGCCATTGATGCGGACAGGCTCGAAATGATTTGATAGTTTACCAGCTAAATAGAATTGACTGTGCTTATACCATGAACTGCCAAATGATAGACGTTCAGCACTATCATGGTTTCCGGCAATTGCCACAATTGGTATTTTTAATTCAACATTGATTTTAAATAACATCTCATCAAGCAGTTCAACCGCATCCGTCGGCGGCACGGATCGGTCATAAAGGTCACCTGCAATGATTACAGCATCCGGCTCTTCCTCGCGAACGACTTCAACAAATTGATTCAACACTTCCCGCTGATTTTCGGTCATGTAAACACCATGAACCAGCTTTCCTAAATGCCAATCGGCTGTATGGATAAATTTCATCATATCACCCTGTTTTTTGATAAAATACGAATATATCTATTATAACAAATAATAATTTGTAAAAGCGTTGGTAATTGATGAGGATTTTTTTGAACAACAAAAAACAGCCCGGCAAATATACCGGACTGTTGTTATCTGTATAGGAAATTACTTCTTAGTTACGTTAGCTGCTTGTGGTCCACGAGCTCCTTCAACAACTTCGAAAGAAACTTCTTGACCTTCTTCTAAAGTTTTGAAACCTTCAGTTTGGATTGCTGAGTAATGAACGAATACGTCGTTACCGTCTTCTCCTTCGATGAATCCGAAACCTTTTTCTGAGTTAAACCATTTAACCTTACCGTTTTTCATGAAAAAAAATCCTCCTATTGGCTATCTATAGCCATGTGTAAAATTCACCAAATTACAACGTACCTAGTTTTACTTTTCATTACTTTATCCAAACATGGGTTAGTACTTTGAACATAAATCTAATAACGTGTAACGGCTGATTAAAATTTAACATTTTTATGCCGTAATGTCAAGGTAGAGCAGGCGACACAAACTGACATCATTCTGCCAAAACAGCCGTATAAACCCAGGTCCATCAAGAGATGACCATTAAATCACGCTTGATACGAAAGCGCTTTATTGTTTTTTGAATCTTAGGTACAAAAGACTGTTGTCGAAAACCATCGAAAAGTTTTTTGGCTTTTTTCTCTTTAAATGAAATTCGAATTGAGGTTACCTCGGATTTGGCTAGCTTTTTCACCTTAAAAGGGATGCTGATTCCGCGACTTTTGGAAGTGATTCCGCGGTTTTCAGGCGTAATTCCGCGAGTTTTTTCCAATATTCCGCGGCTTTCCATGGCATTTCCGCCCAGATCCTCCGTTATTTCCGCGAATCCTCAAAAAGTAAACCGCTTTGTTAGCGAAAAAAGACTTTCTATTAGCGAACCATGGCCGTTTATTAGCCAATTTCACCATTTTATCAGCGTATTCCTAACCAGCTTCAAATACTAAAAAACCGAAGAAAATTAATTCTTCGGCGATACTGGAACATCTTCATCTTCTTTAAATTTATCTAGTATGGTAAGAGTATCAACAAGATGATTATTAAAAATTTGTTTTGCCACCGCTAAAAGTTCAATAATCATCGGATCTTTTAGGGTATAAATCACTTTGTTCCCATCTTTTGTACCGGAAACGATATTTTTTGCCCTCAGTACTTGCAGCTGCTGAGAAACTGCGGATCCTTCACTGCCAATCAGGGTCTGAATTTCATTTACACTTTGATCCCCTTCAGCAAGGACCTCTAAGATGCGGATTCTTAACGGATGTGCGAGTGCTTTGAAAAAATCCGCTTTAAATTGCTGCATTTCCAAGTTCAATGTACCAACTCCTTTGCATCAGTTACAAGAGCCCTATGCTTTTTCTTGCTGCCTTCTTCTTCAATACCAGATAAAGCATGGCATTCCTTAAAAGCGAAATGCTTGCAGCCAAGGCATTTATTTTTGTTGATCTCCCCTAGTGCAAATTGTATAGCTTCACCTGTATGACCAAAGATATGTTCCTTACCAATAACATCATATAAACCCGTTTTCTTAAGAACTGTTTCCGGCTGAGGATTTAAACCCGATAGTATTACTATACCATTTTTCGAAAAATGGTGAACAATCCTTGATAAATTTGCCTCCCCTGTTGTGTCTATAAATGGAACCCGGCCCATGCGAAGCAAAAGAATTTTAGGCTTATAGTGAATGGTATTCATAATGGTTTCCTCAAACGTTAGAGCGGCGCCAAAGAATAATGGGCCTTCCACATTAAAAATACTAATTTGCGGACAATCATGGGTATCTGAAACCATGCCTGTCTCTACTTTTTTCCCTTTTGCATTGTAATTTGGCAATGCTTTGGCCGTAATCATGATATCGCTCATTCGTTTGACAAACAGGACGGCTGACATAACCAGCCCAACCTCTACAGCAGTTGTCAAGTTTACAAAAATAGTCAATAAAAATGTGACAACTAATACAAGGGTATCCGTTGATTTTGTCTTTAAAATATGGGTAAAAACCTTTTGCTCACTCATATTCCAGGCAACCACCATCAATATGGGTGCCATACTAGCGAGAGGAATATAGGATGCATATTGGGCAAAAAATACCAATACAAGCAATACCACTACACCATGGATCATACCTGACAATGGTGAAACAGCGCCATTTTTGATATTCGTGGCAGTCCGAGCAAGTGCACCTGTTGCAGGGATGCCGCCAAATAATGGAGTAACCATGTTGGCTATTCCCTGGCCAAACAGTTCCTTATTACTATTGTGGCGGCTGTTCGTCATCCCATCAGCTACAACTGCAGAAAGCAAAGACTCTATCCCGCCAAGCATGGCAATAATAAAGGCTGGTTTAATCAACTCTACTATTACTCCCATACTAATATCAGGAATATGCAGTTTCGGCAAAGTGCTTGGAATCTCACCATAAGCCGTCCCAATCGTTGCAGTTTGATGTGGAAAAAGCAATGTTGCCGCAAGACTTGAAACGATGAGTCCAATTAAGGGGCCAGGAACTTTTGGTGTAATTTTAGGAGTGATTAAGATGGTCCCTAAACAAATCAAAGCAGTTAAAACGCTATAAATATTAGTTGTATTTAAATGCAGGATGATTTCTTGGATGTTCTTAACAAATTCCTCGTGTCTTTTTATTCCCTCTAAACCTAGAAAACTCGCAATCTGTCCAGCGAAAATAGTTAAAGCAATCCCCGCAGTAAACCCGATTGTAACAGGTCTAGGAATATACTTTATTAGTGATCCAAGTTTTAAGAACCCCATTAAAACTAAAATAACACCCGCCATAAAACCGGCAATCAGCAGCTTTTCATACCCGTACGTCATCACAATCCCGAACAAAATGGGAATAAAGGCACCAGTGGGACCGCCAATCTGGTACTTTGACCCGCCTAATAAGGAGATAAGAATCCCGGCAACAATGGTCGTATAGATTCCATACTCTGGCTTCACTCCGGAAGCAATTGCAAATGCCATACCCAGGGGAATTGCAATCACTCCAACAATTAGCCCCGAAACTAGATCTTTTGGTACGCTGCTTAAAGAATAACGATGGAACCTTTGATCAGTAAACATAATCACCCTTCTCATCTTCTTATTTTTGTATATCTGATTATTTGAATATATAATAATAGATTAGTAAATACAAGGGATATTGTCAAAAATTATTCACTTTACTTTTCTATTTTAATGATGTTATAATAGCAAAGCGATGAGCTGAGTTGTGTAAGTCGAAAAACATTCCTTATGGAACACACTATGTGGAGTGTGGTTTTTCGCCACAATACGCAAAAGACGTCTGTACAAACAGGCGTCTTTTTTTTTATTCATTATGAGGATTGTCCAGCTCCAAGCCAGTTTTCATCAGTACTTGCGAAAAGCGACAGCTATACGCAGCTGGAAGTCGAGGCTGCCCTATTTTAGAGGATCTTCACCTTCGGAACAGGCTGCACTTATTTCGAAGGCGCTTGCGCTTTTCTGATTTTAATGGAACTTTTTTCCTACCTATTTTAAAATAAAGTTTGTAAGCTTATTTTAATTATGAGTGGAGGAAATGGTGATGTACAATCACGAAATTGATTATAAGATTTATGGGGATGATATGCAGTTTGTGGAAGTGGAACTGGATCCACAGGAAACGGTTATTGCCGAAGCTGGCAGCTTTATGATGATGGACAATGATATCCATATGGAAACCATTTTTGGAGATGGTTCAAGCGGAGGCGGGGGCTTAATGGGTAAGCTTTTTAGTGCAGGAAAACGGGTCCTCACTGGAGAAAGTTTATTTATGACCACTTTCACTAATACCGGCAGCGGGAAAAGACATGTTTCATTTGCATCACCATACCCGGGTAAGATTATTCCGCTAAATCTTAGCGAGCTGGAAGGAAAAATCGTTTGTCAAAAAGATGCCTTCCTTGCGGCTGCAAAAGGTGTTCAAGTTGGAATCGACTTTCAGCGAAAATTGGGTACCGGTTTCTTTGGCGGCGAAGGCTTCATAATGCAAAAGCTTGAAGGCGATGGAATGGCTTTTGTTCATGCAGGCGGCACCATTACGAAAAAGGATCTTCTCCCAGGTCAATCCTTACGTGTAGATACTGGATGTTTAGTAGCGATGACAAAAGCAGTACAATACGATATTGAATTTGTTAAAGGAGTAAAAACTGCTTTGTTTGGCGGTGAAGGATTATTCTTTGCAACACTTAGAGGGCCGGGCTCCGTTTGGATTCAATCTCTTCCATTCAGCAGGCTGGCCAGCAGAGTATTTGCCGCTGCCCCTTCTAGAGGCGGTTCTAAAGATGAAGGCAGCATTGCCCGCGGACTATTCGATATGTTTAATGGTGATTAATGAACAAAACGTAAACGACGACTTTCAAAAGTTATAATTTGTTTTTTTAGATAGGACAGAGCCGATTTGGCCCTGTCCTTTTCAACCATTTTTATTTGTCAATCGATCTGTATCAAAGCTGAAATCCAGCTTTTGCAGTGCTTTAAACGCCTGTTCCCGCTTTACATTATACGACTGCCATGAATAGTCAGATTCGAGGGCTTCATTTTTTCGGTCTTGCAAAACTTTTTGTAAATCCACAATATTTTTATTGCCTTCGTAAAGTTCAATCAAGCCCAGTACACCTGAATAAGATAAGCTATTAAGATAATGCACATCAATTTTCCCTGTTTGTTCATAGCGGTAGATGTTTTTTTCCACCACGAGTTGATTCACATCAATAAGTGTCATGACACTATAAAAAAGCAATAAAGCAATAAAGTAAAAATGAAATAATCGCAGTTTCTCTATCCAAACCTTTACCAAGGTATAAGTAAAAATGACTGTAAGAAAGATCATAAAAGCATGGGCAAGCACCCTTGTAAACGTAAAGCCATATGCTTCCTCATACATACTTAATCTTAATGAAGAAGAATATAACATGACCGAACTGACGATGACCAATAACGTTAGCAATCCTTGAGTCAAATATTTTACCATTTTGGAAGTAAATTGAACAAATGTTAATGCTGTGACTAAAATGGATAAATTAATCACGGTGACAAACAGAAGCTCAAAAAATCCCTTCCTTGCATATTCAGCAAATGTATAATCTCCTTGAAGCTGGCCGCCTAAGAAATATTTAAATTGTACTATAGTAAATAGAACATATACGGCATTAATCAGTATCAAAACTGTAATGGCGATGACAGCGTCAAGGTGTACCGAAATGCCGGTCCATTCTTGTTTTATTACCTTCATTTTTCTAAGAAAGAGTACTTGCATGAAGCCGAAAAATGCAAGTGTATAAAGAAGAACTATAATGAAACGGGTAAACGTTTCAGCATCAATGACACGAAACCATCCTGGTATACCACCAATAATTCGTTCAAATTGGGTATCTGCTGACATAAGCAATGTGAGGACGATAAACAAAACTGGAAGAGCAACCACTATTCCAATCGCTATCTTTTTCCATACTGCTAATTTTTCCTTGTCCGCATCACGATTTAGACCTATGCATACATTCCGCGTAAATGCTGCCAAATATTTAAACATCTCGATAATCCTTGAAACTAAATAGGTAACGAAGGGCGGCTGTGTCCATAACATTTTTTTGGGGCTTGTCACTAACACCAAATGAAAAATGACTAAACTAGGAATCAGCAAAATATTTAACACATGAAAAAGGATATTATCATTAAGAAAATAACTGGCTGATAACAGCCAAATAACGCATAGGATAAGATAGCCCATTCTTTGATGGGTAAAACCAAAGTTCCGAAATCGGAAAAAAAATACGCCATAAAAAAACATCAAAAATAGGATATAGGAAATACCGATTTCACCGCGAAAAAAGGATTCCTCCGACATTATCCCTAATAAAAGACATGCAAGTAAAAACAACCAATCCCTTTTGCCCAACTTAATATCCATTATTTATTCTCTCCTTTAGATAGAATTTCTATATATATAGTTTTTCTAGGTATACAAGCAAAAAAAAGTGCTTATATCGAAGCTTTCCTTCCCCACCGATAGCCAAGAAGACTGATTGGATAAAGAAACATAGTAAAAATGATACAAGCAATGATAAATTCTTTCGTTAATAATGGTTCAAACCATGAATGTGGAATCATTTGAAAAACCGTCAAGATCATTAAGATCAAATTGGGAACAAGCGATAGTAAAAATGTTTTTCTCAACAATTTTCGTCCGCCATGACCAAATCCCTTGCCGATTTCATAACCCAGCAGTGCCCAAAAAAACATATAGACAAAAGCAATTAGCGTAGGAATGGCAGTAAGACGGCTCCAAAGCACTGTCAGCCAGTTCCAATGATAAAGATTATGTACCAAAGTTAAGCTGCCGCCGCCTAAGAAAAGGACCAAATTTAACAAGATGAAAAGCCACTTCATATTACTTGGAGTAACCGATAGTTCTTCCCGCCACAAACCTGCAATCTCACTCGGATTCCCAAGGCGGGAAATCATTAAATTCCAAATATCTTCATCACTGGTACATTCAAAGGATTCAAGCAGAATTTCTTCAATATGTGTTTCATATTCACGAAGAATATTTTCTTTATCTGGATGTTTGCCAAGACCTGCAGCCAGTTCGTTTAAAAATCTATTCTTCTGCTGTTCCACGTTTCGATCTCCCAATCACCTTGTTCATTACCTTTACAAAGTCCTGCCATTCACGTGTTTTCTCACCAAGTAATTCTTTTCCGGCATCCGTAATTTTATAATATTTCCGTGCCGGTCCTTTTTCCTGTTCCTGCCAATAACATTCAATATACTCCTGTTTCTCAAGCTTATGAAGCGCAGGGTACAGGGTTCCCTCCTTAACACTCAGGTCATTGTCACTCCGATGTTCAAGCTCTTTTACCAGCTCGTAGCCATACATATCACGCTCATTTAATAATTGAAGCAAAATTAATGAGGTGCTCCCTTTCACCAATTCGCGATTAAACATTTTTTCACCTACCTAGATTTATTAGGTACATAGAAATTCTACATTGGAATTTCCTTATTGTAAAGAGGCTTTAGTAAAAATAAGGCTCTTTTCTAAAAGATTGTTACTTTTTGCTCCCTTTTTAAGATTCGTTCAAAAAATAGAGGTAGAAATTCCCCTTATTTAGGAAATTGGATGTTAATTAGCTGAAATAGACGGAGGAATTTCCCTTATTTGATTTTAAACTGCTAAAATTGGGTGCTTTTCATTGAATAACGGAAAAAACTCCGCTTATTTTTTACTATTTAAGCTTAATTTTGCAAATAACGGGAAAACTTCCGCTTATTTTTACTTCCATGGGGGCTATCCTGTAATCCAGCTTTTTCGCAGAGTCCGCTTATTCCTAAATTGAATAAACCACCGCTTTTCTTGGCATAACCACATAGTTTACGAAAACAGCCAAAAATAAAAACTAGTGACAACGTTTCATCCGCCACTAGTTTTTCATAATTATTTCATTTTTAGGTCCTTCTTTTGCCGTTCAATGTATTGATCGCGCTCGCCGCCGTCGGACAGTTCTTCAGAAAATTCAGGATTCGTCAGACCATCAATAAACTTTCCTGTTTTGAGTGTTTTTGGCGGCAGGTTGTTATTAGGTGCAGCTTGTTCATTCCATTTTCCCAAAAAAGATCACCTTCATTCTTAAGTTATTCCTTTTTATATTGCAACAGAATCATGAAAATACTCACCAATCGCCTTTTTCACACATAAAAATATTATTACATAATAGTATTTTCTTTTAATACCAAGCATATTTCTTCCATATTTCTTCCATACTAATAAGTAAAATGGTGTAATGAGGTGAAAAAATGGGACTGCTCAACTCATTTAATCAGTGGAGAGAAACAAGGTACCAAAACCATCTGTCCAATATGAAAGACCAAGGAAAGTGTCCTGATTGCCAAGGCCGCGGCTATACGGTGTATCCTTATAATGAATTTGCTTATTTTAATTCTTTCGATTGTCCAAGCTGTCAAGGAAGCGGCCTCTATACCGATTGGGAAGAGATGAGATAATTCTATTGCAGAAAAATGAAATCCCATTATTGGTTCTAAGATAATATCAATAATGGGATTTATCTTGAAATCATTGCGTTTGGTATAATATTTGGAGGTGCCGAAGTGTCCGTTATCGTTTATCAAACTTTTGTGATCAAACAGGATAAATTTAAAGAAGGAATTGAAAATTTAAGGGAAATTAAAAAGTTTAGAATGGAGAATTACAGCCACAAGGTTGAGATCCTAACACCCATTTCCGGGAAAGATCATACATATGCCCTTATTTCTACGTATGAAGGATTAGCAGAAATGGAACTCCAAAATAAAAAAATGTTTGATGATGAAGAATATTTAGAGCTGATAGGCCCGTTCTTTCTCGAAAATGTTGTGGAGAACAGTTTGTATACACAGATTTATCGCACACTGCGCGACCAGCCAAAAGAAAAAGAGAAGGAAAAAAAATAACTGTATATAAAAACAAAAAGGACTTCACTAAAGAACGCCCTTTTAGAATGTCGAGAAAATGTAGTTTTCTCGGCAATTTTTATTTTATCTGAACATAATACCGCTATCCAAAGGTTTTCGACAGCTTGAAGTTCTTCATTAAGAATTCCCTTTTCGTTTTAAACATCAATCGCAGCCTGATTAAACTTTTTTAAAAGCGTTCCAAAGGTTTCTCTTTCTTCATCTGTCCAATTCTTTGTCACTTCCTTCGCCCTTTTCATTCGGGCTTGTTTATCCTCATTTAATTCCTTTATTCCCAATTCAGTAATTTGAAATGTGTACGCTCTTCCATCGGTTGGGTCGGGAATCTTGTATAAGTATCCTTTATGTTCCAAAGCAGCTGCCTGTCTGCTGACAGTGGAAATGTCTAATTGGAACTCCCCTGCCAAGGTTTTAACCCCTGCAGCACCGCCTACAGCTATTTGATGCAATATTAGATAGGCAGATCTGTCTAATTTACCGATTTTCTTATGAGTGGAATAAGATGTTATCCGGCGAATCAGAACGGCCAATTCAAGTTCGATGACCTCTAAAGATTGATCCATAGATATAACTTCCTCACCTAATTATTTCCTAAAATATATCATAACATATCCCTTTTTGCTTTCGCATTTTCGCATAATTTTGGAAAAATTGTAAATACTATTGACGGCAAGAAATTTAGTTGTATAATACAAATATGTAGTTTCATGATACAACTAATCCCATTTATAACCAAACCTTTTAAAAGGAGATTAGCATGCAAGCTCACGAGATTATGATCAGCCGGGTCCATAAAGTGAAAGAAAGTGATACCGTAAGAGCCGTAATTGAAAAATTTATTGAGTATAGAATAAGCGGACTCCCAGTGGTAAATGACAGAAATGAGATAGTTGGTTTTATCAGTGATGGAGATATCATGCGGTATATAGGGAAACATGAAGATCGTGTAGTAGATAATTTCTACTATTCTTTTGTTATTAAGGGGGATCAGGAAGGCTTTGAAGAAAGAGAACAACGGCTGCTCCAATTAAACGTTTTGGAGATTGCGAAAAGAAAGGTATTCAAAGTTTCCTGGGATGAATCTATTGAAAACATTGCAGCACTTTTGGGAAAAAGACAAATAAAAAAAGTACCAGTTGAACGCAATGGTGTATTAGCCGGCATAATAAGCCGAGGTGATGTTATCAGAAATACTTTTAAAAACTTCCTTTAACCTATAAATAGAGGAGAATTTTTTTGCGAAGGGGAAATGAAAATGGCAGCAACACCACCGTCTGTATCATCATCACAGGCAGCAACTGAATTAACAATTGAGCATTCTAGTATTTTAAATCAGCCCAGATCAGTATGGGCCGTTTTTTTCGCATGTATTATTGCCTTTATGGGCCTTGGGCTTGTGGACCCGATCTTACCGGCAATTGCAGAACAATTACATGCCTCTCACAGTGAAGTCACTCTGCTTTTTACAAGCTATAATGCGGTAATGGCCGTGGCCATGCTGATTACCGGGATGATTTCCTCAAGACTGGGGATTAAGTGGACGCTTATGTGCGGAATTGTGATTATTGCTGTCTTTTCAGCATTAGGAGGTTTTTCCAATGGCATTTGGACATTAGTCGGTCTTCGTGGCGGCTGGGGATTAGGCAATGCTTTATTTGTGGCGACTGCTTTAGCTGCGATTGTGTCCCTTTCAAACAGCGGAGCAGCAAAAGCGATTATTTTATATGAAGCAGCAATTGGCCTTGGTATTTCAGTTGGACCGCTGCTTGGAGGCTGGCTGGGTGCAATGTCATGGAGAGGTCCGTTTCTTGGTGTTGCTTCATTAATGGTTATTGCCTTTTTTGGACTTATTTTTCTGATGCCAAAGGCAGACAAAGAAAACAAGGAACAAACGAAAACTTCATTATTAGATCCATTCCGAGCACTTAAACATAGATCATTATTAGTTTTTGGGATAGCGGCAGCACTGTATAACTTTGGCTTTTTTACATTGCTTGCCTACGCTCCATTTGTCATGGGATTGGATGAGCACGGTTTAGGTTTCGTGTTCCTCGGCTGGGGGATTTTATTAGCCATTACTTCTGTCTTTATGGCGCCTAAATTGCAAGAACGGTTTGGAACCATTAAGTCGATGTGTACGATGCTGATTCTTTTTGCCTTGGTTCTGCTGGCAATGGGAATATGGACATCCACACAATGGGTCATCATTGCAGCAGTTATTGCTGCAGGGGCATTGCTTGGCAATAATAATACCTTAATTACGACCGCAGTAATGAATTCGGCGCCAGTTGAAAGATCAACTGCATCTGCCGCATACAGCTTCCTTCGTTTCATCGGCGGAGCAATAGCACCGTTTTTTGCCGGTAAATTGGCAGAAATCTATAATCCTTCTGTGCCATTCCTAACAGGTGCAGGTTTTGTCCTATTATCAGTTGTTTTCATTTGGCTAAATAACCATCATGTAAAACATGTTGATGATGTCAAATCAAGTCATTAATACCAACGAAAAGGGGACTGAGAGAGTACAGTCCCCTTTTCACTTGTATTAATGAATCCCTTTCTTTTTAAAACGACCCCCGCGCACTTCAGAAATTTCAGCTATAGCAAGGAATGCAGTTGGATCAATTTCCTCTACAATGGTTGTCAGTTTCGATTCTTCCAACCTTGTTATAATGCTAAAAATCACTTTCTTATTATCTCCTGTATATGCGCCTTCCCCTTTTAAATAGGTTACCCCCCGTCCTAAACGGGCATTAACGGCATCTCCGATTTCTTCGGCCATATCACTGATAATCCATACTGATTTTGAACCTTCTAATCCAGCAACCACTCCATCAATAGCTTTTGAAGCAATGACATAGGCCAGCAACGAATACATGGCCCTGTCCCAGCTAAAGACAAAACCAGCAGATCCTAAAATGAAAATATTCATAATCATGATAATTTGTCCAACAGAAAATGGAACTTTATTATTAATAACAATTGCCAATATCTCTGTTCCATCCAATGCTCCGCCATTACGTATCACAAGTCCAACACCAATACCTACAATCATTCCGCCAAACACGGTAGCAAGCAGAATATCATCGGTAAAAGCCGGGACGGGCTGAAATACAGCCGTAAAAGTCGATAAAACAACAATGCCATAGATCGTAGAAAGTGCGAAGGTCTTCCCCATCTGCTTATATCCTAAAAAAACAAAAGGAATATTTAACAGGAAGAGAAAGATCCCCAGTTTCCAGCCAGTAAGATATGAAATCATGATGGAAATACCAGTTATCCCGCCATCAATGACATTGTTAGGTACCAGGAATATTTCTAACCCTGTTGCCATTAATATGGCTCCTAAAGTGATCCCTACCATTCGAAGAATCACCCTTGATAGGGGCAGTTTACGATGCTGAATTGCCATTAACTGTTCTGTTTGTTCTGTCATTCGATCACCCTTTGCAGTTGAATATAGTATGTAGATATCGAGTATAAAATTCTTCCAACTATGTAATTATACCATTTTTTCTATTAACATGAACCATAGTTCAAGTTTTAAAATTAATTTATTATCACGAAAACAGCGAATAGTATATACCATTCGCTGTTTTTCCATTCCCCATTTTTACTCCGTAAACCCACGCATCATTTCATCCGGGTCAGAGCCAATGCGTTCATCCTTATTTAATCCATCAATATTCTTCATTTCTTCTGCTGTTAATTCAAAGTCAAAAACATCTGCATTTTCAATAATTCGCATCTCTTTTATGGACTTCGGAATAGTGATAACTTGGGATTGCAAGTCCCAGCGCAGGATAATCTGAGCTGGAGTTTTCCCGTGTTTTCCAGCAATTTCAGTAATAACAGGCTCGTTTAATAGTTGGCCTCGTTTTAGCGGTGACCAAGCCTCTAGTTGAATCCCTTCTTTTTGACAAAAGGCGAGTAATTCTTTTTGTGTCAAATGCGGGTGATATTCCACTTGGTTGACCATTGGCTTAATCTCGCAATCCTGCATCAGTTCTTGTAAATGGTGAACTTTAAAATTGCTGACACCGATTGCACGAACCCGTCCATCTTTATAAAGTTTTTCTAGTGCTTTCCACGTTTCTTTAAACTTATTTTTGCCCGGCCAATGAATTAAGTATAAATCGAGATAATCCAATCCAAGTTTCTTTAAACTTGTTTCATAAGCCTGCAGCGCAGAATCATAACCATGATCTGAATTCCAAACTTTAGAGGTAATAAACAAATCCTCTCTTGGAATACCCGATTCTTTTATCGCTAATCCAACACCTTCTTCATTTTGATAGTAAGAAGCGGTATCGATGCTCCGATATCCGTTTTTAAGTGCCGCTCTTACCGCTTCAATTACTTCAGATCCTTCTTGTACTTTAAAAACCCCAAGTCCGAACCAAGGCATTTTAACACCGTTATGTAATGTAGTAGTATCAGTTAAACTTTTTGGCATAAAAGCGTCCCCTTTCTATATTTATAGTACATCAGTTTTGAATATCCAGCCATTAGGACAACCTGTGGATGATAGAAGTGTAAGTGTCTTCAAATCAAGCACAGCTTGTTCCTGCGATGATGATTCTTAACCGTTTTCCTTAGTGGTCAGCCTAAAGGCCTACAATGTTCTTCGGTTCTGGAATACTCTTTTTGGACTTTTAAGGCCGAAAGTTATTTGACTTCGAGCTGCTTATAAGCTATCACTTTACGGGAGATACTCTAGTAGCTTATACGACGGGAGAAAAAAATGGCTGGGCGCTCTTAGAATATGCTCATGCTTTTCCTTTATGGGATGCTAATATTCACGAAGCTTTCCTTATGGAGCTGGAGGAATGCCCAAAGTCGAAACTTATAAAGAATTGGATAAACACAAGCAGATATGTATAAACTATTTTCTGTTACTATTACGATCACAAGGAGTTTGCAAATGGATCAAGAACTATCATATGGCAGCGATTATAAATTCATCCCTGCGACTTCGATAGGCAGCGGGGTTGGAATCACAGTTGTGCCGGATGTGTATTGCCATACCATACAAATTGTAAATTTCTGTTTAGCAGGTACCCCGGGATCGGATGATTTCGTGTTGGTAGATGCAGGAATGCCAGGATCTGCTGATGATATAGTCTCCGTAACGGAAGAGCGGTTTGGAGCCGGGAGCCGCCCAAAAGCAATTTTATTGACCCATGGGCATTTCGACCATGTCGGAGCCATTATCGAACTAATAAAACATTGGCAAGTTCCTGTTTATGCTCATGAATTGGAGCTCCCCTTTTTAACTGGGAAAACAAAATATCCTAAACCCGATCCATCTGTTGAAGGCGGGTTAGTAGCAAAAATGTCCCCGCTGTTTCCAAATGAACCCATTAACCTGGGTTCATGGGTTAAACCATTGCCGGCAGATGGGAATGTACCATACTTGCAAGGATTCCGCTGGATTCATACACCAGGACACTCTCCAGGACATGTTTCATTCTTTAGGAAAGAAGATAGAATGTTAATTGCAGGAGATGCATTTGTAACAGTACGGCAGGATTCATTATATAAGGTCATAACCCAAGAAGAAGAAGTGAATGGTCCTCCAAGATATCTGACAACTGATTGGCAGGCAGCATGGGCCTCAGTAAAAACGCTCTATGATATAAAACCTGCTTATGCTGTTACCGGGCACGGCAAACCAATGTCAGGAGAGGTATTAACAGAAGGGCTCCAAAAGCTGGCCAATGAATTTGACAAGATTGCCATCCCTGATTATGGAAAGTATACGGATGGCCAAAAACATTAAAAAGCTGTCAGGAGCCAAGTGAAATTCCACTTGGCTTCTGACAGCTATATACATTTCCAAAAATTCAAATAAAGAAAATAGAGTTTGGAAACATTACTCATTTTCTATTATTCATTTTTAGGCTTTAAAAGGGGTTGTTATCCATTTTAAAAAATAATTTTATATGGCTTATTGTTACATCTTTGAAAGGAATCGCTCAAGTTATTTTTATTGATAATGCTGTCTCTGGCTTTATAATTTTAGCAGGAATAACAATTGCCTCATATTCTTTAGGAATAGTAACTCTATTATCAAGCATAATTGGTACATTGATCGGCATAGCAGGAGGTGCTGAAAAAGAAAGTATGAACCAAGGTTTATTGGGATACAACTCGGTGCTGGCCGGAATGGCTCTATTCTTGTTTTTAAGCGGATCTGATCGATGGATGATTGCCTTGGCTGGGGCAGCTATTGCCGCCATTGTCACAGCTGCAATAATGTATTTTATGCGGCAAAGCGGGATTCCTATCCTCACTTTCCCTTATATTGTTACAACCTGGTTTCTTTTACTAGCTTCATACAGGCTGGCCACCTTTAAAATTAGTCCTGACCTTAAACCGCAGACTTTATCAAATTGGGACCTGGATATTAAAGGAGAACCACATTGGCTGGACGGAGCCGTGGATGGAATGGGACAAATTTACTTCCTTGATCATAATCTTTCCGGTGTTTTGCTTTTTATTGCAGTCTTTTGGGCAGGATGGAGATTGGGGCTTTATGCCATAATCGGAAATGCTGCTGCTTTGTTGACATCCTATGGTCTTGGCGGCGAACATTCCCTAATCTTCCATGGACTTTATGGTTACAATGCCATCTTAACCATACTCGCGGTATCGGCTGTGTTCAAAGAGGACAATCGGAATGTCCTTTTATCCGGCATTGTTGCTGCTTGTTTAACCGTTCCTATTACAGCAAGCATAGATACATGGCTCCTGCCATATGGAATGCCGGCACTCACCATGCCATTTGTTCTTTGCACCTGGATCTTCCTCGGAGCAAGAAAGGTATTGCCCCGTATTTAAAAAATGGCTGTCCCGAACAAAATCGAGACAGCCGCTTTTTCATTGATCTAAGTAATCAGTCATCTTATTAAAAACTTCATCTTCAATTGCATCCACATGTTCTTCTTCAAGTGTTTGTTTGGGATGGGGATGGTACCAATGCACTTTATCTCCATGAATCATCCCTTTGTACCGGCTGCCATCTACACTTAGGGAAAAATGAGGATGTTCTTTTGCAGAACCCTCAAACAAATGATTGACTTCAAAATCTTCCAACATAGTTCACCCTCCTTTTGTGTTACAAAAGGAGTTTCTCCATTATCACAGAAGTGTATTCAAAAGTTAAATCCAAAGACTGAATAAACCATCGTTTACACCAAGATTATACATGTAATAAATTCCGAAAACCGTACTAATGGCACCCGTTGTTAAGATCAATGCCTTACCGGTAACGATGCGTTTTACACTTAAAATAAATGGAATTCCAATAATGGTTGTAAAAATTAACATGCCAATGACCGTTCCTGTTCCAAATATGATAATATACAAAGCTCCCTGCCACACGGAATGAACTGTGCTCATGGTAAGAAGAACCATAGCCCCGCTTCCGGCAATCCCATGAACAAACCCAATGAACAGGGATTTATAGTATGTAACCTTTTTCACCCTTGGCAAATGATCTGGATGATGAGAATGTTCATGTTTTTTCCGAATGGATAACATAGCAGCAATCCCCAGATAAACCAGCATAATTCCTACTAAAAATTCTAAAGAAAGCGACCATTTTTCTGGAATATCATTTTTCATAACAATGAAGACAATACCAATAACAAAAAGTGTTACTGTATGTCCTATTCCCCAAAAAACACCGGCAAGTGATGCCTGCCATAATTTTTTACTTTGACTTGCAATCGTCGAAACCGCAATCATATGATCCGGTTCCATTGCATGCCTAATCCCCAATATAAACCCTAAAGCTAAGACGGAAAACAATGTGACATCCATTATTCATCCTCCCCTAAAAAGTTATTTATGTATATGAATCCCCGGCAGACTACCTAAACTGCCGGGGTAATGATTAATATTTTCGAAGAGAATATTGTTTCGCTTGGAACCATTCATCACTTATCAGACGGTGAATGGATAAAAAGATTTTTTCTATATTCTGGGTGGAATTTGCAAATATTCGAATCGTAAATCCTGGTACCTGCAGTGAAGATAGTCCGACTTTATAATCAAATGTATTCTCATCGATAAGGGAATATAACTGGTCAAGAAAGGGATTATTTATTTTTTGGTCTACCACAATCATGGAACCTAAATGAGTAAATCCCTCCATAAAACCTAAGCCAGGAAGATTTTGAACAGCTGGATTTAATTTCAAATGATCATAGACAACCAGTTCATCATCCATGTAAATTTCATTTAATAATTGAACGGTTTTATAGCTAAAACGTTCCCCCTTTGGTGACCATCCGGGAGTAATGATATCTGTGTAAAGCAATGTCGCTGTTGGATCCATACGGAAGACATTTTTTTGTTTATAATGAGCATTTTGATAGGCAATCAACTGATCTGGAAAATATTCAAGATAACTGCCGGCTTGCAGGGAAATTTCAGATTCCTGATAAACAAAATGAGTAGGCGTTTTATATACCTTTGTCGCTCCCTGTGTGGTTAAAGTCATCTTGGCATTCTCCGCAAGGGAAATCTTCATTTGATAGCGATCCCCATCTAAATAGCCGCCGCCGGGATTTAATAAATAATAACAAGCACGTCCAGAATCATCATGGTAAATAGGGCGCATAACCTTAAATGCACCCTGAAAATAAACATTCTTTGCTACTGTTTTTCCTTTTCTGTCTTCTGCATTTAAATGCAAAACGCCCGTCCAATCTCCCATATTAGGCCAATCCCTTTAATAATGCATTCTGTTTCAGCCAATCAATCACATTATCTAAACCTTTTTCATCTTTTAAATTGGTAAAAGTGAACGGCTTATCTCCACGGAACACTTTAGTGTCAGACTCCATCACATCAAGGCTTGCCCCAACATGCGGCGCTAAATCAGTTTTATTAATAATAAACAAATCTGATTTAATCATTCCCTGACCGCCTTTTCGCGGGATTTTTTCCCCTTGTGCCACATCAATAATATAGATAGAAAAGTCAACCAGCTCAGGGCTGAAGGTTGCCGCTAAGTTGTCACCGCCGCTTTCTACAAAAATCAGCTCGACATCTGGGTGCTTTTCCCTTAATTCATTGATGGCTGCAAAGTTCATCGAAGCATCTTCACGGATAGCCGTATGCGGACAGCCTCCCGTTTCTACCCCAACAATTCGATCAGCAGGAAGGACACCATTTTGCATTAAAAATTTCGCATCTTCTTTTGTATAAATATCGTTTGTCACAACCGCCATGCTGACTTCGTTATTCAAACGTCGTGTCAGTTTTTCAACTAACATTGTTTTTCCTGCTCCTACAGGCCCGCCTACTCCAATTCTAATTGGTTCCATAAGAAAAACACGTCCCTTCTTTTTAAATATAGTTTTTATTCAACTTGCGTGCTGATTTCCGTTTTAGTCAACCTAACGGAAATCAGCAATATTTTTTACAAAGACTACGACATAAAAATTCTTATATTAACACGTTCATGTCTCATTTGTGAAAGCTCAATGCCGGGAGAGACAATACCAAAATCCTCTTCATTTAACTGTTGAATCAATTCAGCAGCCTTAACCAATACGGGCTGAATGGCACGAATTACTTTTTGTCCTGCCGTTTGTCCCAATGGAATGCCGCGCACCGCATTTTGGACCATACTGGAAACAACAGAGTACAAGTAAAATAAAATAGCGTCTGAATTTGAGACGTTCAGATCATGGGCGACCATCGTAAAAACAATGGCCGGGTGACCGAATGATTGTTTGTTTTCAATCCTTTTCCTATAGGCGGTAAGAATGGGGATATCATATAAAGCCTGAACAAGCTCCAGCATCCGTTCTCCCATTCTCATGCATCCTTCTCTCGTTTCACGAGGCAGGTTTTGTACCGTCAGAAGCCGGTCAAGCTTCCATACTTTTTGAAAATCTTCTCTTTCTAATGCTTGGTATGTAAGAAGAACAGCCAGGCCATCTGAATAGATCAGCTGTTCATGAATATATACCTTAAGCCATTGGGTAAAGGTTTCAGTGTTATGTACTTTGTTCTCCTGTATATAACTTTCAAGTCCATATGAATGGCTGAAGGCACCTGTTGGAAAATTTGAATCACATAACTGAAATAATGCTAAAATTTTCTCATCCATGGCTGTGACCGATATGGCGGAATGCCTGCTTTACTTTACGGTTTTCTCGTTTGTACGGAATATTCAGTTCTTGAAGCAGTTCCTCCACGAGGTAATCATATTGAACCATCATCACATCATCTTCAAATTGTGCTGGAAGGTGCCTGTTTCCTAACTGATGAGCAATCGTTCCCATTTCATTGATACTTTTTGGGGTGATGACCAATAAATCATCAGCAATCACATCAATCACAATCATATTTTTTTCATCCATAAAAAGTACATCACCGGCAGCAAGATCACGTGGATCTTTTAAACGAATACCGATTTCCCGTCCATGGTCGGTGGTAACGCGCTGAATCCTTTTTACCAGATGATCACTTTCAAGATAGACTTTTTCAATATGACGCCTTATAATTTCCTCTTTTTCCAAATCCTCAATATTCGTTTCAATTCTTTCGATTAACAAGCCTTATTCACCTCAAAATAGAAAATATCTCTGCGCCATCGGCAATTCTTTTGCAGGGGAACTCGTGATCAATTCACCGTTGACCCTCACTTCATATGTTTGCGGATCAACCGTCAGTTCTGGAGTTTCTGAGTTCAGTTTCATGTCTTTCTTGGTTAATTTCCTGATTCCTTTTACCGGAAGAATGATTTTTTCTAATCCAAGTTTTTCATGAACTTTTCCTTCATATGCAGCCTGAGAAATGAAGGTGATGGAGTTTTTTTGCAGCGCTTTACCAACTGCTGCATACATCGGACGGTTCACAACCGGCTGAGGTGTGGGAATAGAAGCATTTGCATCCCCCATCATTCCATAGACAATAAAACCGCTCTTTAGAACTAACTCTGGTTTCACCCCGAAAAATGCTGGATTCCAGATGACAAGGTCAGCAATTTTCCCAACCTCAATGGAACCAACATAATCGGATATTCCATGAGTGATCGCAGGATTAATCGTATATTTTGCAATGTATCGCTTTGCACGATTATTATCGGATAGCTTGCTGTCTCCTTTAAGCGAGCCTCTTTCTTTTTTCATCTTGTCGGCTACCTGCCAAGTCCGTAAGATTACCTCACCAATCCGGCCCATCGCCTGTGCATCAGAACTTGTCATACTAAAGATTCCCATATCCTGAAGGACATCTTCTGCTGCAATGGTTTCCTTTCTAATCCGTGAATCGGCAAAAGCAATATCCTCCGGTACAGATGGATTCAAATGGTGGCAAACCATCAGCATATCTAAATGTTCATCAACTGTATTAATGGTATAAGGCAGCGTTGGATTGGTTGAAGATGGCAGTACATTCATATAGCTTGCCGATTTTATTAAGTCAGGTGCATGACCGCCGCCGGCACCTTCTGTATGGTACATATGAATAACCCTGTCTTTAATTGCCGCCATCGTATTTTCAACGAAACCCGCTTCATTTAAGGTATCGGCATGAAGGGCCACCTGCACATCATATTCATCCGCTACACTTAATGCATGATCGATAGCTGAAGGTGTAGCTCCCCAGTCTTCATGAACTTTAAGGCCGATAGCACCGGCTCTAACTTGTTCAGCTAACGGTTCTTTTTCTGCTGCCTGTCCTTTTCCGGTTAATCCAATATTGATTGGCAGCCCTTCTATTGCTTCAAGCATTCGGTGAATATTCCATTCACCCGGAGTAACGGTTGTTGCTCTTGAACCCGCAGTCGGTCCTGTACCGCCGCCAATTAACGTAGTAAGACCTGCCGTTAAGGCCACTTCGACTTGTGCTGGATTGATAAAATGCACATGTGTGTCGAGTCCGCCGGCTGTGACAATCATCCCCTCACCAGCAATAATTTCAGTGGAAGCACCGATAATGATATCTACTCCATTCATTAATAATGGATTTCCCGCTTTACCAATTCCGGAAATTTTTCCGTCACGAATGGCAATATCTGCTTTATAAATGCCTTTATAGTCTAAAATAACAGCATTGGTAATTACCACATCAGGGATTCCCTCACCGCGAGTGACGAGCGGATTTTGCCCCATTCCATCCCGAATAACTTTACCGCCGCCAAACACTACTTCCTCACCATAAGTGGTATAGTCTTTTTCGATTTGAATAATCAAGTCTGTATCTGCCAGCCGGATGGAATCTCCCGTAGTTGGGCCGTACATTTGGGCATACTGCTTTCTCGGCATTTCAAAACTCATTTGCCATGTCCTCCTTCGATCGAGCCGTCCGTTTTATTATTAAAGCCATAAACCTTGCGTTCTCCAGCATATGGAACCAATTCAACTTCTTTTTCATCTCCTGGCTCAAATCGTACAGCAGCACCTGCCGGAATATTTAACCTTTTTCCAAAGGCCTCTTCTCGATTAAGCTGCAAAGATTCATTTACTTCGTAGAAATGATAGTGGGATCCAACCTGAACTGGACGGTCTCCCGTGTTCGTTACCTTCACTTTCAATACATCTCTTCCCTCATTACAAATAATGGGTTCTTCTTTTAAAAACAAT
This sequence comes from Neobacillus mesonae, assembly GCF_023715155.1. Taxonomy (GTDB): domain Bacteria; phylum Bacillota; class Bacilli; order Bacillales; family Cytobacillaceae; genus Neobacillus; species Neobacillus mesonae_A. The sequence goes on from NZ_JAMBNQ010000006.1 coordinate 42,535, forward strand.
TGGCCTGGTTCCCATTCCATTGTTATCCCTCCTGAATCATTTAACGAATTGGATCATGCACAGTAACTAGTTTTGTACCATCTGGGAAGGTGGCTTCCACTTGAACATCATCGATGATATCAGCGATTCCTTCCATTACATCGTCACGAGTTAAGATGGAAGCACCATATTCCATTAATTCCGCCACGGTTTTTCCATCCCGTGCACCTTCAAGCACCTCATACGTGATCAGGGCAACTGCCTCTGGATAATTTAATTTCAGTCCTCTTTCTTTTCTTCTTTTTGCAAGATCAGCCGCTACCACAATCATAAGCTTGTCTATCTCACGGGGTACTAATAACATCACTATGCCTCCTTCTAATGCTTTTGTTATATTTATCCAACTTCAATATAAATCTCCATTTTCTTGAACATTTAAACCCGATAGAAAAATCTTTTCATTTAATTGCTTATTCAAATATGCAATACGAAATTTCCCTCCAAGGTGATTCATTTCCGAAAAGGCTCAAATTAAAAAAAGCCGAAAATATTCAAGTTTACATTGATTAACTTGAATATTTTCGGCTGATTTTCCATTATAAAAATAATTAAACCATTACTTTACAAATATCGTTCGTAAATTCTACAGGATCTTCGATTGGAAGACCTTCAATCAACAATGCTTGATTGTAAAGCAGGCTTGTATATAAATTTAGTTTTTCCTTGTTATTTGTGAAAGCATCCTTGAGTGATTGGAATACTTCATGATTTACATTTATTTCAAGTACTTTATCGGCTTTAATGTTTTGGTTATTAGGCATGGCACTTAGAACTTTCTCCATTTCAATGGAAACATCACCATCTGTCGTTAAACATACAGGGTGGGATTTTAATCGTTTGGAAACTCGAACAGCCTTCACCTTATCGCCAAGGGCCGTTTTCATTGCTTCAAACAACTCTTTATTTTCTTCTTCCTCTGCGGCGGTTTCCTTTTCCGCCTCTTCTCCTTCAATGCCTAAATCACCGCTGGAGACGGATTTAAATTCCTTCTCTTTATAGTTCATAATCATTTTAATGGCAAATTCATCAATGTCGTCGGTGAAGTATAGAATTTCATAGCCTTTATCCGATACCAGTTCTGTTTGCGGAAGCTTTTCAATTCTTTCATTTGATTCACCTACAGCATAATAAATATACTTTTGATCTTCAGGCATTCTTGATACATATTCATCAAGTGTTACAAGTTTCTTTTCTTTAGAAGAATAGAACATTAATAGGTCCTGCAGCTCTTCTTTATGTGTGCCATAATCACTGTATACCCCAAATTTTAATTGTCTGCCAAAAGAATTAAAGAATTCCACATATTTTTCTCGTTCATTTTTCAACAAGCTTTGCAGTTCACTTTTAATCTTTTTAGTAATATTTTTGGCTATTAATTTTAATTGACGGTCATGCTGCAGCATTTCCCTTGAAATATTCAGCGATAGATCTTCAGAATCTACCATACCTTTTACAAAACTGAAATAGTCAGGAAGCAGGTCAGCACATTTATTCATGATTAGAACACCGCTGGAATAAAGCTCTAACCCTTTCTCGTATTCAGGTGAATAATAGTCGAATGGGATTTTTTCCGGAATATAAAGGATGGCATTATATCTAACCGCCCCATCCACACTAATATGAATGGATTTAAGCGGCTTATCAAAGCCATAACGCTTTTCGGCATAAAAATTATCGTAATCTTCCTGCGTCAACTCTTTCTTATTTTTCCGCCAAATCGGCACCATACTGTTGATTACTTGTTCTTCCACAACATCTTCATATTCATCCTCGCTTCCCTCTTTTAATTTTCTGGAGGTTACATCCATTTTAATTGGGTAGCGGATGAAATCAGAGTACTTTTTAATGATTGATTTTAGGCGGTACTCCTCAAGATATTCGTCATAGTTTTCCTCTTCGGTATTCTCTTTGATTTTTAAAATGATTTCCGTCCCGACAGAATCCTTTTCACAAGGGGTAATCGTGTATCCTTCGGCACCTTTCGATTCCCACTTGAAGGCTTCCTCACTGCCTAATGCTTTACTGATTACGGTTACGGTATCAGCCACCATAAAGGCGGAATAAAAGCCCACACCAAATTGACCGATAATATCATAGCCGTCTTTTATCTCATTTTCGCTTTTAAATGCTAAAGAGCCGCTTTTAGCAATGGTACCAAGATTATTTTCAAGTTCCTCTTTGGTCATTCCAATCCCGGTATCCGTAATCTTTAACGTTCTGTTTTCTTTATCTGCTGCCACTTTTATGTAGTAACTGTCTTTATCAAATGTTAAGGAATCATCTGTCAATGCTTTATAGTAGATTTTATCAATCGCATCGCTGGCATTTGATAGCAGCTCTCTTAAAAATATTTCATGATGAGTATAAATAGAATTAATCATCATGTCTAACAGACGTTTGGATTCCGCTTTAAACTGCTTTGTTTCCATCATGATCTCTCCTTCCATTTTTGACATAGTCATTATAATCGTTAGAAAGGGTTCAAAGCAAACAATTAGCACTCTCCAAATAAGAGTGCTAACAATTATTGTATTATCACAAAATCCTACTTTTGTCAATCTATCACTTAAGTACGATCCAAGATTTCACTTTGACGCAGCCATTTTGTTGATACCCACTTTTCCCCCTCCGCAACCGGAATACTGCTGTGGAGCGATAAACGATCCACCTGTCCCTCACTGTTGCCATAATGAAAGTAAACAGCTGATCCTTTTTTGGGAGTGACTGATACTCCTGCCTTTGGAAAAATAGTTTCACCGCCAGCAGGCACGTCATTCAAATAAATTAAGACAGTCGCAATCCTTTGTCCGCCGGTGCTCTCTTGAATTTTACTCTCAGGAAAATAATCAAAATGGGGTTTATATTCCTCGCCCTCTTTGTAATGAAGGACTTGAAGCCCCTCCCCGTTTTCAATTGGAATATTTGTCAATTCTTCGATTCTTCGTTCAATCCGGCCAATCAGAGGGGTCTCTTCCAGACGAAAATACATGCCCGAACTCGTTCGTCCAGGTGCAGCTTTTATTTCTCCTGTAACATTATCTACTACTCGAGATGGCTTTAGACGATTTTTGGAAAGCTCAATTAATTCATCACATTCCTGTTCACTGAGTACATTTTCTAAGTACAGTGTGAAAGGCTTTTCAATTCTCATTAAAACTTTAATATCCCGGTCTGAAGTAGATAGAATCGTCCCTTTTTTCCCAATCTCCGGGGTTTCGTATTTGTATAGGGGCATATTGCCGCCTGAGGTTTGAACGGGTTGATTATTGACAAGTTTCAGTAAGACTTTGTATGCAAATATCGGATCAAAGCCTTTTTTAATCATGGCATTGGCGATCATCTCAGGATTAGCGCCTGTTTTGAGGGTATTGACGATCCATTCCTTCAAATCATTTGAAATATGAGTTAGTTTTTCCATTTGGTTATCCCCTCTCTCCATATATTGTTCTGTTCTGAAGAGTATTTTATCATATTTGATAGATTTATATTTCTCAAATTTTTGTAAATGCTGTGTTAAAACCAGGAGTTTATTCGCACTCACTCAGGCATAAGGATTCGGGGGAGCTTGAGCTTCCATGGCGTTTTGGCTCATGAGGGGTCACCCCCTGCCTCATAACTCCAGCAGAACAGGGAATCACATTCAGGAATCCTGCTGCGAACGAAGGAAATGGAATAGCGTTTACGAAGAGTCTTCGTGCCATCCGTTTCAATCAAAATACTTACATAAAATCCATTTATCGTTAGCACTGCCAAAAAAAAACGGGCAGTAAACCCTGCCCGCTGATTATAGAGGTAAAGTCACGTTTATGGTTGTTCCAGTCGTATCACTGGAAATTTCGAATTTTCCTTTATGATTCTCGATAATCTGTTTGCTGATCATTAAGCCTAAGCCGGTTCCGCTCTCTTTTGTTGAGAAAAATGGCTGGCCAATCCGTTCTAAATTTTCAGAAGGTATGCCGCATCCTTGGTCGATGAACGAAATTTGAATATGGTCGTCATTATGTTGTTTCACCACAATCTTAATTTCTCCGCCATTCGGCATGGCCTCGATTGAGTTTTTCAAAAAATTAATAAAGACCTGCTTTAATTGGTTCTCATCACAGCGTATTTCTTGAATCTCAGTGGAGTAATGGATGATAACCTTCGTATTATTTAAATTAGCTTGTGTATCAATTAAGGCTTTTACATGCTCTAGAATGGTCTTTAAACAGTTTTTCTCAAATTTAAATTCCTGAGGCTTTGCAAGAATCAATAATTCACTTAATATGAGCTCAATTCGATTCATTTCGGAGTTAATGATATCAATGTAGGAATGATCACTAGCATTATTTACCTCCATTAACTGAAGAAAACCTTTGATTGCTGTTAATGGATTCCTGATTTCATGAGCAATTCCTGCTGCAAGCTGACCTGCCACCGTTAACTTTTCGGATTCTAACAGCAGTTTCTGGGTTCTTTTTTTCTCGGTGATGTCCCTGATGATGATGTGCCTGGCTGGAATATTTTGATAGATGGTTGGAATCGATTTTACTTCCACATCAACCATTTGGCCGTCTAGGCGGATCAGCTTTTGTTCTATAAAATCAACCGGCTGACCATTTTGAACGATTTGAATCCGTTTCTGAACGATTTCTAAATAAGCCGGATGAAGAAAATCCAGCGCATTTTTCCCAATAATATCATCTTTTTCCCTTGCACCGAACAAATATACAGCTGTATCATTTGCAAAGAGAATGCTCTTCTTTCCTGCAATAATGACAGCATCAGGTGAATGCTCAACAATTTCCCTGTAGGTCTCTTCCCGCTGGCGAATTTCTTCCATTAATCGTCTTCTTTTCTTTTTAATTGCTGTAATATTTTTCGCTACTCCATAAACACCAGCAATTTCGTCATCGATAATAATGGGATAGTTTGTTATGTTCACATCAAGGATTTCACCATTTTTATGAATGATTTGGCAGTCAAAGTTTTGCAGCTGCCCCTCTAATGCTTTATAAAAAAAGGATAATGTCCGCTCTAAATAATCCAGCGATACAACCTTCATATAAGTCATTTTTAAGAATTGGTCTCTTTCATAACCAAATATACTCTCACATGATGGGTTTAATGGGATAAAAAAGCCGTCTAAGTCCATTACAAAGATGGCATCAGAATCACAAGTCAAAATAGGCTTATATTTTGATAAATTATCCCTAATATAGTTTTCGAGCATTTGCCGTTTTTCTCTTTTAATATTTGATATAGAACTACTCATCTCTCTATATAAGTTCCTTTCATATTATTAAAAAAGCCAAATTAGAAATAGACAAATAAATCTATCCCTAATTTGGCTCATGTCTAGCTCAATATTTGTCTAGTTCATTCCCACCATTTATCCAATTGGTTTTAATATAAAAACAATGGAACTCCTATCTAATTGTAAATCCCAGTCGATAAAAATATCTAAGACTTTTGTATTAAGAATGGATTCAAAATTATGATTATTATGGAGTAATGTTTTTTCCAAATTCCTTTTGGCTATTTTTAATGTTTCACGATATCCTAAACGGATCAGTTCCTTTTCAATACTCACAAGAATCCCATTTCTAATCACGATTAATGTCCTTGGATTTAATAAAATCGATACAATTTCATCAGGCACTTTTTGCGCATGAAGACTGACATCTGAAATTTCTTTATGTATTCGTTCTTTTCCAGGATAAGTAAAATCATGCAAATCCTCATCTTTAAATAATTCAGAACAAATCCCTGTAAAAATCCCTGACTTATTATGCAAATTCCAGTCATAATAAAATTCTTTAATATCTAAACCTGTAACAATCTTAACATATGCTTTAATTTCAGGAATCAGGCTCTGCATCAACATATCTCTCGTCTGCATAACCGTTTTTTCCTCATCCCTAGCCATCAAAACATTTTCCATCGGGGTAATAAAATTTCTTAAATACATGGTAATAATGGAATTATTGATTGAAACATAAACAGATTCCGGCCCCTTTCCGAAATTATCCCGGAGAAGTTTACCAATATAACTGCTTACTTCCTGCTGTTTCACATTCGTTTCCATATTATTCATTCCTTTTTAGATAAAAGCTTTATTTCTTTTATCCTAATATAATTTTAATCGTAAATAATTTTTATTTCAATCATATATTTACTTTAATTTCCCATATTTTTAACGATTTTTATTAAAATAAACCTTTTAAAAAAATTTGCGTTGTCCCGTCCTTAACCTTTCCTTCATATTTTATTCAGTCGATTCATAAAATGGACAAGAAGGCAGGTCCTTTAGGAGGAATTATGTGTGAAAATCAATTATCTAATACTTATGATTCGATTTTATCGTCCTTATGATTAGACTTTTCGTTACCTATTGTTGTTTACTATTTGGAGCTTCACTTCAAGGACTCGGTATGTCCTTGTTTTTATTTCCACACTCCATTCCCTCCGGAGGGGCGGCAGGTCTCGCCATTTTGGTAAATCATTGGTTCGGCTTGTCGCTTGGATTTTCACTTTGGCTTTCTAATATTGTCTTTTTGCTATTCGCTTTAAAATATTTTGGCTATACTTGGACTTTTCGCACAATTCTTTCGGTTGCTGTTACCTCAACAATCGTCTCATTTATAACAGACCACGTGCCGCATTTTCATGTTCATATTTTAATTGATCTGGCAGCAGGAGCTCTGTTCTATGGGATTGGAGTGGGTTTATTGATTCGCGCTGGTGCATCGAGCGGCGGGATGGTTATTCCGGCACTAATGATCGCTACATATAAAAAATGGAGCCCTGGAAAAGTGATGATGGCAATCAACTTGTTCATTTTTTCATTTACGGCATTAGTTATTAATTATAAAATTGTTATTTACGCCGTAATTTGTCAATTCTTCTCAACTAATATTATCGACATAATCTATCAATTAAAATTCCGACAGCTGCTATTCTTATCTGCTAATTGGCGAAGACGCTGAAATAGGAAGACCCATTTGATGGATCTTCCTTTTAGCTGCATGCCTAGACTCTTATGAAGCAAACTTTTAACACTCCAATGCATTTTTCACCGTTAAGGTCACACATTCATTATTTGCAACACTAACTTTATTCATATTGTTTATATGACCATAGCGGGAAATCGAAATCAGACCCCTGATCCACGAGCCATGGCCAAACACTAATACATTGGAACATCCTTGATACTTTTGAATAAACGAAATAATCCTATCTTCTAAATGCTGGATACTTTCACCTAATACTAAAGACGAAGGGTTTTCCAGCCATGTATCACCATACATTTTAAAAAGCAATTCTTTCGAATGACCCTCAAATGGTCCAAAATCCAATTCATCCAGCAGACTTTCAATTTTAGGTTCAAACTGATATTGATGAGCTGTTTGCTGGGTCCGTTTTAAAGTACTGGCTAGAATCACATCAAATGGTGAAAGTGCCTTTAAAACATGTAAGTTTTCTTCAATTTGACTCCTCGAACTGGAAGAGACATCTGAAATCAGGATATCCCTTCTCCCCTGAAGTTTTTGTTTTTTATTCCATTCAGTGGGAAGATGTCTAATCAAGGTAATCTGCATTCAAGTTCCTCCAAATAAAATGTTTCACTTCGAAGTCCACAGCGCTGAGCCTCGAGGATCAGCACATCTTGAAGCTTCACATTCCCTAAATTTACATTAGGGCCAACTTCTTTAATAAAATACATTTGATGTTTTGGAGAAGGCGCTTCAAAAATAATTTTATTTGGATCTATATCCTTTAATAGTTCATGAATTAAATCAGACTTCACACTGCCGCCTTTTTCATAAATGCCTGAAGTCCCTGAATCTCTTCCTTCCGTAATGACATATTCACATCCTGCTTCTAATAAGAGATTAATTTCCTCTTTCCAGCTTGAAACAGGCATAATCTTATCGGCATCTTTTGAACCAACCTCAGCGATTACGTTAAAATGTTCTTTAAAGAAAGAAATGAGATGAAGGCGTTCCTTTAAGGGAATATCTATTGTTCCGTTTGAAACTTCAATCCATTCAATCCCCAGTTCCTGTAAATATTCCTTATACTCCGGTAATTTATTTTGATAATAACATTTTTCAAATAAAGTGCCGCCACAATAGGGTTTTATATCAAATTTTTGGTAAAGCTCTACTTTCTTCTTAATATTTGGCGTGACATATGCGGAGCCGATACCAATTTTTGCAAAATCAATAATATGACTATAATCAGATAGATTATTTATTAATTCGCCCATTGGAGTTCCTAGATCAATTATTGAAGTTAATCCATAAGTTCTTTTTCCTGTTGTCCTTTTTGGTAAGGTTAAAAAATTCATTAAGACCCTCCGCCTCCTCCTTTTTTTCTAGGATAGGATATTCAAAATGTGGGTAAGTGTGTAAGTACTAGGCATTTTCCTTAAAATTGGTATTTTGCCTTGAATAAACTGCAAAGGTAATCCAAAAACTAATAGCGCTTATTCTTACAGTTAGAGGGGTGTACATACATTGCCGAAACAAAAAAATAAAGGCTTAGCTATCCTTGCCATTAGTTCCATCCCGCTTATTTTGGTCCTGGGCAATTCAATGTTAATCCCAGTTCTTCCAGAAATGAAAGCAGAACTTGACATTTCACAATTTAAAGTCAGCTTGGTTATTTCTGTTTTTTCAATTGCGGCAGCCATTTCAATTCCCGTATTAGGTTATTTATCTGACCGTTTTTCACGGAAGGCCGTCATTATCCCTGCACTTATTCTATATGGCTGCGGCGGTTTTCTAGCAGGTGCTGTGGCGGCCTGGTTTGGCAATTCTTATATGTGGATCATGGCCGGAAGAATCATGCAGGGAATTGGTGCTGCAGGAACAGCACCAATCGCTATGGCCTTGACGGGGGATTTATTCAAGGGAGGGGAACAAAGTAAGGTATTGGGATTAGTGGAAGCATCCAACGGTTTCGGGAAAGTAATCAGTCCGATTATTGGTTCACTTCTAGCCCTTCTATTTTGGTATGCAACCTTCTTTGCCTTTCCCATTTTTTGCGCCATATCTATTTTATTAACGATTTTTTTCATAAAAGAAAAGAAGTCGGAAAAGGAACCGCCGCCAGTCGGAGAATATGTGAAAGGTCTTGTATCAGTATTTAAAACAGAGGGACGATGGTTGTTTGCAGCCTATTTAACGGGTGCTGTATGCCTTTTTACATTATTCGGCATTTTATTTTATATCTCGGATATTCTTGAAAGAGACCATCAAATTGATGGTTTATTGAAGGGAGCTATCCTAGCTGTCCCCTTATTGTTTATGACCACTACTTCTTATATAACTGGAAGTAAAATCGGGAAAAAAATGGGGCTTATGAAAGCATTAATTGTCTTAGGTCTTCTATTAATGACCGCTTCCTTTGCCAGTTTAATTTTCTTTACAAAGTTAATTCCATTTTTTTCTGTTCTTGTGATCAGCAGCATAGGGACTGGACTTGTTCTTCCATGCATCAACAGTTTCATTACAGGATCTGTTCCAACGGACAGAAGGGGTTTTGTAACATCCTTATATGGGTCAGTCCGCTTTCTAGGGGTTGCCATCGGTCCCCCGATATTCAGTAAATTAATGGATTGGTCCCGTCCAGGTATGTTTTTAATAACAGCAGGCCTGACATTGTTTTGCGGGCTTCTTTGCCTGGTATTAATTAAAGTGGCGAAAAAGAAACCCGAAAAAGATAACGATAGTTTATTTGAAAAACTGCAATTTACTTAGGAATGCGGTTATGAGAGAAACAGCTGCCCAATAATGAAAAAGGAGTTGATCCATTTGCCAATATTCTTTTCACCCGAGATAATAACTCCGGAATATCAAGTTTTAAACATCATTGATGCTAAAAACAAAGGCGTCGGGAATATAGCCTTTTTGTTTGCTGAAAAGAAATTATATGTATATGGAATATTAGAGGAAGAAGAAGTTGGAGCTGATTTCCGTGATTTAGTTACCCCCTACATAAAAGGAGTGGCAAAAGCGAAACCAGGCCTTGATATTTATTCCTGTTTGTATGTCGGCTGCAAAAAGATAAAATTAAATGAAGAAGAGGAAGATTCGCAGCAGTAGTATATAAAGGCTCCAATAGGTGCAGCACCGGATTGGAGCTTTTATTATTTCTTTTTTTAAAAACTTGTCCTTCTCCTAAATGCTGCAGCATATACTGTTTATGAACTGCAGATGTATAGGAGGAACCTATGTTTATCTTTGTTGAAATAGCGGTTTTGGGTATGGCGTTATTGAAGGTTTTGTCTGGAAGCATCGAAATTCTTGCTGCAATCTTAATGATAAAATTTAATTCAGTGGAAAAAGCGTTGATGGTAAATAGTTCGCTTGCGCTCGTCGGGCCGGTTATTTTAATCTTAACCACAACGATTGGTGTACTTGGAATGGTCGGTAATATATCCATCGGCAAAATACTTTGGATTTTTCTAGGGGTAAGCTGTATTTTGATTGGGGTAAAATCATAGAGGTTGTCCCAAAAGTCAAAATTTTAGGGGCAGCCCTCCTTTTATTTTTACTGTTCTGAATCTAGTCTGTTGATTTCCGTTCCAGACGCTTCGCTTTCCGCGGGCGTGCCGGCGAGCCTCCTCGTCGCATACGCTCCTGTGGGGTCTCCCCTGCCCCGTACTCCCGCAGGACACTGAATTGACATCTTTGAATCCTCCCACGCTCAAAGGAAATGCGTTAGCATTTACGAGGAGTCTGCGCGCCTTCCACTCCAATCAACAAAGAGGAAATAGTAAGGTTTGTGCAAAAAAAATAAAAAAATCATTCCATTTGGCATAATGAAATTACCACACACCATAACACCTGAAAGGAAGATTTTCTTATGTATATGAATTATACCACTACCGGACAACCGCGGAATGGGGTCTTATTTGCGTTGCCCACAATTTAAAAAATGGGCAGCATCCAATGAAAAACAACAAAAAGTGGAGAAAAAAACAGGGAGAACTAATTTTATCCAATAATATCCAATATTTTTTTAAAAAGAAAAGGGCCGAACTCGAAAAGTCGTTTTGAACAACCATTTGGGTCAGCCTTTATCTTCATTATTGCAGCGAAAGTTCTCGTCCATTTTTGCTAAAAAGAAATCCGGCTATCGCACAAGAACATAGGGCTAAGACAGATAATAAAATAAATACTGTATGCAAACTCGTTTCTAAAGCGGGTCCGCTTAATTCATCGCTTAACCATAAACCCGACACAGCGATTCCGATGGCTTGCCCAAGGTTTCGCATTAGGTTATTAGAACCCATTGCTGCCCCTCTTAATGTCCAATCAACAGCAGATTGAACAGCAACTGTAAAGGTTGTCATCGCGATTCCAAAACCAAATCCAATCACAGCGTTAACGAACATCATCCATGGAACCGTTGTATGAGTATGGAAGAAAATTAAACCTATACATCCAATTAATAAAATGGAGATCCCTGTAAAGACCACTTTTCCAATCGATGTTTTCGCCAGCCATTTACCTGAGAAAACTGCTCCAAAAGGCCAAGTGATAGACATTGGCAGCATTGCAATACCTGAATAAGTTGCATTTAAATTGGTGACTCCTTGGACCCATAATGGGATATAAAACGTTACTGCTACTAGTATAAATCCCAATAAAAATCCAGCCAGATTAGAAATTAAAAGGAGTCGATTGGTGAATAAAGAGAGTGGAAGCATTGGCTCTTTCCCCTTCAGCTCAATCCTAATAAAGAGTCCTATTCCAACTATAGCAATAATAAATAAGGATAAAATACTGGCAGTTACATGTTTTTCTTCTTTAAACACAGTTAATGCATACAAAAATGCCGTCATGCTGATTGCAAACGTAACAATACCAGCGTAATCGATGGTTTGCTTTTTCTTTTCGAATTGTTCATGCAGGGAAACCCATAACAGAATAAGAGAAGCAATACCAAACGGAAGGTTCATGAAAAAAATCCAATGCCAGGAGATTGAATCAACAATAAATCCTCCGGCAAGAGGTCCAATAATACCTGAAATCCCCCAAACACTGCTCATCAACCCCTGAACTTTCGCCCGCTGTTCAAATGAAAAGGCGTCTCCTATGATTGTAAATGGAATCGTCGTTAATGCACCTGCTCCTATTCCTTGAATCAGCCGGAATACCACAAGCTGTCCCATTGTTTGGGAAAGCCCGGAAAGAGTTGATCCAAATAGAAAGATCACGACCCCAATCGTAAACATAATCTTTCTGCCGTATAAATCTGCTAATTTTCCAAAAATCGGCGTACTGATTACTGTTGTTAATAAATAAACAGAAATAACCCATGTATACAGCTGACTGCCGCCTAAATCCTCCACAATCTTTGGCATTGCTGTACTGACAATTGTACCTTCAATTGCCGTCAGAAACGTGGCAATCATAAGGGCAGCAATAACCGAATTTTTTTTTGTTTCACCAACCATCTATTTTTTCTCCTTTTCCTTTACAATAAAATAACAGCATTACCCATTATAATGATTTCAATTTATTTACTCAATCAAAAAATTTGTTTTGGTTCAACACGAAAAAAACGCTGCCGCCCTAGCACAGCGTTTCATTTCATCATTAGTCATTATCACTGTTAAACCATTCTTCCTCCCATTCATCTTCTTCATATTCACTGCACCATTTATAATTTCTTTTTGGAAAGGTTAAAACATAATTCCTTAACATTTTATAGCGCAGCAGTTTTTGGTCCTGAGTTAATGCCCCTGCCCATGCATAGGTTTCAATTAAGGCTAGATAATCCATATAAATACGATGATAAATTTGATCCAGCCGCTGCTTTTGCGCTAATGTATAGGGAATATCTTTTGTACAATTCAAATCGGAATCAATTATTTTATCATTTTGATTGAATGGTCCCAGCTTATCAATTGAATCCATGTCAATTTCATATTCGGGTTGTTTTGGATTGGAATTCTCATAGTCTAATTCCATCTTTTCTTTCTCATTCATTTTTTTATTATTGGATTCTGCAAATGATTGAAAGGGCATCAGCGAATATGATAAGAAAAATAGGACGACCACTAGAAATTTCTTTCTCATCCATTTTCTCCTTCAGATAAAGTGAAACCTTAATCAGCGGGGGTTTATCCTTCACTGATTGTTAGTCCCGTTTTACTGACTTGATATCGATGCTGGCGCACCGATAAAGAGTTAGTACTACCCCGATTGGTTCAGGCTAAACCTCTGCTTACGCTAAAACCAGCTTTGAAGCGGGGGCTTACTGCCCGTTAACGGGATAATATGGAAAGTTGCATATCAACAAAGACATGCAACTTTAGGAAATGTATTAATCGTCTAAATGATCATCGTCATCATCTTCATGACCATCATCGTCATCATGATCGTCTTCATGATTCCCGTTACGCGAACCTTCCTTTTCTACCTCAACCACTTGGCCGGTGTTAGCATCAATTTCTACTTCATAATGAATATCTGAGCTCTTAACAATGACCTCGTAATATTCTCTGCCATCATCTTTTTCCAATGTTACCTTGACGACTTCCCCATTTACCTTTTTCAATGCGATTTCTTTTGCTTCTTTTTCAGAAATGCGATTATTTTCGGCTTCTAGTAAGTGGGAGGCCTTAACATATGTATTCTGAAAACCTGCAAAAGCAAATGGGATTAGTAGAGCAGCAAACAATAGAATTTTCCTCACAAAAATCACCCTCCTTTATTTTTTATTATATTTTGCTGTGTGTAACAGTCTTATTCATTCACTACTAAAAAATATTGATTAATTTGTCCAAAAAAACTGACAAGCTGGGTATATACCGTTACGAATTTGTCCTCACTCGCAAATAATACAGTATCAATACAATTTGGTTAAGGGGAGAGGATGATGACCGCGGCGGGATTTTTCAGTTTTCTAGAACCATTTTTCCAACAGTTAGCAAAATTTAAAACTTGGATTCCAAAGCGAGGAAAAAACAAAGAGAGTCAAAGGAGTGATAAGTATATAACCTGGGGCCTGGGGATTGAAAACCCCTTTTATTTAAGCAGTAAATTTTCAGTTGATCAGCCCTCCATTACAATAAATGGACACCAGATCACACATAATCATTCTTGGCCAGTTAAGTATTCCATTGTCAAAACCAATAAGTTTGGGACTTCCATCACCTATTTTGACAGCGTTATTTTTTATGGGAATTATTCTGACAGTGAATTTAACCACACTTTCCAGATACCAATTGGGGCAGATTACCAATTAGAGGTTTTCAATTATTATAAATATCAATCCACCGGAAAGATCCAGATTATCCAAAACAGGGGCAAATCCATATTTGAACAGTACTGCCAAATTAATTAGAAGGAAAAATAAAAAAGGAAGTGAAAAACACTGTATTTAGTTTAACTGGTGCCGAAATTAGTCATTTTTTATTAGCAATGGGCTTCCTTCTCGCAACAGCTCATTTATTAGGATTTCTGGCCGAAAAGATTTTCATACCTCGTGTGATTGGAGAGGTCGCAGCCGGTTTAGTACTTGGACCAACCCTATTGGGTCATTTCTTTCCGGATGCATTTAATTGGTTGTTTCTTGGTTTTCCTATGGAGGACAAATTATTTGGTCTGCTTTATCAATTTGGGTTACTGATGTTGATGTTTACATCTGGACTGAAGTTTCAAACTCGTTTTAATAAAGATGATCTTAAATTAACTTCCGGGCTGGTGATTGGGGCAACCATCCCTGCTTTCATTGTTGGCTGGTTTGCAGCTGATTTATTCAATATCACCCCTTATTTAGGAACAGCCAATAATCCTTTGGCCATGAAAATAGTGATTGCCGTTTCCATTGCGATTACTTCTATTCCTGTTATTTCGAAAATTTTTAATGACCTTGGAATCATGCATACCAGGTTCGCCAAAATTGTTGTTGCCTGTGCCGGGGTCCATGATATTCTTTTATGGGTTGCTTTAGGATTTGCAACAGCTATTGCCAGCCAAGGCAGCGTCTTTACAGTTGGTTCAGCATTCAAAAGTGTGGGGATTTCCGTTGGTTTCATCATAGGTACTTTCGTCCTCGGATATTTCCTCTTTAAAAAAATGACCATTGTAAAACAAAATTTATTATTTCGCGCTTCTAATTTAGGCTACTTTTTATTTATAATGTTCATACTCGCTTCAGTAGCCGGCAGCCTGCATGTTGAAACTATATTTGGTGCACTTCTTGCCGGTATTATTGCTAAGGTTGCCTTACCAAAAGGTGTATCCGAACGTGTCGAACAAAGTGTTTCCAATATATCGTTTTCCTGGTTTATTCCCATTTATTTTGCAACAGTAGGGCTGCAATTAGATTTAGTAAGGCACTTTAACCCTCTATTCTTCCTAGTCTACTTATTATTTGCCACCCTTACACAAACTTTAGCAGTATATCTCTCTTCTCGTGCAATGAAACAGGATCATTTTACAAGTTTCAATTTAGGTGTGGCCATAAATGACCGGGGCGGCCCGGGAATTGTCTTGTCCTCTGTAGCATATACAGCTGGTATCATCAACCAGGAATTTTTCGCTATCCTTGTCATGCTCGCACTAGTTACTTCTTGGATGCCCGGAACATGGCTTCGGATTGTGGTGAACAAAGGGTGGAGGCTAATGCCGGGTGATGAAAATTTAGTACCGCATAAAATAAATGAAGATGATAAGATCAAATCCATCAATCAGTCGGTATAATGGATTTTACATCAGCGGGGCTCCATACCCCGCTGATTTTTTAACATCCAAAGGGAAGCTTGGCAAACAACCAATCATTTTGTAATGAAAATACCAAACTTTGTGCAAATTATAAAAAACTACGACCTGGAGGTTTTTAGATGTTGAAAAATTCCATAAGAGTCTTCATTGTTTTATGTTCAATCATTGCGGCTGTGCTTCTTCCTAAAAAATCGTATATTAAATTTTTACCTGTTACATTGTTTTCATCAACTGTTCTTCTTTTGGAGATTTTCTATTTTACCGTCCACAAACTGTGGAAAGTTAAAGGCGGAGCAAGTGCAATGGTGTGTGATACATTAATTTTGATAATGGGGCCATACTTTTTCGCAAATTTCTGGGTTTTCCATTTATCCAAGGGGAAATATTTCTTATATTCTTTCATCAATATCATTGCAGATTTAATTTATGCCTTTCCTATCATCACTTTATTTAGAAAATTGAAGTTCTTTAAAATAAAGATAAGTTCCACCAAGTTTTTTTCATTAATTATTACAAATGCATTTTTAAATTACGCATTCCAAAAATTTTTTGAAAAGATGACAGAGCAAAACGTCGAAACCACAAAATAGACGACGGAATTTCCGCCGTAAAATCATTTTTTTATTTATTTCCGGCCATTGGCTCATCAACCACGTCTGTATCAATCACGTTAGTGCCACTGGCTCCTGTAGCTGAGAAAACCAACCCGCCAGTATTAAATCCACCTGAACCACCAAACGTTTTTGCACTTGACTTTGGTGTTACAAAAGCTGCATCACCAACATTTAGAATACCATCCCCGCTTACATTCAAAATTTCTATTGGCCCAACAATTACCGGCATGAACATTCATCCTTCTCACTTAGACTTATTTTAAGATAGTTAGATTTTTAACCCATTTTTAATTTAATTAATGTACGATATGATAACTGAGGTCTGTTAGTGTCTGAAGGAAATAAATTAAAAAATTCTTCCTATGTTTTCTTCAACCTATTCTTGAAAGTCCAGGGAGAAACAACAGGAAATGATGATCTCTTGTTAAAAGCAACCATAAAAAGGGGCCCTTCTAAATGAAAGTCCCCTTCTCTTTCAAATTTACTGTTTGATTTTAATAAAAACCACCATAACCACCGAATCCACCATATCCGCCAACAAATGATGCGCCAACAATGATCAAAAGGATAAACAACACTACAATCAGGGCAAAACCGCCGCCGTATCCTACTCCATCAGCCATTTAACAAACCTCCTTTTTAAACTACTGACAGAATATGTACTGTAATTGAAATAGGAACGGCATTTACCCATTTTTATCTGATGCAGGAATTTGGAATAAAATTTGATTAGATGTATTTTATTTCTTTTAAAGATAAGCAATTTAGATTATAATCGATATGGTGAGGAATTGAGAAATAGGAAAACCTCTAAATAAAGTTACAATCAGACCAAAGCAGAATCTGGATTAAAGAGCGGAAGCATTACATATTTGCAAAAGAACGGCAAAAGCCGGGGGTATCTTACACTGCATCAAATCATGGAGTTGTTGGTTATACTAAGCATAAATTGCAGCCGTACATGGCTCCAAAGGTATTAATTAATGCCATTACACCTGATACAAGTAACCCCCCTAAACAAAAAACGCTGAACTTATCCTGTAACCAGGAATCCACTTGAACGTTTTGGAAATGATTATTGCTTAAATGAGGAATTCCTAATGCTTATGACTCTAATTTATGTATGGGGCTATTGTTTTAATCATTGGGGTTACACAGTCGTCAAATACTCCAAAAGGGCCATTTAAGTAATTTCTTAATGGTCTATCTATGTTTTCTTTTTAGAATAGTTAATGCAAAGGAGAATTGAATTATGTCAACTACCACTTTAGCGGCACAGCAGGAAACAAAGACAGCCAGTCAAGAAAAACTGGATGTACTTGATCAGCTTTTAAAACCCGAAGTACAGGAATCTTTGACTACATTAGTTGAGCAGTTACCAAAATTGACCGAATTAGTGAATAATTTAACAAAGGTTTATGATTTATTCCAATTAGTTTCAACTGATGAGGTATTAAAAAATGATACTGTCAACGCCATTTCAGAAATCGCAACACCTGTAAAAGATTCCGTTAAAAACCTTGCTGCAAATGTTATTGAAGCAAAAGATCGTGCTGAAGTAAATCACGAAGCAATTGGACTGTTCGGCATTTTAAAAATGCTTAAAGATCCACAGGCACAAAAGCTTTTCAGATTTTTAAGTGCTTATCTTCAAGTCAGCAACGAACAAAATAATCAAAAATAATCATTTCAATAATGCATTTAGGAAGAACGGAGGCTTATCAATGTCAAAACAAATCGTCATTTTAGGTGCAGGGTACGGCGGTGTACTTTCTGCATTAACATTACGTAAATATTTAAATAAAAATGAAGCAGAAGTTACAGTGGTTAATCAGTTCCCTACACATCAAATTATTACTGAATTACACCGTCTTGCAGGTGGAACTATTAAGGAACAAGCAATTTCCATTCCATTGGAAAAACTTTTCAAAGGACTTGACGTTAACATTAAAATTTCTAAGGTTGAATCTTTCTCCGTTGATAAGAAAGAAGTCAAACTTGCTGACGGTTCACAATTATCCTATGATGTACTAATCGTTGCTCTAGGAAGTAAAACTGGTTACTTTGGTATTCCAGGACTTGAAGAAAACAGCATGGTATTAAAATCAGTAGATGATGCTAACAAAATTAATCAACATATCGAAGACCGTATTCGTTCATATGCTGAAACAAAAAATCAAGCTGATGCAACCATTGTTATTGGCGGCGGCGGACTAACCGGTGTTGAACTTGTTGGTGAGATCATTGACAACTTCCCTAAGATTGCAAAAAAATATGGGGTAAGTGCAGACGAATTAAAAATCAAGCTTGTTGAAGCTGCGCCAAAAATTCTTCCGGTTTTACCAGACCACTTAATCGAGCGTGCAATGGAAAGCTTATCAGCACGTGGTGTTGAATTTTTAACAGGACTTCCTGTTACAGGTGTTAAAGGTAATGAAATTGAATTAAAAGACGGCCAAAAAATCGTTGCTAATACGTTTATTTGGACAGGCGGTGTTGCAGCACTTCCAATCGTTGGCGAATCAGGACTTGAAGTTGACCGCGGTAAAGCAACCGTTAACGAATTCCTGCAATCTAAATCACACCAAGATGTATTTGTTGTGGGTGATAGTGCTGTTGCATTCCCTCCAGAAGGCGGACGTCCATATGCTCCAACTGCACAAAATGCTTGGCAGATGGGCGAACTAGTTGGTTACAACTTATATGCCTACTTAAACGGAAAAGAAATGGAAAAATTCTCTCCAGTTAATTCAGGTACTCTTGCAAGCCTTGGACGCAAAGACGCAGTTGCTACTGTAGGTGCTAATAATATTTCACTTAAAGGTCTTCCTGCAAGCTTAATGAAGGAAGCAAGTAATGTACGTTACTTATCACATATTAAAGCATTGTACAATTTAGCATATTAATTCATTAAAATAGACATTAAGCGATTAGCTTAATGTCTATTTTTTTAGCTATATTTTACATTGGAGTTGTCAAATCGGTATTGTCCTGATCAGAATCCATTTTCAATTTATTAGACGGGTCGATTGTTAACGTTACAAACACGCCAATTAGTAATAGGATGACGGACATAACAAATGGAACCTGCCAGTTTCCTGAGAGTGAAATTAAAAATCCAAACGCAACTGGTGACACCATACCTGCTATTCCAAATCCAGTATTCATCATGCCGCTCGCTGTTCCAGAATAATCTGGAGCTATATCCATCGGGATTGCCCATAAATTGGCATTACAAAGCTCAAGGAAGAAAAAGGCCAAGCTCATGGATATGGCAATTAAAGTAAGGTTATGAACAAATAAGGTTGGTAATAAAAAGATCAGCGACCCTGCTAATCCAGTGATAAGGATTGATCTTCTAGCAAACTTTAGGTTTTTTGTCTTTTTGTAAATCCGGTCAGATAATACTCCTCCCAAAGTATCACCAATAACCCCAGATAATAAAATACCAGCTGAAAATAATGCTGAACTCTTAATATTCAAATGATAAGCAGTAAATAAAAACGACGGGAGCCAAGTTAAATATACCCATAAGGTCCATCCATAACAAAAGTCTACAAATGTAACAGGAAGAATTCGCTTAAATAGTTTTTTCCAAGGGATGATCTTTTTAGATTGAGGATGATTTTCTTCATAAACAGGTAATGTGGCTAATTCCTCTGGAGTGATTTTAGGATGGTCTTTCGGATTATCTTTAAAATACAAAGTCCAGACCACCATCCAAATAATACTGATTGCACCCATAATAAAGAATGATTCTCTCCAGCCAAAAGCAACAATAAATAGAGCAATAACCGGTGGTGCAATAGCATTTCCAAGCCTGGAAGCTGAGTGGACAATGCCTTGTGCAAAACCAAATTTTTCTCTTGGCAGCCATTGGGACATTGCCTTTGTAGCTGTAGGAAAGGCTGCTCCTTCGCCGAAGCCAAGGCCAATTCTAACTAATATAGCACTGACTAATCCTGTTACCATACCGGTTAAAGCTGTTGTTAAAGACCAAATCAGACCTACAAAGGTAAGAGTTTTCTTAGCACCAGCCTTATCGCCAATCCAACCACCGAAAATCTGAAGAAGAGCATATGGGTATGCAAATGCAGATAAGATAAAACCCATTTCCGTTGTTGATAATCCTAAATCTTTTTCTATGAATGGAGCTGCAGTGGCAATGTTAACACGATCGATGTAGGTAATGAAGTACATGGCACATAGAAGAAATAACACCTTAGTTCCAACTGGGATTTTTTTCTTCATACCTTTCCCCCTATTATTGGTTTTGCCTTGCTCAAAATCTCAACATATAATTTGCTTATGAGCACCCGCCGCTTTTTGGTATTTATCACATCCTTTATTTGTATTTTTTAAAACGCTTACATTTAGACTAGTGAAGAATGGTAAGGAATATTCCTGTCCAGGTGTTTCAGGAATATTCCTTATCCGTTGTAAGCACTTTCAGTTTTTAAGAAAGGCTCTTTTCTAAAAGATTGTTGCTTTTTGCACCCTTTTTAAGATTCGTTCAAAAAATAGAGGTAGAAATTCCCCTTATTTAGGAAATTGGATGTTAATTAGCTGAAATAGACGGAGGAATTTCCCTTATTTGATTTTAAACTGCTAAAATCGGGTGCTTTTTATTGAATAACGGAAAAAACTCCGCTTATTTTTTACTATTTAAGCCTTAATTTTGCAAATAACGGGAAAACCTCCGCTTATTTTTTACTTCCAAGGGGGCTATCCTGTAATCCAGCTTTTTCGCAGAGTCCGCTTATTCCTAAATAGAATAAACCACTGCTTTTCTTGGCATAACAACATAGTTTACGAAAACAGCCTTAAGAAAAAACATGATCAAATTTTGGAGGTTAAAATCGATTCCAATAGTGTGCCAACCTGTCTTGGACGTTCGGCAACAAGAGCTCCAGCATTTCTTAATGCCAGCATTTTGTCTTGAACTGTCCCTTTTCCAGCCGTTATGATAGCACCTGCGTGACCCATTTTTTTCCCTTTTGGTGCGGTTCTGCCGCCTAAAAAGGCAACCAGCGGTTTAGTAAAGATTTTCTTTTCAATGGCTTCGGCCACTTCCTCCTCCATGGTGCCCCCAAGTTCACCAATCAACACAACAGCATCTGTATTTGGATCTGCTTGGAATAATGGCAGCACCTCTGCAAACCGGGTCAATGGGACGGGGTCACCGCCTATACCGATAAGTGACGAGGCTCCAAAGCCAGCTCTTACCACTTCAGCCGTTACTTCATTTGTAAGGGAACCGCTTCGTGTCATAATGCCGATCCGTCCTGGCCGGTACACACGTTCCAGCCAATACGGGAAAAATCCCATCATTGCCTGACCCATTGATATAATCCCTGAAGTATTTCCGCCAATGACCATAGCACCAGCATCAATGGCTGCCTTTCTCATCTGCAGTGCATCATGCAGCGGAATACCGTCACATAGAATCACCACTTTCTTAATTCCGGCATCAAGTGCTTCAAATAAGGCTTCTTTTGCAAACCGCGGAGGCACAAACAATAAGGAAGCATCTACCGGTATATTTCTTACAGCCCTTTCAACAGTATGAAAAACTGGTACACCGGCAGCATACTGCCCTTCCCTGCCAGGTGTCACACCTGCCACAACATTTGTGCCATAATCAATCATATGTTTTGTCCAGAAGCTTCCTTCCTTTCCCGTAATACCTTGAACCAATACCCGTGTAAATTGGTCTAGGATAATGCTCATTGTTTTACACCCCCAGAAAGTGCTATTGCTTTCTTGACCGCCTCTTCTGTATCGATTAATGGCTCAATCCCTGCACTTCGAAGAAGCTCATGAGCTTTTTCTTCGCCAGTTCCCCTAATGGCAGCAACAATTGGAAAAGGTGGATTGAGTTCTTTAATGGCTTCTACAATTCCCTCTGCCATCACATCAGCTCTTGCAATGGTTCCAAACGTTACGATCAGCAGAATCTTTATATCATTTTTCATCATAATATCCATTGCCTTCTTCGCCTTACGATAATTAGGTCCGCCAAATTCAAGATAGTTAGCAACCTTACCACCATAATCATTCACCAGGTCAAAGACCGTGTTTGTCAAACCAGCACCGGCACACATTAAACCGATTTCTCCATCAAACTGGATATATGGGATTCCTTCCTCCGCCGCTTCATATTCCGCATCATTTTCATAATAGGCCTCAGTCGCCTTAAACTGGGGATGTCTAAATAAGGCATTATCATCTATACTTACTTTCCCATCCCCTGCTATTAATTTTCCATCCTTGGTTACAATCAATGGATTAATTTCCACTAATTCAGCTTCATAGGTTCTAAAGACATTATACAAATCTTGCAAAATTTTAGTCCCCTGCCCTATTAATTTTTCATCTATTCCCATTTCATATAAAAGGCCGCGCACTTGGTAAGGTTGGATCCCTTTTGAAAGATCAATATAAATTTTATGGATTCGTTCCGGAATGTCTTTGGCAATTTCCTCAATATCCATGCCGCCTTCGGAACAGGCCATCATCATGGCTTTTCCTGTTACGGGATCAGCTGTAATCGAAACGTAGAGTTCTTTTTCGATTTGAATAGCTTCTTCAATCAAAAGACCGGACATATTTTTCGCTTTTGAAAAAATGGATTCCGCCTGGTTTGACGCTTCCTCTATATTTGAAACCAGCTTAATAAGTCCCGCTTTCCCTCTTCCGCCTTGCAGCACCTGGGCTTTTAAAACACAAGGAAAACCAATTTGGCCTGCTGCTTCCGCCATTCCTTCAAGTCCTTTAATGAACGTACGATTTGGTACAGGAATTTCAATTTGTTCAAATAGCTCTTTAGCTTGGTATTCGAATAATTTCATCAATCCATCACCTCCGGATTACTTTCCATATTTATTCCAATAATTACCCCACAACTCTTCTTCTGTCGGAACTACTTCCGGAATAACCCGGGAAACTCTTGTAATATTTAAAAAATGTTTATAAGATAAATTTTCTCCGATATTATTGCCTCCCCATGAACCTCCGCCCATAGAAAGGGTAAAGTTTAGTCCATTATTAAAATTACCGCCATTACCATACACTTGAACTTGATTAATCAATAATCTGCATACATCCATTTCATATCCAATCTGTTCTATATGTTTTTCATTGGTAGTATGCAGTCCGCAGGAGTGTCCTTTTCCCTGGTAATTTAAAATTTTCTTTGTTAGTTTCATTGCTTCTTGGAAATCCTTGGCTTTATAAACCGTTAGAACTACAGCCAGCTTTTCACCGGAAAATGGATAATCTTTTCCTACCCCGGTCTCTTTCACCATGAAGAAGGACGCATTTTGGGCATTCACATTATCCAGACCTGCCTCCTTAGCAATCACATTGGGATCTTTGGCCGTGGTGCGTGGATTTCTTTTTCCATCTATCCACATTGCCTCCTGCAGACGCTTTTTTTCCTCGGCATTACAGAGATATCCACCCTGTTTTTCCAGTGCTTCTATCATCTGATCATAAACTGCTTCTTCAATGACAACTGAGTTATCGTTTGAGCAGCTAGTGGCATTATCAAAGGTTTTACTTAAGAAAATTCTCCTGGCTGTCTCTTCAATGTTGGCAGAGGCATCTACAATAGAAACAACATTTCCGGCTCCTACACAGGCATTCGGTTTGCCGCACGTTTGACCATTACGGACATTATTTGCCGAACCTGTTACTGTTACAAAATCAGCCTGACTCATTAATTCTTTTGTAATGGCTTTATTTACTGGGGCAGGTAGTATTTGGAATAGATCTTTTGGCGCACCGATTTTTTCAAATTCTTCGTGTATATATTGGAGAAGTAATTGACTTGTGGAATGTCCTTTTGGTGAAGGCGCAATAATGATTGCATTCCGCCCTTTTAGTGCCATCATAGCAATATTAGCAGGCGTTGCACCTGGATTGGTAGAAGGTACAACAGCAGCCACAACGCCAACTGGTTTAGCGATTTCTGTTATGCCCTTTGCTTCGTCAATATTAATGATACCGACAGATTTTTCTCCTTTCAGGTCCCGGAGTGTTCCTAACGTTTTCCGTCTTTTCTTCGTAACCTTATCTTCGTAACGGCCTAACCCTGTATCTTTTAAGGCAATTTCAGCCAATTTTTCTGCATGACCGGGTTTATAGATCGCCCAGGCAACAGCTTGAACCACTTCATCTACCTGTTCCTGGCTGTAGTTATAAAAGGAATTCATCGCCGCTTTTGCTTTTCTTACCATTTCGGAAACTGTTTCTTGAACATTTACTTCGACCGTTTGATTATCACGATTTTTAACCTCTTCCATGGAACCCCTCCATCTATCATTCATTTCTTAACCAGCCCAAAAGGTTGGGCTTGCATGTTTAATCATAATGGATGTGCTCCCCAAAATTCAATATATTTATAATATTCAATATATTCTAATATAAAATTAAATTTATCTGAAATATTTATGAATCATTTCGTACAGTTTCCATAGGTAATAAAAAAGACCAGCTCGAATGATAGAGTTGGTCTTTAGAACTAGTTTACTATATCTCTTTTACCATCAAAGTTCATAATGGATAAATGATAGAAAAGTTTCACCAGCCGGTGTTAATTTCTTTTCATCATAAACCGAATAAAAATATCTCTTTAAATTTAAACCCTGAATCGTTAATTGCCGGATTGTTTTTAGCGAAAGTTCATGCTGAACAGATGCTTTTGAAATTATTGATATACCGATACCTGCTTCCACGGCCGATTTGATTGACTGTGTATTGTCCAATTCAAGAATAACATGCAGTTTTGATGGATCAATATTATTTTTTATTAACTGTTCTTCAAATAATTGCCTGGTCCCTGATCCTGATTCACGAAAAACAAATGGAAGAGTATAAATATCCTCCAGGGTCAGGCTGTTTCCCAATTCCATCGAATCTTGCAATGAAAAATCATTTGCGGCAATGATGATTAACTCGTCCTCAAAGAAAATGCGCTGCCGATATTCAGGATAATTAATCATGGATTGAACAAATCCAATATGAATTTTCTCGTTAATCAGCTTTTCTATCACTTGTTCTGAATTGTTAATATCCAATAGTATTTGCACATTTGGAAATTCCCTCTTGAAATTTCCAATCACCTGCGGGAGGATATGTTCTCCCATTGTCAAACTTGCGCCAATATGTAAAACACCGTGAATAGAATTAGACAGCAATGTAATATCTTTTTCAGTTTGATGAACGATATAAAATATTTTTTCAGCAGATTGAAACAAGATTTCGCCTGCTTGCGTTAAATCTACCTTTCTAGTTGTTCTTTTAAATAGTTTGGTATTAAGAGATTCTTCCAGCTGCCGGATTTGAAGGCTGATAGCAGGCTGTGACATATGAAGGATTTTCGCAGTTTTGGAGAAGCTTTTTTCACGAGCTACAGTATGGAATACTTTCAGATGTTCAAAATTCATCCCTTGTAGTTCCTTCCTTTGGAGTGGCTCCGATCCATTATTTAGTAATAGTTTAACAATCATTCTTTTATTTATCAATATATTCCGATAATTACAGAAATAAAATAGTACTTTAGTAAGGTTGTAAAGCAGAAAGCGGCGGTCCATTTGGATCGCCGCTTA
The DNA here is from genome assembly GCF_023715155.1 of Neobacillus mesonae. GTDB lineage: Bacteria > Bacillota > Bacilli > Bacillales > Cytobacillaceae > Neobacillus > Neobacillus mesonae_A. Next base: position 68,527 of record NZ_JAMBNQ010000006.1, read on the forward strand.
AATCTATGCATTACACATTGACGGAAAGTCAACCCCCGCTGATTGAAGTTTCACATTATGCTTTTGGCAGTGGTTTTTTTATCCATTCTTTATAGAACGTATCAATATCCGGTTCAAAATCAAGAATAATTGGATACCAAGGAGGAACTGCTTCAACCTCCAGCTGTGCTGCACAATTAGGGCAATAATATTCCCTAATTACCTGCCATTCTGGATCAGGAGACATTAATTTTGGATAAATTTCGTTCATCTTCTCCTCAGTGTCCCGAACAAAAATCCGAGCGTGAAGCTTCCAATTTTCTTTGTAATCGCAAAATTCATGACCACAGTCACATTTAACAATGCGGTCTCCGTTTGCTTTTTGTACAATATATAAATGCAAGCCATATGGAAGAAGGATTGGATCATCCCAGCTCACCCGATCCTGCAAAACCTCCCGATAAAGTTCGAATCGTTCAGGGTCTTTATGGCTGGACATCATTTCCTTTAACTGATAAAACTCTAATGTCCCTTCAATTAACTCATTTATTCTTTTCTTATCGTATTTTGCCACGCCATTCACCTCTTTGTCTCATTTTTTATTTCTTTTGCTTGAAACGATTGATATGTGCCCCAAGAGTAGGGACCCCCAAATCATCCTCATAGATCATCCACTCTTCAGGGATATTCCAGAAGTCCTTGAATTCATCGGTGAATTTTTCGCTTAAGGCAAAGCTTTGCGCATACATATGTCTAACCTGAATAGAAGCGTCTTCGTTCATGATCTTTGTTCTTTCTTCTTGCATCCATTCTTTTACAGGCTGACTGCGCTCCAAACGCTGCTTGCGGATTTCTTTGCGTTTTTCTTCCGTCGCTTTTAAATCAACGGTGTAGACGCCATTTTCTTCCACGAAGACACACCCATATACTTGTTCCGCATAGCGCAGCAGGATATACTTTTCATTTAAGTCACTTTCAACCTGCTTTGGATTTCTTTCAAGCGGATCGCCAAATCCTGGACCCCCGCGGAGATAGTTCATAATCACATCGTAATCGCCAAACTGCTCTTGCGTAGACACGGCCTGCCTGTCGCGGTGGATAACCTCAGCTTCCATATTATCCTCATATATTGGATTATCAGGATCCACATCGCCGCCTAATGGGAGCGGCAGTCCTTTAGCAATACGCTCTTTAATGTTTGTTTTGTTAGCCTGGAATCGATATCCTGAAGATGCCGGGTATCCGCCCATTAAACCGCAATCTGTTGCCATGACTCCGGCACCGGCGACGAACATTGTCCATTCTTTTGCTCCCCATCCTAAACGAAGTGATTGCCAGCCGTTTCCGCCGCGGTATTTACCTGCACCGCCCGATCCAGGTAAAATTTGTCTTCCTAAGAAGATCAGCGGCTCTAAGAGCTCCCAAATTTCCATGTCGCCCATATCGCCTTCTGGATTCCAAAGAGCGGCCGAATGGCTGATTCCATCCTGAACAGCACTGGCTCCAACCCCGCAGGATGAGGTTTCAAAACTGTTCATGGCAGATAATTGGCCATATTGATCATATCCTCCGCCCATGAGCCAATTGGAGGTATGAGCATTTCCAGCATTTACTTCTTCTAAATATCCGCGTCCGAAATAGGCACGGCTTAATCCCCGCCATAAAGGAGACCAAGCGGCCACAAGCGCATGCCAAGTATTCGAATGGGCCGAACGAATATCATCCGGGTTAAACCACGAACCATACGGGATACCAAATTTACTTGCATAATAGGCACCATCATTAATCCGGTCATTTGGTACCAATGTTTGGGAAAGCATGACCCAAATTCCGCTCGTAATGGATACAGGTGTCGCGTTAAACGGATGCCAGCCCCATCGATTTGCCCCTTCAAAGTCAATTTCAAGCTTTGCATCTTTATGAACCGTAATTTCTGATGGTGTATGAATGATCGTATTTAGCTTTGCAAAGGATGGCAGATCCAGGTCCTTAAACGGAATGTCAACAAAAGATGCTTGACGGTACTTTCCAGGAATCAACATCGTTTTCACCTGGTTTACGAAACCGCGGCGGCCATCCTCAATAATTTCACGAATAAATTGTTTATAGTTATCGACGCCCTCCTCCTTGATAACATCAAGAACAAGGTCACGGATCATATGACAGCCTGCAATGCGGGTCTTTTCATCAAGTGTCCAATATTTAACCGCACGCACAGACCTGGTGCTTTCAAGAATCCAGTCTTTAGAAAGTGTATCGTTTTGCCCAATCTTTCGGCACGTTACCTGATAACCGTCATCATATCTCTGGACAGGTCCCATTGGCATACTTCCTGGTGCAGAAGCTCCTGTATCGATAACATGGGTTACGCCGCCAGCCCAGCCAACCACTTCACCTTCCCAGAAAATTGGAACTAATGTATGAACATCACATGTATGAACATTTCCTACATGGTTATCGTTATTACAGAAAATATCCTTATCATTTATTCCTGGATTATCTTCATAATCATTTTCAATCATAAATTTAATGGCTGCCCCCATTGTTCCTACGTGAATAATGATGCCGGTTGAAGTAACAATGGAGTCGGCTTCAGGAGTGTACAAACTGAAGCAAAGCTCGCCTTCCTGCTCAACGATTGGCGAAGCGGCAACTTTTTTTGCCGTTTCTCTAGCATGTACGACCCCGCCGCGGAGCTTGGAGTAGATTTTTTCAAAACGAATGGGATCGGTTTCCTTAAATGGAAGTGTTCTTAAACCAGCATAATGTCCCGTCTCTTTACTGATGTCGTTCATTTCTCTTCGCATTTGCTTTAGCGTTTTTCCGTCCCAGCCGATTGCCTTCTTTGTTTGTTGATGATCCTTAATAGTTTTAGCCAAATTCAGTACCTCCTTCATATTTTTAAAATAAGCTCGTTACTTCATTTCCTTTAGATGGAAAATCCGGTGCTCATCAAGATATGCTTCAAAGCCAAGAGGGACAACTAATGTAGTTGCCGTAGATTCCAAAATAGAAAACGCCTGAATACGGTTCCCTGGCATCAATTTTTCCATTTCGTAAATTTTTGCCGGCAGGAATTCTCCGTTCCAATAAATTTGACGATATCCTGCTAAAGCATCTGCTGGAGGAGTTTCTCCATATATTGGCTCTTCAGGAATCTGCGGCTTTGCTACCTCAACAACTCCTCGGACAATCGCACCTGTAATGGAGTAGCCAAGCTCTGGTGAAAGGGCAGCTCGTGCGTAAACTCTTGCGTATGTTTCTTCAAACGTCTTGATAAGGCTTTCCCAATCATCAACAGAATGGAAAGCTGAAATCGGTGCCTCAATTTCCAAATCATTTAATTGGCCTTGGTATTGCATACGGTATAGAAGACGGAAATCAACTTCTTCCGGTGCATAATCATTTTTCTTAAACTCTTCTGTTACCTTTTTCTTTAATTCATCCCATGCTCCCTGAAGTTCTTTTCCAGCCAGTAAAATATCAGAGTCTTCCGCTTTTTCAGCGACATTAATATCTAATGTTTTATCATAGCGGTATTCGAAATCAGCAGCACCACAGCCGAATGCCGAGAATCCGGCAGCCCAGGCAGGAATAAGAACTTCCTCAAAACCCAGCCCCTTTGTATAGCCGGCTGTATGAAGCGGCCCTCCCCCGCCATAAGAGAAGCAGACATATTGTGAAGGAGAATAGCCTTTTCCTAGAATCATAGACTCCAGATAGTTGCGCAGCTGTGATTCTAATAGTTCGATAACTCCGTATGCTGCATCCTCCACAGATAAGCCAAGCGGATCAGCAATTTGTTTTTTAACAGCTTCATAAGCTTTTTCTTTAGAAAGCTTGATGACTCCACCGATAAAGTTATCTGGATTGATGAGACCAAGAACAACGTGGCAGTCTGAAACAGTGACCGTGTCAATGCCTCCGCCTGGGTTACAAACACCTACACGTGATCCCGCACTGTCAGGTCCCAGTGTAATATTTCCATAGTTAGGATCGATGCGGACAAAGCTTCCTGTACCAGCACCTGTTGTATCCATTGCAACAAGCGGCAGGGACAAGACAAGGCGGGCCATGTCTGGACTTGTATTGATTGAAAGCTCACCTTGAGTAATTAGGCCAATATCAAAACTTGTTCCGCCGATATCTGAACAAGCAACATTCTTTAATCCAAGCTTTTCCGCTAAGTATTTAGCACCAACCATTCCGCCAATTGGTCCGGAAACACAGGTTCTCGCTAATTCGTTTGCTTTTATGCTAATCGTGCCCCCGTGGCTGGCCATGATCCGCAGGTCAAAATTAGTTCCTGCTTCTCTTAGGGCAGTGTCAATGTTTGCTAATGTCTGCCGTGATGGCTCGGCTGCATATGCCTCAACAATTGTTGTATTGGTCCGGTGAGATTCTTTTCTCACAGGATAATAGTCTACCGTTGCAAAAACTTTAATATCTTTATTTGCCTTTTTAACAATTTGTTCTGCGATATCGCGTACCTTTCTCTCATGTGCAGGATACTTATAGGAATGAAGCAAACTGATGACAATTGCTTCAACATCTTCATCAATCAGTTTTTGAATTGCCGGCTCCACCTCATGTTCATAAAGAGGAATAACAACATTTCCAAACAGGTCTACCCTCTCTGTTACACCGACTGTCCATTTCCTAGGCACAAGAGGAGAATCAAAGTGATGTGTATTAATATGAATTTTGTCCGAGTAGGAATAGCCAAGGAAGGATTGAAGTCCGCGTCCCATTCGATGGTTATCCTCCATTCCTCTGTTCACGACTAAGCCGACCCGGCGGCCAACTCTTGAAACTAGACGGTTAAGCATCGCTGTTCCAGAATAAACTCCGGCAAGAAGATTTGGGAATTCATCCTCTACTTTGGCATTCCATTGGCTTAAGGCATCTTTAGCAGAGTTTAATAGTCCAATATGTTCATCCAAAGGTGTTGTTTGTGCCTTGCCTACAACAAAATCTCCTTTTTCATCAATAATGAATGTGTCTGTCATTGTGCCCCCTGCATCAATGGCAAGAATTTGTGATCTGGCCAAATAAAAATCTCCCTTCTAGCGAAAAATTTAACAGCAGTCTAAGTAAGACTATTTATTCTTATTTTGCTGTTACTTTTTATAATGCAAGGAGCGTGCCAATCTCCATTCTCGTTAATATTCAAAATTTCAACGTTTTTTTGGGAATTGTCTTGTAGCGTTTCGCTACACTGTAGCGAAACACACTGTTTTACTTAAAACAGTGAACATTATTATTGATATAAATTCAAGGTTGGTCTAATATTATGAATATACAGAATAATCAAGTGATTATTAATTCGTATTTTTTAATCGTCTTCCTAGATCGCTTCAATCCTCTTAAAGCGTATAATTTTGCTGGTTCAGATTGTTTTAAAATATTTTGAGGAGGTTTAAAAGGTTTGATAAACTCTTTTCTCTCCGTTTTTTCCACACAGGATTTGTTTCACAAAGTAGACGAATTAAGAAAAACATGGGAAAACTTTATAACTAACCCTTCTTTAAATGAAAATGTGCTAGCCTCCGTCCGCAGTGAAATACTACATTCATGGAGCCGTTGTCAGTCTATTGGTTTGAACCCTGGACAAAAACAAGCCAAAAACGTACTTACTACATTGGAACTAGAAAAACTCCTATCAGAATCAGACCTTTACCGTGCAGCCAAACCAATCATTGATAACATTTTTGATAAATTAGCTGGGACTGGCTACTTGATTACGTTAAATGATGAAAATGGAAATATGATTTATTTAAAAGGCGAATCGGATATTATTAGAAAAACTGAAAAGATGAATTTCTTACCAGGTATGGATTGGAGTGAAAATGCGGCTGGCACCAATGCTATTGGTACAAGTATTATTTCCAAAAAGCCTATTCAAGTTTTTTCTGCTGAACATTTTTGTGAAGGCTTCCATCCAATGACATGCTCATCCTCACCCATTTTCCATCCATACACGAAAAAGGTAATTGGTGCTATCGACTTTACCGGCCTTTGGCCCAGCACCCAGCCACACACACTTGGTTTAGCGGTGTCCCTGGCACAGATCATTGAACAAGAGCTTCTTACCATGTATAAAGAGAAATATTTCCATCTAGAAGAATACTATCATCATAGTAAAACCCGATGGAAAGATAATCCTATTTTAGTCTTTAGTAATGAGTTTGTTTTTATAAATGGCGATCCAGTACTAATGGAAACGTTAAAACTTAAAAAAATGATGAATATTGAAAATCACCCGCAAATAAAGGATCTTTTCCAAAGCATGAACACGGCAGCCAATCAAACTGCTTACCATACAAAGCTCATTAAGGAAGCAGAAAAGAATGGTTACCAATTTAAAGGTGCCAAACCCATCAGTTTAAATAGAGAAGAAATTGGCTATATAATTATGTTCAAAGAAAAGAATCATCAGAGCTCATCCCTTGTGCGCTCTTTAAAAGAACGTACTATTATAGGCGAATCCGCAATGATAAAAAATATATTACATAAATGCGAACAGGTTGCACCAATCAACGCCCCTATCTTGTTAACCGGTGAAACAGGCACAGGTAAAGAGCTTATTGCAAGGCATATTCATGAAAGAAGTTCAGGAAATGATAAACCTTTCATCGCCATTAATTGTGGTGCTGTGCAGAAAGAACTAATAGGAAGTGAACTTTTTGGCTATGAAGGCGGGACATTTACAGGCGGAAAAAAAGACGGGAAAAGAGGAAAATTCGAAGAGGCAAATGGCGGGACCATCTTTTTGGATGAAATCGGTGAAATGCCCATTGATTTGCAGGTTCATTTACTTAGAGTGCTTCAGGAAAAGGAATTTACCAGACTAGGTTCTTCTAAGCCAATTGAGATTGATGTAAAAGTCATTGCAGCAACGAATAAAAACTTAAAAGCCATGATTGACGAGGGACTTTTTAGAAAGGATTTATTTTTCAGATTAAATGTCATTTCCATCTCCATTCCTTCCTTGCGAGAAAGGAAAGAAGATATTATACCTATCAGTAATTACTATTTGAATCAATTTGCGCAAAAGTATAAAAGACGTATGCCTATGGGTTTAACAGAGAGAACAAAAGATTTCTTTTTGAGTTATACATGGCCGGGAAATATAAGGGAATTAAGAAATGCACTGGAACATGCCGTTATCTTTTGTGATTCATCTGAAGTTGAAAAAAGACATTTACCTGACTATTTAGCAGAACTAAAAACCAAGTATTTTCAAAAAACACAAAAGCCTTCCGGTTTTTCTATTATCGAAAAAACAGAAATGGAGCAAATACGACAACTTTTAATCCAAACAGGCTGGAATATTTCCGCTGTTTCAAAAGAATTGAATGTAGCAAGATCCACTCTATATCGAAAGTTGAAAAAATATAATTTAAAGGACAGAATGGTTCCTTACTCTGCTCATTTGTGAGTAGAGTTTTTTGTTTATCAATGATCCGAAAAAAAAGAGGCAGACTCTTAAGAAAGAGCCTGCCTCTTATTTATATTAAGCTTTACGAACGTTTGCAGCTTGAGGTCCACGTTGACCTTGCTCAACGTCAAAAGTTACTGATTGACCTTCATCAAGAGATTTGAAACCTTCGCCTTGGATAGCTGAGAAATGAACGAATACATCTTCTCCGCCTTCACGTTCAATGAATCCGAAACCTTTTTCTGCATTAAACCATTTTACTTTACCATTTTCCATTTATGTTGCCTCCTAGTGTATAACACACACATTATAATACTATCCTTGACCTCAGTGATCCAAAGACGAAAAGATAAACTTATGCGATTTTTTACACTGAACAAAAATAATTCTTTACTATCATACCACTTATTTTTAAAATATGCAAGGATTGTAAAAATAAATAGTGAAATTTTAAAAAATATAAGTCCAGCTGCATTTTTCTCATTTATTTCAAAATTAGTAATTTGTATATTCTGTTATTTAGAACATTCTGTTAATTTGTTTTGCACTAAACAGAATACCGCTCTATTAAAGGGTTTTAATCAGCTTCATTTCCCCATTTTTGGGTATTAATTCATATTTTTTCGGGTGCTCTTGGACACCTATATCATATTTTTTAAAAGAAAAGGAAAACAGCTTACGTTCGACTTTCCCTTTTTCTCCAATTAAATTAAACCATTGCTGCCCCACATAAAATGGATTCATGATGATATTATCAACAATAAAAGCAATACGTTCATGTTCTTCTTCTGATTGACATTTTGTTTTCGTGGAAAGTGCCAATACAAAATAGTTTTGAAACTTATCTAATTCAAGCAGCTGCAGATAACGGGACTTACGCTGTTTTTTATTGAAATCTTTCAAAACTGTTTTGATGCTTTTTTCTATATCTATTTCGTATTTACCAGCATCTCTCCAGGCCGATATGCGGGAGTCGAATAGAGACAATGTCAGAATATAATGAGAAGCATACTTTGAGGGATCAAATACATCTTCAACAACTGACTTTTCGTCGACCGGCTTAACAATATATTTCTTATAGTCTGCAAAAAAAGTTTCGTTCATCACTTATACCTTCTTTCATACGTTAATTGGATAGACCGGTAAATCGTTGTTATATATATATATTCCCCTTATAAAATGAAAATCCTGCTTTTTCCTCCACAAATCAACAATTCTCTTAGCTTTTAATTAAAAAGTCCTACTTTCCTTCCAAAAAATTGTCGTAATTGATTTTTGAGAAATGATATTCGTTAAAAAAATCTATCTGATTGACTCTGATCATCAGTCACACATTCAATTTTTAATAGATACAAGATTGACACCAAATTAACTAAAGATTTATAATCTTATTGTTAACCTTTTTTATTAATAAGTTTACTTAAAGTCTAGGAGGGAAAATATGTTACAATCACATACTCAATTAAAAATGTGGATTTTTAGTGCCCTATTTGCAGCAATCATTGGCATCTTGGCACAGGTGACCATCCCGCTGCCGCTTGTTCCGATTACAGGCCAAACACTTGCAGTTGGATTAGCGGCTACCATTTTAGGTTCTAGATATGGCACTCTTTCCGTTATCTTGTATGCCTTCATGGGCGCAGCAGGAATTCCTTTTTTTAGTGAAATGTCTGGAGGATTTGGGGTAATTGTAGGGCCTACAGGCGGTTTTATTGTTGGATTTATTCCAGCAGCATTTATTACAGGCCTTATTTTAGAAAAGACAAAATATACCATTCCCCAAGCCATGATTGCCAATACTGCCGCCATGTTGATTACATTATCCATCGGAACAGTCTGGCTGAAATTCGCTGCAAACCTAAACTGGTCAACAGCTTTTGCCTCGGGATTTTTACCGTTTATTGTGGTTGGGGTAATTAAAGCATTTCTAGCTTCATGGATTGGCATTACGGTTTATAAAAGACTTGTATCAGCAAAAATGCTTCCGGCAGCTCATCAAATATCAGGTTAAAGTATCGGAATGGGCTAAATTAGCAAACGTCATCTTCGATTCAATAAAAATAGCAAAAAGGACTTCTTACAAGAGAAGTCCTTTTTTATAGAAAAATAGCAATTATATTATTCGATAATAATATTTTTAAATCTTTGACCTTGATATTTCCCGAAAGTTCAAAAATTCACACTTGATTACGATACGCTTCCGGCAGCCTGCAGCTCTATGTTATCGCTGAGGCCAAGCGACCGAGCTGTTGAAGCTTGAATCTTGCGAATAAGCTCTGGGTGTTCCAATAATTTCAAGCCATAAGATGGAATCATTTCTTTAATTTTTGGTTCCCATTCATTGATATATTGCGGGAAGCATCTATTAATGACATCCAGCATTACGTGTACAGCAGTAGATGCACCTGGAGAAGCACCTAACAATGCAGCGATTGATCCGTCAGCAGCATTGATTACCTCTGTACCGAATTGAAGGGTTCCTTTTCCGCCGGCATCTGTATCTTTAATTACTTGGACGCGCTGGCCTGCTACTACGATATCCCAATCCTCGCTTTTAGCATTTGGGATAAATTCCCGCAGCTCTTCAATACGCTGCTCCTTTGATAACATAAGCTGTTGGATCAAATATTTGGTTAATGGAATGTTCTTTGCACCAGCAGCTAACATGGTTAAAACATTATCCGGTTTAACAGAACCTAATAAATCCATATTAGAACCGTTTTTTAAGAATTTTGGCGAGAAACCGGCAAATGGTCCAAATAGTAATGATCTTTTGTTGTCAATATAACGTGTATCAAGGTGTGGTACAGACATTGGAGGAGCACCAACTTTAGCTTTACCGTAAACTTTTGCATGATGCTTCTTCACAACTTCTGGATTATTACATACCAGGAATAGACCGCTTACCGGGAATCCGCCAACATGCTTGCTTTCAGGAATCCCTGTTTTTTGCAGTATAGGAAGACTTCCGCCGCCGGCGCCAATAAAGACGAATTTTGCAGTATGACGTTCAATCGCACCTGTTTCCATGTTCCATACTTTTAATTCCCATAAGCCGTCTTCGGTACGTTTAATATCTTCTACTTGGTGTCTATATCTAATATCAACATTTTGATTTTCTAAGTGACCAAGCAGCATCCGGGTTAAATTACCAAAGTTGACATCCGTTCCAGAGTCAATTTTAGTTGCTGCAATAGGCTCGTTGGAAGTTCGGCCTTCCATAATAAGCGGAATCCATTCCTTCAATTTATTAGGGTTGTCGGAAAATTCCATCCCCTTAAACAATGGATTTTTTGATAATGCTTCAAAACGCTTTCTCAGGAAAGCTACGTTCTGTTCCCCATGTACTAAACTCATATGAGGCAGCGGCATGATAAAGTCATGCGGATTCTTTATTAGTTTGCTATCTACAAGATAAGACCAAAATTGCTTTGAAAGTTGGAACTGTTCATTAATTCTGATTGCCTTCGTAATATCTATAGATCCATCAGGTTTTTCGGGTGTGTAGTTTAACTCACAAAGTGCAGAATGCCCTGTTCCAGCGTTGTTCCATTCATTTGAGCTTTCCTCTCCTGCGCTTTCGAGTTTCTCAAACACCGTAATTTCCCAGTCCGGTGATAATTCTTTCAAAAACGACCCCAAAGTAGCACTCATAATACCGGCGCCAATTAAGATTACGTCTGAACCAGTTTGTTTAATACTCATATTTCCCATCCTTTTATCCCCTAAGATTTACAGAAAGGATGCAGGCGTCCCTGCTTATGCAGCATAGCAAGCCGGACGTAACTTAGCCACACATCATTTCCGAACCAATACTAACCTACTTATAGTATAGCACTATTACTTATAGATTAAAATATCTACAATTATATGAAAGTTATAAGTTATCTTACTACAATATTAACACAAATTTTTTCTTCTTGATTATTTTGGTAAAAAAATAAAGAAACTGCCCATATTTGAGCAGTTTCCTTTACCATCATTCCACTCGCCATTCGAGTAATTCCCCCTCATCCCTTCCAACAATTAGAAATTCTAATTGTTTATTCAATCCTAAACTAAACAATTCAATTTTCAGGATAACAAATATTATTGTTATGCCGATGGATAGCTTTCCCAAAAATCACTTTGAATTTACTTTTATTTTTAACACGTTGATATTTGATTTGTAACTATCCTGCAGTTACAGCCATCAATTGAACCTTACTTATTCGCCAAACCCCATGTCCAGCAAACCAAATATCTTTCCATGCTTTCGAACATTCACTCTCTTTTCCTGCCGATCCATTTCAGACTTGTAAGCAAAAAATTTGCATGGATTCCGCTCAAAACATTAGTGTAAAGAATATCTTCTATCATTGACTCCATCAAGATGTTCTGTTATTCCTTGTTGTTATATTCTCCGATGCAAGGAAGCGCGGTTCCCGAATAAACAAGATCTGCTGCAAGAATGTCTTGACCAGTTGAAATGCTTCCTGCTAGAACAATGATTCCATCCTAAAACTCAGCTTCATTGCATTACATTATTTCAAAGCAATGCAAATATTTTTTGCTTCTGTAAAAAATTCCATGCTATGATGACCGCCTTCACGTCCCACCCCGCTTTTCTTCATTCCACCAAAAGGAGCTCTTAGATCACGAACAAACCAGCAGTTCACCCATATCGTACCAGCACGAACTGAATGTGAAATTCGGTGGGCACGCTTGAGATTTTCGGTCCAAACAACGCCGTTTAAGCCATAATCTGTATCATTAGCAATTCGAAGCGCTTCTTCTTCGGTATCAAATGGGATGATCGTCACGATTGGTCCAAAGATTTCTTCTTGGCAAATACGAGACTTTGGATTTTCTTGAATATACACCGTAGGCTCTAAATAGAAACCCTTTTGTAAATATTCCGGTAAATCTGGACGTTTGCCACCGCAGATTAACATAGCATTTTCTTCTTTGGCAATCTCAAGATAGCTTGTTACTTTTTTATAATGCTCTTCACTGACAACCGGACCCATTTTTGTTTCCACATCTTGCGGATCGCCTACTTTAAGTTCCATTGCTGCTTTCTTAAACCTTTCAAGAAACTCATCTAAAATGGTTCTTTGCACCAAAATTCTGGAGCCCGCAAGACAGACTTGCCCTGAATTCATAAATGCTGCATGAATGGAAACAGGTATAGCTTTATCAAGATTAGCATCTTCAAAAATGATATTCGCGGCTTTTCCACCTAATTCAAAAGAAACTTTTTTTAACGTATCTGCTCCACTTTTCATGATTCGCTTTCCTGTTGCGGTCGAGCCTGTAAAAGAAACAAGATCCACTTCGGGATGGGAAGTCAAAGCAGTTCCCACGACTCCGCCTAAACCATGGACTACATTGACAACGCCATCTGGTATCCCTGCTTCCTTGGCAATTTCTCCAAGAAGGGATACAGAAAGCGGCGTCATTTCAGCTGGTTTAATAACCGCTGTGTTCCCTGCAGCTAGACAAGGACCAAGTTTCCAAGTGGTCAACATAAAAGGAACATTCCAAGGGGTAATTAATGCAGCAACACCAACCGGTTCATAGCGGGTATAATTCAAATACTCCTCTTCCATTGGATACACTTCACCGCCTTGCTTCTCCATGAAGTCAGCAAAGAACTTGATGTTATTAGCAGCACGCGGGACTTCATGCTGGACCGCAGAATGGAATGGTTTCCCGACATCGGTTGCATCTAATCTCGCAATCTCTTCTTTCCGCTCAAGGATGATTTCGGCCATGCGGCGAAGCTTTGAACAGCGCTCAGCTACTGTCATCTTTCGCCATGGGCCATTCTCAAATGCATCCCTAGCAACCCGACAAGCACGATCCACATCTTCATGTGCGGCTTCACTTACTTTCGCAATGATTTCCTGCGTAGCAGGGTTTTTTACCTCAAAAACAGCACCACTTTTAGCTTTTACATATTCACCGTTTATATAAAGACCGACTTCTCTTACTCCGGTTTGTACGTTTGTCATTTTGAAACCTCATTTCTCTTCTTAACAGATTCTCCTGCTATCCCCCAGTGTTCTGGCTCTAATTCATTAATCATCACGCGAACACTTTGGACGGGAGCATCTAAAACATCAGAAACTAAATCGGTCATTTCCCGAATTAAACGTTCTTTCTTTTCTGGCGATCTCCCTTTAAGAATATTAACTTGAATAAATGGCATAAATACCGCTCCCTTCACATTGAAATTTATTCCGTAAATACAGCCTCAACCATACCAAGGCCATCAAAGCCTGCTGTGAAATGGTCACCTGCTTCAATTTTAATCGCAGCTGATAAGGAGCCGCTTAACACTACTTCTCCTGGATGAATACTTTGGCCGACTTTATACAAACGATTGGCTAACCAAGCTATCGCTCTCGCAGGATGCCCCATTACCGCTGCACCAGCACCAGTTGCAACGACTTCACCGTTTTGTTTAAATACCATTCCCATTAATTTCATATCAAAATTTTTAGGAGAATAAAATCTTTCGCCAATAATAAAGCGGGAAGAAGATGAATTATCTGCCACCGCATCTGGAAGTGTAAAGCTGAACCCATGGAACCGGCTGTCAATCAGTTCAACTGCAGGCGCAATATATTCAGTTGCTGCTAATACATCCGCGACCGTTACATGAGGTCCTTTGACTTCTTTATTAAAAATAAAAGCAATTTCCGGCTCTAATTTTGGATGGATGAAAGGAGCAAGCGAAATCTTTTCATCTTCAAACAACTGCATATTTTCAAGCAAGACTCCATAAGATGGCTCATGAACACCAATCATTTGTTGTTTAGCTTTGCTGGTTAAACCGAGTTTTCGACCTATTTTTTTGGTGTTTTCTTCTTTACATTTTATATCTACTAAGCGTTCCTGAACCTGATAAGCCAACGTTTCATCTAATTCAGGATAGACGTCAACAAACCTATTCACCGGTTTTTTCTGTTTTTCTGCCTTAAGCAGGTCAAAGGCAATTTGATCGATTACATCCGTCTTAATCATGTTTTCACCTAGTTTCTATTGATATCCCATTTATCAGCAGAGGATTGTGAGCCCCACTGATAAATATTCCCTTTATTCTTTGGCTATGTTAAACTTGGCTGTTGATTTTCGCTCCACAAGGAAGTCTTCGTGCCTTCCGCTGCAATCAACATGGTTATAAAAAATCAACACCACTCTTTAACAGAGCTTATTCTTTAAAAGAAGCTGTGACTGAGCCTATATGAGCAAACTCCGCAGTAAAGATGTCATTTACATTCACTTCAATGGCACTAGTTAATGCTCCTGAAAGAATAATTTCACCAGCTTTTAAAGAGACATTGTATTTGCTTAAAGAATTCGCCAGCCATGCAACCGAACGAATTGGATTTCCAAGGACGGCTGCTCCTGCACCTGAATCAATCATTTCACCATTTTGATAAGCGACCATGCCGATATGAGTAAGATCAATCCCATCAAGCTTTGTCGGTTTCCCTCCAATAATCGCACAAGCAGAAGAACCATTGTCTGCAACAGTATCTTCAAACTTTATCTTCCAATCTGCAATTCTGCTATCAATCACTTCAATAGCTGGAACGATATAATCAGTAGACTCAATGACATCAAAAATGGAAACATTGGGACCTTTTAAATCCTTCTTCAAAATAAAGGCAATCTCAAATTCTACTTTTGGTTGAATAAATGGTTCCAGCGAAATATCGTCACCTTCAACATACATCATATCTGCCAATAAATGACCATAATCGGGTTGGTTGACGCCAAACATATTTTGAATCGCTTTGCTTGTCGCGCCAATTTTTTTCCCGACAATGATTCCGCCGCTTTCGATTTTTCTACGGATAATCTCTAATTGTGTGTGATAGGCTTCATCGACGGTAATTTCTGGATAGGAAACCGTTAACGGCTCAATCACTTTCTTTGTTTTCTCGGCTTCCAATAAACGAGTGGCAGCAGCTTCAATGATTGACACTAGTGTTCCTCCTTATCCTAGTACTAAACTTTTAACCTTTTTTTCTGCGCTAGTTCTACCGCGACGTCTAAAATCCAGTCCTCCTGGCCAGCGACGGCATGCCTTTTCCCCAGCTCTTCCATAATCTCGGATACACCGACATCAAACTTTTCTGCAGCATGTCGAACATGGAATAAAAAGCTGTTATAAACACCTGCATAGCCACTCGATAAGTTATCGCGGTCAATCACGATTGGAGACTGCATCAGACGAGCCACCTTTTCCTCCGCTGCATCCATTAAAATCGCTAAGTTGATGCCTGTTTCAATGTTCATTTTGTTTAGCACAGCAACAAGGATTTCGGTTGGTGCATTTCCAGCTCCTGCACCTAATCCTCTCAGCGTACCATCGATTTGGTCTGCGCCAGCTTCAAGCGCTGTTATCGTATTACCAATTGCCAAGCCAAGATTATTATGAGCGTGGAAACCAACATTAATGGACAATGCTGATTTTAATGCGGTTACTCTTTCGCGAACACCGTTTGGAACAAGTGCTCCAGCAGAATCAACAACATAAACACAATCTGCGCCATAGGATTCCATCAGCTTCGCCTGTTCGGCAAGAACGTTTGCAGGCTGGGTATGCGACATCATTAGGAACCCAACGGTCTCAAGTCCTAATTCTTTTGCCAGGCGGAAGTACTGCTCCGTAACATCTGCTTCCGTACAATGAACGGCGATCCTGATTAAGGAAATGCCTATTTCGGCGGCCTCTCTTAACTCTTCGCTCGTTCCAATCCCTGGAACAAATAAAGATGCAATTTTTGCTTGTTTTGCTGTTTCCACAGCTGCTTTAATCAAGTCAAATTCAGAATGAGTCGAAAACCCTTGCTGAATTGTCGAGCCGTTTAAACCAGAACCATGGCTAACTTCAATAACAGGCACACCTGCTTCATCTAAATCTTTTACAATTGAGCGAACTTGTTCTGGTGTATAACTATGACTAACGGCATGATCACCGTCTCTTAATGTTGTATCTGTCAGTCTAGGAATCTTCATCGAGTTACCTCCTTAGATCCAAGAAAATGTGCTGCATATACATCTCCAACTCGATAGGCAGATGCAGTCATGATATCCAAATTCCCGGCATAGGCTGGGAAGAAATCCCCCGCTCCGACAACCTCATTCATGATCACGACTGTTGGCAAATGTCCCCATGGGGTTTCACGATAATCAACAAATGGCGTCCCTTTTAAGTGATATCCCGGAATATAGCTTGAAATTTCAGCTGCAATCGATTGAACCGATTCAATTACCGCTGCTTCATCAAATTCTTCTTTAATTACCGCATAGATGGAATTTGTCATATTGATTGGCGGCTCTGCTGGATTGAAAACAGGAATCGCTCTCGCCATTGTCGCTCCTCCAATTTGTTGAACCGCATTTGCTGTTGTGCGGACAAACTCGTCAACATTTTGTCTTGTTCCTGGGCCAATTGACAGACTTGCCGCTGTCGTAATAACTTCTGCATAATGAACAGGAACCACGCGGCTGACGGCGTGAACGAGCGGAGTCGTTGCCTGACCGCCGCACGAAATTAAGTTAACGTTCATCGCTTCAAGATGATCATGCAGATTTACGGTTGGAACAACAAATGGTCCAATTGCCGCCGGAGTCATATCAACAGCTAACTTTCCTTGTTTTCTTAGTGCTTGAGCATTTAGTTTATGGGCTTTGGCACTTGTTGCATCAAACACAATCTTAATGTCTGGGTCTTCTAAAATCGCATCAATCCCATGATGGCTTGTTGTAATTCCCTTATCCTTTGCTCTTGCAAGCCCTTCAGAATTTGGGTCAATTCCTGCAACTAACACTAACTCCATGTTTCCATCATTTTTTAAAATTTTGTACATCAAATCTGTTCCTATATTTCCCGATCCTAAAATCGCTGCTTTTACTTTTGCCAAGACCTTACACCCCGCTTTTCTCGTATTCAATAAATTAAGGTTTTACAACTTCTTTTTCAACAGCCTTATTAGATGTAAGTGGTGTTCCTTGAGTCCACCAAGATTGTGGAAATTCAGTTCCAATCCAAGTATCGCCATTTCCAGGAACATCCTTCATTTCCCAAATTACTGGTTTCCACGCCGGATCCGTAATGATATACCCTGCATCACCGAACAATTCTATACGATTGCCTCCTGGTTCAATCACATACATGCAAAACGCTTGGGAAACACCATGTTTATTAGGAGGAACCTCAATTTTAATATCATGATCTTTCAGCAAGTCTGCCACATCATATAGGTTTTGCGGAATACCGTACCAGTAACAAAGATGATGAAGTTTTCCTTTTATACCATTTGGTTCTTGCATATATGCAATTTCATGAACTAGATTGGAAACGCTGATCCAGCTTCCAAGAACATGACCGTTATCTTGAATTTGCTCTCTTAAACGGAAGCCTAGATTATCAATTAAAAAGTTTGTATCAACTGCAGGACTTGAAGTCATTAGATTAATATGATCTAAGCGGCGAACTGGTACACCACGATCTGGACGTTTTGAAGGGCGGTTTAATAGTTTTGAGCGTTGCTGGTCTTGAACCTTGTAATATTCAACATCCCAAAGGATTTCCATTAGATGACCGTCAGGTGTCGAAAATTGATAAGCTCTGCCATGACCAATATCTCCATCAATCCAGCCTTTGCCTAAACCTGTTTTTTCAATTTCTTCGACGCGCCTCTCAAGCGCTTGCGGCGATGTCGCACGCCATGCAACATGAGCGACTCCTGCTTCTTTTGATTCGGTGATTTTTAAAGTATTATGGTAGAAATCTTCATAAGCACGAAGATAAACGGATCCACCAGAACGAGCTGTTACTTCCATTCCTAGGAATCTTGTGAAAAATTCAACTGATTGTTCAAGTTTTGGAGAAAGTATCTCTACGTGTGCTAGCTGTGCTACATCAAAAATTGGTTCTTTAAAATTAGTCATGCTTGTTCCTCCCTAAGTTTCCTTTTTAATTTTTTTGTTTTGTAGACACGAACAAATTATATTGACTAAATATACTGAAAAGTGATACCGTTTTCATTATATTCGGTACCAATGTTTTTAAAATTGTCTAAAACCTGATGTATGCCTTTATCTTAAAGGGCCTTCACAATACTCACAATAGCTTTGTCCCTGTATACGGGACATTTTTTTGAATTTTTATATAATTTTTTTGTAATCGGAGGAAAATATGATACAAGAACAAGATAAGCTGCTATCTTCGGTAAAAAACGCGATTAAAATTCTGCGTACATTCAAAATGGATCAGCCGCAAAAAGGAGTACGTGAACTCGCGAATGAACTTAAAATCGGCAAGAGCAGTGTCCAAAGAATTCTCTCTACCCTGGCATCTGAGGGTTTAGTACAAAAAAATAAAGAAACGAATAAATATGAATTAGGCCTTTCTGTTCTTGAACTGAGCTCAATTGTCTTAGGCAACATCAACCTGCATACTGAAGCACATCCAATTCTCACTGATTTAGCCAATAAATGCGGGGAAACTGCTCATCTAGCGATTTTAGATGGGAACCATGTTGTCTATTTAGATAAAGTTGAAAGCAAAACCTCGAATAAAGTGCCATCACATTTAGGATTACAGAATTACGCTCACTGTACGAGCTCAGGAAAACTCCTTCTTGCACATAGCGGTACCCACTTAATCGACCTGGTGATTCAGAATGGACTCGATGCCATTACACCAAAAACGATTACAGACCCAGATATGTTCCGACAAGAGTTAAAAACAATCTTAAAGCAAGGTTTTTCCGTAAGTATCGATGGATATACCCTTGGGCGGACATCTGTATCGGCTCCAGTCAGAGACCATACGGGCAGTGTCATTGCTGCTATTAATCTAGTAGGTCCTAGTTCACGATTCTCAAAACAGCGGATTCAGTATTTCGCAGGTGAATTGATCCGTTCTGGAGAATTAATTTCTGAAAGACTTGGTTACTGGAAAAGGTAAGATTCCCTCATGATTTCACCAAAGCGGAACTTAAAAACACATGTCTTAACTCTTCACACCTTTGGGACAAGCGTTTCTTCCATGACAGGCGAATGGTTTGCCATTCATTTAACGGAGAACCTTGCCCCTGGGATGAGAATAAAGTAATCGTTCCGTCATATACCGACGCGATTTGCGTTAAAAGCTCTTGGTGATGGTTTAAGGTAACTTCATAAAAACCTTGTGCAGGAAGCAAATAATGCCGTAGAAGCCTAATCTCAGTATTATTATTACGGAACATAACCCTGCCCTCAGTTTGGTAATCACTTCCCAAATATGGTGGGATCTTTTCCATTTCACCAGACAAGACCATATTTCGAATGGTCGTAGAGCTGATTTTTTCCCCTTCCCATTCTATTTTATCGACATTAATTCCCTCGATTTTTCCATCTGAATCGTTTTTAATCGTATTTAAATTTCCTTTTCCTTGGTAACCATAGGAAAAGTCAAAACCTGCCACCACCTGTTTAGCTCCTAAATGAAGAAGATAAGTCTGAACAAATTCCCTTGGCGATAATCCAGCAAATTCCCTATCAAACTGAATTAGGTAAAAACAATCTGCCCCAAGGTCTTCAAAGATTCTTCGTTTATCGTTAATGGGCATCAAATAAGGAAAGATTCTTTTCCCATTTGAAAGTACTTCTTTCGGATGAGGAAAAAAACTCATAATAACGAAAGGGAGTTCTTGCTCTTCCGCAACTCTTTTTGCCTCTTTTAAGACCTGCTGATGACCTAAATGAACACCATCAAAAAATCCTAAAGCCATCACACAAGGTTTTGCTGTTAAAAGAGTTTTTTGGCGGTTGGTGCTCGTCACATGAATGAATTCCAAGATGACTCCCTCCTTAGTTCATAATTTCTTTACTTCTTTCATAATTAAATATCCCATCTTTGCAGTTGTTTTTATCCTAGTAATCTATGATTCGTGGTTTTTAAAATAGACTGCTTATTTGCTAAAACTTTCTTCAGGTGTTAACGAGCGATACTTGCCATTAAAGAACAATAGCGGCTCTTCTTCCTCAACCTGAAGATCGATGACCTTGCCGATAAATAAAGTATGGTCTCCTTCAACATGCTCATTTACTACTTCACAAGCAACTTGAGCAATCGCTCCTGTTAAGACCGGGAGATCAGCGAGCCGGTCAAAATTGACTTCTCTTTTTTCTTTTATTTGACCAGCAAAGAGCATCGAGTATTCTTGCTGCTCTCCCGATAAAATATTGACGGCAAACTTTTTACTTTGTTTGATTTTTTCTAGCATTTGCGCTCTTTCTCCGACAGAAATCACTATTAGTTTCGGAACGAGAGAGACCGACATGAAGGCATTTGCCGTCATGCCATGGGCCTCTCCATCGACCTCAGTTGTAATCACGGTAACACCAGTAGCGAATTTCCCCATCGCTTGGCGAAATTGACGATCATCCATTTTGTTCCCTCCCTCTAAAAATTTTTATGATCCGATGACAGGTTCTTTTTCTACCGCATCTGCCCACGTTTGGTTTGTCCAACCATATAGGTCATAATCGTTTAATGCAGACTCAACGAACGCTTTTTGTTGATCCGCTGCACCTGCCGCTTCAAAATGGAATAGAGCCTCCATATTGATGTTTTCATGGTTTCCAGCATAGTTGACTTCGTATAATTCATGACGGCCACCAAACTCAGTCCCAATTGTATCCCAAACCATTTTCAGCAATTTTACACGTTCTTCAGCCCCGATTCCTGTTCCTCTGTAATACGTATCTAAATAAGGTCTTAAATCCTTATTGAGGAAATCTTTTGAGCTTGAAGGTAATTGAATTAACCCACCTGCAACGACCTGTTCAAAAATATTTTTCACTTTCACCCAAGCTAATGGAGCTAAAGCTCGATAAGCTGCACTTGAATAAGAGTTTGGAATGACTAACCCATTTGGCCCTTTTTCAGGATCTGTTGCCATTGCGGTGGAAAGACCCCAGAACATATTTCGTAAAGCAACGACCTCGCCAATCTTAGCCTGAACACCTCGGAAATTTTTTGTTCCCGCTCCTTCTGTTGCTTTCAATAGCAGCCCAGTCATAAAATCTAATTTAACAGCTAAACGTGTACAGCCATGAAAGGTAAAACGTGGAATAAAGCCGCTTGCTTTTGCAAAATTATTCGAGACTTCAACATTTCTATAAGCCAGCACATTTTCCCAAGGGATAAAGACGTTATCGAGAACAATCACCGCATCATTTTCATCAAAGCGGCTTGATAAAGGATAATCAAATGGAGTGCCGTTTTGGGCAGCATTTAATTCGTAGGATTGGCGGCTAATCATACGGACCCCTTCAGCATTCATTGGAACGAAGAAGATAAGTGCATGACTATCATCGCCCCCGCCTAAATCTTTCGGTCCATAGTTAGCAACAAAATTATAATGAGTTAAAGCAGAAGCTGTCCCAACCATTTTGGCACCGCTTACAATAATACCGTCATCTTTTTCTGCAACTGCACGAACAAAGACATCTTTATTCTCGTGTAAAGGCTTTGAACGATCCACTTGTGGATTTATGATTGTATGATTAATAAATGGTACTTCCTTTGTTGCTTTTTTGTACCATGCCTTTGCATTATCTTCAAAACCTTCATAAAAATGACCAAATGCATTTAGGTGTCCAGTGAAAGATGCTTTGTAATCAGGGGTACGTCCCATAAAACCATAACTTAGCTTTGCCCATTGAGCAATGGCATCCCTTGCCTCCAGTAAATCCTGAGGGCTGGTAGGAGTTTTGAAGAATTTATGTGTTCTGTCGCCAAATTCGGTAGTAGTCGTTAAGATATCACGTGTTGCTGGATCATGAAGTGCATCATACATTCTCGCATACGAACGGGCCGCATTCCGATAAGCTGGATGTGTTGTAACATTTTTTATTTTTTCTCCGTTTAAGTAAACTACCCTGCCGTCATTAAGACTTTCCAAATACTCTTTGCCTGTGAACATATCCTCAACTCCAATCTTAGATTATTACTATTTTTACTGTGATTACCTTGTCAATCACTAGTTTTATAATAATTTATCTGAAAATTCATAACAACAACACAAGATGACAGAAAACTTAACTAGTTCTACTACTTTGTGTCAGTTTTGCAAAAAAAAGCTGGACACCCCTAAAGTTGAATCCCTTCGGGCAGTCCAGAAAAGTTAAAAATGAATTGACTTCAAGTTTTTCATACTCTTCAATTTATTAGTTCCTCGTAAAACCATTTACTCTGCTTGTATTTTTTTGATTCTTTCATGTTCAACAATTTTCAAAGCTTTTAAAGCTATCATCAACTGAAATTGTCGTTGAGGATTACGCAAGTCACTATCAAGAAGTTCTGTAATTTTATTGAGACGATAACGAAGTCCACTTTTAGATAATGCTAGTTTTTCCGCTGCATGATCCAAATTTCCCCCTTGATCAAGAAAATGGTAGAGCGTTTCAATCAACTCTAGTTTATTCTTATCGATATCCTCGTAAAGAACCCCAAGATGATCCCGGATCATTTTCTTGATGGCTTGTTCATTTTGGTCATTGATCAAGATGCCAAGCACGCCTAAATCATTAAAAAGAGTGATTGGTTCATCCCTGGAAGAAAGTCTAACAGCTGAACATGCTTCTTCCATTGCAACACCTGCTTCAATAATGTTGCTGTTTTGTGAGCTTATTCCTGCTAAGAATAGAGCATTTTTTATTTGCCTTTTTAAAAAGGAAACTAAAGCCCAAATCGTTTTCTTCATGTTTTCCTGACGGACTTGGTTTTCAGTAATCAAAAGAATTAAGCTGTCAGTTTGCTGGCCGATTAATACATTGAGATTTTTTTCTTCTCGAAAGTAAGCAGAAACCATTTCAAAAATTTTTTTATGAAGTGTGAATTCCCCTTCATCACATGTATTTAAAAACTTGTAGGTCAATGCCGCAATATGATAATGATTGGATAGATCTAACTGAATAAAGTCTGCTTTCCTCATGATTTCTTGCTGCGTATATTTCCCGCTAATGATTTCTTCGAGAAAATGACCTTTCATTTGTTCCATTGAATCCACTTCTGTTTTTTCCTTTAAAAACAGAAGTGAGCAAATCGACGCTAATCGATCTAGAATCATTGAGTCAATCTCATAATTAGGGGTTCTTCCTTGCTCATATAGAAAAGTACAATAACCTACTATCTGGCCTAAAAGATAGATTGGGGTCATGAGGCTAGTCCCGTTTTCAAACGAGAAAATATTCACTTTGGAATGGCTTTGCTTTTTAACTGGAATCTTAGAAAATGTTCCTCTCATTGATATGAAGTCTTCCAAAGAGATTCCCTTACAAGCTAAGACATGCTGCCGATTATCCTCAATAACAATTGGTAAGTGATTTTGTTGATGTAAAATGTCAAGAATCGAATCGATACTATTGCCTCTGATCAGCTCATTGGTCATCTTATTATAAGTTTTCGAAACAAGTGCCAGATTATTTCTTTCCTGTATAAGCTTTTCATTTGTTTGTTCCAGCTCCTTCAAAATCGGAAGCTCTTTACTATAAGAGAAGAATTCCTCCGCCTCTTCCTTCCATTCCGAAACAAGACGACCTTCCCAAATACAACACGGAGCTCCTTGTCCCTGACATTGCAATTCTTTGAAAAAGACATCCACTCCAACCACACCAGTAATATATCCTGTGGCATAGCCAGTTAACGTATAACAAACAGGCCCTTGGCTAACCCCAAAATTTTGAAGATGTTGTTCCGCTTCATAAGAATTTTCCCAAACTCCTTTAAAGTGAAAAGATTTAATTTCATTTCCTTCTGCTTCAAAATCTTTTTCAGTGATGCGAGACTTCGCATGTCCCTTTAACCCATGAATAATTGGACCATATTCAATCTTTTCAAGTAAACTCAAAGACTCTCTTTTTGCCACCTCTTGTGCATCTTCAACTCCCAATTGATAACCATATTTAAAGAAAAAGGTTTTCATTCGATTAATCCCAATATTTTCTATTAAATCACGCTGCATCGCCCCAAAAGCCTTTGTCGAAACAAAAACAGCTCTATCATTGTTGGCAAACCATAATTCATTCTCTTGGCGGACATGTAACAAGTCATTCAGTTTTAGAGTTTTCATTCCATTAACTCCCTTGTTTCTTATTTAGTTAAAACAATTTTAAGTACGGTTGAAAAGACAGAATGAATCTTGCTGATGTTAACTTAAACGTGTATAACATTATATTGTTTAACAACAAAACCCCTTTAACATTAGCAAAGGGGTTTTGTTGTGTAAGCGCTTGTTTAATTTTCAAAATAAACGACTGTCCTCGAAGGCTTGCAGCCGCTATTACATATTAATATACCTCTTTTAAAATAAAATTCCTGCATATTCTATCAAAAAACATCAATCCACGATTTTTATTTTAAAAGTCCTATTAACGGAATCCAAATTTTATTGCTCTTTAATACTTTTTCTAAAATAATCATATTCACTTTTTATATAATGAAATACTGCCGCATTCCCGCCATGATCCGGGTGTGTTACCAATAACAATTTCTTATAACCAGCTAAGATTTCTTTATTACTTGCTGTTTTAGAAAGTCCTAATTTTTGACGGCTATCCATTGTTCTTGAAGGAATTCCAGCTTCCTGTTTATGATTAGGCTCTTTTTTGGATCCCTTTGAAATCTCTTCTTGTAATTCCATTAATTTATTTTTTAGATTTATATTATCTTGCAATAACTTTTTTATCTCTTGTTGTAATTGAATTTTTTCATATTCGTTTTTATGAATTTCTTTATTTAACTGATCTCTTTGTTTAATTAATGAATTTATTGCGGTTTGATGAAGTTGTTCCATTCCCGTAATTTGCTCATTCAGTGCTTTTATATTTACCCGCAGCTGATGAATGGTTTTATCCTGCTCCGTTGGATTTTTTAAAGACTGTTGGAAGATCTTTTCATGTGGTATGTATTTATTTTTTTTATTTTCCATTCCCTTTTTTTGAATTTTACCTTCGTCCAGCCAGCGCTGGGCAATCCGAAGGGCATCATTTTCAGTTAAACCGGCATCCAATAACATGTTTAAAGCTTTATTTGAATCATTAAAAATAAATCCTTTTCCTCGATGTCCTACACCTTCGTATCTTATCTTTCTTTCACTTAACCAACGTCTAACAGTTCGAATGCTAATTTCTTGATCAAATCCAGCGTCAGTTAACAATTCAAAAGCTTGATCGGTATTCACCCTGTTCACCACCTGTATCATACACCTAGTCATTAATCATTTTATATGAGTAAAAAAAATAAGTGAATGGATAAATTAGACTACATTTCATTGTTTGTAAAACGGAAAAGAGGCCTATTGTATGAAAATCGGCCTCCTTATCAACATTATTATTTTTGTACTCTTAAATCATTTCTTCCGTTAAACGAATAAATTCATCCGCATCTTTTGCCATCAATTGGATGCCTTCCTCCCAAAAATCAGGCTTTGTCAAGTCAACATTTAAATGTTTCATTGCTAATTCTTCTACTTTCATCGAACCAGTGTCTCGAAGCAAGGCAATGTATTTATCTTCAAAGCCATCCGGGTTCTTTAAATATTCGGAGTAAATACCCAGGCTGAATAAAAAGCCGAAAGTGTACGGAAAATTATAAAATGGAACATCATCAATAAAAAAGTGTAATTTACTGCACCAGAAATGTGGATGATAGCTGGATAAGCTGTCACCGTATGCCTCTTTTTGAGCATTGACCATTAATTCATTCAATCTTTCCTCAGACACAATCCCTTTTGACCGTTCTTCATAAAAAGAAGTTTCAAATAGAAAACGAGCATGAATATTTAAAAACATAGCCGTCGCATTTTCCATTTTTGCATTTAACAGAGAGATTTTTTCTCCTTTCGTTTTGGCGTTTGCAACAGTGGCATTACCAATTATTGTCTCAGCAAAGGTACTGGCCGTTTCGGCAACATTCATCGCATATTTTCTGTTCAAAGCTGGTAAATCTTTCATCACATGGCTATGGAATGCATGCCCTAATTCATGTGCCAATGTACTGGCATCTGTTGGCGACCCTGTAAAGGTCATAAAAATCCGCGATTCTTTGAATTCTGGCAGGCTAGTGCAATAGCCGCCCGGCCGTTTGTTCTGACGATCTTCAGCCTCCACCCAGCGGTTCTCCAAGGCATGCTTAGCAAAAGCTGCTAATTTAGAACCAAATGAAGCGAAGTTTTCGATGACAAAATCACAGGCTTCATCATATGTAAATCGATGTGGTTCCACTGTTCCTATAGCAACAGGCGCATCAACGTCCTGCCACCCTAATTTATTCATTCCAAATATTTTTGCCTTTTGATTTAGAAAATCAATAAAAGGCTGTTTGTTATTCTTGACAGCTGTCCACATGGCATCAAGAGTTTCTTTGGACATACGGTTGTATTCCAATGGTTCCTCCAAAAAGTGTTCACGGCTGTGGGCTTTTTGCAGTGTAATTCGGTAACCGTCTAAATGATTCAATGTATCAGCAAAAATAGGTGCAAATTTTGTCCATGCAGCTTCCCAATTTTCAAAAAGCTGCTTACGCACTTCCGGGTCTGGATCGGCATACATCCGATTCATTGCCCGGCCAACAGAAAATTCCGTTGTTTTACCGTCTTTATCGGTAAAAGGAATGGTTATGATCGATACAGCTGTATCATAAAGCCGGCTCCAAGCTGTTAGACCATCTTTATTTAATTCGGTAATAATTTTTTCTTCTTCCTCAGATAACAAACGTTTTCCTTCTTCGCGAATTTCATCAAGAGCAAACGATACCACTTTCAGACCTTCATTTTGCAAAAGCTGCTGCCATTCTTCATCAGGAATAGCGACAAGTTTTTTCACGTAGGAAGTGGATATTTTTTCAACTTCACTTGATAAATCTAAGACCTGCCCCATGACCACATTCGCGTGTTGATCATTCGTAAAGGCATCATGCCACATTTGGACAAATGTCCCTGTTTGGCCCAACCCTTTTCCAATGGTCTCCTGTTTTTTTAAGATAGCTCTTAACGGCTCTGCCGATTTATTTTCGGTAAAGTTCCACCCGCTGATCAGGTTTTGAAATTCCTGTATTTCTTTCTTTATCTGTTGTAATTTTGTTTGTAATTCCGGTGATTTCGTTCCCCCGGGAAAAATGGTATCTAAATCCCATGTATCTGCGTATTTCAATTGAAATCACTCCTTTTCAATTAATGTGAATAAATTCATTGTATCATTTTCACTATCATTCCTGAAATTTCCCATGCCGACGTTGATTCATTTTTAAGAGATTGAATCTATAATCCTCCCGAGTTCCTTTTCAAAATCCGAAGGTTCATTTGCATAATTATAGATACCCAAAAACTTCTCTACTGCGGAAGGATGGGCAGCAATCATTTTATTGACAGCATCCTGTTGTACTGTAATAGGCTCATTTTTGGAAAGCTCACACCCCATATAAAATCGGACCATAAACTCTTTTTCTAAAGATTGTTGGTATTCTTCAGCTGCTTTTTCCCATTGAATAGCCGGCCAATTATTTTTGATTAAGGTATCAGCTAAAATTTGAGCTCCACGAATTGCGTCATGAATTCCCTGAGCCATTGCCGGGTCCTTAAAACAAACCGCATCTCCCGCCAGCGCCCAGCCTTTTCCCATACCTTGGTACCAATAATTTTCATAACCAATTAATCCTTTAATGGACTCCGTTAATGTTGAATCTTTCATTCGGTCTGCAATTGATGTATTCGGGAAATTCCCCATTAAAAATTGGCGCAGGCTATTTTCCGGGGCTTCTTTAAAGTTCTCTAGTAAACTCTTATTTTCTAACGGGAAATTGACGACTGCTGCATATTGATTATGATTCGTCGGAAAAAATATCGCCATTTTATCTTTTCTCTTATACACTTCAAACTTAGGTTCTGAATCGTGGGGAATTCCGGAGAAATAGCCGTAATAAACAGCGACAGTTGAAGGACTTTTGATTTTCAGCTGGCTGTTTACTAATTTTCGGACCAAGGAATTTCTTCCATCAGCACCGACAATTAAGCGGGCCCTGTATTCTAGTTTTTGTTTAGAACGATTTTCCCCTCTTATACCGCTCACTAAATCTTTATCGTACAGTACATCTGTTACACGGAATCCTTCTATTACCGTTATATTTTCCGTTGATTTAGCATGTTGAAGCAAAATATCGTCCAGGTATGTCCTCCTAATGGAATAGGCCGTATCCTCTCCAGCAACCTTAGGAATGGGGCCTTCAATGACGGTGTCCTCAAACTGAAATTTGATTATCTTTACCGGTGTAACATGGGTTTCCAGCAATTGATCCAAAACACCGATTTCCCTAAGCAGAGCAGTCGTATTATTAAAAAATGTATTAGTTGATAAAGTGTCACTTGGAAATACTGCACGATCTAGTAACAGAACTTGGAAGCCTGCTTCCGCAAGAGATATCGCTAAAGTCGCCCCGGCACATCTTGCACCTGTTATAATTACATCATAGTTTGGAATCATCGTATCACTCCATTTTTTAGGAATATGAACCTAAAAATCTAGGTAAGTAGTACCATTCAAACAAAATATGCACTTTGATATTAAATATTCCTGATGCCTTTATAAAAATCTAATCTTAATGAAAAAAAACGCACGAAGTGTTGAGAACACAGTGCGGTGGTATATGTTTATTATAAAGTTTTTGGAGGAATTGTGTTATTTTGCTAATCATAATTCCAGTACTAGCTGTTTAAATCGCAGCGCTTTGTACCATAATCCACCATGTTATAAAGAATTTTGCCTTGCTTTTTCATACCTTTACCCTATAAAAAAGGAGAAGCAATCATGATTGCTCCTCAGCTATGGATTACTTGATAATAAACTGCTTTACATTATTGAATTGTGAATCCCCCATCAATAGGTACAGCTGCACCACTCATAAATTTCGCTTCATCTGATGCCAAAAATACTGCTAAATCTGCTACTTGTTCAACTTGTCCGAATGTACGAGTTGGTACTAAATCTTTTGGAATACCAGATAAAACATCCTTAACTAAAGGTGTTTCGATTGTTCCAGGACAAATCGCGTTAATTTTTATACCATAGCGTGCATATTCAGAAGATAAGTGCTTTGTATATCCAATCACTCCATGTTTTGTAGCTGTATATGCAGCTCCACCTTTACCAGCTACAAGACCTGCAATAGATGCAATATTAACGATAGAACCAATACCACGTTCAATCATCCTTGGTAAGACAGCATTTGAAAATTCAAATACACTTGTTAAGTTAATATTTAAAAAGAAGTTCCACTGGTCCAATGTCGTTTCTAATGATGAAGCATATTTATCAAATACACCTGCATTATTTACTAATACATCAACTGGACCGAATGTTTCTTCGGCTACTTTTACGCAGTTTAAAATATCCTCTGTTTTCATAACATTTACTGCTGAAGCTATAGCTTCTCCGCCAAATTTTTTAATCTCGTCGGCAACGGCTAGGGCACCTTCCAAATTTAAGTCAGCCACGACCACTTTTGCTCCTTCCTTTGCGAACCTGACAGCTTCCCCCTTCCCCATACCTGATGCCGCTCCTGTAATGATGGCTACTTTGTCTTTTAATCTCATATTTGATAACCTCCTATATATTACACACATTTGTTCACATTTAAATTACGATTTTATTTTAAAACATTTTTGATATAATTAAAAATACCAATTATCTATTTACTTATAACTTATGATTATAAAAGGATGAGCGGATTATGGACTTAATTAAATTAAGATACTTTTATACAACAGCTAAATTGGAGAATATGTCACTTGCTGCTAAAGAGCTATCAATTTCGCAGCCAGCTTTAAGCAAGGCGATTACAAACCTAGAAGCAGAGCTAAGTATGGATCTATTTTTCCGCAATGGGAAGCGCATTTCACTGAATGAAAATGGACGTTTTTTATTCAAACGGGTAGAGCGAATTTTCTTAGAGGTACATCATTTAGAACGTGGATTAGAGGAGAGACGAGGGAAGTTAAATGGGTATTTATCGATTGTTACAACACTTCCATATACATTTACAAATATCGTAGATTTATTTTTTTATGAATATCCACATGTGAAATGTAAACAAGTTCCATTATCAAAAGAAAACTTGCAGCAGTTTGTAGAGAATGGCAAATATGATGTGTGTATTACCACAGAAAAAATTGATCATCAAAATGTCGAGTGGGTGCCATTATACGAAGAAGAAATTTTTTTGACTGTGCCAAAATCATATATAGAAGCACAAAAAGGGACAATTGATTTGCTTGAAATAGAAAACCTCCCATTTATCGGCTTGACTAATCAGTATAGCTTTCGTCAATTTACAGATCAATTTTGTAAATCAGTAGGATTTATACCTAAGTATAGAGTAGAAGTAGAAGAAGCCACAACGATTTTGCAGCTTGTAAAAAACGGTCGCGGTGCTGCTTTTACACCTGAAACATCTGTGAATCTATATGAAGATAACATAAAGCATTTAAAAATTAGAAATAAGAAGTTTAGTCGTACAATCGGATTATTAAAACATCGTTATCTATACCCTACCAAAATTTCTGAATCCTTCGTTGCGCATTGTCATCGCTTTTTTCTGGATATAAGAAAGGATAAAAAATGAGATAGTGAAGGGAAAATCTTATCATTATCCCTAAGCAGAAAATATGCAAATTTTTTTGATGCATACTTTCTGCTTATTTATTTGTTGCTTCCTAGAAATAACATTAATATTTCATTTATTGCGCTGTATAACCGCCATCAATGACTAATTCAGTACCTGTTACAAAACGTGACTCATCAGAGGCTAAGTACATGGCACCATATGCAATATCATCGGGTGTTCCCAAAGTTGGCCACGGTGTCTTCTCTTTTAATGGATGTCGTCCGTTTTTCACTTCTGCCATGGCTGTTGCAATAACGCCAGGATGAATCGAATTTACACGGATATAATCTTTTGCTAATTCTACTGCAGCCGATTTTGTCATTAACCTTATTGCTCCTTTTGAGGAATGGTATGCTAAAGATGTTGGGCTTCCCACAAGCCCCCAAATCGAAGAAATATTGATAATCGAACCGCCGCCTGATTTTTTCATCAGCTTTGCTGCATATTTCATTCCCAGGAAAGTACCATTCGTGTTAATTGATTGGATTTTCTCAAACTCTTCAAGTGAAGTTTCAAAAATACCATTTCTGATTAGTATCCCAGCGTTGTTTATTAATACGTCTAGTCTTCCAAACCTTTCCTCTGTTTTCGCAATTACTCTTTCCCATTCCTTTTCCAAAGAAATATCATGTTTTAATGTAAGAATGTCTTCATGATGATCTTCGATTAATGAAACGGTTTCCATCATACCTTCCTCATTAATATCTGTTAATACCAGTTTTGCACCATGTTTTGCGAACAATTTTGACTCTTCTCTACCTTGACCACCTGCTGCACCAGTAATTAAGACTACTTTTCCATTTACCCTTTTCATAAAGATTCCTCCGTATCCCCTTTTGAAACTTTTTCCTATTAAGACAAAAGGCAAATTATTAAATTTCAATTAAAATACTGATTTAATCTTTTCTTTTTCATTTAAATACCATTCTTTTAATTTAAATTTTTGTATTTTTCCCGTCGAAGTAACTGGAAGTTCCTGTTGGGTTACAAACCTTATATACTTAGGAATTTTAAATCTTGCTAATTTATCAGTTACATATTGCAACATTTCTTCCTCCGTTGCATCTGCGCCTTGTTCCAGAACAATCCACGCCATACCAACTTCGCCCATCATTGGGCAGGGAACCCCTATTACATATGCCTGATTTACTTTGGGATGACTTGTAAAAATACCCTCAATTTCTTTTGGTGCAACATTCTCTGCACCAATCCGATAAATTTCTTTGATTCTGCCAGTCAATGAAATATAGCCATTCTCATCTATGACACCCAAATCACCTGTATGCAGCCAGCCGTTATTATCAATTGTTTTTGCTGTCTCTTCCGGTTTATTGTAATAACCCTTAGTGACCATGGGACCTCTGCATATCAATTCTCCTTCCTTTCCGAATGGAAGGATTTCACCTGTATTAATATCAGTTACACTAAATTCAATATTCTTTCCATTCAGCTCTTTTAAGCCAACATGTCCGCCAGGGATGGGGCGGCCAACATATTGATTTAGGTAAAACAAATCATCAGTTGGATCAGTTTGTAATGCTCCAGCAGCAATTTCTGTCATTCCATACCCTGTATTTAGTTCTTCTATCCTCATTTCTTCTTTTAAACTTTTCCAAATATGTGCAGGCACTTCTGAACCAGCACAATACATCGCTCTCAAACTTGAGATATCAATTTCTTTTGTTCGGAATGCATTAAGTAGTCTTAAACCTATAGTTGGAACACAAAGAATATCTTCAACTCTATGTTTTTCTATGATTGAAAGGGCCTCATACTCTTCAAAGTCAAGCTGTAGTATTACACACCCACCTACCATCGATGCTCCTACAACACCAACAATATAACCAAAACAATGATAGAATGGAATCGGAACAAATATTCTTCTGCCTTCTTGATATCCTCTGCTCAGGCTCGTTCCCAGGGCACTTCTCCAAATCATATCATGTGTAACCAGTACACCCTTTGGTAATGATGTTGTACCGGAGGTGTACATAATATCTGTAACATCTGATACATAATCGTTCCTATTTTTCTTATACTTGATTAAAATTTGATCAGATTGATCATCTTTAATTGAATTTATAAGCTCATAAAAATCTATAGTTCCCTTATATTTTTTTCCTTCAGGAGAATAAACAATAATGTTTTTTAAGTTGGGAAACTTTGATGATTTTTTTCCTTCAAAAACTTCTGGACAAAGTTCTTTTAAACTTGATACATAATCAAAATTATTCCAAATGTCCAGTGTAATAATATAAGATGAATCTGATTGACGGATTAAATAACTTAATTCTTCCTTTTTTAATCGATAATTTAAAGGCACAGTGACACAGCCCGAAATGGCACTGCCCAACTTCGAAAATATAAACTCAGGGTAATTTGGGAAAATTAATGCGATATGGTCTCCCTTTTTTACCCCTAAATCAATCAAACCTGCAGCTAATTTTATTGATAGTTTTCTAGTTTCACCATATGTCCAGTATTGTTCATCACTGACAATATAAGCTTTATCTTTGTATTTTTCTGTCTGCTTAAGAAAAAGTTCATGAATTGGTTCCGGGGTCCACTTTTCGGAAATATCCTTAAATTTCTTTCTCCTTATCTCAATCGTTTCCATTTTCTTCTCTCCCTACTACTTTTTTATCTAATCTGGTAAAACTACTAACAATCCAAAAGCTATAATTAATTGGTTGGAATACCTATCCTTTTCTTCATTAACAATATAATCTCTCCTTCTGATACGATTTCATCCCTTTGGTTATATACAAGAACTGATCTTGTAAGAACACCACGGTCTTTTTTTGACGTTTCTTGTTTTGCTTTTACTATAAATTTTGCAAAAATGGTATCTCCGGGAATTACTCCTCTTTTGAATTTCCAATTGATTTCCAATAGGCCAAGTGTTGTTCCATTTACAATTCCCATCATTGACTGTAGACCCGTTATAACTGATACTGATAATAGTCCATGAGCCACTCTAGTTTTATAAGGTGTTTCTTTCGCAAATTCCTCATCAATATGCAATGGATTAAAGTCACCCGAAAGTCCCGCAAACTGGACTACATCGGTTTCTGTTATTGTTCTACGTGGTGTTATCATTTCATCACCGATATTAAAATCATCAAAAAACATATCCACTTGAATTACCCCCAATTTCCGTTATATATTATTGGTTTCAAAACAAATAGGCCCAGCAAAAGGAAAGAAAAAATCTCTCATTTGCTGGGCCTATTTACGATCCGAGGTTGATTTTAAATCAACCCCAGTAAATAACAGCTGAAATATTTAATTTTAGATAAATTTATTTTACAATAAACGGATATAATATTCAAATACTTTTTAATATTCCAACAATAATACAGTCATAATGTTTCCATTACAAACTATTTTATAAAACTGGTGTGTTTCAACAATTAACATTCTTATTGCTTCCATTAAAATACTAGTTTTCTTTCCTTTTCTATTTGATGATTTAATAGAGGTTTCCAGTGATGTAATATCACGAAA
This sequence comes from Neobacillus mesonae, assembly GCF_023715155.1. Classification (GTDB taxonomy): domain Bacteria; phylum Bacillota; class Bacilli; order Bacillales; family Cytobacillaceae; genus Neobacillus; species Neobacillus mesonae_A. The sequence continues at coordinate 103,164 of NZ_JAMBNQ010000006.1, forward strand.
TTAGAATTCTATAATTCAATCTACACAAACATCATCGTATTCGCATTTTAATTATAGGTTTAGTTAGGTTTAATAACATTTTTAATTATTTTGGTTTTTATTAATTAGATACATTATTTTTTGCACCATAGCTATTTTCATATCTATTTTCTGACAAATTTGTAACACTTCTGGATGGAAAAACTCTTTATCCATTGCTAGTTTAATCATATTTAAGCGATCATGAACAATACTTTGTCTTAATTCCACTACTTCTTTCAATATCATTTGATATATCCCCTTTAGAAAGATTAGATTAATAAATTTACTTTATTTCCAAAAGTTCTTATACATTTAAATTAAGGACTTTTCAAGAATTTCTACCACATCTAAGGTTTGTATCTTATCTTCTACTTCTTTTGCTTTCGTTCCGTCACTAATCATTGTTAAGCAATATGGACACCCCGTACTTATCATCGTTGCTTTTGTTTCAAGAAGCTGTTCTGTTCTAGCTTCATTGATGCGAGTACCAGTATCTTCCTCCATCCACATAAGACCTCCTCCTGCACCGCAGCACATGGCTGTCTCACGTTTCCTCTTAGGTTCTTTAACTTTGACACCAGGAATTGATTTTAAGATTTCACGAGGTGCATCATATATATTGTTATAGCGTCCCAAATAACAGGAATCGTGGTAGGTGATTGTTTCATCCACATGATTCTTTGGTGTTAATTTTCCTTCCTTAATTAACTGTGCAAGCAGCTCTGTATGATGATAAACTTCAGCTACTAGTCCAAATTCAGGATATTCATTTTTTAGTGAATTATAAGCATGCGGATCAATTGTTACTATCTTTTTAACATTGTATTTTTTTAAGGTTGCAATATTTGCATTTGCTAACTCTTGGAATAAAAATTCGTTTCCAATTCGCCGCGGTGTATCACCGGAGTTCTTTTCTTCATTACCGAGGATTGCGAACTTTACTCCGGCAAGGTTTAGCACTCGGACGAAGGATTGCGCGATTTTTTGGCTTCGATTATCATAGGAACCCATTGACCCCACAAAGAAAAGGACATCGAACTCTCCTTCTGCTTTTTTCAATTCTTTCACAGTAGGAACTTTTACATCCTCTAACATCTCTCTCCAATTAACCCGTTCCTTTCGGTTGATTCCCCATGGATTGCCCTGGCGTTCAATATTGGTCATCGCACGCTGGGCATCTGGATTCATTTTTCCCTCTGTTAGAACCAGGTAACGACGCAAATCAATAATTTTATCCACATGTTCATTCATGACAGGACACTGGTCTTCGCAGTTGCGGCATGTCGTACACGCCCAAATTTCTTCTTCGGTTATAACATCGCCTATTAAACTGACATTTTCTATTGAGACAGCTGCTTCTTGGGCACTGGCCAATCTTCCCGCTAATGCTAATTGATTTCCTCTTGTTTGGTTAAAAGCAAAGGCGGGCATCCACGGTCCTCTCGATGTAATGGCTGCACCTTTTTCCGTTAAATGATCCCGCAACTTTAGAATTAAATCTTTAGGAGAGAGCATTTTACCTGTTCCAGATGCAGGACACATATTTGTGCACCGGCCACACTCGACACAAGCATAAAGATCTAATAGCTGCTTTTGATTAAAATCTTCTATCTTACTAACGCCAAATGTTACCTGTGATTCGTCCTCAAAATCAATCGTTGATAATTGGCCAACTTTATGTGTACGCCCTAGCCAAACATTGGCAATCCCCGCAATTAAATGGGCATGCTTTCCTTGTGGAACATACACTAGGAATCCCAATAAAAACAAAAGATGTCCCCACCAAAAAACAAAGAAAAGTGTACCGGCAACACTTTGCGGCAGCCAGTTAAATACGAGCGAAACCGCCGAAGCAATTGGTTCCGTCCAACTAGGCTTATCCCTCAGCCAAATCATGTCCATTCCATTAGCCAATAACGTACATAACATAAGTCCGATAAGAAAATAATAAACAAGCCCGGCCATAAATCCTCGTTTTAAACGAACAAGTTTTTCAATATAACGCCGGTAGAATCCCCATGCTGTAGCAAACAAAATCATTAAGACAACAATTTCCTGAAAGAAAGTGAAATACGGATAAATGGGACCAAGTGGAAGATGGGAACCTGGGGCCAGCCCTTTCCAAATGAGATCAATGGCTCCGAATTGAACAAGCAGGAAACCATAGAAATACATAACATGCATGGTACCGCTTTTTTTATCTTTTAAGAGCTTTTTCTGTCCCAATACATTGATGAGAATGGCATCGACCCTTTCCTTGGCTGTCCGATTAAATTCAACTTTTTTTCCTAACTTTATATATCGATAGCGAGTTTTAACTAATGCTGCAAACAAGTAAATCGCATACCCAGTTACAATTAGGAAGAGAAGTAAGTTCATCATTTGCAAAATATTCATCCTAATGCTCCTTTGGAAATTGATCATAATCTAATCCCTTTCATCCATATCATTTGGCTGTGATTACCGCTCAGGTCAACTCCCTTCGTAAACATACATACTTTCTATAACCTTTGCATTCTATAAATCAAAAATGCGAGAGACTTAAATATACATATAAATTGCATTTGCCTTTGCTGCCATTTCGTTATTTTCATCGTATATAAAACAATCAATATGATTGATCCGTCTGCCCTTTTAATCCAATGAGCATCAGCAAGAAGGAAATTGCCCTTTGCCTCTCTTATTTATGTAGTTTTCATATCTACTGTGACAACTTTTTGTTTATTGTTTTCTCCTGCTCCAAATAGGTTACCCATTGCAATATCTGCCAGTGAACATATAATTCCTCCATGAACAATCCCTATACTATTTAAATATAGGCGCTGCATTGGTAATAAAACCTTTAAGTTCGTTTCACTTATACGCTTATATTTGCACTTTAAAAACTTATCGAAAGCACATACAACAAATTCTGTTTTCATCGTTAACACTCCTAAAAGAAATTTCTAATCGATTACACTTTGGCAATTAATGTTTCATTATCTTTAGACTAACTCCTCAACCTTAAGAACCTTTTTTAATTCCTCAGTTAAGATTGGTACAATTTCAAATAAATCTCCGACAATTCCATAATCCGCCGCTTTAAAAATAGGGGCTTCTGGATCTTTATTAATCGCAACAATTACTTTTGAGTTGGACATACCCGCTAAATGCTGAATAGCTCCTGATATTCCACAAGCGATATAAAGTTCTGGTGTTACCACCTTACCTGTTTGCCCTATTTGCAAGGAGTAATCGCAATACCCTGCATCACATGCTCCACGTGATGCACCAACAGCTCCTCCTAATAGGTCTGCAAGTTCTTTTAATGGTTCAAATCCATCCTTTTTTTTAACACCACGACCCCCAGAGACAATAACTTTCGCCTCCGATAAATCCACACCGCCTGTTACTTTACGGACAACATCTTTAACCATTGTCCGAAGATCTTTAATATCTGCAGAAATAATTGAAACTTCTCCTGTTCTGGACTCGTCCTTCTTCAAAGAGTTAATATTGTTCGGACGAATGGCCGCAAAAATTATACCCTTTTTAATTTTCTTTCTCTCAAATGCTTTCCCTGAATAGATTGGCCGAATGAATACATCTTCTTCACCATTTTTTTCGACAGCTATTACGTCAGAAATTAAACCTGTGTTTAATTTTATGGCAAGACGTGGTGATAGATCTTTGCCTTGAGCTGTATGGCCAAGGATAATGCCTTGAGGATTTTCCAAATCAATCACTTTAAGGATTGCTTGTTGAAAGGCATCTGTTGTATAGTATTTAAGACTTGAATGATTAACTACAACGACTCGATCTGCACCATAATGTATTAAGCTATTTGCTAATCCATCCACTTTTTCTCCTAATATAACCCCCACTACTTCTCCACCATCTGCTATTTTCTGACCTGCTGCAATAGCTTCATAAGAAACTTGACGTAATTCCCCATTACGAACCTCTGCAATAACTAATACTTTCTTTGCCATATATATCCCCTCCGTTAAATAACTTTGGCCTCAGATATTAAAAGTGAAATTAATTCTTTTACTTGAGTTTGGTTCTCTCCCTCTAGTACTTTTCCAGCTTGTTTTGCTGATGGAAGAAACACTTCCACTGTTTCAGATTTTGCTTCAATATCGTCCACATCAAGGTTAAGATCATCTAATTCTAACTTGACCAATGGTTTTTTCTTTGCTTTCATTATCCCTGGCAGTGAAGGGTATCGAGGTTCATTTAACCCTTGTTGTGCTGTAACAAGGACTGGCAGTGATACCTCAACAATTTCTTCGTTGCCTTCAACATCCCTGACAATTGTTGCTTTCATATCATTAATCTCCAAATTGGTAATGGTCGTTACTTGTGGAATGTCTAAAATTTCAGCAACAGATGGACCTACTTGACCAGAACCACCATCAACTGTAACGTTTCCACCGATAATCATGTCATATTCTTGATTTTTTAAATATGCAGCAAGAATCATTGACACTGTAAACTGGTCAATTACATCCAGTTCATCGCTTTTGATTAGAACAGCCTTATCGACACCCATCGCAAGTGCGGTACGAAGTTCTTTTTCAGTCTCTTCCTCACCAACTGTAACAACTGTAACTTCTCCGCCATGTTGTTCTCGAAGAATGATCGCTTCTTCAATCGCGTATTCATCGTATGGATTGATAATGAATTCAGCTCCACTTTCTTCAATTTTTCCATTGTTTATTAAAATTTTTTCTTCTGTATCAAAGGTTCGCTTCATCAATACAAAAATATTCATCTATTTGTCCTCCATAAAATTATTAAGAAAAGCGCAAGCGCCTTGGTCGGCCTCAGGCATAGCAAATGTTTTTCTGCCTAAAAAGTCAGGTTTTTGACTTTTAGGGCAGAAGGTTATTTGACCTCGAGGGGCTAGGCTGCTTGCGCTAGACAATTCTCAAAGTCCAAAGCTTATACTTTCTTATCTCGTAAAAAATAAAAATCCAGCAACAATAAGCTTCAGCTCTTGTTACTGGATTTTTATCTATTAATATAAGAAAGAATTTTGGACTTTCCTCATAGATAACCAGCACTAACAGTTTGTTTAACGTAAATTCCCTTTGACTCTTTGTAACGATCCCATGCCGACTTAATCGATTGAATAACAGCTCCCTGAGAAGGTATTAGAACACTCTTTCTTAGTTTTTCAATTAAAGGATAAATTCCATTCTTTAAATCATAACCCTTTACAAGAGAAGATAAATAATAGTTTGTTAAATCAGCAATAAATGTAAACTCTGCATCTTCAATAATTTCTGTTTCGGTATTTATAACTAAAACAACGGTTATTGTTTTATATTTCTCATACAAAGTTGTTCCTCTTGGAAGCTGGGCAAATCCAGATATTAAGACATTATTATCTTCATACATCCTTTATAACCTCCTTGTTATTCATATTCTTATTTTATACTACAATAGGTTATTATATCAACTATTTTTTTGGAATTTTTGAAATTCCCCAAACCCTCAAACAATTTTATTTCAGAATTAATATTACTATTAAAAACAGAGCGTTTACGCAAAATAAAAATTGGAGCAACGCTTCCTATTTACCAGTAAGGCAGGACAGGATCACGTACTCCAATTTTTAAAATTTTTCTATATCAATTGTCTAACAGCCAGTCTAAGTATTAACAGTCAACCTGTAATGTGTTTGTTTACTCTAAATATTACACCACAAGAAAGTTAACGCGAAGGGATCCTGCGATAAGAATCTAAGCTTCTCCCTTTAGCCACCTTACTTGGGAGTTCGCGCCCAAGAATTCTTTCTGCTTCCAGGGTTACCCCTATAAGCTTTTCCAAGTCAATTCCGGTGCTGATACCCAGTTCGTGGCACATATGAACCAAATCTTCTGTTGCAATGTTTCCGGCAGCACCCTTGGAACCACCAAATGGGCATCCACCTAACCCTCCTACTGAGGAATCAAAATGACTAACTCCCATCTTTAATCCAACATAGGCGTTGGCCAATCCCATTCCTCGGGTATCATGTAAATGTAAGTTTATGTTTTTATCTGGCCACTTATCTTGCACTTGACCTACGAGGTACTCGATGGAAACCGGATTTGCCCATCCAACAGTATCACCGAGAAGGATACATTCTGGATCAATACCATATGCGTTTGCTTTTTCTATTGTTCTAGCAATCAATCTAACTACATGCTGTGGATCGACATCTCCCTCATAGTTACAGCCAAAAGCTGTCATAACATTAATTGAACTGATTGGAACATTATACTTACGTAGAACAGCTATGCGTTCATCCATTTCATCGAATGTCTCTTCGATGGAACGATTGGTGTTCTTTCTTGAAAATGTTTCACTCGCAATTATACTAAGAACGCCTTCCAAGTCAAATTTTCCAGTGGCTTGAGCTCTCTCAATCCCCTTCGAATTTAGATATATACATTGGTACTCTGTACCCGGATTCCTTTTAAAGCCTTTAGCAACTAACTCTGCATCTGCCATCTGAGGTACCCATTTCGGACTCACAAAAGAAGTAACTTCAATCACAGGAAAATTGCATTCAGATAGCAAATCAATTAATCGAATCTTGTCTTCCGTAGAGACTGGTGTCTTTTCAATTTGCATGCCCTCCCTAGGCCCTACTTCACGAATCGTTACCTTCTTCGGAAATGCCAATCTTATCCCTCCATTGTAATCTAGTCATTGACCCACCGTCATACTTTCAACGAAATTAAATACGATAAAAGATATAAGTAGTGTCCCACTTTCTATAAAACTGCCAATACGATTTTAGAAATTAAATACTAATGGGATAGGTTTTTTCATTATCATCCCGATCAATATTAGCTTTCTATGTTGACAACAATGTTTCTTGGGTTCCGTGCTGTCAAAAATTCTACTGTATCAGTGTTACTCATATTACGTTCAATATGCGGTAAATATGGAGGTACTCTAAGAAAATCGCCAGGCTCATACTCTTCATAGTCTTCATATCTTTCGCCATGTAAAAGTCGAGTAATACCGCTAATAATGAATCCCGCAGTCTCGGCCTCGCCATGGTGATGTTCCCCAGAATCCATTGCAGGTTCTCCGGTTACGCGTCCAATCCATAGATTAGGTGCTTGTACTGCGGTTCTTCGGGGCATGTTTTTCGTTTGATTGGTTAAATCATTTAAGTCAGATGCTCTTACGATCAAAACTTCTCCCGTAATATCATCTCCCGGGATTTCAATATTTTCATTCTGATCCACATACTCTACCTTGTAATTTGGTGCCATGGTAGTAACAATATCAAATGATTCGACATTGCTTCCATTTTTATAGATATATGGATGATAAGGTGGTATATAAATGAAATCACCTTCATTAAGTTCCACAGAACTTTTATAACCTTCCCCATAAAAAAAGACGGCTTTTCCCTTTAATACATAGTGAACGGTATCAGATTCTTGATGATGCTGTGCAGCAGATTCAGCACTAGGCTCAGCTATTATTTTACCCATCCATATTTTTTCCCCAGCTGTACCCGTTTTCCATGTGATGTTCAAATTTTTTGTTTTCTCAACTTTCAACTCATTCTTTTTTGTTATCCCTAATTGGCTATAATCTACTTTACTATTCAACATATTTTCACCCCACCGTTTTTTCAATTGTCAGAGTAATAAAAGAAGAACTTTAGACATACGTTAATTTCTCATTACCGAGCATTATCCGCAATGATTCGGTTTTTAATGCTTCCAATTTCAGCAATATGTACCTCTACGACATCTTCTGCTTTTAATAACATTGGCGGGTTCCGTTTTACTCCAATACCCGATGGGGTTCCTGTCAGGATAATATCACCAGGTATTAATGTCATCGCCTTTGAAATTTCAGCAATGATCCGATTTATCGGGAAGATCATAAGGCTTGTATTGCTAGACTGTACTATTTTACCATTGACTTTACAATAAATATCCAGATTTTGAACATCCTTTATTTCATCTTTCGTTACAATCCAAGGGCCCAAAGGACACGATTTATCCATACTTTTCCCCATAAACCATTGACCGCCATGAGAATGCTGAACATCCCTTGCAGATAGATCATTTGCACACATATATCCGAAAATATAATCGGATGCTTCTGCCTCAGCAATATTTTTTCCTTTACGTCCGATGACAACAGCGAGTTCTGCCTCATAGTCTAATTTTTGGGTAAAGTTTTCCGGCAAAGGAATTCCCTCATAAGGGCCGGCTATAGTCCCTGTGGCTTTTGTAAAGACTGTTGGTTTAGTTGGAAGATCAATATCTTGACGAAAACGTTCGTTAAAATGTTCTAAGTAATTCCACCCCACGCACATTATATTACGTTCTAATTTAGGAATTGGCGGTAATAAATGCTCACTTATTAAAGGTCTTGGTTCAACGTTCGAATTTAGGATTCTATTTAGTCTATCGATTCCATTATGCCCTGCTTTAATTATTGATAAGACATCAGGAAACTCATTGCTAACATCAATCACTGTATTATCATGGACTATACCTGCATTAATTTGATTTTCATTAAGGTAAGAAATTATCTTCATTAAAAAACATCCCTCCTCCCATATCCTTTATTTCACCTCTTAGAAGCTGACCAGGATAGTTTTTTGTAAACACTTGCTGCTTACCGACCACTCCATATTGGCTCTCTTTTTTCTAGAAAAGCATTCATACCTTCCTTTGAATCTTTGGTTTCACCTAAAATAACTACTTGATCACGAAGGTAATTCAATGATTTCTCGTAATCCATTCCTTGAATCATTTGCATTGCCTCTCTGCCTAATGTTAAGGCGGTTGGATTTCGTTTCGCCAGCTGACGTGCAAACTGTGCTGCTTCCTGCATTAATTCACGATCCGGATAAACTGCGTTTAAAAGCCCCATCTCTTTTGCTTCCAAAGCATTAACTTTTTTCCCTGTATAAAATAATTCATAGGTGTTTTTGGGACCAATGGTTTGGAGGAGCGGGGCACTAATCATCATCCCCCAAAGGCCTACATTAATTTCCGGTGCCCCAAACTGTGCACTTTCATTGGCAAACGTGATATCACAAGCAGCAGCGAGTCCTAGGCCGCCTGCCAAGGCATAACCATTTACTGCCGCAATAATTGGCTTTTTTAAATGGCGAATCGCAAGCAAACAATTCTTATATTTCGTGACATGGGCCTTATAGTTTAAAATGTGCTGCTCATTATTTTCACTCATTCCTCCCAGGTCGGCTCCCGAACAAAAGGATTTTTCTCCTGCCCCTGTTATCATCGAGACACGAACATCGGAGCGATCATTCATTTCATTAAGAAGCGAAACAAAGTCCTCCATCATTTCCCCTGTTAATGCGTTATGTTTGTGTGGTCTATTTAATGTAATCGTTGCCACATAGTCCTCTATCGAAACTAGAATATGATTCTCTCTCATAGCAACACCTTCTTTCTATTTTTGTCACAAAGATTTACCAGTTACAGATTTTTAATTCACCTTAGCGGTTTTTAAATAGCTGTCAATAAAACTGGTTGTAGTATTTCCAGAAATGTATTCCGGATGATTTACGATTCTTTTTAATGTTGGAATATTGGTTTTAATCCCTTCCACTTTATATTGTTCCAGTACTTTACCCATACTTTTTATCGCTTCATTGCGGGTGAGTCCTTTTACAATAAGTTTTGCAATCATCGGATCATAAAATGGTGTTACAACAGATCCTTGTCCAACAGCTAACTCGTGGCGAATATTTTCACCGCTAGGTATACTAAAACTTGTGATTGTTCCCGGTGAAGGAAAGAACGTATTTGGATCTTCTGCATAAATCCTAACCTCAATCGCATGTCCATTTAATTGAACGTCTTTTTGACTGATGGTTAGCGTTTCTCCATTTGCTATCCTAATCTGCTGCTCTACTAAATCTAAGCCAGTAACTTCCTCTGTTACCGGGTGTTCAACCTGCAACCGAGTATTAACTTCTAGAAAGTAAAAGTTCTTATGCTCATCCATGATAAATTCTACTGTCCCGGCATTTTCATATCCAATCGCTTGTGCTGCCCGAACAGCTGCTCCGCCCATTTCTTTCCTAGTCAGTTCATCAATAAATGGTGATGGGGCCTCTTCTATTACTTTTTGATGTCTTCTTTGAATCGAGCACTCTCTTTCCCCTAAATAAACGGTATTACCCTCTTTATCTGCTAATAATTGAATTTCGATATGTCTTGGATTTAAAATGAGTTTTTCTAGGAACATGGCTCCATCTCCAAAAAAGTCTTTTGCACGTTTTTGGTTCCCTTGAAAGGCCCTTCTCAAGCCTTCTTCATCATCAACCCTTTGCATTCCAATTCCTCCGCCCCCAGCGGAAGCCTTTAACATGATAGGATATCCGATATTCTTCGCTTCACGAACTGCCTCTTCCACATCTGCTAACGGTGCATCAGTACCGGGAACAATGGGAACGCCTGCATGGCTCATTAATTTTCTAGCCTCAATTTTACTGCCCATTTGTGAAATGGTTGAAGGAGAAGGGCCAATAAATACAATATTATTTTCAGCACACTTCTTTGAAAATTCAGGATTTTCGGATAACAAACCATACCCTGGGTGGATAGCATCAACGTTTGCTTGTAATGCCACCTCCATTATTTTCTCCATTTTTAAGTAGCTTTCATTAACTCTTGGGGGGCCGATTAAATAACTTTCATCTGCCATTTCTACGTGTGGTGAATTGATATCTGCTTCAGAGTATATAGCTACAGTTTTAATCCCCATTTTTTTACATGTCCGAATGATACGGGCCGCAATTTCGCCTCTATTTGCAATTAAAATTTTAGTAAACAATATTTGTTCCCCCTCGTATGAAGTTATTTCAATTTAATAACCACATCGCCATCATTGACAAAGTCTCCCTCGTTAACGGTAATTTCATCAACAATACCGCTTACCTCTGCACTGATTGGAATTTCCATTTTCATTGATTCCAAAATCACTACATCCTGACCTTCAGTTACTTGATCTCCTGGTTTTACCGTGATTTTCCAAACATTACCCGCCATATTAGATAATACTTCCATTTCGTTCCACCTCATTAGTTTTTTTTTAGTATTCTGCTTTTATTCTTTCTCATCCACATTTAAGAAAGTTTTATCCCCTTCTGACAAGGGTTTTCTTATGTGCTTTTCCTTCTAAAATGTCTCTGTTTTGACTGTATAATTCAAACCTTTGAATCAGATCTTTACGTAAACGGTCTCCAGGTACAACATCATCAATATAAAATTCTGATGCAGGGCTCCAAACATTAATGTCATCATTGTATTTTTCACGCTGTTCTTGTATGAATTTTTGACGTTCGGCAGGGTCCTCAATAGATTGAATTTTATTATAATACATGGCATTGACAGCTGCCTCAGGTCCCATAATAGCAGGCTGTGCTTGAGGTAAGGCAATGCACGCATCCGGCTGCATGGAAGCACCTGACATGACGACATAACCAGCACCATATGCCTTCCTCACAATTAAAGCAATCCTTGGAACGGTAGCATTTGCCACTGTTGACAGCATTCTTGCACCTCTTCTAATGATGGCTTCCTTTTCTACCTTGCTTCCCACCATAAAGCCCGGTAAATCTACTAGGAACAATAAAGGAATATTATAAGCATCACAAAGTGAGATAAAGTGTGCTGCTTTTTCGGCAGATTCTGGGAAAATAACACCGCCTTTTACTTTTGATTGATTCGCCACTATTCCTACTGATCTTCCTCCGATTCGGCAAAAACCTGTAATCATTTCTTTCGCATACAGCTTTTTGAATTCAAAAAATGAATTTTCGTCCACAATGTTTTCAATGAAAGGATACATATTCATAGGAATACGTTGATTTTCCGGTACTAATTCTTCAATTTTTTTACCACCAATAGGAGGTTTTGAATCGATTAACTCTGGGGTTTTCATCCAGTTTTGTGGAAAATAACCTAAATATTTTTTAGCAGCGTCAAGAGCTTCTGTCTCCGTTTCTACTAACATATCACCTAAGCCGCTGACTTGATTATGCATGCGGGCACCACCCATTTCCTCCATTGAAACCTTTTCCCCTGTAGCCATTGCGGCCATTCTAGGAGAACCTAAGTAAACGCTCGCATTTTTATTCACCATCACAACAAAATCACATAATGCAGGCAAATAAGCACTTCCGGCTGGAGATGGACCAAACACTAAAGCAATTTGCGGGATAACTCCTGACATTCTAGCCGTATTGTAAAAAATCTTTCCAGCATGGCGTCGGTCAGTAAAGGTTTCAAATTGTTCGTTAAGTCTTGACCCTGCTGAATCTATCATGTAAATGAGAGGAATCTTTCTCTTTTCAGCCAATTCTTGCATTCTAATAATTTTTTCAATCGTTTTCTTGCCCCATGTCCCAGCTTTAATTGTCATATCATTTGCGATGATTGCTACTGGCTTCCCATTGATTTTTGCAACTAACGTCACAACTGCATCTCCCGGGAGAAAGTCTTCCTCCTTGCATCGTGCAAAAAGTCCATCTTCCACTTCAAAACTATCTTCATCTACCAAATACTTAATTCGGTCGCGAACAAACATCTTGCCAATATCTTTCATTTTTGCGTAATATGGGCGATTTGTTGATGTTTTGATTTCTTGAATTTTTTCATATACCGTTTGGTCAATACCTTTTGTTTCCACAGTGGTTCCTTTTGTTTCTTCCATTTGATAGCCTCCTATAATAGTAGTGTTAGTTTATACTAAATAAAATAGATAGCAGCGTCTGTATTTACTATAGTTTAATCCGTAATGTCTTCTGCATATTATATATTGCCCCGTCACTCAAGGACTTGTCTCTTATGATTCATTTCACCGCTTAGCCAAAGTTGTATTTTCGTTATATCAACACTTAAAGTGTAATCGAACCGTAATTAATTAGGATACCACTTTTCTAATACAGGAAAAGCTTCTTCCCATGCTTTTGAATATTGACCCGGCCCAGTAATCTCAATCCCTAATTCATTAGCCGCTTTCAGCGGCCAATACGGGTTCCGTAATAGTTCTCTGGCCATAAAAATTAAATCTGCCCGATTATTTTTTAATATTTCTTCTGCATGAAGAGGGTTTGTGATTAAGCCAACAGCTCCTGTTGCAATCTCAACTTCATTCCGAATTTGTTCCGCAAGAGGAACCTGATATCCAGGAAAGACATCAATTTTTGCTGGTACTACTGCTCCAGAACTACAATCAATTAAATCTACTCCCTGCTCTTTTAGTCTTCCAGCAATATAAATCATGTCGTCCATTTGATTACCTTCGGGATGGTATTCATTTACAGATAAACGTACAAATAATGGTCCATCCCAAATTTCATTAATCCCATTAATAATCTCTTCCAAAAATCGATAGCGGTTTTCTTTTGTTCCGCCATACTGGTCAGTTCGATAGTTGGTTAAGGGAGACAAAAACTGATTGATCAAATAACCATGTGCTCCATGAAGCTCAATTAAATCAAATTCGGCTCCTTTTGCTCTTCTTGCAGCTTCCTTAAAATGATTTATAATTTCTTGTATTTGAGATATGGATAACTCGTTTGGCACGGGACGATCCATTTTATACGGCAATGGAGAGGGAGCATAAATTTCTCCTTCAATATCTGCCTTTCTGCCTGCATGTGAAAGCTGAATTCCGGCTTTACTTCCATATCGATGGATTTCTTGGACAAGTTCACTTAATCCTTCCATATGACTATCATCCCAAATTCCCAAATCCTTCATTGAGATTCTTCCTTGCGGATGAACGGCTGTGGATTCAAGCATAATCAATCCCACTTGACCCATTGCCCTGCTTCCATAATGCAAATGATGAAATTTACTTACATGTCCATCCCTTTTAAAAGAAGAATACATACACATTGGTGACATGACGATTCTATTTTTTAGCATGATATTTTTTACCGAAAACGGAGAAAACAATTTAACGATGATTTGTCACTCCCTTCACAATTTTTTTACACTATAAAACCCAGAGACTATATCCATTAATACACATATTGAATCAAGTCCGCTGAAACCCATTAATTAAGAAATAAAAGTATGAATTTTATTTTCTAATATATATTCAGCATTTGATTGTCCTCTTATTTTAAACCGTTTGCAATATTAGCCATTTCAATTAATTTATCAATGTAAAATAATTGATTTATAAGTCCATCTCTTTGGCAATAATCTCTTTTTGAACCTCGTCAGTTCCCCCGCCAATTCTCATTAAACGGGCATCCCGCCATTCCCTGGAGATTGGATATTCATCCATATATCCATAACCACCGTGAATTTGTAATGCCTTATCAGCCACTTCATAATAAACTTTAGAAGCCAATAGTTTTGTCATGGAAATCTCTTTTACAAGTACTTCGCCTTTATCATATTGAGCAGCGGTATTATATAAAAGAGCACGTGCAGCTTCAACATCGGTTTGCATTTCGGCAAGGTAATGTCTGATCACCTGTTTCTTTGTTAGGGATCGGCCAAATTGTTCGCGTTCTTTTGCATATTGTACTGCTAATTCCAAACATCTTTGTGCACCTGCAACGCAAGCAGTCGCTTGAATTAAACGCTCTCCATTCAATTGCCACATAAGCTGTTTAAATCCTTCTCCCTCATTACCCAATAAGGCATTATCCGGAACAAAAACATTGTCAAGGAAGATTTCTGCCGTATCAGATGCGTGCATTCCTATCTTTTCTAACTTTCGTCCAACCGTATACCCATCTAAATTACTGTCAACTAAAAAGATACTAAATAACGGCTTGCTTTCTTTTTCTCCCGTCTTGGCAATTAATATTTGATAATCAGCCCTTACCCCATTTGTAATAAAAACCTTAGATCCATTGATAATCCAGCCGCCTTCTATTTTTTTAGCCGTCGTCCTTAAGCCTGCCACATCTGATCCTGCAGATGGCTCAGTAATACCGAGAGCAGCAATCTTTTCCCCAGCTATAGAAGGTACAAGATAGTTTTGTTTCTGTTCTTCCGTACCGAATTTTAAAATGGGGTTCGTTGCCATTAATGCTTGCACATTAAATGCCATCCCTAAACCTGCACAGCCTGATGAAGCAATTTCCTCTGTTACTGTCATAGCTGCAAAGTAATCTAGATGGCTGCCGCCATATTCCTCTGGATAGCGGACTCCAAACAACCCCATTTGACCCATCTTTCTAAAAATCTCGTTCGGAAATCCATTCTTTTCCCATTCTTCAATATTAGGGACAATTTCCTTTTGTACGAATTTGCGAACTGTTTTTCTTAATTCCTGATGGTTTTCCATTACTTCATATTTCACTTATATTCCCTTCCTTTACTTTTCTAGAAATTGGTAGATTATGATGCATTTATAAGCTATTACTCAATTGAAATTAACCGCAACTTGTTTAAATACTCTCCTTAACCTTCAACAAAATAAAAAGCCCAGCAAAATAGCTTAATCGCTTTTTGCTGGGCTTATTTACGAAGAGAGATTGGCTTTTGAAGAGTCAACCCCAATAAATAACAGCTTTTATTTAATTCTTGATTTAATTTTATAAATTAACTAATTTATTGTCAAGTTATTATTTTTGGAAAATATCAAAAATTTGATATTTCCTAAGATCTTTTGAAGTTTTATATCAATCATCATTAATCAATAATAAATTCGTATTTTATTTCTTTATCTTTAATATTGACATCTATCATAATTTAACATAAAATTCTGATTGTTACAAATATTATAAAAGCTGTTATTTACAGGGGTAAACAAAAATTTATCTATTTTAGTAAATAAGTCCAGCATAAGGTTTCTATTTCCTTTATGCTGGACTTATTTTTTTTGAAAGTTGGGGAGAATGTTCCACACTTTTGCTAGGTTCCCTATATAACGCGATTGGTCAAGAACTTAACATTAGTGGGAATTATACATCCCTAGAATCAATATGACAAGGGAGGGGATTTTGGGTATTCGATAAATACTTTTCATTTAATTTTATAAGAACAATACTTAAATTTCTTTGATCACCTGATCTACTTGCTAAAAAACAATAAAAAAAGGAGACGGGATTATAGTGTCAAAAAAAAGGGAGAAATTTCACTATGCATGGTGGATAGCAGTTGCATGTTGTGCCATTTATGCAGGCAGTGTCGGAATTATTGTTAGTTGCGCCGGATTATTTTATAAATCTGTAAGTACTGAATTGGGCGTTGGGACCGCTGATATTGTTTTTTATACAACACTTATGTATTTTGTGATAACTATCACCCTTCCTTTTGCCGGAAAAATCTTTTCCAAATTTAATATGCGCCTAATATTATCAGTTGCTGCACTAACCGATGCCTTGGCATTTGGATTAATGGGCACTTATACATCTGTTTACCATTTTTACGTTTCAGGTGTATTACTTGGTATCAGCAACTCCTTCTTGATATATGCGGCAGTACCATTAATAATTAATAATTGGTTTAAGGTTAAAATGGGAACTGTTCTTGGTGTTTCCATGACATTTATGGGGATTGGCGGGGCAATCTGTGCTCCTATAGCAGGATATCTAATTGAAACAATTGGATGGAGAAGCTCTTATATGGCACTTGGAGTATTCGTTGCCGTCTTAACACTTCCTTTTACCATATTTGTTATCCGAAAGGATCCAAAGGAAAAGAACATGACTGCATATGGTGCAGAATCTGTTGAAAAGTCCTTCAAGAAGGTTGTTGAGGAAACAGGATTTCCATTCAAACAGGCCATAAAATCAGTTCCTTTTTACGGATTATTTATTTTTACGGGTCTTTTAGGTCTAGTGGTAACGGTAAGTTTTCATATTCCAAATCATCTCCTATCAGAAGGATTTTCCACTTCATTTGCGGCAACTGTCGTTACGTGTGTCATGATTGGACAAACATCAGGGAAATTCCTTTTAGGCTGGTTAAACGATAAAGTCGGGATAAAGATGACAAACTTAGTTGGAATCGGTTCAGGTATGATAGGAATATTGCTCATTTTATTTAGTGGACGCTTTGGGGGTATTTCTATATATATTGGAGGGCTTACTTTTGGTATTGGTTATTCGTGCAGTACTTTGTTACCACCTTTCATGATCAAAGCGGTTTTTGGAAATCGAGACTATGCATCCATCTATTCCATGATCATGTCATCGGCTACTTTAGCAATTGCCGTTGGAACAACTATTTTTGGATTTGCTTATGACATAACTGGATCCTATTATGCTGTATTCCTTGGCGTATTAGCTATCCAAGTTTTCGCGATACTTATAGGTATCATGACATTAAGAAGAAAACCTACGGCAACTAATAACAATGAATATTTAGTTGTAAATGAGAATTGATAGATTTTTAGAAGGAGTATGGTGGAATCAGAGTTTTTAAACGACTCCTTATCAAATCATTTCAAAAAGCTCTAGTTATTTAAGCTAGAGCTTTTTTGATAAAGCTTAAGGCCAATTTTTCCAATCAGGTTTTTCAATTTCATTCACATTTTCAGCCGATAATTTGGTAATATTTATATTCTTCTCAGTTTGTTCCTCTTTACCTTCACTGAGATTAATTACAGTTTCATATACTAACTTTGCCATTTCTGGTGGTGATGAAAGTGCTCCACCGTAATAAAATTTTCCATCATTTTTTAAATATTCATAGCCATCCGAAAATAATGAAGATGTAATTACTTTAATGTCTCCTTCCAAACCAGCAGCTTTTATAGCATCTATAGCACCAAAAGCTTGGGGATTTGATCCAACGAACACGCCATTAATTTCATCTCCATACTTGGTAATAAAATTTTCCATCACCTTTCTACTCTTATCACGTTGCCAATCTCCAGCCTGAGATTCTAAGATTTTAATTTTTGAAAATTTCTTTACTACATCATGAAACCCTTTAGAAAATTCGTTTGTAATTGGAAATCCAGGTGCACCAGTTCAACCTTTCCTTTTCCGTTAAGTACTTCAATCATTGCTTTCCCTGCAATATTTCCCATTTCTACATTGTCCTGACCAACATAAGCATCGACATATTGCTGGCCGCTTTATTGGTGTACTGTTGTAGATAAATTTCCCTTTCAATTATTTGTTCCATGGAGACAACCATTCCCAGAGTATGTTCATGTTTTAATGTATTATCTCCGGCAACAACAAAAGTACCGATAAATCTTTCCTTTCTTATCCCTGATCGGGGCCGTGGAACAAGTCCAGGAATTAGAGTTGACGTTATAATGTTCCCATCCTACGATCTGGACAGGTTTACCTTCGACAATTGCCAACCCAATAGCATTAGTTCCTACTTTTTGCTCCGAGCGATGAGCACCCAATGCATAATTGCTTTCTAGCCCTTTTTCAGAAATATTTGTTTCACTTTTTAAATCAATCACGATTCCATTTTCATCGGTTGGACCAGCAATATATCCTGTCCCATTTATATAGGTATAAAAGTCCTCCAAAATCGGTCTGGCTACATTTAATAACAGAGTGTTCCGATCCAATAAATTAGTTGAAGCAGCCTGTTCAAAACCGGAGGCATTTCATAAGGATCAATTCCCCTGGAACGGGATCGCTTCCATGAATTCACAATTTCCTTCCGCATACCTAGTGGATGTATGCCTTCATGAATAAATCTTTTCCATTTGCAATCTAAATCTGGATTATTAAGAGCATTACTCAACATTGTACTCAATACTCCCCCCCTAAGATTTGTTCCAAGACCATTTACCAAAAAGGCAAATAATCTCCTATTCACCCTTTATAACATCAATTTACTGAAAATTCAGCTACAAAACAATCCAATTTTATAGTCCAGCTTTATCATTAAATCTGTGCAAGTGCATTTGGATTTTTTTAATTAACTGTCGGTTTCACTGTTTCTCTTTAGCATTTATAAAACACTTTCATCTTCTGATACCGTTCAGTTTCTTGTTTGCTTTTTATAATCACCAGGGGATACTTTCTGATCAAATATAGAAATCACGTTTCCACCCTCATCCTTCTTACAAGATTTAAATATAATGGCCCAGCAAAAAAGAAAGAAATCTACTCACTTTTTCGCCGAGCCTTTCAGTTCAGACTTAATTTTAGTTAAATTGGGTAAAACAGCTTTTTCATTGATTCGTTAATAAATGGAATATTTGCATTTACTTCTTTTTTGGTTGCTTATACGATTTTATGATCTTCCACGATGAACGTTGTAATTTCATCAAGAAACTCCTTGGCGTGATTCATTGTTCTTTGACCATTCTCAGATTGAAAGGCTGCTTCCAAACTTTCTACATCTTTAAACCAAAGTTCAACAATTCCATCGACTGGAACTTCATTATAACTAGCCTGCGTTTTTTTATCTATTGTTCGATTTATAGCCAAATTTTGTATGTAGCCTTCAATACCATTCATGGATAGGACATATTCCGCATGTACCTGTAACCATTCAAATTTAAACCTCTCCAGGTCAATATCATGCCTACGTTTGAGGAGTGATATCCTTTTAATTAACGGCTTATTTTCCGGGGGTGGAACAACAATTTTTGGTTCCGTCATAACTAATTGTAACTCACCAATAAATTTAGGCTCATCTTCTTTAAGTGTTTTTTGGTTTTCTTCATTAAATACCTCTTCCATAGAAGTGGTTTCATTAAAGGTAATTTGTGAAAAACCATCCACTTTATAATTACTTCTTGGAAAGTTAATTCCTAATTGTTCAGAATTCACTACATGATTTTGATGATAAGCTTTTACACCTTGACCAAGTGTCTCCCTAACCAACGGTCCGTGTGTTTCAAGCCAGTAACTTCTAAACTCTTCTTTGGAGATATCATCTCTTTTTCGTAGAATACCTGTTCTTTTAATCATGATTTCCTCCTAAAAATTAAATTGTATACTTTAAATAATTTTTCATTAAACCCGTTGGTTTTACTATTTATTAACAGCCGTCCCTACGTACATTTCGTGTAAATTCTGATTTTGAAATAAGTTTTCTGCAAGATCAATTTTTTCAATTTTACCTCTTACAAGAACGGCTGCTCGATCGGAAATCTTTAGAGCGGCCTTTGCATTCTGTTCAACTAATATAATGGTTACCCCGGTTTTTCTAAGCTTTTCTAATTGAAGAAAAATTTCTTTGATAACTAAGGGCGCCAATCCAAGAGAAGGCTCATCCAGCAAAAGGAGAGTTGGGTTTGACATAAGCCCACGTCCTATTGCAACCATTTGCTGCTCCCCTCCACTTAATGTCCCTGCTATTCTACTTTCCATGGTTTTTAAAACTGGAAATAGTTCATAAACTTTTTCTAATTCTTCAAGAATATTAATCTTCTTTTTATGGCGGTAAGCTCCTAACATTAAATTCTCTTTTACCTTCATATCATAGAAGATTTGTCTGCCCTCGGGAACCAAAGTCACTCCTTGATTCACCATATATCGAACATTCTTTTCTTGCACAGGATGATTGTTATATAAAATTTCACCACCCTGAGGGCTTAGTACCCCTGATATAGCCAAGAGGAGTGTGCTTTTTCCAGCACCATTTGCACCAATTAATGAAAAGATTTCACCATTTTTAACATGAAATGAAACATCGTGTATTGCTTTGACATGACCATAACTGACATTTAATTGCTTCACTTCAAGCATTAAAAAACCTCCTCCCCAAGGTATGCTTTTATGACCTCTTGATTTTGTTGAATTTCAGAAGGTGTACCTTCTGCCAGCTTTTGTCCATGATTCATAACGACAATACGATCCGAAACAGACATAACCGTTTCCATATCATGTTCAATTAATATAATGGCTACTCCATCTCCGCGTATTCGTAAGAGTAATTTTTTTAACTCTTCTGATTCAACCGAATTTAGACCTGCGGCAGGTTCGTCTAGTAATAATACTTTTGGAGAAGTCATTAAAGCGCGTGCCACTTCTACCATTCTTTGCCTGCCGTAAGGAATTTCAAGGGCTTCAGAATGCTCATAATTTTGTAAACCAATTAAATTGATTTTTTCTTTCGCCATTTTCTCTAAACGTTTATCCTCTGAACGATTGCGGAATCCAAACATTGATTCGACAAATCCACATTTTCCATGAATATAACCGCCCACCATTATATTTTCTAAAGTAGTAAGCCCTTCAAATAATTCAATATTTTGAAATGTCCTTGAGATCCCCATCGATGCAAGTTTATATGCTTCTACCTTTGAAATATCTTGATTTTGAAAATATATATTACCGCTTGATAAATCATAAATTCTGGTAATTAGGTTAAACAATGTTGTTTTTCCAGCACCATTAGGCCCAATAACAGATAAAATTTCGTTTGGTTTCACTTCAAAGGAAACGTTATCTACTGCATGAAGACCCCCGAACACTTTTGAAACGTTTTGTACCTTAAGAATTGTCAAATTTCCCCCTCCATTTCTAATTTGATTGATCTAATGTTTTTAATTTTGAAGATTTAGTCATGTTTCTTTTATTTTTAAACGATTTTGCAATTGTTGGGCCTAATCCGTCAGGGATAAATAATAATACGAGAACTAGAAGTAACCCGTAGGCAATGGATTCAAGTTCCCCTCCTGCATCGGGAATAATTAATGGAAGAAGGTGGGTCAATCCTTTTTCAATAACAGTGACAACTATAGCTCCAATTAGAGCACCCCACACACTTCTCAACCCTCCTACAACAACAATAGTTAAATAGGTGATGGATTCTAAAACATTAAATGTGTTTGGTGCGATAAAGGATAGTTGAAAGGCATATAACGCTCCTCCAATTCCTGCTAAAACACCAGCAAAAATAAATACCTTCATTTTTAATAAGAAAGTATTGATTCCCATACTTTTCGCCGCAATTTCACTACTTCGCAATGTTTCTAATGCTCTTCCTATTCGTGAAGAAAGAAGATTAATAATCAAAAAAATGCTTATTAAAACAGTTCCCCATATAAGGTAATAGTTTGCAATATCTCCTTTAAAAACAAAGCTTCCAATTGAAAATGGCGGAACCCCTATGAAACCTCCAGGACCTCCAGTAATATCAGATAATTGGTTCATAAGTACAAAAACCATTACACTAAAACCAATTGTAATAAGAGCTAAATAGTGTTCCTTAAAGCGTAAAACTGGTAGACCTACTAAAAACGCCATTATTGATGAGATTACAGCAGTCGTAATTAATGCAAGAAGAGGCGGCCAATGCAATGTTACAGTTATTATTGCAGCAGTATAAGCCCCAATCCCCATAAATGCTGCTTGTGCAAAAGAAATTTGCCCCGCGTATCCCAATAATATTGTTAACCCCAATGATATAAGTGTCCACGAACCAATGTTAATGAATATTTGAAGAAGATAGGAGTTTTGAACTACAAGCGGTAATATAACAACAAGAACAGCAATAATGCCTAGTACTTTTATATTGCTTTTGGTTTTCAATCAAACTCCCCCTATACCTTTTTAATACTTTTATGACCCAAAATTCCACTCGGTCTTATCAACATAATTATGATTAATGCTGCAAAAGCAATGAAATCATTATACCCAGATGAAATAAACCCAGTGCCAACGCTCTCTAATATTCCTAATACAAATCCTCCGATTATGGCAGCTGGAGCACCTGTTAAGCCCCCAAGAACTGCTGCAACGAAACCTTTTAGTGACAACATCATCCCCATATCATATTCTGCAAAAGTAACAGGAGCCATTACAATTCCAGCTAAAGCACCTATGCCTGCACTTAAGGCAAAAGCTAACATAGCCATAACCTCGGTAGATATTCCCATTAATCTAGAAGCTTCTTTATTGCTCATGCATGCACGGAATGCCATTCCAAAATAGGTCTTTTCAAACATAAGATAGATAAACAAAACTAACACTGCACATGATCCAATAATCCATAAGTCTTGGTGGCTGATGGAGGCATTTAGAAAAGTTATTGGACGATTTCCGGTAAAAGGGGCAAGAGGACGAGCTTCTGTACCCCAAATTAATAAGGAAATACCTGTAATGACAATACCCAACCCCATTGTGACCATAATAGTCGTTAAACTATTTTTTGTATTTTTCAGTGGATAGATAGCAAGACCATACATAAGAGTACTAATCCCCATCACAATGATTATTGTGAGAATGGCCGCAGTTATCATATTAAATCCGAAATCCACAAATGATATTACAATCATCGCACCAAGCATTGTAAATTCACCTTGTGCAAAGTTGATAATCCCTGTTACGTTGTAAATAATTACGAATCCGACAGCGATAAGCGCATAGATTGAGCCATTTGTTAGTCCGGTTAAAATAACTTGCTCAATGTTCATTTAACCTCTCCTTTGAACTTATTCTATTATTAAAAGGTGACTATTTTTAATGAATCACTTTTTTTCATATCCGTAGGGAACAAACTTTCCATTTTCAACTTTTACTAAAATGAGACCACTGCCATCCAAACCATTATGATCATCAGGAGTCATCTGATATTCACCAATCTGTCCAACTAAACCTTTAGTAGATTCAAGATTGTCTCTGATCGTTTTACGACTAACGTTATCCCCTGCACGTTTTATTGCATCTTCTAATAAATACCATGCATCAGCGGCGTTCGAAGGAAATTGACTTAGTTCATCATCATATTTTGCCTCGTATGCTTCTTTAAACTCGGTGACTATCTTATACTGTGGATCGTCCTTGGATAGTTGATCAGCTACAAGGAGTTTATATGTCGGCATAATGACTCCCTCAGAACCCTTACCTGCCAATTCAATAAACTTTTGAGAAACCGTTCCAGAACTTGCATAGAGTTTTAACTTATCAGAGTATCCTAACTCAAAAAAATCTTTGGCTACTGCTGCTGATCCAGGAACGACTGACCAAACGATTAAGGCATCAGGTTTATCAGTTATTAATTTGTTTAATTGCACTTTTACATCCTTTGCATCCGCATTAAATTGTTCTACCCCTGTAACTTCTAATCCATATTTAGATGCATTTTTCTTAAATGCTTCCTCACCTGATTTTCCAAAATCATTGTTAACTCGAATCATGGCCATTTTCTTTATTCCGTTTTTTTGTGCATCCTTTAAGATTGTAGTTATTAAGACTTCATCAGAAGGAGGTGTAAGAAATGCCCACTTTTTTCCATTAATAATACCTCTATTAGAACCATTTGAAATATAAGGAACACCTTCAGATTCGATAGTTGGTACCATTGAAAGTGATGTTGTACTTTGGGCTCCCCCAATAATTGCTACTACCTTTTCTTGACTAATCATTCGCTTCGCGTCAGTAAGCGCTTTCGTTTCATTGCTTTGATTATCAGATTCAATCAGTTCAACTTTCTTCCCATTTATACCTCCATTTTCATTTGTTTTCTCTACTAGCATTCTTAAAGCATTTCGTTCTGGTACTCCTAATGCAGAACCTGCGCCTGTCACATCCCAAATTGCTCCAATTCGAATTGTTTTATCACTATTTGAATCAGAAGAAGTTGAAGAAGTCGAAGAACTAGAGCTGCACCCTGCTAAAACAAGCCCTAATGCAACAATTAAAATAAGACATTGTAAATGGAACTTTTTAATTTTCATCTGTTCAATCTCCTTATATTATATATTTTTTCGCTTTCTTCCAATTACTAGAGAATAATAGAATCATAATAAAACAATCACATTAAAAAGTACCTCCTCCCTGCCTCCTTTTTTAGTTCAAAAAAGAAAGGTAATTTTAAAAAATAAAAAAGCCCAGCACAAAGTAATACAATTACTTATAGTGCTGGACTTATTTACTAAAAGTTAGATTGATTTTTGATCAATCCACGTAAATAACAGCCTTAATATTCTCTTTTATTCATACTGTATATGTTGTTTAATAATTTAAATTTAATATACCATTATGCCTAAATAGATGTCAATATATTTATAATTTTCACTCTAATCCCAATCCTAAAGTATTAAATTGATATCAGCGAAAAATTTCTATTATTTGAATTTAATAAAGATCTCTACATGACTACTTTTTTAATATAATGATTTCAGTTGTATTGGACTTGTTTTTTTAAAATCTTCAAATTGTTCCTTTTATTTATTTAATTTCATGTATAATGGGTTATATATAGAATTAAGTTTATAAAGGAGTTCAAAATGGAGCTTTTACAATTAAAATATTTTCAAGTAGCAGCAAAATTTGAACATATGACAAAAGCGGCAGCTGAGCTTAATATCTCACAACCAGCATTAAGTAAAACCATTTCACGTTTAGAAGATGACCTAGGTGCACCTTTATTCCACAGACAAGGAAAACAAATACATTTGAATGAATTTGGCAAAACTTTCTTAGCACGAGTTAATCGTATATTTTTTGAAGTAGATGAAGGTATTCGTCAAGTAAATGATATGAACAGCCTTGAAAGAGGAATAATATCATTAGCTATGACGCTCCCACATATAATGCCGAAATTTTTGGGAGATTTTTTAACAAATTTCCCAGATGTCAAAATAAAACACTATCAAGCATCTTCCTCAGGAATGAAATCCTTATTAGAAAATGCTGAAATAGACATATGTATATCTACAAGTCCTATATCAGGACGTGATATTGAGTGGGTTCCGTTAATCGAAGAGGAAATTTTTTTGTCTGTCCCCCCTAACCATCAACTTGCAAACCGTGAATCGATTAATCTTGATGAAGTTTCGGAAGAAAATTTTATAAATTTACAGTCAGGTTATGGATTCAGGGATATTACGGACAAATTTTGTATGGAAGCTGGCTTTAAACCTAATACAACCATCGAGCTTGAGGAATCGAGTGCTATGCAACAATTAGTTGAATTAGGTTTTGGCATATCTTTTATTCCCAGTCTTTCATTGCTTAAAGGTGCTTCTTTTAAAATTGTTCCAATTAGGATTAGTAAACCAGTTTGTAAAAGAACAATAGGTATTGCTTGGAATAAAAATCATTACTTATCAAAAGCTGCTATACAATTTCGTGAATATTCTATTGATTTTTTTAAAAATACTGCAAAAACATTATATTTATAAAATACCTAGCGTTTCCCTTAGATCTTATCTCAAGTTTCGCATTCACTTTTCAAAAATCATAGAAAGGCAACACCAATTGGGTTAGTTGCCTTTCTTTAAAATTAGCTGAGAGATCCGACGCTAGTCCCAGTAAACCAAGTGAGTGGGATGCTGGTACCATGTAGTCGCTGTCATACTGATTATCCTCCGTATGATGACCATTGCTACCCTAAACCGGCGGACCAAAAGGAATTGATGTCCTCCCAAACATTAAGTGGAAAATTCACCCTGCCAAGCATTAATGCCATGGTGCCCACCTTGAAACTTCAAAATATAATGCTCGTTAAAGAATAAAATTAAATAACTTATGTTATTTTAAAATAGTCAAGATGTTACAAAAAGCGTAAAATTCTTAGTTCGCGAATAAATTTTTTTAATAACAAATACTTCAACAAAATCCTCTAAAACTAAGATTAACCAGATACATTTCCTTCTTGCTTATATGTAACTTGCACTACATCCATATGTTTTAACATAAAATAGGAAAATATAGCAGTCACACAACCTAATAGACCAAGAATTATAAATCCTTGTTCTAAAGTTAGCCAATCCCCAATAATCCCCATAAACAGAGGGCCCAAAAACATACCTAATCCATAGATTACTTGATAAAACCCATAGCAGTAGTTCTTTTACCAGAATCCATATGCTTTATACTCATAGCCATTAGAATCGGAGAGACAAACCCTCTGCCAAAACCAGCTAGAGACTGCGTTATGAATAATAAGGAAATACCCTAAAATAGGAATTACAATTGTAAAGATTCCAATGATAATAAAACCAGCAATAATTACTTTCTTTTCACCAAATCGTTTTGATAAAAAACCACCACCAATCCATGCAGCAATCTCCATTGGGACAGTGGAGAAAAAAGTTAGCAGGCCCATGTCAAATTTTGATGCACCTAAACTTTGAGCATAAACTGGTGTGAATCCAAATACAGTAGCAAATACAAGGAGCTGAAACAAAATGGCAAGGAAGGAAACGATTAGAAGGGTCTTATCACCTACGACTTCTATAACGCCTTTCATTGTAATTTTTTGGTTACTTTCCTTTTTGTTTTCAACAATAAAACAATACTTAGCGCAATTACTTCTGATTGTGCTCCAATCTCGTGACAATTCAAAATGAACCTTCAAATTACTCAACTCATCATAGAAAAATTCATTTATAAATTCATTGATTGGTTTATGCATACCCACTATGCCTATGTACGGAACATTTTCAATCGATTTACACCTAACTCAAAATTATGTGTTACAAAATTATCAAATTTTATGTATTTTTTAAATTAATGACCTAAAATTGTTATATTATTCCCTTTGCTACCATTTTTCCAATAATTCAAATTATAAACACTCCTATTTTATTTGTAAATAATTATATATAACAGTATATAGTTTTAAAGAATTCATCATTCTGAGCCAAATGGCTCAAGGCTTCAAAACAAAAAATAGGATTAGCTCGTCAAATTGCCATATCACAAAAACGAAATGACACTATCTCTTCTTGCAAGCTCGAATTCCAGCAGATATTCCTTGAAAGTTCAATGGTGTTGTATGAAATGATTGATATATAATATTAGTTTGCCACTTCCTAACTGTCCGTTTAAATAAAACAATAAAATAAGACCCCATCTAAAACACATAGAGTCTTATTTTGACATTATCAAGCGAATGCTAATTCATTTGTCATCATTTTCCTTTTTACGAATTATAAAATTCTCCCAGTCATGGCCCATATCGATATTGCAGTTTCTTCTGAATGATTAAAAAACCGGTGCGGAATGGCACTTTTAAAACGAATGCTGTCTCCTTCATGTAAAATATATTCTTTATCCCCTAAGATAACCGTCATTTTCCCTTTTAAAATATAACCACACTCTTCACCCGTATGTTCAACCAATTGTGTATCCTCTTGCCCGGGTTCCAGATAAATCATAATCATTTCCAAAGTTCCTTCTGAGATGGGGGTCAAAAATTGATATTGTGAATGTGACTGTGGAAACCTTAAGGTTCGTCGATTATTTTTTCGAATGATGTGTGTTGAATCTTCGTCGCTCTCCAAAAGAGAAGAAATAGACACTTCTAATCCTTTACACAATTTATAAAGGGTAGTGAGCGTTGGATCAGTTGTTCCCCGTTCAATTTGACTTATCATACTCGTACTTACCCCAGACCGTTCTGAAAGTTCTTTTAAGGATAATTTTTGCGCTAATCGCAGAATACGAATTTTTGCACCATCAAACATAAGAACCCCTCAGTTCAAATTATTTTGCTTAAATTGCACCATATATTAACAGTGATTTATCTGGGTGAGCACATACTATTCATTTTAAATTAAATTGGAAAACCAAAATCCAAGTATTGTACCCACATAGTTTCCTATTATATAACCAAATGTACCCACTACTAAGATAGGTCCAATTAATTGTTTCCACCCTTTAGCAATGGCAAACGCCGCAGCAGTTGTAGGGCCGCCGATATTCGCGTTACTGGCCAAGAGTATATCTTCCAGATCATATTTTAGCAATTTTCCAGCGGTTAAAGAGATAGCCATATTGATGACTACTATTATAAATACAAATAATAATAATAATGGTGCATTTTGAATAATAAGCGGTATCGATGCCGGAATTCCGATTACCACAAAGAATAAATAAATTAGATATGTACCGATTTCCTGACTGCCATTAATTTTCGCAAAATATTTAGGAAATAACGCTAAAGCCAAAAATGTTAATGTCGTTAACATTAAATATTTGTCCCCAAAAAGCCCATTTAATAAATTGGAAACGGCCGATACATTTTCACCTGAAGGAATCAGTTTATCTAGCAGCTCAGCTATTTTAAATGAAACCATCACTAGTAAAAAGGCAGTTCCAACCGAAAGGGCAATATCTTTTAAGGAAATATCCTTTCTTGTCCAAAAGCTTTCTGAAAGGGTCTTCCCTTCTTCCATTCCTACCCCTTTTTCTACCTCAAGAACGTGTGGAGTGGTAAAATACTTTCTAAAAAATGATAGTGTAGGAATAATCATTAAAATCACAAAGAAAATAGCCATCATTAAATTATCCGCTACCACCGCAGCTGAAACAATTTCTCCAGGCGGTTCAAATTTAGCAGCCATTGCGGCAAAGTTAACGCCGCCCCCTATGTATGAAGCACTCATCATGGCGCCGATTTTATCCAGATATGGAATATGACCCTTTAACACATAAAAACTAATAATTGTACCTGCCACTGTTCCAATAGAGCTTAATAGAAAGATAATCAGCAGCTTGCCGCTTTCCTTCCAAATCTTTTTGAAATTCACATGGAAAAGCAGTAATGGAATAGCTAATGGAACAATATAAGACCAAACCGCATCATATACTGGTGATGCAATTGGGATAATTCCAGTATTCGATAAAACAATTGCGCCAATAAGTGCAATAATAGCCCCCGATATTTTAGAAGCCCATTCATATCGCTGTTCCAAATAGATGCTTACAGAAGCCCAAACAACAATAATTCCCCATAACATGAGGGTGTCATCTGCATGAATAAGTGTATTACTCATTATTAACCTTCCCCTTTTACTTTATATGGTTTTTGCTAGATTCTTCATTTTTTTTATGAAATGTTGTGCATTATGAAAACTAATAGCTTCTAATTCTTTATTGGTAAATCCCCTTTTACTCATTCTTTCAAGAAGATGAGGGATTTTTGATGCATCCTCCAGGCCTTTTGTAACAGTATTGAACGTTGAACCAAGATCATACGATTCTAAATAATCGACAAAATCAAAGCCGAATGCTAGATGTTCAGTACCAACCAGTTCAGCCACATAGATAGCATGATCAATAAATTTTTCAACAGTCGGGTTTTCCAAATCCACGAATGCTCCATATGAATTTAACCCGATAATCCCGCCTTTTTTAGCAATGGCCTTTATCTGCCTGTCTGTCAAATTTCTCTCATGATCACAAACAGCTTTGGCGTTACTATGGGAAGCTATGATAGGATTTTCACTAGAATTATAGATATCCCAAAAAGAAGTTTCATCTAAATGTGATACATCAAGAATCCAGTTTTTTTCATTTGCCTTTTGAACCGCCATCCGTCCGCATGTAGTCAGCCCTCTCGGCTGGGTTGAATGATCTGCTCCAGTACCAGTTGCCAAAAAATTGTGTTCATTCCAAGCAAAAATCGAATGCATGATTTTATTATTATGTAGTACATTGAAGGCGCCTTCAATTTTTTTCTCCGTTGTCTCACCTTCCCAGCCTTCCATAAAAGTCAAACCTTCCAGTCCTAAGTAAATGTTAATCTTCTCAGTATTCTCTTCGTTTTGAGCAAGAGAAGGATGTGAAATGGCCGCATGCTTAGAGTGAATCAAATCCCCCATCACATTTTTCAATAAGTTTTGAAATCTATCATAAGGCTGGCAGCGATATTTTGGTTCTACCCAAAAAACACAAATGATCGATTGGATTCCTCCTTCTTTCAGTTTGGGATAATGTATCCGGTCAAAAACATTTTTCTCTCCAAGGCTGGTTCTCCATGCTATATCTGTAAATAAGTCTGAATGTAAATCAAAAACCTTCATTAAATAACCCTCCCAACTGTTTATATTTATGGTTCGTTGATAATTGAGAAAATTACAATATATCATAATTTATTTAATATATTATAATATTCAGTTGTTTTTGTCAAAAAGATGAATCATCACGTTTTGCAGCCCATCCAATCACTCTTCTCCAGCCGTTAGATCGAGTATAAATCCGCTTGGAATGGCTCTACCTGCAGGAGGAAATTCGATAAATGGCCATTTGCTTCGTATAGGCTTTTGTCTATCATCATATGAATCCACTTCTTCTACGGTCAGTAAAGATTCATTCTCCCAATTTTTGAGAATCCCAGCAATATAATTCAGCCTTCGCTTGTTATTGGCGCACGCAATGTTCATGGCTTTTAAAATCATCTCTTTTGGCTGTGAAAAATGAGATTCATCTAACCAAGATAACAGCTGTTCTTTCGCATTTATGTTTGTAAGCCCAAATCCATTTTCGTCCCAAAACTCAACAATTTCTTTCACATCTTCATTTTTTTGATTACTTTGTAGGGAGTTCTCTATGTCTGGATTATTATCTATATTTGGATAGAGAACTTCTTGTTTTTTTTGTTGTTGTTTTTGTTTTTCTTTTTGTTTTTCTTTTTCTTTTTGCCCCCGTATCGTATGTCGACATAGGAACGTATCGTCATGTTCTTTATATTCCGTTAAATATGTATCATCTGCATCAAGATCTTTATCTTCCTCACTAAAGCACTTTTCATTTTTATAATAAGATTCATATAAGCTGCGAAATTCCTGTCTTTGTATGGATTCCGAAACATATTGAATTAGCGAATGATCCTCGACATCTTTTAATTCAGAACGAATACAGTCCATAACCGGTTTTCCGCCTTTATACAGGTTATCTTTCCCCCAGTTTTTAATTGCAAGTTCTCTCGTTTCGGTATTATAACGAATTAACTTGTGATGCTCAATGAATCGCTCCATTAACGATTGAACACTTTCAATTGAATACCCCAAATCAAAAGCCATTTGTTTTTTCGTTATTTGATAGATTCCAATTTGAGTAGTATTCGGATTCGTGAGCAGATAAAGGTAAAAATATTTATCCTCCGGGGTCATCTCTTCCAAAACCATCGGATTCTTCCAAAACTCTGTACGTACCATTCTAAATTTAGCCATAATTAATCACTATCCTTTCTACTGCTAATATTCTTCTCCATTGTTTATATATGATTGATTCTAGTAAAAGGATAGGCTGGTTTTTATATTTAGTTGAATATTTGATGATAAAATAGAACACTCTTTTTGATTGGTGAGAATTTTGTTTTAAAAAAACTCCACAAAAAAACTCACAAATGCTGATTTAACAACATTCGTGAGTTTTTTATTAACTTATGTTTATTAAAGGTTTATCTATTTTGGAATAGTAAATCTTTTGAATCTCTTCCTCTGTAACAGGCTCACTCCAATAGTACCCCTGCCCCTCATTGCAATTTTGTTGTTGAAGATATGAGAGTTGTTCACTGCTTTCTATTCCTTCGGCTAAAACGTTAAGCTTTAAATGCTTCCCCATAAAGATAATAGTGTTGACAATTACCTCACTGTTCATATCTAAATCATCGATAAATGATTTATCGATTTTTAATGTATCAATTGGCAGCAGTTTTAGATAATTTAAAGAAGAATAGCCAGTACCAAAGTCATCAATAGCAATTCTTATGCCCAGCTCTTTCAATTCATGTAATGTTTTGGATGATTCTTTTATATTCAAAAGCATTCCTTCGGTAATTTCAATTTCGATAAAATGTGGTTGCACCTTTGAATCTTTTAGAATTTGTTTCAATTCTTTTACAAAATTTTTATCTCTAAATTGAACTGGTGACACATTTACCGAAACCCTTTCAAGTTCAATCCCTTTTTCTTGCCATTGCTTTAATTGTTCACATGCTGATTTTAGAACCCATCTGCCTGCTGGAATGATCAGCCCTTGCTCTTCTAATATCGGAATAAACTCTATTGGCGGTACTGCGCCTAGTTTTGTATTATTCCAACGCAATAATGCTTCCACACCAACAATTTGATTGTTTTTTAAGTTAACCAAAGGTTGGTAGACAATGTGAAACTCACCTTTTTCATATCCATTTTTTATTTCTCGTTCTAATTGATAATATCTTTCCAATTCACTATATTGATTCTCTGTGTTAAAGCAATATGTATTTCCGCCATCCTTTTTCGCATAGTACATGGCATTATCAGCCTGTTTCATTAATATCTCAAAACCGTTTCGGAAATCTTCTATAGTCCCGCTTATTTTGCCCCGGCTTATCCCAATGCTGGTTGTAATGGTGAGTTGTTTTCCATTCACATAAAAGGGGATACTCAGTTCGTCTATGATTCTTTTTACCAAAGAAACGATTGCTTTTTTATCATACAGCCCATTTAAGTTGATGATAAATTCATCTCCGCCTTGACGAGAGATAAAATCCCACTGCCTAACACAGTTTTGCAATCGTCTTGCAGCCTCTTTTAGAATCAAATCCCCAATATGGTGCCCAAAGTTATCATTTATTGATTTAAAACGGTCTAAGTCAAAAAACATGACTGTATAAGCTTCATTATTTTCCACAAACCGCTCATCAATCCATTTATTTAGCATATTACGGTTAGGCAATAGGGTTAAATCATCATAATATGCCATACGTCGGATTTCCTCTTCATACTCTTTAAGTTTTGTAATATCATGACGTATTGAAATGTATTGATAAGGCTTGTTTTTCTCATTTAAGAAAGGGACAATCGTTGTATCTACCCAATAGTAGGTCCCATCTTTTGCCTTGTTTTTTATTTCTCCCCTCCAGATATTTCCTCGGCCGATAGTCCGCCACATTTCCTTAAAGAACTCTTTGCTATGATAACTAGACTTTACAATATTCTGGTTGCTGCCTTCTAATTCTTCTTTACCGTATTTGGAAATTTCGCAAAATTTATCATTTGCAAACTGTATGATCCCCCTGTTATCTGTTATAGCAACAATAGAAGATTCATTTAAAGCAAATTCAATATCCGTTAATTTTTTAATTGCTTTATCCAGTTCGATTTCAACATTCATTTTGCTCGACTCCCTTAATTTCTACCATCGGTAATTAAAAGTTTATTTATGTATGAATTGCATTTTTGAAACTTTTAGATTCATTCTTAAAAATGAACCAGTTTGATTTTAAAATTTGAATTTTCCACAATAACCAGATGGGTTTTGAATTAGTTTTAAGTAAATTTTAGCACGAATAATTTTGGACATATTTTCCATTGTTTTCACTTACAAAATATTATTAATCTCATTTTAAAACAGTTCTTAATTAGCGTCTGTGGATATTTTGTGAAAAAGAGTTTACTTCATGCTGCTATTACACGAAACGTCCGTTTGTCCTAATACTCAAATCTACAAAAAAACACTCACAAGTTGCTGGTTTAACAACATTTAGTGAGTGTTTCGGTCATTTTAAACTAACTATAGTATTATATTCTCCACTTGTCTGGACAGATAATGGTAGAAAGACAAAATTATTTATAAATAATTTTCACCTTTACTAGCGTATTTTTTACACTCAAAACTCAAAAATTTTTATTTTATATAGTTAGCTATCACTTGTTGCTCGCGAAAAGTGATTTGGCATGTCGGCCAGCCTATCAATTAAGGTAAGAACTCATTGAAGCTCAATATTTCCGTACTCGCTCCAAAGTTTATAATACACTAATTTATTAAAAAATTGAGTGACGGTGCTAGATGCTTAGTTCTAGCTTATAGTAGAGTTTACTACAGTTTCTGCACCAGTTGAGTCCGGTTTTCAACCTCATATTTTTGATAAATATTTATGAGGTGTTTTTTAACTGTATTTATTGAAATATGCAGTTTATCAGCAATTACTTGATTTGAATATCCCTTTTTTACGAGTTCAACCACCTCTTTTTCCCGCGCCGTTAACAAGGAATCATTTATCCCCTTATTCCGCTCATGTAAAAGTACGGATGCAATAATATCAGATAAGTATTGAAAACGAATACAATCTTTTTCAGAAAAGCCAGGATGTTCTTTTTTCTGCGGCATTCCAATTGCACCAACAAATTTACCATCACTTAGAAGTGCAACAACCATTTCATCGTAATAACCATAAGATTTTAAATACCGAGAATATGGAGATTTATCATACTGATCAAATGTTACAATATCAGCCAATCGCAGGGCCTTACGTTCTCGAAACAATTCCGGGTTTTTTTTAGGATGCAGATAGTCATGGTAATGAAATTCATCAAGATATTCATATAAAACTTTATCACTTAATTGAAAATTTACTGGATCGCTTAGATTCCCATTGTCATCGGCATACCAAAGAATAGTTTCATTATATCCAAAACAGTTTGCCAGTTCATATTGAATGCTAAGATGAATATTCTCTGCTGGACGAGCAATTCGTGCTGAAAACTGAATAATTTTTTCAAAATCATTAGCCGTCAATATGGTGCTTTTCATGAAAAACCTCCACTTATCATTTTCTTATATTAAATTGTACAGCCCATTGCAAAATATTATTTGCAATTTTTCCAATTTTTTATACCCCTGGTGCAAAAAATTATCCAGTTGGGTAATAGATATCCAGCTTCAAATCTAGTTAAATAATATTAAAGTTAACAAAACTCATTTTTCTGGAGGGATAGTATGAGAAGAACAGGATTTATCAGCGATGAAAGTTATTTTTGGCACGATAATGGTTCTGGAGCTTTATATTTGTCCTCAGGAGGATATGTTCAAGCTGACGTGTATGCTGAAAACCCAGAAACGAAACGTCGTTTTAAAAATTTAGTTGAGATTAGTGGACTAATGAAGAAATTAAATCAAATTGAACCCCGCCCTGCTTCAGTAAAAGAGGTTAAGTTTTATCATACTGAAGCCTATATTAATAAGGTGAAGGAGTTAAGTAAAATAGGATTTGGAGATGCAGGGGAATTAGCTTTAGTTGGAAAAGGCTCTTATGAAATCGCCCTATTATCTGCTGGAGGCGCCCTTACTGCTGTAGAAGCAGTTATGAACGGTACAGTGGATAATGCATATGCCTTAACTCGCCCACCTGGACATCATGCAGAATCAGATTTAGGAATGGGCTTTTGTCTATTTAATAACGTGGCCATTGCAGCCAAATATGCCCGAAATGTACTTGGATTAAAGCGGGTATTGATTGTAGACTGGGATGTTCACCATGGAAACGGAACCGAATCAGCCTTTTACGATGATCCAAATGTCTTGTTTATTTCACTTCACCAAGAACAGTTATATCCGGCTGGCCGTGGGAAAGCAGAACACACAGGAAAAGGAGAAGGTATCGGAAAAACGATTAACATTCCACTTCCAGCTGGCACAGGAAACGCTGGTTACATGCATGCCTTTTATGAAATTGTTGGACCAGTTACCGATCAATTTAAACCGGAACTCATCCTTATATCTGCTGGCCAGGACCCTAGTATGTTTGATCCGCTCGGAAGAATGATGGTACGAGCAGATGGATTTAGAGAAATGACACGTTTCATGATGAATCTAGCTGATAAGCATTGTAATGGAAGACTCGTAGCTTGTCACGAAGGTGGATATAGTTCCGGGTATGTCCCATTCTGTTCCCTTGCGATTGTAGAAGAATTGTGCGGTCATCGTACAGATGTGGAGGACCCTTTTGCCGAAGCCTATATGGAACTTCCAATAAATGAATTGTATGATATCCACAAACAATATGTTGCCATAGTAAAAGAAATCCAGTCTGCCTATTGGCAATTTTAATAAGGAAAGTTGTTGGGGAGAACTAATAAAGGGTTCTCCTTACCTTATTATCATTCTAAATTTTTCTTAACGGGCTGTATGCCATTACTTAAAACTCTATTATTCTTTTATTTTTACCAAATTTTTGTAACTTCGAAAGGGAGTTGACACAATGGAAAATGCAGCAAGCCGAAAAAAAAACATTGGCTTTTTCATTTACTATACTTTGGTAATCATTTTTATGACGTTTCCAGGAGTATTTGATCTTGCAAATAAGATTGATCCATGGGTACTTGGATTACCGTTTTCAGCGTTTTATTTATTTTTATGTGTAAGTCTATTGTTCCTAGGCCTCATTTTTCAATATCGAATAGAGGATAAATTAGGTGAATTGGATATAGAGGTTGAGATATTTGAAAATGATGAGAATGGAGGAAAAGCGAAATGATTTTGATCCCTCTTTCTATGATATTCCTCTTCTTTGTTGTCATGTTAGTCATAATCCGAAAACAATTAGGTGTCAGTTCTTTTGAAGAATATGCAACCGCTAGCCGCTCCTTTGGCTTTTTTGCCATTACCTTTTCAGTCTTAGCTACCTGGTGTGTCGGAGCCATGTATACCGCATGGGCTGGAATGGCCATTACGTATGGATTTACTGCTTTATATTGTGTTGCCTACGCTGCTATCACAATGATTATTATGTATTTTGTCGCCCCTAAAACTTATATTTGGGGTAAAAAATATGGTATTACCACTCAATCCGAATTATTGGGATTTCGATACCAAAGTAAAACGGTTCGTGTTTTAACTGGAATTTGGGGAATTGTTTTTACTATTCCTTGGTTGATTGTTGAAATTGTAACACAAGGATATGTATTTGAGTACGCTTCTGACGGGACGATTAGCCAATTTTGGGGCATGGTATTAGGCTTGGCCGTTATCACCTTATTTGTTTCTTTAGGTGGAATGAAGTCGGTTATTTCTGCCAACGTATTCCAAGGTATTGTCTTAATCTTTGGTAGTACTGCGCTAATGGTTTATTTTGTTTATAAGTTTGTCGGCGGTTTCGGGGCAGGTTTTGAAATGGCATCAACCCAATTTCCGGATATGCTCACGTTCCCGGGTCCTGGTTGGGATCCACCTACTCCATACTGGACTTCTATAGTCATCTTAAGTGGTTTAGGAGGATTTATGTGGCCATGGGCGTATAACAAGTTATTTGCAGGTGATAGCTTACGTTCCATTAAAGTGTCGGCTTTATTATCACCAATCATTTATGCTATATTCTTTTCATCGTTCGTCTTTACAGCTATCTTCCTTCATTCACAAGAGCAAGTTTTAGCAGATGTACAAGGAGCCTTCTTATATGTTGCAAAAGAATCAGGACCATTCGCATTAGGAATGTTAGGGGTTATTATAATGGCCAACAGTGTCGGAACTGTTAGTGGAATCATGCAGGCTATTAGTACAACTGTCTCCAGAGATATTGCACAGGTCTTAAAGAGCAATATATCTGACAAAAAAGCCATTAATATTGCAAGAATATCTGTCGTTATCATATCGATTTTATCGTTATTTTTTGGCACTTTAGATCTTGGACTTATGGTATTTCTAGCGCTTTTCACATATGATGGGATTACGTTACTTTTTCCAGTTGTTGCACTTGGACTGTTCTGGAAACGTGCAAACAAGGAAGGTGCGATTACTGGATTAATTGCAGGAACAGCTTTATCCATGTTCCTCCGATTTTTCAATCCTAGTTTCATCGATTCCCTTGGATGGCAACCTGGTGTATATGGATTAATTCTAAGTATACTCATAATGGTAGTGGCTGGATATGCGAAATCACCTAGCATCTTCGATGAAAAACTTTGGAAAGAGACAAATGAAGTGTTTGGCAAAAACTCTTCAAACTTAACGAAGCCGTTAGCAAAACTGGATAATGTCGTTGAGTAAATATAATTTATTTATGCAAAAAAAGAAGCTTCATCTCAGCTTCTTTTTTTGAAGAATTTTTCCCTCTTCTATCATTTCTTTATCTATTTGGGAGGACACAAAAAAATAATAAATGTAGCAGTAAGAAATTTATTTTATTAAATAACAATATTTCCCCAAATATATATAATGATAAAGTAGTGAATAGAAGAAAGGCTGCTTGTAGTATTATTTTACTTTTATCCTCAATTATGTAAATCGTTATTACACTTAATACACAGTATATGTCTTATGATAAAAAGCACAAAAAAGCACCTTAAATACCATGAAAAGCAATAAACATCATGCCTACAGTGAATCTCCCACAGAAATTAAACCCTTAGTGAGCCGCGGAAACCCCTGGCAGCATAGTAAGAATCCGCCCCATTGTGGTACATAAAAACAGTGGCGTAACGGCGGTCACAAAAGATGGCTCCACCGAGTTTTCTAATATTCGCAGGTGTTTTCACCCAGCTTGATGTTTTAGTATCAAAGTTCCCAAGCTTCTGAAGCTCCCGGTACTGTTCTTCCGTTAAAATCTCAATGCCCATGTCATCAGCCATATCTATAGCACTGTTTTGTGGTTTATGCTGTTTCCTTGACTCCAGGGCTTCACGATCGTAACAAACACTTCTCCGGCCTTTAGGACTCTCCTTAGAACAATCATAAAAAATGTATTCGCCTGACTGTTTATCATAACCTATAACATCCGGTTCCCCTTCAGTTCTTTCCATTTCATGAAGCGACCACAGCTTTTCAGCATTATTTTCTAGCTTTTCTTGTACTTTAGCCCATTCAAGTCCTTCATGGCGAATCATGTTTTTTTCAAAACGTGCCTTCAATGTGCTGAGTATTTCTTCACGTTGTTCTGGTGACAAATTCGTTTTTTCATTCATCATACTAAAACCTCTCATCTAATATTGTTTAGAACTTGTTTTTCAAAATTACTTATTGCAACACATGTTATGCTTGTGATGCATATTCGTATAAAGCTTTTTTCCTAAGAGAATCAATTTCTTTCTTCTTCTTTAAACGTCCCATTCTTAAGCAAACGTTTGAGGAAAGCTATACTCATGCAAATAGATGATTACCCACCCAAACTTTTCGCAGCAACAGGCATTATTGTATACAAGATTGTTGTATCCCTAAAGGATGCTGCCCCTCCAAGTCTAAGCCCGAACCAGTATCTCTTATTATCCAAGATGAACCTAAAATACCTATATTTTCAAAGTAATCGTATCAGTTTTCGGCCTGTATTTCTACTAGAGAATTTGACTTAAAATAAAATTCCTTTCATAAATTTACAATAATACATTGTTGCAATATATTTCAAAAAAATTCTATTAAAGTCACTAATAATGTAATAAATCCCCAAAAGGGGCATACTGATTACTTAATGCACCTTCACCTTTAGTTTTCCTTAAAATATTTGCGTAAAAAATCCACCCTTCTTACTGAAGTGGTGGATTACCATTTTAGTACTATGTCTTTTTTTAAAAATACGAATGACTTTAAACTATCAAATAACACTTCAAATAAAAATAATCCTTCAACTGTAAAAACTGACGACCACACCTCGTCAGTTTTACATTTTTTTACACAGATAATCAGAATACAATACTCAATTAACCATTTTTTAACCCTATTTACTTTATGTTCATCATTTGTTATTTTAGAAACAAACACAATCGGTATCTCGCATTTTTTGCATAGTTCGTATCCAGCTGCAAATTTCAAAACCATTAAAATCATTTAAAACAGCGGCTGCAATGGGTAAGCATGGGTCATACATAAAAAATGCTGTTCTATAGCCTCTAAAACTTACAATCCAACGCCTTTAAGCTTTTTTCAATATCTTTTCAATAAGTCAGCGAATATAGTGGTCATCATCAACCATTAGGATCGAATTTTCCCCTAATCTTCATCTCTGCCCCACTTTTAATTAATACTGTTAATTAGTTCAGTCATCATTTCTTTATCCATAGGTCCAATTATTTTCTTACGTATAATCCCTTTCGTGTCAATAATATAACTCGTTGGGATGGTAAAGGCTTGATAGGAATTCCCTATTTCACCATTTTGATCAAGTAATATTGGAAAAGTTAAGCCATAGTCCTTTACGAATTTCGCAATATTATTTGCATCTTTTTCAGCAGTTGTTAAATTCACTGCCAATATTTTGACATTATGACTTTTTTGTTCTTGATAGAATTCTTGCATATGAGGCATTTCAGCTTTACAAGGCGGGCACCAGGTTGCCCAAAAATTTAAAATTACCTTTTTTCCTTCCATATCAGATAGTTTAATATTTTTCCCATCTAAAGTCTGTAATCCAAAATCAGGTGCTTTATTCCCTTCTTCAAAACCAATCTCAACAGATTTACTGTTAACTGGTTTACTTTTCTGAACCTCTATTTGGGATTGTGCCGGGGATGACGTATAGTTATATATTCCCCATCCAATTAATCCACCTAATACTAAAACAACAAGAATTTTTTTGATCACTTGTTTCACTCCTTTATAATTGACCGGAAAATAATAAAATACAACAAATTGGAACGTGATAAGAGAAAGTTAAGGGAGTAACTTATTTATCCTTTTAACCAAAAAAATTTCTATAACAAGATTCTTCTTTACTGTATACTCTCAGATGAATGTTAAGAAACAGTTAAGAAATGACTTCTTATCCCAATTAAAATTGAATCAAGTGTTCAACCAATGAAGGTCCATTGTTCTATTGGAAATATTAAAAATTTTGCCAATTGAGAGTCATAGAATGGGACTAAAAAAAATTATTAGATGTCAGATGTTTCCCTTCTGTGATAATATTTTTTTATAAATCCAAATAAAAATCGCTATTAGGAGATGTAATAA
This sequence comes from Neobacillus mesonae, assembly GCF_023715155.1. Lineage (GTDB taxonomy): Bacteria > Bacillota > Bacilli > Bacillales > Cytobacillaceae > Neobacillus > Neobacillus mesonae_A. The sequence goes on from NZ_JAMBNQ010000006.1 coordinate 144,454, forward strand.
TTTTGAATGGGGATTATTTCATGCCATCATATTGATTCGCCCATTCCATTAAACTATTGTAAATTCACAAAAATGCTGTATAATTCATAGTATAACTATATGAATTAACGGGATAGGAGGCTGGGTATGAGCTTTTTAAAAAACCTTTTTATTGAGCATTGTCCTAAATGCAATAAAGTATTAGAAACACATCATTCTAAAACATTAAAATCAATCGTCATCAAATCGTGTCCTGAGCATCATTATCAAAAGGAATTTCATCCAGCTTTTGAAACATACATTGAAAGTAATAAAACCTTTAATTAATACTCTTCAAATTAAACAGAAGGCAGCCGTTAATAGCTACCTTCATATTTTTTGCTCTTCTTCAGTTAAAATACCAGGACAATGTTTTTCCCCGCCTAACCTAATTAATTATTTAGCGGCCGCTGAAATTTCCACGGGCTGAGAGATTATTATTTTCCTATTTTACCAACGGTTGGGTCCAATTTCCATTTCTCTTTGTTGTTCATCAGGAGTTATTTTTCCCATGTTAGTTTGACGAATTTCCTGATAGGAATTGGGCTGCGGCGGCAAATTTTCTGTTACAGTTTTTCTAAATTCATCTTCATTCATTATTTTCAGCCCATGATTCTTTTGATACAACACACCCAATTTTTCAGAAATACTGCCATCCTCACTCATTTCTTTTATGCTCATATAATGAGCTGGCAGTACCAACAAATTATCCGCCAGTTTTGTGTACCTATTATATAAAGTATTTCTTAAATCTCCTACCCAATCTTCCGCTTTCCCTGCCAAATCAGGCCGTCCTATGGAATCAATAAATAATATATCTCCTATTAACAAATATTGATCATCAACGATAAATGACGTGCTTCCAATGGTGTGTCCTGGTGAATATACTGCCGTAATCTTTGTTTCACCGACTTTATACTCTGACCCATCATGAATTGGCTGATAATCAAAGGTAACTTCAGAAGCATCTTTTGGCGGAAGATAATAGACTGCCCCCAGCTTTTCTGCAATTTTTCTTCCGCCCGAGATGTGGTCGGCGTGTAAATGAGTATCAAGGACAAATTTTAATTTCAAATTATGTTCTTTTAAAAAGCTTTCATATGGCTCCAACATTCGACTGGTGTCTATCAGTACGGCTTCTCCGTTTGATTCCACTAAATAAGACAAACACCCTTTACCAATTCGAACAAATTGATAAATCGCTCCGCCATTTTTTAAACTGCCGACTCTTATTGGCTCTAAATGTTCACTCCAGGCTTTCATCCCGCCTTCAATAGAGTAAACATCTGTAAACCCAGCTTCTGCAATTTGCTGAGCAACGAACTCTGAGGAACCGCCCTTTGCACATATTACATAGATTACCTTATTTTTTGGCAGCTTGTCGGCAATAGGGTCAACCCCTTCTAATAAGTCAAAGTATGGCTCATTAATAATTTCAACATTTTCCCCTTCAATTTTCCAATCGTCGAAATCATCGGTATTTCGAGCATCAATAATGAATAAATCGTCATGGTTTAAAACTTTCCGTGCCAATTCTTTAACCGATATTTTCTTAACAGCTGTTACCGTTTCCATTTTCCCCCTCCTTTTCATTGTATTGTTTATTTAAAAGGTTAGCGTAACGTCAGCATCCTTGGCAAAAGTCAAAAATGTTACGGCTCCCCCTACATCGATTCCTTCAATAAAATGTTCCTTTTCCAAACTCATTACATCCATTGTCATTTGACAAGCAATCATTTTGACTCCCAGTTCACCTGCCATCGATACCAGCTCATGAACTGGAGGAATATTCGCCTTTTTAAAACCTTCCTGAAAATGTTCTGTACCAGGAGGCATTGGCAGATTCTTATGTGCCTCTTTATGGATAAGGTTTAAACCTTCAAATGTAAAGAAAATACCGACCTCGGCATCTGTTGCTGCGGCTGCTGTTGCGATATTAAACACTTTGTAGGCATCGAACATCCCGCCGTTTGCTGCAATTATTGCCACTTTCATGTCTTTTCCTCCTTGTTTAGTGACTTTTATCGACTGGTCCTGCCCACTCCTTCATTCCAGGTACCACATTTTTTACGTTTTTAAAACCTTTTGCCGTCAACTTTTGCGCAGCCAAGTCACTCCGATTTCCAGACCTGCAAATAATATGAAGATTTTCGGCATTATTTAATTCTTCAAACCGTTGCTCTAATTCTCCAAGAGGGATATTAATGGAACCAGGAATATGTCCAAATGCATATTCTGCCGGCTCCCTTACATCCAATACAGAAATTTTTTCATTTCCTTTTATTTTCATAAGAAGGTCATCTAAATTCATAATATCCGGGTGTGTCGTTTCTGGTTTTTCTTCTTCTGCACTTGCTTTTCGAAGGTAATGTTTTAAAACACTTCCCTCCTCCACTGTGCCTAAGTACTGGTGACCCGTATTTTCAGCCCAAGCTTTAATATCAGCAGTAGAGCCTTTATCCGTTGCTTGTATTTCCATGACCTGCCCCGGCTCAAGTGTGGTCATCTCTTTTTTTGTTTTTACGATTGGCATGGGACAAGCTAATCCTTTAGCATCCAGCACTTTATTGACCGTAATCTCCATAATCCAATCCCTCCTTTCAGAATTATTATTTTTCTAATTCATCTTTCCATGCCAACAACTGCCTGCCATATTTTTCACCATATAGAATTTATTTTTCAAACACTTACAAGCCGCTCAATTCGAGTTTCTTACCAAGATGGTTTTAAAATTTTTTCCATTTCATAAAATGAACAGAAAATAATGATCCCCATTTTCAGTTCCTTCAAATTCAGACATGGCAGTTATTCTTCTTATAAATCATATTTAAACGGGAAAAGTAACCAATGAGCTCTTTTCATTTTTATTAAAGGAGGTTATGTTTCAATGGGCGGGAAACGGCATTTGACCATTTTACAGATGAACGACACTCACGCATACTTGAATCTTCACCCTGAGATGTTCATTAAGGAGAAAGGAGAAGTTCACTTTCGAAACGCAGGCGGGTTTTCCCGGATTACAACTATATTTAAAGAGGCTCGTGCACAGAATCCAGGCGGGGTGCTAATCTTAGATAATGGCGACACTTTTCATGGAACTTACCCTGCTGTTTCCAGCAATGGGGAGTCACTCATCCCTATCTTAAACAAGATGGGAATTGATGGTATGACAGCTCATTGGGAGTTTGCCTATGGTCCAAACCATTTAAAAAAATTAACTGCAGCACTTGAATACCCGATGTTGGCAAATAACTGTTATGATAAAAAAAGCAAACAACCCATTTTCCCAACCGATATGGTTATCGAAAGAGCAGGTTTAAAAATCGGCGTAATTGGGATTGCTTGCCATATAGTAGATAAAACAATGCCTTCACACTTTTCCACTGGTGTCAGTTTTACACTGGGAAATGAGGAGCTGCTTACACAAATTGATAAATTACGTAAAGTGAATCATGTCGACCTCATTGTCGTTCTATCACACTTAGGATTTCCTATTGAAGCCAAGATTGCCGCTGAGGTTGATGGAATTGATATATTGTTGAGCGCACATACTCATAACCGTCTTTACGAACCTGTCCTGATCAACAACACTCTCATCATTCAATCCGGCTGCCATGGCTCCTTCATCGGGCGCTTGGATTTGGAAATTGAAAACCGGCAGATTCTAACATTTAGGCACAAGTTAATTGAGGTATCGGAAAGCATTCAACCTGATCCCCAGGTTCAAGCGCTTATTAATTATATACTTGAACCCCATAGAGCTATGCTTCAAAGCAAAGTTGGGGAAACAAAAACTGCACTTCATCGATATGCTCAATTAGAGACAACCATGGATAATCTGCTTTTGCAATCACTTATAGAGATTTCCAATGCCGAGATTGCTTTCTCTAATGGATGGCGTTATGGTGCTCCAATTCCTCCCGGCCCAATTACCATGAATGACCTATGGAACATAATCCCCACCAACCCACCCGTTTCTACAGTGGAATTAACCGGCAAAGAAATACTCGAGATGTTAGAGGAAAATTTAGAACGAACTTTTGCAGGTAACCCCTATCATCAGATGGGAGGATATATGAAGCGCTGTTTTGGACTAAGAATGTTCATTAAAATCGAAAATCCTGCTGGAACACGTATTCAACAGCTATTTATTAATGACCAGCTTGTTGATATCAATCAAACATACTTGGCATCATTCGTTACAATGCAGGGGGTTCCGCAAAAATATGGAAGCAATCGGAGAAATTTAAATGCTCATGCCATAGATGCCTTAAAACAATTTATCGAAAAACGCGGCGTCATTTCAATTCAACTGAACGACATTGTCCAGGTAGTATAATTACCTGCAGAGGTGGTTTAATAATCCGATGACCATCCGATCAATGCAGGTAATTTTTTATTTTGCACGCTTTCGTGAGCGCAACTGAATAAAGTCAGTCATAATTTAAAAAAACCGTACGAGTGCATCGTACGGTTTTTACATCCGATATATGTATAGTTGGCGGGATCGTGTGGGAATCGAACCCGCCAGACCACACACGGTGGTCTCCAGCGGTTTTGATAACTGTTTACCATAATCTGTAATTCTATAACGAATTTCTATGAGTTTTTCTAATAAATAAGCAAGCACCCTATTCAATGCAGATTGACATCTCATATGATGTAATGAGCTATTTCAAAAAAACAAAAGGAAGGTGTAAGATGGGGATTATTTATCCTACAACCTTGATGTCAATTGTCATTGAAAGAAGCAGTCCTAATCCGGATCTAACATTTGACATTTCTTCGTATAGCATTGGTTTTTCAAATCCCCCACCAGATGAAGGTGGCGGTGGTGGTGGTGCGTCTAAAGTGGAAGCAGGCGATCTCTTTGTTCAAAAGGAACTTGACATTGGTTCCATTCCTCTTTTTGATGCCGTAATAAGAGGAACTCATTTTCCATCATTGACCCTCACTGTTACTCAAAATAGCATTACTATATTAACAATTATTCTTGAGGATGTAACCGTAACAGGATTCGATCAAACTGGTTCAGGTGCTGGAGTTACAGAAGAGGTTAAATTTCATTATGAAGTGATCACAATGGAAACTGATGCATTTGGTCTTAGCCAAAGTAGTACCTTTGACAGAAATGCATGAATAATCGTTACTTCTCAAAGTAATTCATACAATCCCCATCTTACGGGAAAGAGGGATTGTTTTCTGATTGATGAACAAGGAGCTTGTACGCCAGAAAAATCTTGTTTCATATAAATATTACACATACCCAGGAGCAAATTTATTCATTAAAAAATAAAAACCACAGGTTAAAAATTCACCATGTGGTTAATTATGTATATTTAGTATAAAGTTTGGCGGGACCGTGTGGGAATCGAACCCACCAGACCACACACGGTGGTCTCAAGCGGTTTTGAAGACCGTGGAGGACACCAGTGCCCCATCCGACCCCATAAGGTATATCAAAATAATTACTCTCACTTGTCTAATCTTACAATGGAATGTAGTTTAAATCAATAAATCAGCCTATTTTATTAATAATTGACTTCTTTTTAAGCATTTTTTGATGATTAACGTCCTTTTTATATCGTGTTTGCTTGTCTTTTTCCATAAAAACAGACTATAATGATAGAATGAAAATAGTATTCTGTAGGTGAATATAGATGCTTCATGGCTGGTTTTTATGGTTTATTCTTTTTTGGGTTGTTTTTCTTGCGGGTATGATGGGAATCGGCGGCTTTTTTATGTTTCGAAAGTTCCTTAAGAAAATGCCAAAGGAAGACGGCAAATCTGTAATGGATTGGGAAGAGCATTATGTGAACGAATCCCTTCATTTATGGGGACCTGAGGAAAAAGCTCTGCTTGAAGATTTAGTCAGTCCGGTTCCAGAACTCTTCCGTGATGTGGCAAAACACAAGATTGCCGGAAAAATTGGGGAACTTGCCTTAAAAGAAAATGCCTCGAAAATAACACAAGAATTGGTGATTCGCGGTTATATCCAAGCAACGCCTAAGCGCGATCATAAATTCTTACGAAAAAAGCTTTTTGAAAATAAAATTGATGTGACTCCATTTGAACATTTATTTTGAACTGTCCACAACGTTTGGACAGTTTTTTTATTGGCTGCTTTCTAAGAGAATATTGTTAGATTAAAAATGGAATAGTATGGTATTATATGAAACTTCAATACTATCCTATCCGTCTAAGCAAATATGGAGGTGAAATATTTGAAGAAAATTACTTTAATATTGTGTATCTCGTTGAATTTGGTAATGAGTGGTTGTAATGATTTTTCCAAACCTAAAATTCCTGAAGAACAAGCAAAATCAATTGTGATAAAAGATCACACCAAACAGATTGGCAAAGTCGAAATAAAATCTGTTAGTCATAAAGGGAATGAGTATATCATTCAATGGGTAAATAAAGAAAACTGTGAGAGCGGAACGGACTATGTGGATGATAAAAATGGCAAAATCAAAAAAGGTGAAACGACAATATGCTAGCTATACATAGAAGTTTTCTTGAAACCGACCTCTATTAGAGTTTTTTTTATACACTTCCCAGCATTTTAAAAGTAGTGTTATTGGGTTTTTGACACCGCCGAAATAAGTGCCCGCACTAGTTGAAACTTAGTTTCAAATCTCCTCAATATTTTTCACGTTTAATCTAAAAAAACACCGACCCAATCGATCAGATCAGTGTTTTCAACAATTAAACGATTTTGATTCCATGAAGCTCTTTATAAAGTTTCATATACGAACGGTACATGGAAATCCGCCAAGGCACAATCATGCTGAAGGCCAGCAGGAAGAACATACCGCTTAACTGCCCGACATCAATGGTACTGCTTAGAATAGACTTCATAATAAGTCTAATGAGCAGTAAACCTACTAAAATGAAAATAAACGCCTTTGAACGCTTTAAATAAATATCATTGTCACGGATTTCAAATTTGGAGGTTTTAATTAGTAAGATTGAAAACAACATGCCTACAACTACTGCCTCCAAAATTTCCATAGGCGTTAATCTAAACTGTGGTACCACATACATAAGTGCCCCGCTTGCCATGAAGATTGGCGGCATAATAATCTTTTTGCCGTTTGTTGGTTTTTTCGCAGCCTTCATCCGGACAAACAAAACGAAAAAGCCCATAAAAACTGCACCAATTGAAGAAATAACAACATAGTTCATGGTTTTCATTCTTCCCTTATCAACATATTTTCCTTACCCATTATACTTTAAAAGCTCTCAAAGTGAGAAAGATTTTAACTCAATTCTGTTCCCAATTTTAGATCCTTATAGGAACAGATACAAAAAAAGGAAAAACCATTTAAACTGAGTGTTAAATGGTTTCTGCTATCGTTCATTTAAAATCCTGTGAAATCTCCAAAAAATGTTTGGAAAATAGAAATGATTTTGGTCATCCAGTCAAAGAATAAGACAATACCCATGACAATCATGATGTACCCGCCAATTTTCATGATTTTGACGCTGTGCTTTTTAATCCATTTCATTCGACCAATAAAGAATGACAGAATTAAGAATGGAATAGCAAAGCCCAGTACATAAGCAATCATGTACATCATACCTGAACTTGGATTATTAGCAGCAAGTGTTAGAACAACCGCTAAAATGGGACCTGTACAAGGCGTCCATCCTGCTGAAAATGCCATTCCGATTAGAACAGAACCAATATATCCAGACGGCCTGTTTTTAAACTCATAACGGCGATCCTTCATCATAATTTCCGGTTTTAGTATTCCAACAATAACCAAACCAAAGAAAATGATAAAAATTCCGCCCAGCTGGCGAATTAAATCCTTATATTCCCTAAAGAAACTGCCAATTAAGGATGTTCCGAAACCCATTGCAATAAAAATAATGGAAAACCCTATGAGAAAGCAGATGGTGTGAAACAAACTCCTTCTTTGGAGCAGAGCATTTTCGGTTTTTAGTTCCGCAACTGACATCCCCGTTATGTATGATAAAAAAGCTGGGTACAGGGGTAAACAGCAAGGCGAAATAAAGCTTAAAAACCCGGCTCCCAATGCCAAAAATATATTTACATCAGACATAAAAACACTCCTACCATTGTCGATACCCTTTCATTCTAACAAAACTTTTACCCAAATGATAATGAATAAACTTGAATATTTTGTGTCCAATGCTCCTTTTAAAGGTCTTACATGTAATCTAAGTTACTTTTTTAACATTCACCTTTGAAAAAATTTACATCTTAGGTTATACTAGTAAAATAATGTCCAAAATAAGTTTATTTCTACCAATACACCAAAGTTTGGATATCTATCCGGAAAGGAAATTGGCCGTGATTAAATCAGAATTAGTTGCCCTTATCGAAAAAAAACGTGCTGAATTAATACAAGCTGCTAATACCAACGGCTATACCTCCTCCATCGCCATCCGGTGCAGTCAAGAGTTAGACCAGTTATTAAATGAATATAATCGAAAATATACAAAAAGGGTCCCTTCTACATCCTATTAGAAGTTGGACATGTATAGAACGAACTGATAAAAGCCTGGAATGATTCCAGGCTTTATTTACTGCACTTTCAAAAAGCTTTGAATCCCATTCTGCAGAAGATACATCTTATGATATAATCCCATTTGTGCAAGCAGTTCCTGATGTGTGCCTCGTTCAACAATTTCTCCTTTATGAAGGACTAGTATACAATCAGCATCTTGAATCGTTGAAAGCCGATGAGCAATCGCAATTGTCGTTCTTCCCTTTCTCATTTTGGCCAATGCCGTTTGGATCGCCTCTTCTGTTTCTGTATCAATATTGGCTGTTGCTTCATCCAGAACCAAAATTTTCGGATTAGCAGCAATTGTTCTAGCAAAAGCAATTAACTGTCTCTGCCCGCTTGAAAAGGCAGCACCGCGCTCAACTACCCTATGTTCATATCCATCTTCAAGCCTATCAATAAATGGATGTGCCTGAACAAATTTCGCTGCTTCCTCAACCTGCTGATCTGTCATGCTGTTATTATGCAGGCGGATATTGTCTTTAACGGTCCCATAGAATAAAAAAGGATCTTGTAAAACCAGGCCCATTTTCTCCCTTAGTTCATCCTTCGAAAAATCTCGAATAGAGCGTCCGTCAATGATAATCTCACCTCGATCGAACTCATAAAAACGCATCATCAAATTTATGATAGAACTCTTCCCGCTTCCAGTGTGCCCTACCAGTGCAACTGTTTCACCCGGTTTTGCGGTAAACGAAATATTTTTTAATACATCAAGTTTTCCATCATATGAAAAGCTTACGTTTTTAAATTCAATTTCCCCTTTAGCAATTTCTAAAGGCATACCCACTTGCTTTGGAGCTATTTCCTCCTCATCCAGCAACCTAAACACACGGAAACCAGCTACAATCGCCTGTTGGTATAATGAAAGGCGCATCATCATTTGATTGACTGGCTCGAAAAAACGGTCCAAATAATTGACGAATGCATATATAACCCCAATTTGAATGGAATGAGTAAAGGATGTTATGCCAAAATAGCTTAACACAATGATTAACGCCAAAATATAAATCATATCAATTGCCGGTCTTAAAAGCAGACCATCAATTTTGATATTCTTCATTCCGGCATTATAATGCTGTTCATTAATGCTGCCAAATTCCCTGCGGAGGCGTCGTTCCTGACGAAATAACTGGATAATTGACATTCCCTGCAGCGACTCACTTAACTTTGCATTCAACTGGCTTAATCTTTCTCTCATATCAAGATAAAATCTTGAGCTCCATTTACGGTAAAGAACCATGACAAACAGTAAGATGGGAATAATAATCAAACAAAACAAAGCCAATTTCACATTTAAAATAAACATGGTGATAAAAATGCCTATAAGCAGGAATCCGCTTTGAATAAATGTCGAAATAACGGTTACAAACATATCCTTAATCGCTTCAGTATCATTTGTTACCCGTGAAACAATACTGCCGCCCGGGGTTTTGTCAAAATACTTCAATCCAAGTGCCTGTACTTTGGAAAACACATCAATTCGAAGCTGTTGAATAATATACAAGGCGATTTCCTGAAATTTCACCAACTGAAAAAATAATAAAATGGATTTTAAAATTTGAATTCCCATATAAGCTGACCCGAGAAGGAGGAGCGGCTTAAACTCCAGTCTTCCCGGCTGCAAATAGTCATCAATAAAGATTGCCACTAAAATGGGCAGAACAATGTCACCTGCCGTCGTTAACAACAAGAGAAGAAACGCCCAGCTAATTATTTTTTTATGCGGCTTTGTATAAGAAAGCAGACGAAATAAAACCTTTCTTTGTTCACTTCCTGAGAGCTCTATTTTTTCTTCCATTTTACTGTCCTCCAAGCTCCACTAGTTCTTCAAGCTGCTGGTGTAAATACATATTCTTATACCAGCCGTCTAATTCCATTAACTCCTCGTGTGTACCTCTTTCAATAATTGTTCCTTCTTCTAGGACTATGATTTGGTTCGCGTGCTGAATGGCACTTAAGCGATGGGATGTGATGATGGTGGTCTTCCCTTTGCGATTTTGTTTAAGTGATGCAAGAATGGCCTCTTCTGTTTTTGCATCCACAGCTGATAAAGAATCATCGAGTATTAATACCTCAGGATTCATCAGCAGGGCTCGGGCTATTGAAATCCTTTGTTTTTGTCCTCCGGATAATGAAACACCGCGCTCTCCGACAACCGTTTGATAGCCATGGGTAAATTGAAGGATATCGTCATGGATATTGGCTAATTTAGCCGCCTTCTCAATTTCAGCCTGTTTCACTGCTGGGTTGGCAAAAGCAATGTTCTCCTCAACATTAGCAGAAAATAAAAAGTGATCCTGTGGCACATAACCGATAGCTCCACGTAATTGATCCAGTTTATAATCAGCTATTTTGGAACCCCCAAACAGAATTTCTCCTTTATAACCTTCGAATTCACGAATGAATAACTTTAACAAAGTGGTTTTACCCGAACCCGTTTTTCCTACAATTCCAAGCGTTTCTCCTCTTTCCAAAGAAAATTGGATGTCCTTCAGAACAGGATGGGTTTCACCCGGATACGTAAATGATGTCAGTCTATATTCAATATCACCACATGGCACAACATCACGTGCATTTTCCTGATCTTGAATATCAACCTTTTCACTTAAAAGTTTCGTTACACGGTCATATGAAGCACGGCCGCGCTCGACGATATTAAATAACCACCCAAAGGCAAGCATAGGCCAAATCAATAAGCCTAAATATGTAGTAAATGAAATTAATTCCCCGATCGTTAATACGCCATTTAAAACATACTTCGCTCCAAACACAATGGATAAGAAAAAGGAAATACCGGTAAGGATTGAAATGGTGGGATCGTAAAGTGAATCAATTTTAGCTACAACAATGTTCTTTTGGACAACATCTTCGGATTGTTTTCGGAAATCCTCGATATCTTCTTTTTCCTGGCCGAACGTTTTGATCACCTTGATTCCCATTATGCTTTCTTGGGTTTTATCATTGAGAGATGAAAAAGCCCCCTGTGCTTTGTAAAAACTTTTGTGCAGCATCGTCCCAAACCAGCTTGTCAAAAGAGCCATAAGAGGCATTGGAATTAAACAGATCAACGTTAATTTCCAACTAATCGTAAAAGCCATGGCAATGATGACAAAACCACCGGTTGACAAAGAATCTACAAGCGTTAAAACACCAGCTCCTGCTGTCTGCTGAATGGCGGATAAATCATTTGTTGCATGGGCCATTAAATCACCAATACGGCTTTTTTGGTAAAATGCAGGAGACATATTCGTAAAATGATGATATAAACGGTCCCTTAAGATCTTACTAAGCTTGACGGACGAACCAAAAATCATAATCCGCCAATAAAACCTTAACCCATACATGAGCATCCCTGTGACGATTAGGACCGCCATCCACTCCATCAGCAGTTTTTTTGTCATCGTTCCCTCATTGATATGATCAGCAATTACCCCAATTACTTTTGGCGGAATCACTTGCAGTAATGCGACAAACAACAATAATATTACTCCAGTGATATATGACTTCCTTTCCTGCTTAAAAAACCATCCCAATTGTAAAAACACCTTCATATATCCGCCCCCAAAACACAGTTAAAATCTTTATCGCGTTAAAAAGTTAAAGGTTATTAAACTTTTAAGTATATCGAAAATCTATTTTATCAAATATTTCCAAAATAATAAAGATTAAGAAATAATTTTAATCAATGAAAAAAGCACCCATTGATATGAGTGCTTGTCCGTTTTATCCCGCATGAACGGAACTAATAATCAGCGTTGGTGTTCCCTTCGCTGATTGAAAGTTTCATTTATTTCATTTGCTTGTTCATGGCGTTCATCATTTGATTGATTTTCTTCTGAGATGGTTTCATTCCCATCTGCATCATCATTGTTTTTAACATTTGTTCATTAATTGGTGGATTTTTCTTTAAATAGCTCATCATATATTTACGAGCAATGAAAAATCCTAGTGCTATACCAACAACTAATGCTAGTACACCAACTAGAATGTACATACCCATTCAACTTCCTCCTTCATGTTGTCTACCATACTACAGTGTACTAAATAAAACAGAATTAGACAATATTTCCTTGCAATTAGACAAATTTTCTTTCTTTAATAGGCTTCAGCCATCCACCCCGTTCATGTTCCAAATCAATGGCTAGGAAGGAGGACTCACATTTTCGAAGGACTTCAAAAAATGCTGTTTCCGCTTCATAACTTCCATGTGCCTCAATGGTAATTAAATCTTGAAAAACTTCCAACTTCGCTATGCTTATTTTTCCACTCAATTCAATTGTATATGCACCACGTTCTGCTCTAAATCCTCTTAATCTTCCCAGCTGCCTTTGAATCAGCTGATGGATTTTTAAGACCTCTATTTTTTTGGTTATGTAGTTTATTTGTCTTTTCGTAATGAATCTCAACTCGCCATCCGCGTTTTGATGTTCTTGAAAAAGCTGAAAAAACAATCGTTCTCGTCCGAAGTAATGAGCGGCAAATTCATCTTCTATTAAATAAAGCTGATAGTTTCTCACACAGACCTCTCCTTCGCTGACAACTCTTTCTTCTATTATAGAAAGGATGACACAAAACGTTTGTCTTAAGGCGGCGAAAACTTTCACTAATTTTGTCGAACCAAAATTTAAACCCAGCCTATTAGAATAAATTCCCCACTTTTTGAAATATTCCTTCTATTAACCGCAAAAAAAAGAGTATGGAACCAAATCCACACTCTTTACAAAATCTTATTTTTGTAAAAGGCCTTTAACAAGTGATACCACATTATTAACGTTAAAGCCATATTCATCCATTACTTTTTCCCCAGGTGCTGAAGCTCCGAATTTGTCGATTGCTAATACAGTACCCTCATCGCCAACATATTTATGCCATCCAAATGAAGTACCAACTTCGATACCAAGGCGTTTTTTCACGTTCTTAGGCAATACGGAATCTTTATAATCTTGGCTTTGTGCATCAAAACGATCCCATGAAGGCATGCTTACAACGGATACATCAACGCCTTCACCTGCAAGAACTTTTTGAGCTTCAACAGCAAGACTTACTTCAGAGCCGCTGGCTAATAATAATGCATCTGGAGTTTCCTTGGTGGCAGGTGATACGACATATGCACCTTTTGAAACACCATCATATGCATTTTGATCGGTTCCCTTTAATGTTGGGAGATTCTGACGGGTTAATACAAGCGCAGTTGGTTTATTTGTTGATTCAACCGCTAACTTCCATGCTGCAGCTGTTTCGTTCCCATCTGCAGGACGAATGACTGATAGTTTCGGCATTGCACGTAATGCTGCAAGCTGCTCGATAGGTTCGTGAGTCGGACCGTCTTCTCCTACAGCGATACTGTCATGAGTAAATACATATGTGACAGGAAGTCCCATTAAGGCTGCAAGACGGATTGCTGGACGAAGATAATCAGAGAAAACAAAGAATGTTCCTCCAAATACTTTCACTCCTCCGTGAAGAGCAATCCCATTCATCGCTGCTCCCATTGCGAATTCACGGACACCAAACCAAATATTACGGCCTTCATATGCACCTGGTGCATAGTCACCTGTTCCCTTAATGGTTGTTTTATTTGATCCAGCAAGGTCTGCGGAACCGCCGATAAGAATTGGAAGGTTTTTCGCAATTCCGTTAATTGCCTCACCTGAAGAAGCACGGCTTGCTAAAGATTTACCTTCGCTGTATACAGGAATATCTTTATCCCAACCTTCAGGAAGCTCTTGTTTTAACGCTGATTCAAGCTGTCCAGCAAGTTCTGGGTATTCTTTTTTGTACTGTGCGAATAAATCGTTCCACTCTTTTTCTTTCTTCTCCCCATTTTCCACAATCAATTTGTTGAAGTTCTCGTAAACTCCCTCTGGAACATGGAAATCTTCTTCTAACGTCCATTTGTATGCTTCTTTGGTAAGCTTTAACTCATCAGCACCAAGCGGTGAACCATGAACACCGGAAGTACCAGCACGATTTGGAGAACCATAACCAATAATCGTTCTAACTTCGATCATTGTCGGTCTATCAAGGTCGGCTTTTGCTTCTTCCAAAGCCGCAGCGATTTGCTCTAGATTATTACCATCTTCCACACGAAGGTATTGCCATCCGTATGCTTCGAAACGTCCTTTAACACTTTCGGAGAATGATTTATTTAGGTCTCCATCCAGTGAAATATCATTTGAATCATAAAGAACTACTAAACGGCCTAATTTTAAATGGCCGGCAAGTGATGCTGCTTCAGCAGAAACACCTTCCATTAAATCGCCGTCTCCGCAAATGCTATATGTAAAATGGTTCACAAGTTCATACTGATCTTTGTTATAAACACTTGCTAAGTGTCTTTCTGCCATTGCCATACCAACTGCCATTGCGATACCTTGACCAAGTGGTCCTGTTGTAGCCTCCACCCCTTCTGTATGTCCAAACTCAGGGTGACCAGGAGTTTTACTTCCCCATTGACGGAATTGCTTTAAATCTTCCATTGATAGGTTGTATCCAGATAAATGAAGCATGCTGTATAACAAAGCAGATCCATGACCTGCAGATAATACAAAACGGTCACGGTTAAACCAATGTGGGTTTTTAGGATTATGGTTCATATATCTTGTCCATAATGTATAAGCCATTGGAGCTGCACCCATCGGCATACCTGGATGTCCCGAATTAGCTTTTTCAATTGCATCAATTGCAAGCGTTCGGATTGTTGTAATAGATAAATCATCAATAGTATTAAACATTTGTTACATCCTTTCTATTTTCGAGGATATGAAATACATTATTAATAATATAGTGCAGAAGATTTTAATTCAATTAATTACCCTTTAAAGGGCGATTACTATTTATTTTGATACATTCATGACTTTTATATGTAGAAAAAGGAATACAGTTTAAATTGTATTCCCCTGATAATTAATGAAGTTTATTTTGTTTTCTCGCTTTTATTTTCGCCGGAGTTACATCATTTCCTAACGGATCAATAATTTTGGTATTTGTTAATGTATCCAGCATATTGGATCGGAAAGCAGCCAAATATTCACTTCTAAGCTTTGATTGTTCTTTTGCCTCTAGTTCAGTTAAACCTGTTGTTTTTGCCTTCCTTGCAAGCTCATTGATTCTAGCAATTTTCTCTTTGGACAGCATTCGGGCACATCCTTTCAAAATCTAATTACATAGAAATAAATTTACTAAAAAAATAGCCCGCTGACAAGAAAAAGGCTAGTTTTCTCTTTGTTCCAAATACTCCCTATATCGTCTATGTACCGTTGCTTTCGATATATTATAGCCAAAACCTCTCATCGTTGCAGCGATTTCCGCAAATGTCAGACCATTTTTGCGCAGCCTGTCAATTTCTTCAATGGGCACTTCAATTTTCTCTCTTCCTGCATGTTCTCCGAGATTCTTCAAGTTTTTCTCTGGTTTATACCCGTTCTGAACGGCGCGTTTCATTCCCCGCTTGATTTTTACATTATGCAGCTTTCGTTGATATTCTTCTACCATACCGACAATTTTTAATACCATGGAATCGGATTCCGAAAGCTGCAGTTCACCGTTATGTGAAATGCTGTAAAGCTTTATTCCTTCTTTTAAAATACAGTGCAGCAGCGCGATTTTAGCATTGCCTCTGCCTAGCCTTGTTTCATCTTGGATTAAGACAGCATGGACTTGAGGATCTTTAATTCTTTCCAGCAGTTCAAGGATTCCTTCTCTTTCAAAGTCATATCCGCTTGCCTGTTCCTTGATAATTTTGTCAATTTCAAATTGATTCCTTTTGGCCAATTGAATTAATTCCTCTTCCTGCCGTTCAAGAGACGTTTCCTGGGTTTCTTTTTTGGTGCTTACACGGCAATAAATAATGGCTCTCATGCTCTTTCATTTCCTTTCTATTTCTCAGGAGCACTTGCAAGTTCGGCAGCAGGTGAGACATCGTTACTGATAGGAATAATAATTTCTTCTCCAGGAAATAATTGATCGTCAGTATTTTCATTATGCTTTTTAACCCAGTTTACAAATTCTTTATTTGACATGGAGTGCTGTCCCGAATATTGCTCCGATATTTTCCAAAGTGAATCCCCCTCTGATACAGTAATTTTCACAAAGTGATTGGATGCCTCAGTCCCATTCTGAATTGTTAGAATGATAGCGAAAGAACAGCTTAGCAAGATAAGAATAATAGCATATGAGTATTGGTTCCATAGTTTCTTCATAAAAATGACCCCTCTTTATAGAATGTACGTTCGTTTTATTTGTATTTAGTATAATACGAACATTTGTTTTATGTCAACATTTTTTCGAACTTATGTTTGTATAATATAGGTATGCATGGTATAATTAAGGTAACATTAACCAAGACGAGGTGCATTACCATGATAAAAATATCAAAGCGTCAGCAGGATATCCTTGATTTCATCAAAGATGAGGTTAGAAGCAAGGGATATCCTCCTTCTGTCCGGGAGATTGGAGAAGCAGTTGGCCTAGCCTCCAGTTCAACTGTTCATGGTCATCTAGCAAGATTGGAAAGTAAAGGTCTTATTAGAAGAGATCCTACTAAACCTAGAGCCATTGAGATATTAGAAATAGATGAAAATGCCCATATTCCTAAAAATCAGGTCGTTAATGTTCCTGTTGTAGGTAAGGTAACTGCCGGCCTGCCAATAACTGCTATTGAAAACATTGAAGAGTATTTTCCTCTGCCTGAAAGATTAGCACCATCGGATGAGCAGGTCTTTATGTTAGAAATTATGGGTGAAAGTATGATAGAAGCAGGAATACTAGATGGAGACTATGTCATCGTCAAACAGCAGCAAACCGCTGATAACGGGGATATCGTGGTTGCCATGACGGAAGATGATGAAGCCACTTGTAAAAGATTTTTCAAAGAGAAAGATTATATCCGCCTTCAGCCGGAAAACTCTACAATGGACCCAATTATATTAAAGAATGTCTCAATCCTGGGAAAAGTTATTGGAGTTTATCGTCAAATTCACTAATTCTAAACAGCCGGCTGGATGCCGGCCTTTTCTTTATCCTAAAGAAAAAAGCCTTGGCACAACTCTGCCAAGGCTTCATCTATTAATACATTGTCATATATTGTTCTCTTTCCCAAGGATGAACCACCGTACGGAACATATCCCATTCAATCTCTTTAGCATCTAGAAATCTTTCAAAAATATGTTCGCCTAGTCCTGCCACAATAACCTCATCTTGTTTTAATAATTCTAAGGCTTGTGCTAATGTTGCTGGAAGATCAACAATTCCTTCCTCTATACGTTCTTCTGTGCTCATCACATAAATATTACGGTCTACAGCTGGAGGAGGAGTTAATTTATTTTTAATTCCATCAAGGCCAGCTTTTAAAAGTACAGCCATTGCAAGGTATGGATTTGCAGATGGATCAACACTGCGCACCTCACAACGAGTACTTAGGCCGCGTGATGCCGGAATACGAACTAAAGGCGACCGGTTTTGTGCTGACCACGCTACATAGCAAGGTGCCTCATAACCAGGAACCAAGCGCTTATAAGAGTTAATAGTCGGATTGGTTACTGCCGTAAAGCTAGGCGCATGTTTCAAGATTCCAGCAATAAAATGACGGGCATTATCACTCATTTGAAGATCGCCGGTTGGGTCATAAAAAGCATTTTCACCATTTTTAAATAAAGAAAGGTTCATGTGCATTCCAGATCCTGCCACACCAAACAATGGTTTCGGCATGAAGGTCGCATGTAAACCGTGCTTGCGGGCAATTGTTTTGACAACAAGCTTAAATGTTTGAATATGATCACATGCAGTTAAAGCATCTGCATATTTAAAATCTATTTCATGTTGTCCAGGTGCAACTTCATGGTGAGAAGCTTCAATTTCAAAGCCCATTTCTTCAAGCTCAAGAACGATGTCACGACGGCAGTTTTCTCCAAGGTCAGTAGGAGCAAAATCAAAATAGCCGCCTTTATCATTAAGCTCTAAAGTTGGCTCCCCTTTTTCATCTAATTTAAATAAGAAAAACTCTGGCTCTGGACCTAAGTTAAAATTGGTAAAACCAAGCTCTTGCATTTCATTTAGAACACGTCTTAAGTTATTTCTTGGGTCACCAGCAAAAGGTGTGCCATCTGAATTATAAATATCACAAATCAAACGGGCTACTTTTCCTTTTTCTGCAGTCCACGGGAATACAACCCAAGTATTTAAATCTGGCTGTAAATACATATCAGATTCTTCAATTCTTACAAAACCTTCAATTGATGAGCCATCAAACATCATTTTGTTATCAAGCGCTTTTTCCAATTGACTTATCGGAATTTCCACATTTTTAATTGTTCCTAGAATGTCAGTAAACTGCAAGCGGATAAATTTAACATTTTCTTCATTTGCCATTCTTTTGATATCTTCTCTTGAATATTTAGGCATGCTCAAACCTCCGTTGTAATTTGAATATTAATGAAAGAAACGCGAGAGGTCACCTTGTCTAAGTGACGAACGGTTCAATCTTCCCAAATGCATTAGTTCATTGCGCAGAAGCTTTCTTAATTCTTCGTCAGACAGCTCCCTTTTCGCTTTTTTCACTTGCTGATTCTGTTCACTCTCATGCTGCTCTTTAACCAAGAATAACTGTTTGATTCCAGCCATATTTACACCTTGGTCAATTAAATCCTTAATCTCTAATAGTCTGTCAATATCATTTAAGCTGAAAAGCCGTCTGTTTCCTTCTGTTCTAGCTGGAGAAATTAACTGGTGTTCTTCATAATAGCGAATTTGCCTTGCAGTAAGCTCAGTCAGCTGCATGACAGTGCCGATGGGAAACAGGGGCATGGAACGACGAATCTCTTTTCCATTCACCATAATTTCTCCTTTCTTGCTATTTTATAATGTCATTATATTTGGTGTAAGAAATGTTGTCAAGTACATGTCAGAAAACCTTACATCATTTTTTCGAAAAAGAAAGGCTTTTTTGAAAGCCCTTCTTATTCATTATTAAGACTGATTAATTCTTTTTCCAACAGATGATCAATTGCGAGGCATACCGCCATTTTTACATGGGAATAGGTCAAACCTCCTTGAACATAGGCAACATAAGGAGGACGAATTGGGCCGTCAGCGGTCAATTCTATACTTGCCCCTTGAATAAATGTACCAGCAGCCATAATGACATCGTCCTCATACCCAGGCATATAGCTTGGATGTGGAGTAACATAAGAATTAATCGGCGACGCAAATTGAATGGCTTGGCAGAAAGCAACCATTTTATCTTTGTCATCAAATTGAACAGCCTGGATTAAGTCTGTTCGTTCCACATCCCATTTTGGAGAGGAATTCATTCCCAATTTTTCAAGGATAGCAGCGGTAAAAACCGCTCCTTTTAATGCCTGTCCCACGACATGGGGCGCTAGAAAAAAGCCTTGATACATTTCTTGAAGACTATATAATGAAGCCCCTGCCTCTGCCCCGATACCAGGAGAAGTTAAGCGGTAAGAACAGGCTTCCACCCATTTCTTCTTCCCAACAATATAACCGCCGGTTTTTACAATGCCGCCCCCAGGGTTTTTGATTAACGAACCCGCCATTAAGTCTGCTCCAACATGACAAGGCTCTAGTTCTTCGACAAACTCTCCGTAGCAATTATCGACAAATACGACGACATCCTGTTTGATTTCCTTCACAAATTTAATCATTTCGGCGATTTCACGAACGGAATAGGATGGTCTTGTTGCATAGCCTTTAGAGCGCTGAATACCAATCATTTTCGTATTAGGCTTGATTTTCTTCGCCACTTCATCCCAGTCAATGCCGCCTTCACTTGTTAGAGAAACACTGTCATAGGCAATACCAAATTCCTTTAGTGAACCGACACCATTTCCCCGAATGCCGACGATTTCCTCAAGCGTATCATAAGGTTTCCCTGTGATATACAGCAATTCATCACCAGGACGAAGAACTCCGAATAAAGCAATCGAGATCGCATGTGTTCCAGAAATAATTTGCGGGCGGACAAGTCCTGCCTCGCCTCCAAAAACATCGGCATAAACTGATTCGAGCGTATCCCTGCCAATATCATCATAACCATAACCTGTTGAAGGGTTAAAATGTGTATCACTTACTTTATATTTTTGAAAACTTTGCAGGACACGAAATTGATTGGTATCAATTCTTTCATCGATTTTTTTATGAACCTCTAAGACTTGCTGCTCGACTTCCCTAACCAGCGGCTCCAGCTTTTCCCCATTTTTTAACTGTTGAAACATGTTGTATTCTCCTATCTTAATCTTTATATTTCTGTAATTGTCCTGTAATGGAATGATCCTTTAAAGAATATCCTTTACATCTGTATGCCTGAATGTCTTCTACAAAGCTTAATTCTCTTAAAATCGTATCGTTTTTCAATTGAGATAACAGCTTCCCTTCTGTTGAAGGAATTTTGACCTCATACGGCTCCATCATCCCCATCATGACTTTTTCAATTTTCTCTTTTAGGGCATGGCGGTCTTCGCTGTTATAGGCGCTGATAAAGATAGACGGTGTATCCGCTGTTGGTACAAAATCAGAATGTTTTATATCTCTTTTATTATAAACCGTGATTTGCGGGATATTTTTCACCTCTAGTTCTTCAAGAAGCTTACCAACCGTTTTTTCATGCTGAAAATAATCCGGGTTCGACATATCCACTACCTGAAGGATAAGGTCAGCTTCTTTCACCTCTTCAAGCGTTGAACGAAAGGCGGCAATCAGCGCCGTTGGCAAATCTTGTATAAACCCAACCGTATCCGTTATAAGAGCCGTATATCCGCTAGGAAGGATTAACTTTCTGGTCATTGGATCTAATGTGGCAAATAATTGATTTTCCTCATACGAATCTGCTTCTGATAAGCGGTTAAACAAGGTACTCTTTCCCGCATTCGTATATCCGACAATGGCAATTTGAAAAGCTCTATTTTTCTTCCTTCTTTCTCGATATCGCTCGCGATGCTGGACAATGACGGAAAGCTGTCCTTTAATGTCATCAATTCTCCTGCGAATATGACGACGGTCTGATTCCAGCTTTGTTTCCCCAGGCCCCCTTGTCCCAATTCCTCCGCCGAGCCTGGATAACGCGGTACCTTGACCAGCAAGTCTAGGTAATATGTATTGAAGCTGTGCCAATTCAACCTGAAGTTTCCCCTCTTTAGATCGGGCTCTTTGAGCAAAGATATCGAGGATTAACTGTGTCCGGTCAATAATCCGGGCATTGATTTCATTCGCCAGATTCCGCTTTTGACTGGGAGATAATTCATCATTAAAGATGACAATTTCAGCATCCAGCTCTTCCACCAGTACTTTAAGTTCCTCTACTTTTCCTTTGCCGATATATGTAGCAGGATGAAGCCGGTCTCGTTTTTGAACCAGGTTTGCCGTTACCTCACCTTGAGCGGTTTCAGTTAAAGACGCTAACTCTTCCATTGAATAGTCAAACCGTAAATCATCATCAGATGTTTGGCAGCCTACCAGTATGGCTGTTTCTTTTGTATCCTTTTGTTCCAAACAGCAGCACCCTTTCTCAAGAACTCTAATTCACATCATATCAAAAAACAGGACGTTACTCTAATTATGGTCAGAAATACAGTAAAAAATATAAAAAACGGCTGATTTTCTTAATCTGCCGTTTCCTAAAATACCTTATCCATCTTCTTCAAAAACCAAATCATTACTTCGAATGGTCATTAAATCATGCCTGTCATAGCTATTTAACATTAACAGTCTCATAGCCTGTGCCCGAATTGACTTTTCAATAATATTACGAACATAACGTCCATTTGAAAAACTTGCTGGACTTAATACAGACTTTACCCAAATCAAATGGTCTCTTAATTTCTTCTCTGCTCCATGACTCAGCGTATATTCTCTTTCGGAGATCATTCTGGACGAGATCTCCATTAACTGTTCAATATTGTAATCGGGGAAATCAATGACCAGTGGAAAACGGGAATGAAGACCAGGATTAAGTGATAAAAAGTATTCCATCTCCCGTGAATACCCCGCCAGGATCAAAACAAATTCGTGCTGTTTATCCTCCATATGTTTAACAAGTGTGTCAATAGCTTCTTTTCCAAAGTCTTTTTCACCGCCGCGGCCTAATGAATAAGCTTCATCTATAAACAAAATGCCGCCCTGTGCTTTTTTTACCAAATCCCTTGTTTTTTGGGCCGTATGACCAATATATTCACCGACAAGGTCTGCCCGTTCTGCCTCAATGAGATGTCCTTTTGTTAGGACGTTCATCTTCTGGAAGAGTTTACCAATAAGTCTTGCCACAGTCGTTTTTCCTGTACCTGGGTTTCCTTTAAACATCATATGAAGGGCCTGTTTTTTTGCTTTTAATCCCATTTCTTCACGTTTTTTATTTACATAAATCCAGGCGTAAATTTCTTTTATCATTCGTTTCATTTCTTCCATGCCAACTAAAGCTCCAAGCTCCTCCTCTATTTCCTTAAGGGCTGTATGCTCAGGGGGAATGTCCTTTGGAGCAACTTGAAAGTCTGGTAATCCTTTTGTTATGGTTGTTTTTCGTTTTTGGGAACTGAGAACAACTTTTATTTGGCCGTTGCTTTTCATTCGAATCGGTTGATCCAAAGCTTTCACCTCTCAATCTGCGAACACCATGCGGAAACTTTGCACAATCCTTCAATTTATTTGTATTCACAGTTTGGCGAAATCATTATTTATTTTGCGGATAAAGAACAAAAAGCGCAAGCGCCTTTGGAACAAAGGCAGACTGTTCCTGCGATGCAGATTCTCTTAGACGCTGTCCTTAGCGGTCAGCTCCGACAAGTTTAAGACGTCCCACGCAGGATGGGCCTGCCCTCTGGAAGGGGACGTCTTAAGATCTCGAGGGGCTGGGTGCTGAAGATGGTTTCAAATAACCAGTCGAGAGTATCCACAGGAAAATTTAAATTTTTTTAAATAATAAAAAGAGCCCTGCATGAGCGGGCCCCGGCTTATAGCAAATCTTATTGCTGTTCTAATTCAAGCTGCACATTTCTTTGCGGTGCGAAGGTAGAAATAGCATGTTTGTAAACCAATTGCTGTTTACCCTCAGATTCAAACAAAACCGTAAAATTATCAAAGCCCTTGATTTGGCCTCTTAATTGAAATCCATTTAATAGAAAAACCGTAACATGAATATTTTCTTTACGGCATTGATTTAAAAATTGATCCTGAATGTTAATCGTTGTTTTCATTTTTTTGATTTCCTCCTCTTTTATCTCTACTAATATGTATTCGATTTAATTTGAAGCTTTCCTTCAACATAATGTGAAATTTCCTCTTCTTTTTTTGACAAATTGTTCACATCTGTTATATCAAACCATTTTACCTCCATTTTGTTTCGAAACCAAGTCAATTGTCTTTTGGCATATCGACGGGAGTTTTGTTTTAACTTCTCTACAGCCTCATCAAGTGAGATTTCGCCGTCCAGGAATTGATACATTTCCTTATACCCAATGGCCTGGATGGATTGGCAATTTCTTAATCCTTGCTCGTATAGGGTTTTCACTTCCTCCAAAAGGCCATCGTTCATCATTTTATCAACCCGGGCATTAATCCGCCCGTAAAGCTGCTCCCGGTCCATCATTAAACCAATGACAGCTGTATGATACAATAAATCAGTTTGCCCGTTATTTTCATATTCATTCCTTGTTTTTCCTGCCTGATAATAAACTTCTAAAGCACGGATTACTCGTCTGACATTATTCGGATGAATTTTAGCAGCACTTTCCGGATCTACCTTCTTTAGTTCCTCATGCAAGGCTTCATTTCCAATTTCTTTTGCTTTTTGTTCAAGCTGGTGCCGGAATTCTTCATTCCCAGAAACATCAGAAAATTGATAATCATAAATAACGGACTGAATATATAATCCGGTACCGCCGGCAATGATCGGCAGCTTTCCCCTTTTAGCAATCTCTGTTATCTTGCCACGTACAAGCTTCTGGAATTCTGCCGCGGAAAAACTTTCATCTGGTTCTTTTATATCAATTAAATGGTGTGGAATTCCTTCCATTTCATCTTCTCTTATTTTTGCTGTACCGATATCCATTCTACGATAGATTTGCATCGAATCCCCGCTTATAATTTCACCATTAAATTTTTTTGCCATTTCGATACTTAACTTTGTTTTTCCAACTGCTGTCGGTCCGATAATGACCAATAATTTTTGTTTTGAATCCAATATTTTCACACTGCCTCTGTTTTCAAATTCAGTAGAAAGGATGCCCTTTCTATATATTATCGTAACACAATTTTAAAAAGCAGTTGAACATCAAATAAGTATATACAAGAAATGCAAATTCTATGCTTTAAATTTGTATTAATTTATTTTTTCGTCTGTTACAAAACAGAGAGCTTTCTATTAATTATTTACAAAACATTAACACTTCAATTACAAACAACTATCTACCCTCAAAGCATGATAAGGTTATTCGTATTGTTATTTTGTAAAAATAACACGAAAATTGTCAGATTGCCTATGAAATTTTCTTTTTACAAAAATTATGAAAAAAGGTGAAATACATGTTAAGTACATTTGATATTGGGATTGATTTGGGAACAGCAAATATTTTGGTATATAGCAAAAATAAAGGCATTATTCTTAATGAACCATCAGTAGTAACCATTGATACGGTATCTAAGAATGTGGTGGCGGTTGGCGCGGAAGCTAAAGAAATGATTGGTAAAACGCCTGAAAAAATAGTGGCCATCCGCCCGCTAAAAGATGGGGTTATTGCCGACTTTGATGTGACAACCGAAATGCTGAAGCAAATTATGAGAAAAGCTTCTAAAAAGGCGGGGTTATCCTTAAGGAAACCAAATGTAGTGGTATGTATCCCATCTGGTTCTACCAGTGTGGACAGAAGAGCCATTGAAGATGTTGTAAGAAATGCTGGAGCGAAAAAAATTCAGTTGATTGAAGAGCCTGTTGCGGCAGCAATCGGTGCGGGATTGCCAGTTGATGAACCAGTTGCCAATGTGGTGGTTGATATTGGCGGCGGAAATACCGAAGTGGCGATCATTTCCTTTGGCGGGGTTGTTGCTTGTCATTCTATAAAAATTGGCGGAGACCGCCTCGATGACGATATTATTCAATATGTCCGTAAAGAGTACAATGTACTAATTGGGGAAAGAACTGCTGAAAACATAAAGATGGAAATAGGCTATGCACTTGTAGATCACGAGGAAGCTTTCATGGATGTCCGCGGCCGAGACCTGGTTACCGGTCTGCCTAAAACTCTAAAACTATCATCCTATGAAATTCGCAATGCGATGAAAGAAGATTTATTGCATATTTTAGAGGCAATTCGTGCCACACTTGAGGATTGTCCTGCAGAATTGAGCGGTGATATCGTAGACCGTGGTGTCATCTTGACCGGAGGCGGCTCATTGATGAATGGGATGGAAGAATGGCTAAGCAAAGAAATCTTTGTTCCTGTCCACCTTTCAGATAGCCCGCTGGAATCTGTTGTACTCGGAACAGGTCAGGCTTTGAAATATGTCGGCAAGCTGTTGGTTGCTGCAAAGTAATTGGCCTTTGGTATTTTGGGGGATTACTTTTTGTTTTAACAATCAGTTGTTATAGCTTTTATTGGTCATATGAAACAAAAGACAGGTTACTAGGGTTTCAGCTTTGGTTTGTCCCCCATTGTCTTATGAAGGACTGGTTTCTTGGGGTCGCACCTAATTTTGTCTTACATCTGCCTTATGAAGGACTGGTTACCAGGGTTTCGGCTTTGGTTTGTCTTTCATCTGTCTTATGAAGGACTGGTTTCTTGGATTCGTACCTAATTCTGTCTTTCATCTGCCTTATGAAGGACTGGTTTCTTGGATTCGTACCTAATTTGATCTGACCCCATAATGTTGGACAAAAAGTATTATGCTGATCGCTGGGTGGTAAGAAGCCTGTATTGTACAGGGCTCTTACCACCCAGCTTTTCTTTAATTCGATAATTGTTGTAATCATTTATCCAATGTGCCGCAGCCTGAGCGACCTCCTCAAAGGAATTGTAATC
>NZ_JAMBNQ010000070.1 GCF_023715155.1 Neobacillus mesonae
ATAGCCGAGATAATATAAACAAAGTTTTTCACAATCCGAAGCAAATTGAAAAAAGGAGCACAATATTTCAGATTTTCTCCTGGTTTAATTTGAAAAAAAGTATCTGGATTATTGTGCTCGTTTACATGAATGGGTGAAAAGCTAGCAGAGTGGGTATGCAATAAGAGCGATAGGCGACCGAGTGGGTGAAAAGAAAGCAGAGTGGGTATCCAATAAGAGCGATAGGCGACCGAGCGGGTGAAAAGATAAGAGTGTGGGTATCCAATAAGAGCGATAGGCGACCGAGCGGGTGAAAAGAAAGCAGTGTGGGTATGCAATAAGAGCGATAGGCGACCGAGCGGGTGAAAAGAAAGGAGAGTAGGTATCCAATAAGAGCGATAGGCGACCGAGTGGGTGAAAAGAAAGCAGAGTGGGTACCCAATAAGAGCGATTGGCGACTGAGCGGGGGAAAAATATTTGCTGCCTAGTTTATCAAAAGTGCCGGTAGTAACTTCCTTTCGTGTAATAAGGAGTGTAAGTAAATATAGAGAATTACAGGATTTCCTTGCTGCTTCAATTCTTTCTTTCTATTAGATGACACCATCAACCTTAAAGTGATGTTGCAAAATGTAGAATGATATTAAATAGAATCATTTTCTGGGGAATAATGTACTTTTTCCGAAACGATGAACCGACAAAATATTTATTGATAGAGTCATAAGATGCCTGGTATATAAGGGGTTATGACCAGGACTACAACGGATCAGCCAAATATTTCAAGTTTATTTTCTATTATTTTAACTTTTTCAATAGTTTTAAAACTGGTACGATTAATAATAGAAGGTAGAGAGGTGATCTATTTGAGTGTGACAGTGCGGGAACTGCTGGAGGATCGGTATTTTGTCCGCTATAAGGTGCTCGCGGGGTGCAAAGGACTCGATCGGGAGATTCAGTCAGTTGCTTTGTTTGACGCGCCTGACGGATATATGTGGTACAAAGGGAAGGAATTGATTCTGTCCTCCGGATACCTTTTTCAAGATAATATCGAACTCTTTGAAAAAGTCCTCATCCATCTATATGAACACAATTGTGCTGCTATCGGGATTAAAGTAGATCGCTATTTGAAACAGATTCCACAAAAAATCCTGGCTCTTTGTGACCAGTTACATTTCCCCCTGATTAACGTTCCATACGAACCTGCATGGGTCGAGATTATGGACACGGTCAATGCCATTGCGATGAATAAATATTTTATGAGAGTAAATGCCGATCATAAGGGAAAAGGATCAGCATTATCAGCCTTGTATCCTGAGCATAAAATTCTTGAATTGGTTGAAAATCTATCAAGGGAGCTGGAGCGGCCTGTTTCCATTACCGATTTTCTTGAAAACAGGAACATACACTGCCCGAGTAGAGAAAAAAACGAAGAGGTAGAGCAAAAACTAAGAGAACTGCAGGACCCTCCTTTTGATTTTCAGCGGGAAAAAGTTTATGACAAACTCAATATGTACCGCTTGAAGAACCTGGAGGATCAGCAAAGCTGGCTGATTATCCCGCTTGAGATCAACGGTATAGCGGTTGGTAAATTAGTTATTTGGGAAAAGGGGAAAGGACTTGGCTATTTTGATATGCTGGCCCTAAGGTTAACCTATGATATCCTCCTCTATATTTACGGACAAATGTATTATATGAATTCAAAAGAAGCCAATTTCCAGGATGACTTTATTCAAGAAATCTTGTTTGAAGAAAGCGACAAAGAAAAGCTGCTGCGAAAAGCTAAGAATTTATATTGGGATATTCAGAAGCAGTATATCTGTATCAGTTTCAAACAAATCAATCAGCAGCTGAATATGGAAGATTACCGAGATTTAATCTACACGATTACGAGAAGGTACTTTCCGAAAAACGAAGCTCCGCTAGGGCTGTTAGACGGGACCCTTATTATTTTTTATCCGGCAGAGGACCAGTATAATCCGGGCAAAACAGCCCAAGTGAAAAAGAAATGTGAGCAGCTCATTGCCGCGCTTGAAAAGGAAATTCCGCAGGCAAACATACGGGGCGGTATTGGCTATACGGCGAGTGCATTTTATGAAATGAAGAAAAGTTATATGGAAAGCATGAAAACGATCGAAATTGGTTTGTACATTTATCCAAACTGTAAAGTGCTGACATATCAGGATTTGGGTCCGTTTGGGTTCATCCATTTAGAATCATTTAAAGAACAGTTTGATTACATGATTAAAAAAATTACGCCGGTGTTAGAACAGGATGACAGGGAAGAGCTGATCAGTACGTTAAAAGCTTATCTCGACAGTAACTGTCATTTCAATTTGGCTGCGAAGAAATTGTACATCCACAGCAACACGGTTCGGTACCGGATGGCGAAAATTCAACAGCTCTGCCAAATTGACTTAGAGGATGCAATGGAACGGCTAAAATTGGAAATTGTATTGAAATTTGTCAATCCTTAACGCTTAAAGATTCTTTAAGCGTGTTTTTTTTTGATTAGTTAAGACTGAATATTAAAAGTTCGTAAAAATGTACAAAAACAGATCGTTTATTTGTAATTTTTCATAAAGGGACAAAATTTTCAGGATTATTTTTAAAAAAATACAAATGAGTAGAGAAAAATTCGTCGAATTTTTATAGAAAGCAAGACATCTTAACGAACCAAACGGAGGGCGAGACATGGAAATTCAGAGAGTAAAAGGATGGATCAGCCAGGATGAAACGGTGGACCTTTTGAGAAAGATGGTTCAATTCAAGACGGTGAATGAACCTGGGGATGAAAAGCCGTTGGCTGAAATGTTAGCAGGTGTGATGTCTTCCATTGGGATGGAGGTAGAGCTCGTCGACTTGGGGAATAACCGCGCCAACGTGATTGGTGTATTAAAGGGCACGGGTGAAAAAAACAGCTTATTATTTAATGGTCATTTAGATACTGTTCCTCCTGGGGATGTCGAATGGAACCATGGACCTTATTCGGGAGACATTGAGAATGGCAAGATTTATGGGCGCGGTACGACAGATATGAAAGGCGGACTGGCCAGTATGATCATGGCGGCCAAAGCGATTAAGCAGGCGGGGGCTGAATTAAAGGGTGACCTGATTATTGCCGCTACTGCCGGCGAAGAAATCGACAGTATTGGGGCGTTTGACTATTTACACAAAACCGGTTTAAAGGGTGTCGGGGCGATTGTGATTGGTGAACCGAGCTCTTGCGGCATTAATGTAGCGGAAAAAGGCGCATTTTGGATTGAAATCACAACGTATGGAGCAACAGCTCACGGCGCATTTCCGGACCGCGGGAAAAATGCCATTGTGTATATGAATGCCTTGATTAACCGTCTGCTCCAATATCAGTTCAGCTATGAAGAAAATCCTCTCCTGGGTCATCCAACCATGAATATTTCTACTATTAAGGGCGGAGTCAAAACCAATGTGGTGCCGGATAAATGTACCATTACCGTTGACATTCGGACAGTTCCGGGGATAAACCATGATGATTTAATCAAAGATGTAGAAGGAATGATTGAAGGATTGAAGGGAGAACTCGAAGGTTTTGAGGCGAGCATCCAAATTACCAATAACCGGCCTGCGGTGGAAACAGCGGTGGATCATCCTTTTGTCAAGCTTGCCCAAGACGTAATTAAGGAAGAGTTTGATCGTGTAGAAGAGCCGAAGGGAGTTAATTTTTATACGGATGCGGCGGTATTCCTTCCCGCAACCCATCTGCCGGCTGTTATATATGGCCCGGGAGATGCGGACATGGCTCACCAGCCAAATGAATATGTCGAAATTGATAGTTTAGTAGAAGCTGCCCAATTTTATGCAGCCCTAATTGAAAAATACTTAGCAAATTAAAATGAGGAGGGAAATGTATGCCCAAAAAAAGAAATATTATTTTACTGCTTCTATTTTTGACCTGGACCTTAAGCTATATGGACCGAATGGTCATGACAGTTGCAATTCCTTATATTTCGAAGGACTTTCACCTTACCCCGGTGGATATGGGTGTGGTCATGAGTGCATTTTTTGCCGGTTATGCGCTATTTCAAATTCCCGGCGGACTTTTAGCCGATAAGTTTGGTCCGAGAAAAACGATGGCGGCTGCCATCACTTGGTGGTCGCTTTTCACGGCAGCAACCGCAATGGTGACAAATCTTACCTCCATGCTGGTGGTCCGTGTCTTGTTTGGCCTGGGAGAAGCTAGTTTTCCCGGCGGCTCATGGAAGACCCTTTCCAATTGGTTCCCGAAGAAAGAACGGGCGACGGCAAATGGTTTCATGATGTCCTCCAATGCCTTAGGACCTGCAATTGCTCCATTATTTGTGGTCGGTGTCATGGCAGCCTTTGGCTGGCGAAGCGTATTTGGATTTTTGGTGGTGCCGGGGCTGATTATTGCCTTAGTCTTGTGGATGGTGGTACGGGATCACCCGTCTCAGAGTAAAATGGTTTCCCCGGAGGAATTAAAATTCATCGAGGAAGGCAGTAAGGAAACAGAGGATTCCGTTAAAAAAATGAGCTTTAAAGATGTTATCAAACAATCAATGGTGTGGAAGCTTGTGCTGATTTGGTTTACCTTTGATATCACGTTCTGGGGTTTCTCCTCCTGGGTACCAACGTACCTTGTACAGTCCCGGGGCTTTGATATGGTGAACATGGGAATTAATGCATCGATTCCTTTCTTCGCCGGTACAGTCGGATTAATTTTAGGCGGTTATGTTTCTGATAAATTCTTTGTGGGTAAACGAAGGAGTCTAATTATCGGATCCGATATACTTTCTGCTATCTTCTTATTTTTAACCTTTTCAACTGGTGCTGCCGGCCTTGCAATGGTGTTTTTAACCATATCAGGATTCTTTATCTGCGGCTCGTTTGGTGCAATTTGGGCCTTGCCGATGAATGTGCTAAAGCCTGAGGTCATGGGAAGTTCTTCGGCTTTCATTAACTTTGGCGGCCAGGCTGCAGGATTTCTATCTCCTATTGTCATTGGCTATCTTATCCAAAAGGCAGGGGGCAGCTTCGACACCGCTTTCTACTTCTTAATAGCCGCCATCCTTGTCTCGAGTGTCTTAACATTGACTGTACGCGAGCATGAAAAAGTACAAGTGAGCAATGCAATTGCGAAGTAATGGTACGATTCTGGGATTTAAGAAAATCTTATCGAGAGGTGTGATTCGATGTTTGATATTATTATAAAAAATGGCCGGGTGTTTGACGGCAGCGGCAACCCTTGGACGAAACTGGACATTGGCATTCAGAACGGAAAAATTTCATTTTTAGGTGATTTGAGTGCAGAAGAGGCTGATCAGGTCATTGATGCAGCTGGAATGGCTGTCTCGCCAGGTTTTATTGACCCTCATGTCCACTCCGATCTGCTTTGTACAGTCCCTGAGATTCATAAAATAAAGGCCCTTCAGGGTGTGACAACTGAATTGTTTGGTCAGGACGGAATCTCGGTTGCGCCGGTTTCAGAGGAAACGAAGCCATTATGGCAGCAGCAATTAAAAGGGCTTAATGGGGATATTGGAGAATGGCCATGGAACAGTATTGAAGAGTATTTAACATTTCTAGAGAATGCAAAAATGATTGGCAATGCCGCCTATATGGTACCCCACGGGGCGGTCCGTACCCTTGTTATGGGATTTGACGGAAGAACTGCAACCGTTGAAGAAATGGCAAAGATGCGGGAATTGGTGGAAGAAGGCATGCGCCAAGGAGCGGTTGGGGTCTCTACCGGGCTCGTGTATCCTCCGAATGTTTTTTCCGATAAAGAGGAACTCATTGAAATCTGCAAAGGGGCAGCGAAATATGACGGCTGTTTTGTGGTCCATATTCGAAATGAAAGTATTCATTCTTTAACCGCCTTGGATGAAGTCATTGATGTCGCCAGGCAATCGGGTGTCCGCCTGCAAATCTCCCATTTTAAAGTGATCGGCATCAGCAATCGGGAGAAATTTAAGCTGGCGCTGGAAAAAATGGATCAGGCGCGGGCTGAAGGAATTGAGATTTCTTTTGACCAATATCCGTATACCGCCGCGTCCACTGTTTTTCATGCGATTCTGCCGCCATGGATGCACTCCGGCGGAACAGAAGAAATGCTGGAGCGCTTAACAAGACCTGAAGTCAGAAAACAAATCAGCGAAGAATTCAAAACAAACAAAGATTATGAAAACTGGGTGTTAAACTGCGGCTGGGAAAATATTATAATCACTTCCGTGCAAACGGCAGAGAATAAAGCGCTGGAAGGAAAAAGTGTCATCGAAATTGCTGAACTGAAGGGAAAAACACCGGAGGATACTGCTTTTGATCTATTAATAGAAGAAAGAGGAAGTATTACCATGGTCATCCATTGGGGACTGGAAGAGGATGTATTGCTCGGCATGTGCCATCCTTTGCAAATGGTCGGCTCCGATGGTATTTTTGGCGGAAAGCCCCATCCAAGGTTAACCGGAACTTTCCCAAGAGTCTTGGGGAAATATGTAAGGGAAGTCGGAGCGTTAACGCTTGAAGAGGCTATTCGAAAAATGACCAGTGCTCCAGCACAATTAATGAGGCTTGCTGACCGCGGGCTGATCAAGCTTGGATATCAAGCCGATTTAGTCGTCTTTGACCCGGAAACAGTCGCTGATTGCGGAACGTTTTCCAACCCGTTAGTCGAACCTGCCGGCATTCACCATGTTGTGGTGAATGGGCAGCTGACTGTTCATAATGGGGAATATACTGGGGCAAGGGCAGGGCAAGTTATCCGTGCTGTGGGTGCACCACCCGAATTTTGTCCTTTTTTCTGAGGAGAGTTTCGAATATGAGCGCTGGCATAACTCGAAACTTGTCGAAAATTGATAGAAGTGTATAGCAAAGGGGTGTAACTGAATAGTGTCAGGGTGCCCGGTTGTTGATTTTTTTCCTTTTGAATAAAACAGAAAACCCATCTGGAAATGTACTTGATATCTTACGAGAAATTCTAAAAGGAATTGTGATAGTAGAAAAGAACCAAATATTTTTTGATTGGGATACAACGTTGAAGAGTTCTATTACTTAAGAATCGTGAAAAGCTTATTTACGATTATGGGGAAAATAAGTAAGTGTCCTCCCACTGCTTTCTCCCTTCATTTTCAATGACTAAAGTCTGAAGGCCCTAACCGTCATAGGTGGGCTTTTTTACTGTGGTTGATGCGAAAGACTCGTTTTTAGTATAACGACTATCTAAATAGTGTAATTTTAGTAGAATATGTATATATCTAATTTTTTTGAGTATTTGCATATTTTGAGAGATGGAGGAGGAATTACATGAGAAATTATGGGACGAGGTTAATGCTAACCACATTTTTGGCAATCTTGCTGAGTGGATGTGCTGGGGATGTAAATTCAAATGAACAGAAAGAACCAAATACGGATCGTACAGCTGAAGCTGAAAAGAGCGAGAAACCAGAAGGACAAAAAGAACCGATGGCACAGGCCGAGATTAAGGATGTAAATAATAAAACGATTGGGACTGTCAACTTCCTAGTAGATGATGATAATTATATTCAAATTAACGCAAGTATCGACGGTCTGGAGCCGGGGCACCATGGCTTTCACATCCATGAAAAAGGGATTTGTAAACCTGATGCTGAGGAAGGACCCTTCACAACTGCAGGCGGTCACTTTAATCCAGATGGAAAACAGCATTCTGGGCATGCCGGAGACTTGCCTTCCCTATATGTCAAAGAGGATGGCCGTGCCGAATACTCAGCAAGATTTGATCGTATCAAGATGGATCAATTAGAAGGATTGGCTGTCATTGTCCATTCCAATCCCGATAACTTCGGCAATATACCTGACCATTACCAAACAGAGGGAAAATCTGGCCCGGATGAAGCAACATTGAAAACTGGAGATGCAGGGGATAGACAAGCATGCGGAGTTATTGTTAGCAGATAGGTGAAAGTGCCTGTTACGCTCCTAATTTTATCAAGATTGATAGAGTTTAGGTGCATAGCAAAGGGTGTAACTGAATAGTGTAAGGGCGGCGGTTGATAATTTTCTTTTCCTTTTGAAGGGAAGATGGTCTTAAATCTTACGGGGAATTCTAAAAGGAATCTTGCGTGAAACCAGCGCTTATTTCTTTCGGAAAATCAATCTTGAATTCAAGCAAACCACCCCGCGCCGTGACAAGCAAAAGGATGGTTTACAGAAATAAATCTAATATGACGAACCACCACTCCGAGGAGCAGTTTCAGGGAGAAGTGTTAGCGGCACTTCTCTTTTTCATTATAAAAAAATGTATTCCATTTGAAAGGGGGACCTGCTTGTACTTATCACACCCAAAACTTCACAAAAGATCCTCTCTAATAATCTCAAAAACACTTAAAGTTTAGTTCTGTATCACTTTAAACTGATGGGGGTCTGACCCACTAGCGTTGCACGCCATTAAAATATTCCCATATTTTCAAAAAATAGTATTTACACACAATAAAAAAACTCCTATTGTAGAAGTTGTTGACCTTGTTTTGTTCCCTTTAACAAACAAGTCTTC
>NZ_JAMBNQ010000071.1 GCF_023715155.1 Neobacillus mesonae
CTGATCACGATTAATCTGTGTATTTTTAGTTAGCATTTCATTCACCTCTTTAAAATCTCTGTAACTCAATTATACAA
Organism: Neobacillus mesonae; assembly: GCF_023715155.1. Classification (GTDB taxonomy): domain Bacteria; phylum Bacillota; class Bacilli; order Bacillales; family Cytobacillaceae; genus Neobacillus; species Neobacillus mesonae_A. The sequence continues at coordinate 78 of NZ_JAMBNQ010000071.1, forward strand.
AAAAAGACTGTCAACAAAACCGAATTTTTTCGATTTTGTCGACAGTCTGAGAGTGCTTCATTATGAAGCACTCTTTTTTTTCAACCAAAATAAATTATGGTATGATGTTTGCATGTGTAATTAAAAGAAAATTCCATTAAAGTGAGTGATCCAATTGATTTTCGTTTTTGATGTGGGGAATACCAATACGGTGCTTGGAGTATATAAAGGCGACGAACTTAAATATCATTGGCGTATAGAAACAAGCAGAAACCGGACGGAAGATGAATTCGGCATGAGTATAAAAGCTCTGTTTGAGCATGCAGGGCTTTCTTTTTCAGATATTAATGGAATTATTATTTCTTCGGTTGTACCGCCCATTATGCTTGCTTTGGAACGGATGTGCCAAAAATACTTCCACATCAAGCCGCTTATTGTAGGGCCCGGGGTTAAAACCGGATTAAATATAAAATATGATAATCCGAAGGAGGTTGGCGCCGATAGGATTGTAAATGCGGTGGCAGCCATCCATGATTATGGAAGCCCTCTTGTCATTGTGGACTTTGGGACAGCGACCACTTATTGCTATGTGAATGAGGAGCGGCAATATATGGGAGGTGCAATTGCGCCTGGAATCGGTATTTCCACTGAAGCACTGTATTCCAAAGCCGCGAAGCTCCCGCGAATTGAAATTACACGGCCTGACGGAGTAATCGGAAAAAACACAGTCGCTGCCATGCAGGCCGGAATTGTTTACGGCTATGTTGGACAAGTAGAGGGAATTGTAAAAAGAATGATGGATCAAGGGAAAAGGAAAGCGACAGTGATTGCGACAGGCGGTCTGGCCCCATTAATTGCCCAAGAAACTGCCATGATTGATGTCGTTGATCCGTTTTTGACATTAAAGGGACTCCAGCTTATCTATAAACGAAATATGGGGAATTCTAAAGAGTAGCCATTTGACAATCTTAGTAAAGATGTGCTGTGATTGTCAAATGTTGATTTTAGAAAGTGAGTTGAATTTTTATGAACGATTATTTAGTAAAGGCTTTAGCCTATGATGGAAGCATCAGGGCCTATGCCGTTAGGACAACGGAAACAATTAGTGAAGCACAGCGGCGCCATCAAACGTGGCGGACAGCTTCAGCAGCACTAGGCCGTGCGATGACTGCAGGGGTTATGATGGGAGCCATGTTAAAGGGCGAAGACATGCTGACAATAAAAATAAATGGCGGCGGCCCCATTGGTCATATCCTTGTAGACAGTAATGCAAAGGGCGAGGTCCGGGGCTATGTGAGCAACCCTAAAGTAGACTTTGAATCAAATGAGCATGGGAAGCTTGATGTCCGCCGTGCGGTCGGAACGGACGGCTTGCTCTCGGTTGTTAAGGATATCGGACTACGTGATTTCTTTTCCGGACAGGTGCCAATTGTTTCCGGGGAATTAGGCGAGGATTTCACTTATTATTTTGCGACCTCCGAGCAAACTCCATCTTCTGTAGGAGTCGGAGTATTAGTTAATCCAGATGATACGATTCTCGCTGCTGGCGGTTTTATTTTACAAATTATGCCTGGTGCAGAGGATGCCGTAATTACCAAAGTGGAAGAGCGGTTAAAAACAATTTCGCCAATTTCAACATTAATCGAACAGGGATTAACGCCTGAGGAAATTTTGGCGGAGCTTTTTGGTGAAGATCATATTAAAATTATTGAAACGATGCCGGTTAAATTCCAATGTACCTGTTCGAAGGAGCGTTTTGCTGATGCGATTATTGGTTTAGGTAAGGCGGAAATCAAAGCAATGATTGAAGAAGACGGACAAGCTGAAGCCCATTGCCATTTCTGTAACGAAAAATATCATTTTTCGAAAGAAGAGCTGGAGACTCTAGAGGAAGAAGCAAAATAATCTTCAGTTTTACTGTTAATCCTCTCAGATTGAAGTTTTACTTTATTGAATGAAACATCTAAATAACAACATTTTAAAACACAGGAGAGTGCTTCTGTGTTTTTTATAAGATAATGATTAAAATTGTTGACAAGGCAAGTATAAAATTGGTAAATTATAAGTATACAAAACCAATAAAAATACTCGGAATAGGGGTGCCTAAATTATGGCTCGTGTTGCAAATTCAGTTACTGAGTTAATTGGCCAAACGCCAATTGTAAAACTAAACAGATTGACAGATGAAAATAGTGCAGAGATTTACCTAAAGTTAGAGTACTTCAATCCAGGCAGCAGTGTAAAAGATCGTATCGCTTTAGCAATGATTGAGGCTGCAGAGGAACAAGGTTTAATTAAACCAGGAGTCGACACAATTGTTGAACCAACCAGCGGAAATACAGGAATCGGACTTGCAATGGTAGCTGCAGCAAAAGGTTACAAAGCAGTGTTCGTAATGCCTGAAACCATGAGTTTAGAAAGACGTAACCTGCTTCGCGCCTATGGGGCAGAGCTTGTATTAACACCCGGTCCAGAGGGTATGAAAGGTGCAATAGGAAAAGCGGAGGCATTAGTAAAGGAAAAAGGATATTTTATGCCTCAGCAATTCACAAACCAAGCTAACCCAGAAGTTCATAAGAGAACAACTGGAAAAGAAATTGCAGAACAAATGGATCAGCTGGATGCGTTTATTGCTGGTATCGGAACAGGGGGTACCATTACGGGTGCAGGAAGCGTTCTTCGTGAAAAATTCCCAAATGTAAAAATTTACGCAGTTGAGCCAAAGGATTCAGCCATTCTATCTGGCGGAAAACCAGGGCCGCATAAGTTACAAGGGCTTGGCGCAGGCTTTGTACCTGAAACATTAAATACAGATATCTATGATGAGATTATTCAAGTAAGCACAGAGGAAGCATTTGATGCTTCACGCCGCGCAGCTAGAGAAGAAGGTGTATTAGGCGGTATTTCCTCTGGTGCAGCTATTTATGCAGCTTTAAAGGTGGCAAAAGAGTTAGGTAAAGGTAAAAAAGTATTAGCTATTATTCCGGATAATGGTGAACGCTATTTAAGTACAACATTATATCAGTATGATGCTGAATAAATCAAAGGCGCCGGCATAATGCCGGTGTTTTTTTTGATAGAAAAAATGATTATGCACAGAATTTCATGTATTATTATAGACGTTGAATTGTAAAGACATGGAGGGATTTTAGTTTGAATGCACCAGAGGGAAAGATTCAATGTGGACCCTATACATTGGATTTTGCAAAAAAGACCTATGTAATGGGTATTTTGAATGTGACTCCAGACTCCTTTTCAGATGGCGGTAAATTTAATGAGCTGGAGCAGGCGGTAGAACATGCTAAAGAGATGGTGGCTAACGGGGCGGATATGATTGATATCGGCGGAGAGTCTACACGCCCTGGATATACAGTTATTTCAGCAGAAGAGGAGATCAACCGCGTTGTTCCTGTTATTAAAGCACTGGTCAAACATGTTAAGGTGCCGATCTCTATTGATACTTATAAGGCGGAAGTAGCAAAAAGTGCGATTGAAGCCGGAGCCCATATCATTAACGATATTTGGGGAGCAAAGGCAGATGACAAAATGGCCTCTGTGGCAGCGAAATATAATGTCCCAATTATACTTATGCACAATCGCCGTGAGCGGGGTTACCAGAACTTTGTCAGGGATGTTATTAATGATTTATATGAAAGTATTGCGATTGTCAAAAGGGCAGGAGTGACGGATGATAATATTATTCTTGATCCAGGAATCGGCTTTGCTAAAGATTATCATGAGAACATTCTTATGATGCAGAATTTGGACAAGCTTGTCATGCTGGGTTACCCTGTTTTATTAGCTGCTTCCCGAAAGAGAATGATTGGCGAAGCATTAAATCTTCCGGTTGATGAAAGAATGGAAGGTACAGGTGCAGCCAATTGTTACGGAATCCAAAAGGGATGCCAAATGGTCCGGGTGCATGATGTAAAGGAAATAAGCAGAATGGCGAAAATGATGGATGCCATAATGGGAAAGGGGGAAACCCTTGGATAAAATCTATGTTCATGGAATGGAATTCTACGGCTACCATGGGGTCTTTCCAGAAGAAAAGGTGCTTGGACAGCGCTTTTCTGTTGATTTAACAGTCACCGTTGATTTGAAAAAGGCAGGCGAAACAGATAATCTGAAGTTCTCTGTTAATTATGGAGAGTTATTTCAGCTATGTAAAGAAATCGTTGAAGGTACTCCCTATAAATTAATTGAAGCCGTTGCGGAAAATGCTGCTGCAGCGATATTGGCGAAATTTCCCCTTGTTCAAGAAGTTACGGTCAAGGTAATTAAACCAGACCCGCCGATACCGGGCCATTACAAATCTGTTGCAGTTGAAATTACTAGGAGTAGATAGAGATGGGAAATACATCCATAATTGCCCTTGGCTCAAATATCGGAAACCGATATGATAATATTAGGATAGCTATAAAAAAACTAACGAATCAAACAGATATTAAACTGGTAAGGTCCTCTTCCATTTATGAAACTGATCCAGTAGGTTATGAAGATCAGGATTTATTTTTAAATATGGTAATTGAGATCCAGACCACTTTAGAAGCGATGGAATTATTAGATCGATGTTTGACAGTGGAATCAGAACTTGGAAGGAAAAGAGAAATCAGGTGGGGTCCAAGGACGATTGACCTTGACATTTTAACCTATAATCAAGAAAATATTAAAAATGAAAGACTGATTGTTCCTCATCCAAGGATGATGGAACGTGCGTTTGTATTAGTTCCACTTTTAGAAATGAAACCAGATATGAAATTCCATGGGATGGATAAGCCTATTTCAGCAATGTTAGATCAACTACCTGATAGAGAAGGAGTCCGATTATGGAAGCAGAAAAATGGGGAAGACGGATTAGAGCATATAGGAAGTTAAAAGGTTACACGCAGGAAGGTTTTTCAAAGGAACTGGGAGTGTCAGTGTCCATATTGGGAGAAATTGAGCGTGGTAACCGCCTGCCGGCAGAAGATATACTTGAGAAAATAGCTCATAGTTTAAAAATAACAATTGATGATTTAAAACCGAAGGATTAAAAGGGAGGCAGGGCATGTTAAAGATTGGCAATATTGAAATGAAGAACCCGGTTGTATTGGCACCAATGGCTGGTGTCTGCAATTCTGCGTTCCGACTGACGGTCAAGGAGTTTGGGGCCGGCCTCGTCTGTGCGGAGATGGTCAGCGACAAAGGGATTGTTTTTAAAAATGAAAAAACCTTGAATATGCTCTACATTGATGAACGGGAAAAACCATTAAGCCTGCAAATCTTTGGCGGAAAAAAAGAAACACTTGTTGAAGCAGCAAAATTTGTGGATGAAAATACAAATGCCGATATTATTGATATCAATATGGGATGCCCTGTACCGAAAATAACAAAATGTGATGCTGGTGCCAAATGGCTTCTGGATCCAAATAAGATATATGAAATGGTTTCTGCTGTAGTAGATGCAGTGGAAAAGCCTGTTACTGTCAAAATGCGGATGGGTTGGGATGAGGACCATATTTATGCTGTCCAGAATGCTCAGGCTGTTGAACGGGCAGGCGGAAAGGCTGTTGCTCTGCACGGTAGAACACGTGTTCAAATGTATGAAGGTAAAGCAAACTGGGATATTATTCGTGAAGTGAAACAATCAGTCAATATTCCAGTTATCGGGAACGGTGATGTGAAAACACCGCAGGATGCTAAGAGAATGCTGGATGAAACAGGTGTTGACGGCGTCATGATTGGACGGGCTGCACTTGGAAACCCATGGATGATTTACCGTACTGTTCAATATTTAGAAACTGGGAAGTTAATGGGTGAACCCCCGGTCCGTGAGAAAATGGATGTTTGTTTATTGCATTTAGACCGGTTAATTGCACTAAAAAACGAAGACATTGCAGTCAGGGAAATGCGTAAGCATGCGGCTTGGTATTTGAAAGGCATCCGCGGGAATGCATCAGCTCGTAATGCGATTAATGAATGCCAAACACGTGACCAAGTGGCAAGAGTATTAAACGATTTGGTTCTAGAGTCAGAAGCAAGGGAACAAAGCCAGGAAAACGTTGGGTGAGTTGACATAGAGGGGCTCTTTTTCTATAATGATTGTGTTTATGATGAAGACTGCCAGTGTTTTGACTGGCAGTTTTTATTTGGTTAATCTTTTTTGATGTCTGAAAACACAAATTTGTGTAAAATAATAGAAGTGTATGTATAAAAATGATAGTACGCATTTTTTTACTAGCGTTTTATATAAGAAGAACTTCAATCAGGGGGCCTCATCCCGTTGATTGTTAGTAGAACTAATTGGGCTTTTACGGGCAATTAAACTCCCGCGAAAGCTTGACGCTTCAAATAAGTTTGAAGCGAAGTCTTACTCCCCGTTGAAGCGGGATAATTATGATAGCAATGGAGTGGATGGTTTTGAGTCAGGAAGAATTAAATGACCAATTAATTGTCAGACGTGAAAAAATGGCAGAAATGCGGGAAAACGGTGTTGACCCATTTGGTAAGCGGTTCGAGCGGACACATAATGCAAAGGAACTGCATGAGCAATATGAACAATTGGAAAACGAAGAGCTTGAGGCTAAACATATCTCAGTCCGTATAGCTGGACGGATTATGACAAAGCGGGGAAAAGGGAAAGCGGGATTTGCCCATATTCAAGATTTATCCGGACAAATTCAAATATATGTACGTAAGGATGCTGTTGGAGAAGAACAATATCATATCTTTACTTCTTCTGATTTAGGAGATATTGTAGGAATTTCAGGAACTGTGTTTAAAACAAAAACAGGTGAACTTTCCGTTAAAGTTTCTGAGTATACATTTTTAACAAAAGCACTTCGACCGCTGCCTGATAAATTCCATGGCTTAAAAGATGTGGAGCAAAGATATCGTCAGCGTTATTTAGATTTAATTATGAGTCAGGAAAGCAAAGAGACGTTTATTACCCGCAGTAAAATTATTCAATCCATGCGCCGCTACTTGGATGACCATGGATACTTAGAAGTGGAGACACCAATGATGCATGCTATTGCTGGAGGAGCTGCAGCCCGTCCATTTATTACCCATCATAATGCATTAGACATGACATTGTACATGCGGATTGCAATTGAACTTCATCTAAAACGATTAATCGTAGGCGGACTTGAAAAAGTCTATGAAATCGGACGTGTATTTAGAAATGAAGGCGTATCTACTCGTCACAATCCGGAATTTACCATGATTGAACTTTATGAAGCATATGCAGATTACCGTGATATTATGAGCCTTACTGAAAACCTAATTGCACATATTGCCGAAGAAGTATTGGGAACGACTACAATTCAATACGGCGATTATGAAGTGAATCTTAAGCCTGAATGGAAGAGACTCCATATGGTCGATGCCATTAAGGAATATACCGGTGTAGATTTTTGGAAGGAAATGAGTGTTGAAGAAGCACGTGCGCTTGCAAATGAGCATGGAGTAGAGATTAACGATAATATGCTCTATGGTCACATAGTCAATGAGTTTTTTGAGCAAAAGGTAGAGGAAAGGTTAATTCAGCCAACATTTATCTTCGGTCATCCGGTTGAGATTTCTCCGCTTGCTAAGAAAAATGAAGAGGATCCACGTTTTACAGATCGTTTTGAACTGTTTATCGTGGGCCGTGAGCACGCCAATGCCTTTACAGAGCTTAATGATCCTATTGATCAGAGGGAACGCTTTGAGGCTCAATTAAAAGAACGTGAACAGGGTAATGATGAAGCACATGAGATGGATGAGGACTTCGTAGAAGCGTTAGAATACGGAATGCCGCCAACAGGGGGACTTGGGATAGGAGTAGACCGTTTGGTGATGCTGTTAACCAATTCGCCATCAATTCGTGATGTATTATTATTCCCATTAATGCGTCAACGATAATAAGACTTTTTAAAGCGCCGGTATACGGCGCTTTTTTTATTGGCTTTTATCTATGTAATTAGAAAATTTAAATTTTAAAATTATCCTAAGAAAACTATTGCAGTATGATTTTATTGGTGGTATATTATTATCTGTTGTTGCAAAACAACGTCACTTCTTTTAAGAAAAGAAGAAAAAAGTATTGACATTCAGTTTATAACTTGGTATTATAAAAAAGTCGCTTTTGAGCGATAATAAAAATTGTTCTTTGAAAACTAAACAAACAAAAACGTCAACAAACAATAATCATTCATCCCTTGAATGAGATGAAGCCAACGTAACTTTTATGAGCTAATCAACTCAACTTTTTTTGGAGAGTTTGATCCTGGCTCAGGACGAACGCTGGCGGCGTGCCTAATACATGCAAGTCGAGCGAACTTTTGGGAGCTTGCTCCCGAAAGTTAGCGGCGGACGGGTGAGTAACACGTGGGCAACCTGCCTGTAAGATCGGGATAACTTCGGGAAACCGGAGCTAATACCGGATAATTCTTATCTGCGCATGCAGA
>NZ_JAMBNQ010000072.1 GCF_023715155.1 Neobacillus mesonae
GGATAAGTTACTATAACAATTATCGAATAAAAGAAAAAAACGGTGGTAAAAGCCCTGTACAATACAGGCTTCTAACCACCGGGCAATCAGCATAATATTTTTTGTCCAACTTTATGGGGTCAGATCATTATCTCAATAAGGGAAATTTCCATTGCCCACACTTCTTACTTTACAAAACTATCCATGCTCTGTCCCTACCTTTAATTTTCACTTCTTTCCCCTGTATATCCAGGATTTTTAGACTGTATATTTCTAATGGCTCCAGGTCAATATCTTGGGCATAATACAGTTTATATACATTGGAGAGGGGGATAGTATGAGGCTAAGAAATGGAGATTTTTATACAAATATTTTTACCAATAAGTTATATAGGTTAAATGAAGATAACGATAGCAGCTGGAACTTGAGTTTGCGTGATGAAGAAGGTTATCATGAAACAGGTAAGATGTCAGGGCGTGATATGATTAGATTGGTAAAAGGCAGTTATAAAAAAAGCTATTAAAAAAATCTGCCCCATTCCTTGTCATAGTACCTGTAATCAAATTTTTTTAGTGGAAAGAGGGTAAAACTTGAAACAATATAAGATGTTCCAAGGAAAAAGTCGCCTTTATGCCGAATATAATAAATAAAGGGGATTATCCAATGAATAAAGTTGAGTTATTAAAAAAATTATTAAATAGTAGTCGAGGTAATTTGTTTTCATTAGAGATTCCTACTACAAAAGAAAATGAAAAAAAGATTCAAGAAATGGTTAGAATATTGGAGGAAGAAAAAAAAATTAAATTAAGAGAATATGTACAGAGAGAATACTCAGTTTATTTACATGGAATAATTAAGTATGCATCCGAATAATCGGATGCATTTTTTATTGGGGTGAATCACCATAGGGTTCTTCAAGTTATACAGTAAGCCAGGATGCTCATAAAATTTTTATGAGATTTAGAAATTGTGAACCTTCATAACCCACTGAGCCAATAACCCCCCTGGCATCTATTTTTTTAAATTAACCTGCCCCGTTTGTACTACAAGCTTATAGCATTAGGGGAATGTTTTTAAATAATTCTTTTATTGATTGTCTCAACGCAAATCTATCTTTTTTTTCTAGGACCTACAATTAATTTGATTGCTGTTCTATTTTCATTATTGATTAAAACATCTGTAAATGCAGGAACAAACACCAGATTAACACCGCTAGGAGCTACGAATCCTCTTGCAATCGCAATGGCTTTAATCGCTTGATTTAAAGCACCAGCTCCAATAGCTTGAATCTCTGTATTTCCTCTTTCGCTTAAGACGCCCGCAATTGCTCCTGCAACTGAATTCGGATTTGATTTTGATGATACTTTTAATACATTATCCATATAAATTTTACCTCCTGTTATTTAATCGCTTGATATGATCACTGGAAAGAATGTAATTAACGTATCTTTAATAATATTCAAATTTAAATCATACAGAACTATTGATGGTATTCCTTTGATACTTTTTGTCTTATCCAGAACCGGTACAATAAAAAAAGCCGCCTATTATGGAAGCTGGAACTTCAAGTGATGCCCTCATATAGTTGAATAAGTAAAAGGATTTTTAAATGGGAGAGAAGAAGATAAAACATTATCTCCTAATCCTAATCTCTATATGACGGATAAATCTTCGGATTATTTTTAGATTTATGATCAATTTAATAAAAAGAAAAGTATAAATAATAGCGAAGTACCACAATTCCCAATCATTATAATAGAAAAGTTCCGTTAATAGGCGATTTTCTCATAACACTGCAAACAGCGACCATGCTAGGATATTAATGGTTTGGTTTTTTATCCCCTTCCCAAATGGAAAGAAATTAAAAAAAAGAAAACTACGGAACTATACACTATAATCATGAATGGGAGTGTTTTCCAATTCACTTCTTGCGTAAAATATCCAAACAATTAAGTTTCAAGTCCAAATACATGCCTGTGAGAACTTGTAGATAAAAGGCGAAAAAAGCGGAAGAATAAATCTCAATTTCACTTAGATATATAGGAGAGAAGAACACTGCAATAATTGATATAAATATTGTAATATAGCCCATATCATTTTTTAAGCTCTTTCCTGAATGGTTTATTTTTCCGATTATTATCTCCTTACGCCTTTTGCTGTATGCTAATTGTTGTAACTATCGCTGTGGACATTTGCAAAGTAACATTTTGTTTCCTTCTGTTTTCCAAAAAATTTTGTTGTTGTAAATGCCTAGGCAGAAAAAGAGGTCGCCGAGGCAACCCCATTTTAATTGTCAAAAGCTAGCTAGCCATCGCTAAAAACTTTTATTAACTGATGAAGTTAAAGAATGTGAAGGTTTCCACTTAAACTGCCCGTTTTGTGAAGAAGAAAAAGTCCTCCGCAGCGATAACTTGATGTAATATGAAAGGTGGGTAATATCTTATATAAGGAGAATAATTATGAAATCTTTTAAATTGAGAAAAATATCATTTGCTTTATTATTTGCACTTATGTTTTCAACCGTTAGTGCTTGTAGTAATGTGAGTACCCAATCAAAACCAGCTGACCAGAAGGCGGATACTCCAACAAGTGTTAAATCAGATAATACACAAAGTTCTAGTAAAAGTTCGAATTCTAATCCTAAAAGTACGACAAATAACAGTTCTACAAATAGTAGTTCCGCTCAAACTCAGTATAAAACACTTGCAAACTTAGAATTTAAGGGAAAACAGGTTATTGAATTAAATAATAATCATGTGACTTTTTCTAAAAACGATTTGAGTTTATCGAAAGGAAGCTGGCAATTATTTTCGAATTTAGATTCTTTGAATCGTGTAGGTGCAGCAAACGCAATGTTATCCAAATCTCTTATGCCTACAGAAGAAAGAGAGCCGCTTCATGTGGATCCTACCGGTTGGAAGAATAAAAAAGTTACTGTTAATGGAGAAACTGAATGGCTTTATAATCGTTGCCACCTTATCGGTTTTCAACTGACAGGACAAAATAACAATATTAAAAATTTAATGACAGGAACTAGAAGTCTAAACGATCCCGATATGCTTGATTATGAAAACAAAGTTGCCTCTTATTTAAAAACAACCAACCATCATGTCCGTTACCAAGTAGAGCCCGTATTTAGAGGGAATGAACTGGTGGCTAGAGGCGTTCACATGCAAGGGAAAAGTATAGAAGATAATAACTTAGAATTTAATGTTTATATATTTAATGTGGAACAGGGTGTAACCATTAATTACGTTGATGGTTCCTCAACGGTACAATCTGCTGCTGCAGCCAATAAAAATACCAATAGTTCTAATTCTAACACTGCAAGTATTTCAGCAAGTACATTAACTGTGAATCCTGGCGATAAATCGACAGTGACAGTAAAAACAAAACCTAATGTACAAGGTACAATTGAAGTAGATTATGCATCTGGTCCTAGTCATGCGGAAGGTTTAGAACCTAAAACTTCTGACAGTAACGGTAACATTAGTTGGACTTGGGAAGTTGGTACGAGAACAAAACCCGGAACTTATGATGTAATTATCAACGTCAATGGACAAACAATCAAAAAGCAGTTAATTGTAAAATAAAGCCTGTTTTCTAAAATATTGTGGTTTAACAAAGCATTGTGGGTTTTTATGTTAATATCTAAATAAAAGGTCCATTCAGGTAAAGGTCAGTCATACAGAATAAGAGGTTGTTTCAATTTAACACACGAAAGTGCATTTTATTTAAGTATCTTCGTCGGGAAAGTTTGTTGATTAGATATGTTGAAAATTCAAATTAAATAAATATAAGAAAGGAGATGCTAATATGTCTATGGGGATTATTTCCTTAATAACTTTTATTATATGGTTTGTTGCAATTCAAGAGTTTTTAAAACCTGAAAAAAATCAAAGTAACCGTAAAATAATTACTTTAACATCTGCTGGTTCCTTGCTAACATTAGTTCTGACCATTTCACTTTTTCAAAATTTCAATTTTTAAAACGAAATTTCATTTCGACTACAGAGGAACCTTAATGACATAAGACTTTAAAAGCATTCCGTAAAACAGTTTCCTTAAAGCGAAACTGTTTTTTATGTATAAAGTAATTTTTCCTCAGCGGTCAGAAGCATAACTAATTAACTGATTATTTGACACATTAATTGACAACTATTATTTAGCGAACAACAATCTTTGACCTATAACTTTGACGGTAGCTTTTTGATAAGTTGGGTTATTGTTTTACCTTCAGATTTTTCTTCTCCGGACACCAGCTCATTTGGTGAAACATTGAAAGCTTTTAATAACTGATCAAAATCATAGGTCGAGGTACATTCGGTCATCTCTTCAATCGTGGTGTGCTTATGGTACGATGTTTGAATGAGAACAAGACACAATAATGCACCAAGCCAACAAATTTAAACCAGTTGACACACCCTTGAAATCTGTAGAAATCTTGCAAAAGTAATCTATGAACTTGCTAATAGTAATAAAAAGATTATAATACTAGTGGGCGTTTTTTTGCTCATAAATATTTATATTATTATATTCTCATAAAGGAGATTTATATATGACTGAAGAAAAATTGTCGGATTTAATTAGTCCTGAGGCTGTGATTAATTTTGAAACTGGTGCGATTAAAGCAAGCACTTTGGATTCAATCATCAAACTTTTGCCATTTGAAATGGGCTTTTGCGATGCTAATGATATTTTCCGCTGGTATTCGGATAATCCAAACCGCGTGCATGGTCGCCGTAAAGAAGCGATTGGCCGGCCTGTGCTTGAGCTTCACCCAAAAGTGGCTCACTACGTTGAAAAATTGTTGAATGACTTCCGTGCAGGAACACGCGACGAATGGGAATTTTGGTTCCCAAAACGTTCCGGTGAATCTGGTCAAATTTACCAAAAATTCATGGCAGTACGTGATGAAAATGGAAAATACCTTGGCTGTATGGATGTGACCGTTAATATCGACCTTTTCAAAGGAAAAGAAGGGAAAAATACCCCTGAAACGATTGACGAATTTATAGCTATTAAGCCTGAATAATAAAAAAATATCTTTCTCATTTGAGAAGCAGCAGAAACACATTGATTGGTAATTCAATGTGTTTTTCTTTATTATAGACTTATCAAGTTTTGGTAGTCTTATGCTTAAACACAAGCAGAATGATTAACACACTCGTAGGTATAATAGCTCACTAAAGTTTTTTACAGTTTAGTCCCCTATTAAAGATGGAAAGCTAATTTTCCAATACCATGCTGTCAATGCAAAAATAATAAATTACAGCGTTCGTTCCGTGTACTGGAAAAACACCTTTTTATTCTATGCGGTTTTTCTCTAAAAAAGATATTTAATTTTACAATATTATAATTATTTTAATTTTGAAGGAAGCCACTTAACGTCCCTGCCCCTTTCATTAAATTGAAAAAGGATTGCCGCAGCAATCCAATCTTCAGCAAAAACACCCGATAGATGGTACTCGAACTGGGTCTGTGAAATTTGATAATTTCCACATGGATACATTTAGGCATCACTACTTTGGTTTAATTCCTATAAATTAAATTTATATTTTCCTATTTTTTCTATACATTCTGCTTTATAATCAAGAACTATAAATAAATGCTAATTTCTGATATTTATATTTTGAGCAGGTACAGTATAAGAATATTTATCATATCCGAGCTTCCCACGAGTGGAGATGAGAACAATTAGAGCCACAAAAACAAATCCAATCGTGAATGATATATCCATCTCCTTCAAAGAAGGATTTGCGGCATATGGTTGTATCATACTAAACGTATTTATACTTGTATGAACAAGCATCACACTAAACAGATTTCCTTGCTTTTTGTTATAGATCCAGGTCAGAATAATCGATATCGCTATGCAGCCTACAGTAAAGATGGGAAAATTGGCTGCAAAGGTGTTAAAATGAGTGCCCGGACCGCCATGCTGGGCGCTGGTTAGAAATTGCGGTAAATGCCAGCACGCCCATAGTAGTCCCAGAAGCAAAGTTGCTCTTAGTGGACCAAACCTTTTTTGCATCCTTGGCAGCGCAAAACCCCTCCATCCGATTTCTTCAGGGAACGGTCCGCCTCCAAAGAAAACAATCACAAATAAATAGGGTATGTGGCAAAAAACTTTGATGAAAGATCCTTGAATTCTGGGAGTCCGCTATTTACTATCACCATTCCAATATACATGACAGCAGGAATGACTAAAAGAGCGAATATGTACCATTTCAAGCCGATTCTTACTTGGCGTATGCTTTTTCGGATACTTTTCCAAGCCTCTTTTCCTTCAAGCGTCCGAGTCATAATATAAGCTGATAGCATCGGACCAACGAAAACATTTGCAATATGGAAAATAGTGAAATTTTGTGATTTCGGCAAGATACCCCATTGCCCAAGGATAAAAGGAATTAAGCAGATCCAAGAAAATAAAAAGGCCATGATAAAGTATGAGGTTAACGGATGAGATACTAGAAATTTCTTTAGACGTGATGTTTCATTTTTGGGTTCTAATGCTTTCAATAAAACCATCCTTTCTATGATAAAAGACCTAAATATGTATTAATTCTTTATGGAGCTTTAAAACCCTTTCAAAAATATTACTTTTTAACTATTTTTTTCAAAATAAATCCTTAGCTTTGCTTTGTGAAAAACTGTCCTTAAACTAGACTGCTATGACTTAACAAGAAAAAAGAACTGAGGCAGCGATCATTGATGGAAATTTAGTAGAAATACTTTTAGAGATGGAATGGCCAAAGGCAACGGAAATGAAGGTCCTTTTGCACTCCGCCAGCAATCCCTAAAAAGTAAATCTGCCCGATTGTTTAAATACACTTATCAATCTTTCGGTTTATTAATAATTGTATAGTGTTCAACAAAAGTTAATGGGGAAATTTTATAAATGGGTGGGTTTATTGAAAAGGGAATTCGGGATTAATCTCGAAATGAAATATAGATAATAAATATTGGCTCTTTCTAATAGATGTTGCTTTTAACAAATATGGAATGTGCAGAGTGGATTGGAGCGAAAAGGTGCTTGACTCCTGCGGGATATATGTAGAAGAAAAGTCGATACCCCACAGACGCAAAGCGTCAAGGAGGCTTTAATTCTTCCCCGCGGAAAGCAAGCACCTGCCGCGGAAAGGAACGGTACATTTTTATTCCAATAACACCATTTTTATACGAAAAGAGCCTAAATATTAAATATTTTGAGAGAAGAGAGGGATATACATGGATTATGTAAAGCTAGGAAATACAGGAATGGATGTTTCCCGTATTTGCTTAGGTTGTATGAGCTTCGGCGTGCCGGAACGCGGTAATCATCAATGGGTGTTAAATGAAGAAGAAAGCCGATTAGTGATTAAAAAAGCATTAGAATATGGGATTAACTTCTTTGATACAGCGAATGTCTATTCAGATGGTACAAGTGAAGAATTTGTCGGACGAGCATTAAAGGATTTTGCAAATAGAGATGAAGTGGTCATCGCGACAAAGGTTCATGGCCGTATGCATAAAGGGCCAAACGGAGCTGGGCTGTCGCGAAAAGCGATTATGGCCGAAATTGACAACAGTTTAAAAAGACTCGGAACCGATTACGTGGATCTCTACCAGATTCATCGGTGGGATTACCAGACACCAATAGAAGAAACAATGGAAGCTCTTCATGATGTGGTAAAGGCAGGGAAGGCTCGTTATATCGGTGCATCATCTATGTATTCCTGGCAGTTTCTTAAAGCGTTGCATATCGCTGAAAAGAACGGCTGGACAAGATTCGTTTCCATGCAAAATCACTTAAACCTCTTGTATCGTGAAGAAGAACGTGAAATGCTGCCTTTATGCAAAGAGGAGAAAATAGGCGTCATCCCTTGGAGTCCGATGGCAAGAGGAAAACTAACACGTAATTGGGATGAAACGACTTATCGTTCGGAAACGGATGAATTTGGCAAAAATCTCTATGATGCTACAACGGAAGCAGACCGTAAAGTAGTGGAACGAGTGGCGGAGATGGCCGAAAAGCGTGGCGTTCCGCGGGCACAAATCGCCCTTGCCTGGGTATTGCAAAAAGAAACAGTTACCGCCCCGATTGTTGGTGCTACGAAATTATCCCATCTCGACGATGCAGTTGCGGCATTGTCGACTAAATTAACCGCCCAAGAAGTTTCCTTTTTGGAAGAACCTTATGTTCCCCACCCGGTTTTAGGGTTTAAATAACATAAAAGAAGCCATTCAATCCTAAAGTGTACCCCTTGTAAAGGACATTTTAAAAAAAGGCCTAGGCTACCTGTAAAAGATGATTCCTGTACTGTACAGGAGTCATCTTTTTTAGATTCCATTGATATCTAGTATGGTTATAGTGGCGGATATACCTGTCAATTTCTTTTTTAAGCTCCTCAAATGTTTTACATGCTTTAATGT
>NZ_JAMBNQ010000073.1 GCF_023715155.1 Neobacillus mesonae
AGTGAGTATTCGAGAGAAAATCGTATCTAACTGAGGGAGCTTAAATAGTAAAAAATAAGCGGAGTTTTTTCCGTTATTCAATGAAAAGCACCCGATTTTAGCAGTTTAAAATCAAATAAGGGAAATTTCTACCTCTATTTCAGCTAATTAACATCCAATTTCCTAAATAAGGGGAATTTCTACCTCTATTTTTTGAACAAATCTTAAAAAGGGAGCAAAAAGCAACAATCTTTTAGAAAAGAGCCTTATTAAAAGATCATTTAAAAATACAGGTCAACTTTTACAGAATCACTGTACTTATTTAGTAGATAGTCAAACTTGTTAATTTACACCATGATAGAATCCCTATACTGTCTGTGCTCCTTACGGTTAGGTACAGCCATAAATTTCTCGTCTTACGGGTGCAAGCGGAAAAGTATTTATTGTGGGTGATTCAGCTTATAACAGAATAGTAAATCCATAGAGCCGCCCGCTCTTTGACCACACTTCACTTAAGTTGGATTCATTCAGGATCAAAACAAGACAAGTGAATGTCATGCCATCCTCTGCAATGCCTGTTTAATTGTTGGAACCTTCTATTGCCCGTTGAATGGCATAAATAACTCCCGTATGCATTCCTTCATGGTGTAAACTAAACGTGAGAATTTCTCCGATTGTTTCCATCTTAAAACCAAGCCGTACAAAGGGTTTTATTGCCTTTTCCTGCAGGCGGCTGCCGAGAGACTCCTTGATATAAGCAGTTTGCCTTTTTAATTCATTGGATAAGGTTTGCAATGTTGGAGGTTCTACCTGCCATTCGCTTGGTTTCGTCCGGTTGCCAAATAAGGTGACAAATTCAGGAGAAAGTTGCTGCGGTAATCCTGCAAAGTTTGAAGCAAGCTGATCCTGAACAATTAAAATATGACCAACGTTCCATCGGATTGTATTGTTAAATCCCTTAGGCATAATATCAGCCACATCTTCCGTAATAGATTCCACCTTTTGGATAGTAATGGCCCGTACTACTTCCACTTGTCTCATCACCATTTCGTTCGTCATAATATTCCACCTCTTTGTGAATTCGCCCTCTGTGGGTGCTGTTTTCCCATTTAACGTATCCTTTCAATATCCTCAAACTTCTTTTTCACCCATTACCAAAGATACTCCATTATTATATACAGTTCACTTCTTGCCTTCCGCTCCAATTAACAGGACTATTAAATCAACAATATCCTTTAACACAGCCTTAAATAAAAAAGAAGGCTAAACAAGTTTATAGAAAGGAAATCTTGTTTAGCCTATACTTTTTTATTTATGGTACGGTTCAACGCCACCATGAATAGAGGCAGTTTTTTTAATAGGAAAGGACACCATAAAGGCTGCCTCTATGCTAGCTGGTTTACTAAACTTGGTTCATCAAAAAAAGACCTTGTCTACGTTGTATTTCGATTTGAGTGCATTAATAATATACGTTTCATAAATTTCTCTATGTACAGGGTCTTCAATCACACAAACATCAATTTTAGCAACTTCATCTCTATGCATTTTTATTGGGGAAACAGTATCTGCAAAATGCTTTTTAATCCTTTGCCGCAATTTCCTTGCCTTACCGACAAATAATAGCTCTTGGTTATTATTATAGAACATAAAAATGCCGCCCTTATCTCTAGGGATAAGATGGAACTCTGTAAATCCATAAATATTACTTAATTCAGGGTTCTTCTGTTTGGTAATTGTAACACTTGGTTTTGGAATGGTTATGTTTATCATTTTCATTCACTTCTCCTTTGGTATTGGTTAAAGGCAAAAGGAACAACTGCCTCTTATGGTAAGGTTCACCGTAATGCATCTAAGTGAAGTTTTCGTTTTTTTATAGGCCCGTAGAAGGGTTTAATAATAGTAAAAGGGAAAACTATTTCCATAAAAATAGTGACAATTAGGGTCTATAAACTAAATATATGCTAATCCTTGGCAAAATCCGGAGCGTGACTAGCACCAGTTTCTAAAGGAAGACAAATAGTAAAAGTAGACCCATATTCCGGAGTACTACTCACCTCAATAGTTCCCCAATGGTCCTGAATAATTTTCTGACATATGGGCAGCCCCAGACCCGTTCCTTCAGCTTTCGTTGTAAAGAAGGGATTAAAGATTTTTTTCAGGTCTGTATCTTCTATACCTACACCTGTATCATGAACCTCACAAACTGCTAAGTCCCCCTCTTTGAACAATCGAATCGTAATACGTCCACTTTCAACCATAGACTGAACCGCATTGTTAATTAAATTTACAAATACCTGTACCATTTTATTGAAGTCCATTTTCACCAAAAGATCAGGATTATACTCCGTGTATACAATTTGATGTCCTAAACAGCAGGCATTAGATTTGGTTAAGGAAATGACTCTCTTTAAACACTCATGGATGGAATAAGCTTGGTATTGAGAAACATCTGGTTTTGAAAATTGTAGGAATTCAACCGTTAATTTATTCATCCTGTTTACTTCACCAAAGATTAAATCATGCCAAGGCTGTATATTATAATTATTCTCTTTTGAATGCTGCAGAAACCCTTGAATGATTGTCAACGGGTTTCTAATTTCATGTGCAAGTCCAGCAGCCATTTCTGCTATTAGCTCTACTTTTTCCTCTTTGTGCCGTAATTCTTCACGTTTCTTCTCTTCAATAAGAGTATTTTTTTTCGTTTCCATTTCAATAATGTACTGAATGATCAGTACTACAGCAATTGAAGTTAAAAAGTCCGATCCAACCCCAAATATGCTATAGGAATTTACAGGGGAATACGTAGCTCGAATAAAGGTGTAAAAAACCATGAAACCAAAACCAAGAAAAATCCCCTTGACGGCTCCCCTGACTTGAAATAAAAATTTACTAAGTAAAATGATATAAATAGAGTAACACCAATTCAGCTGGCTGGTGAAATGAAACAATAGTAATGAAATAATTTCACTTGCTGCGATAAACAAAAATAAGCGGGCATAAATTCTTTCCAAAAAGATACTGGCTATAAAAAGAAGACCAAATACAATCATAAAAAAAGCATTTTGAGTTTTCTCTAATGAAATTGAGGCGAAAATGACAAATACTACATAAACAGGCAAGACAATATGATACATTAAACGAAAAAACATAAGTTCTCTCCATTTCATCTCCCATGGCAATCAAAATAATTATACACAAATTTCTACTCTAACACATTAGTTAAAGTTTACCTCATATAAGAAAAAATCCTCCTCGAATAATATTGAGGGGTTATCTAACTTTAACTTTATGAATAGACCAATAATCAAAAACTGGCAGATGAGTGGAAAAAACCGATATAAAAATAAACCTGTTTTTGAAAAAAGCTTGATCAAAACAGGTTTATTCTTTGTGAAGCACTATATATCAAATTTCCACCTATTATCCTCAACTGCCAAAAACGCGATAAATCGTTTCCATTAAATGTTTATGGTTGAATTTTTTGACATTATATATATAAATGATTCCACATTACACTGCCATCATTTGAACAATCACAAGGCCATCTCTTATTAATGATTATTCTTCTTCTCGTAACAAAAGGGCTTCCTTCGCCATAACCGCAAGTTCAATCTTTTCAAGGGTTTTGCAATAATTGTTTAAGATTTCTCCATTGAAACTGACTTCTTTCTTAATATAATCCAAAACATGACAATCCTCAAACCAATCTTCGCTTGTCGTTTCTTCATGGGCGGCATCCGGCCAGGCGTATTTTAATGGCGGACTGTACAGACGATTTGCGCCCTTTCTCAACAAGCAATTCTTGACCCGTGGTTTATAAAGGGAGCGAGGAAAAGATTCATTTACATCATTAAACAAATCAGGCCAGTAATCTTTCCGTGATCCAGTGTGAGGGCATTCATGTGCCCATTTCACAGCCCCCGCCAGAATCTCTTCACGCTGAAAAAGCAAAGAATATAAATTTTTTCCGACTAAAATTCTTTCGTGGAGCGAAGTGAATTGATGTGAGGTGGTGCCGACAAGTGAGGGTTTCTCCATTTCCCCCCCTGCATAGTAGGGAAAAAGAATGTTATTTAGCTGCAAAAATTCATACATCTTGAAACTGAGTGTGCCGGTTACGTTTTTTTTGAAATGATTATTTTGAATCAATCTTTTTTCCAAATAGCTTTGTTCATTTATCACCATTGCGATTGCCAACGAATAGCTATCCCCGCTGCGCCAAAAATAACGCCACATCGTCTCCATGAAGGTAGAAGTGTAAAAGAAAGGTAAAAGGTGGAACATTTCTTGGCTCCCTCTCACACTCAGATCATAAACCCAAAATTGAGGATACACATCTTGAAAAATCAACCAGCTGCCCTGTTCCAAAAAGGAAAAAAAAGCTTTCTGATCTCTTTCAGGCAGAAGTTTTGTCAGCAATTCCCCTTTTAAATCCGTCATGTTCCACCCAACGTTTCGCGATACCATATGTCCAAGAAGAGCCCAATGTATTTCAGGATGCTGCAGGTAAAACTGAAAATAAGCTTGCGTCCGTGTTACATTGTTTTGGTTAAGTTGTCTCGTCCCTTCTCTTATAAGGTGAATATATTGTTTATCATTTTCAGATAACGAAGGCAGAAGGCAGACAGATTTCTTTTTCTTCAACTTTTTTTTCAATTCTTTTTTTACGTCTGTTAAAGAGTCCAGCAAAACGGCATCATTCCTTTTCCGAGTTCATTTTGACTGTTTCAATCCTCCCCATCAAAGGAGCATATTCATTCTGCTCAAGGAATATGAATTCTAAAAAAGATGATTATTCTGGAGAGGATAGGTAATATGAAGCATCGGGTATATAAGGAAATTAACAGAATCGCCAAGCAGTTCGTCCAAGAGCAATCAGAGGACGGGGCCTGGCATTATCCTTTTGAGACAGGGACCGCATCGGACTGCAGTATGATTATCTTACTGAGGACATTGGAGATAAATGATGAAGAGTTCATAAAAGAACTAGTGAAACGTATTGCCGGAAAACAGCAGAAAGATGGGTCCTGGAAGCTATTTCATGATGAGGAAAAAGGGAACCTAACCTCCACTGTGGAAGCGTATTATGCTCTTTTGTATTCTGGTTATCGAGATCCAAAAGACCCGGAAATCCAAGCAGCAAGAAGGTTTATTATAGAGGGTGGAGGGGCCGCGGAAGTCCATATGTTTTTGAAAATCTTGTTAGCCCTAACAGGACAATGTCCATGGCCGCACTTCCCCATTAATATAGAAGTAATGCTTTTACCAGACTCCTTTCCAATCAATCTCTTTGACCTCTCCGTTTACGGAAGAGCCAACCTAATCCCTTTTTTAATACTCGCCAATACCCAATTCCGCAGGAGAACGTCAAGATCGCCCGATCTTTCTGATTTGTTTCAAAAAAGAGAAGTTCATTTTTTTACAGAGGATCAAGAAGAAGAGGTCCGCTCCGTGATCAAATTAATTAAACAGGGGATTAAGGCTCTGAAATACCATGGAAACCTTCGCGAATTGACATTATACCGGGCAGAAAAATATATGCTGGACCGGATTGAACCGGACGGTACCTTTCTTAATTATTTCAGCTCAACTACTCTTATGATTTATGCCTTACTGGCAAGGGGGTATTCGAATACACATCCAGTGATTACTCGTGCCGTGCAAGGTTTAAAAGCGATGGCCTGCCGGATTGATGGAAAACTTCACAGCCAGTATACGACCGCTTCAGTCTGGAATACGACTTTAATCAATTATGCTCTGCAAGAAGCAGGGGTTCCCTATTCATTCAGCACGATTCAAAAAGCAAATCAATATATTCTCTCCCGTCAGCATCTCAAATACGGAGATTGGGTCATTCATGAACCGAACCTATTGCCGGGAGGCTGGGGGTTTGCGGACATGAACACGATCCACCCTGATATTGACGACACAACAGCTGCACTGAGGGCGATACGTACTTTGGCCATAAAGCAAGTGGAATGCCGGCAAGCTTGGGACCGCGGAGTAAACTGGCTCATTTCCATGCAAAACAATGACGGCGGTTGGGCGGCATTCGAAAAGAATGTAAATAAAAAAGTGTTGAACTTGTTACCGATAGAGGGGGGAAAAGATTTATTGATTGATCCGTCAACGGTTGATTTAACGGGAAGGACTTTAGAGTTCTTTGGAAACTATACCCATTTGGATCATCACCATCCCATGGTGAAACGCGGGATTCGTTGGCTGTTGCGGCAGCAAAAATCAGATGGTTCCTGGGTGGGGCGATGGGGAGTGTATATTTATGGCACATGGGCAGCTGTAACAGGATTGATTGCGGTTGGGGTTCCTGCGAATCATCCAGCTATTCAAAAGGCTCTAGCATGGTTGCGTAAAATTCAAAATTCTGATGGTGGGTGGGGCGAATCCTGCAAAAGTGATATCAAAAATTGTTATATGCCACTGGGCGAAAGTACCCGTACTCATACTGCTTGGGCTCTTGACACACTCATCTCAGCCGCAACTAGCGTAACACCTGAAATTGAAAGCGGTGCAGCTTTTTTAGTGGAACAAAAAGAAAAGGATTGGACGAAGAGCTACCCAAAAGGAAGAGGAATGGCAGGGTCCTTTTATATCGATTATCATTGCTATGAATATGTTTTTCCATTGATTTCTCTTGCTCATTTTCAAAAATTAGCTGGCGGGCAGCTCCTAACGGATGTGTCACAAATGGATTTAATTTAAGAATTCTCTTGAGTAATTTTTGGAATACTTTTATATCTTGTCCCATAAAATCAATCAACTGCAGGTCTTCGGGAAAGTGAACCAAAAGGAGGCAGTCAAAAGATGCTAGGAATAATTAACATTAACCAATTTTTGGATCTAAAAACATTAATTTGGCTGCTTCCCATCATTTTTATTTTCCATGACTTAGAAGAAATCATAACCATCGAATCTTCCATGACTGCACATAAAGGCAATTACCCGAAAACAAACTTCGTCAAACTAACATTAAGAATGAGGGAGAAACTAGGTTCAACCGCTGCCCAGCTTGCTGTTTCGGCAACATGGATTTTACTAATTACCTCATTCATTGCATTGATGACTGCCCGTTTTTCATCTAATGGAGGAAACTTTCTTTTATTTACGGCCATTCTTAATTTATTTGTATTGCAGGCATTCATACATATTGTTCAAACCATCATGTTTAGGGGCTACACGCCTGGTATCCTAACGTCTCTGTTCCTCCTGATCCCTTACTGCCTCCTTACATATTATTTTTTAGCTGAATATGGACAGATGGACTGGCCTTTGATCTTTACTAGTCTCCCGGTTAGTCTGATCTTGATCCCGATTAATCTAGTTGGCAATCTTCTAGGCCGATATTTTATTCGATAAATGAGCCAGACCTTTTTATAAGTTCTCTTGATCCTCTCAAAAACTTTTAAGATAAAACTGAACCCTTTTAAAAAAGAGGTCTTGTTCTTAATTGAATAACTAGCGGTAGTAAGCGGAGATTTTCCGGTTATACAATCAAAATCCCACACTTTCAGGTTTTTCGAGCCAATAGGCGGAATTTCTCCGTCTATTTGGGCTATTTTCAGTGCTATTTACTCCCTCAGTTAAATAATTTTCCCACGAATATTAATTAAGAGAAATTTCTCCGTATATCAATTTATTTGATTGGGTGTTTAACTTGATCCTCCAACCTGTTCTGTTAATCCGTATTTTATAGTGTCCCACACTCTTTATCATTAAATATTTTTTCAAAAACCTCATTTACTTATGGTACGGTTCACCGTGATGTATCTAAATGAGGTGTTTGATTATAAATTTATGGAATTCAGTTCTTCTCCTAAAAAGTTTAGAAATATTGTATATTTTAATTCCATTTCCCTATAATGATTAAAATCAAAAAGACAGTTACCTATGTTGTCGAAAAAAACGTCAGGATAGAATCGGTAATTAATATAAAGAAGACTATTATTAACTTAGCTTTTTAAGTTTTATTTAGGAAAGGCTGTTTTCGTAAACTATGTTGTTATGCCAAGAAAAGCGGTGGTTTGTTCTATTAGCGGACTCTGCGAGAAAGCTGGATTACAGGATAGCCCCCTTGGAAGTAAAAAATAAGCGGAAGTTTTCCC
>NZ_JAMBNQ010000074.1 GCF_023715155.1 Neobacillus mesonae
TCTTGCATTTTAAACTTCATAATAGAGCTTCCTCCTAAGATTGATTTTGTGTTGTGTGTGTATAATCATCTTACTGAGGGGCTCTATTTTTATCAAACGGTAAAAAGAGCTATCTACAGGAATTCTTCATTTTGCAAATAACGGGAAAACTTCCGCTTATTTTTTACTTCCAAGGGGGCTATCCTGTAATCCAGCTTTTTCGCAGAGTCCGCTTATTCCTAAATTGAATAAACTACCGCTTTTCTTGGCATAACAACATAGTTTACGAAAACAGCCTTTAACAATTAGTATTTGCTCAAAAATAACTGCTAATCCAAATAAAAGAGGACGATACAAAATAATCGTCCTCATCCTTCCTTACACTGTTGTAACGGCTTCTTCTTTGTTTACTTCATGACGAATCGTTGCCTGAGCTGCTGCAAGCCTTGCAAGCGGTACCCGATATGGCGAGCAGCTGACATAATCCAATCCAGTTCTGTAACAGAAATCAATTGAGCTCTTTTCGCCGCCGTGTTCGCCACAAATCCCCGTTTTTAATGACGGTTTTGTCGCACGTCCCAGCTTTACACCCGTTTCTACCAGCTTCCCTACGCCATCCTGATCAAGCACAGCAAATGGATTTTCCGGCAGAACTTTATTTTCAATGTAAGCTTGAAGAAATTTACCCTCTGCATCATCACGGCTATAGCCAAATGTCGTTTGTGTTAAGTCATTGGTACCAAATGAAAAGAAATCTGCCTCTTCAGCAATTTGATCAGCCGTCAAAGCTGCACGAGGAATTTCGATCATCGTGCCGATTGTGTAATCAAATTGCCTGCCTGTTTCCTCTTGGACTGCAGCTGCTGTATCGATAACGAGCTTGCGCATCTGCTTTAGTTCATTAACATGGCCGACAAGCGGAATCATGATTTCCGGCTGTACCGGCGTTCCTTTTTCAGCTAACGTAGCTGCAGCATAGAAAATGGCTTTTGCCTGCATTTCATAGATTTCTGGAAAAATCATTCCCAAACGGCAGCCGCGATGGCCAAGCATAGGGTTAAATTCATCTAATTGGCGGACCTTCTTTAGTAATTGTTCCTTTTGCTTTAATTCTTCTGATTTTGGCTCAAGAATTTGCAATTTTGTCACTTCTACTAACAATTCCTCTTTGTTTGGTAAAAACTCATGCAAAGGAGGATCTAATAAACGGATTGTCACAGGGAGTCCTTGCATGGCTTCAAAAATTCCTTCAAAATCACCCTGCTGCATTGGCAGAAGCTCTGCTAAAGCTTCCATTCTTTCACTATAGTTCTCAGCTAAAATCATTTTTTGAACAATTGGAATTCGTTTAATATCCATAAACATATGCTCTGTGCGGCATAAGCCTATCCCCCCGGCTCCAAATCCAAATGATTTTTTAGCATCTTCCGGATTGTCAGCATTTGCACGAACGCCAATTTTTCTTACCTCATCCGCCCAGGTAAGTAATTGCTGGAATTCATCAGAAAGCTCAGGATCAATCATTGAAACTTCGCCAATCATAATCTCGCCGGTAGATCCATCAACCGTAATAACATCACCATGACGAACAATGACTTCGCCAACTGTAAATTGTTTTGCTTTCATATCAATCTTCAATGACTCACAGCCGCAAATGCATGCTTTTCCCATTCCGCGGGCAACCACTGCAGCATGGCTGGTCATACCGCCTCTGCTTGTTAAAATGGCCTGAGATGCTACCATTCCGTGAATATCATCTGGAGTTGTTTCCGGTGACACAAGTATAACCTTCTTACCTTCATTGCCTAATTGTTCAGCTTCATCCGCGTCAAAAACAACTTGACCTGTGGCAGCACCAGGGGATGCCGGCAAACCTTTTGCCAAAATTGTTTTCTGAACAGAGTCATCAATCCTCCGATGCAGCAGTTGATTTAATTGATCTGGATCAACGCGCAGCAAGGCAGTCTTTTTATCAATGATTCCTTCCTTTTCCATATCTACAGCAATACGTATGGCAGCTTGGGCTGTACGTTTACCGTTACGCGTTTGCAAAATGAAAAGCTTGCTGCCTTCAACCGTAAACTCAATATCCTGCATCTCCTTATAATGCTGTTCAAGCCGTTGACAAGTATCAACGAATTGCTGATAAACCCCTGGCATTTCGTCCTTAAGTGTTGCAATTGGCTGTGGTGTCCGAATTCCGGCGACAACATCTTCCCCTTGGGCATTAATTAAATATTCCCCGTAAAGGACCGGCTCGCCTGTCGAAGGATTTCTTGTAAAAGCAACACCAGTGCCTGAATCATTTCCCATGTTTCCGAATACCATACTTTGAACATTTACGGCTGTACCTAAATGTTCAGGAATTTTATTTAACCGACGGTAAACTATGGCCCGCTGGTTATTCCAAGAATTAAAGACAGCATTAATGGCAAGGAATAGCTGTTCTTTTGGATCCTGAGGGAAATCCTTTCTTGTATGCTTTTTCACAATTTGTTTGTAGCTAGAAATCACTTCCTGCCAATCCTCAGCAGTCATTTCAGGGTCGGCAGCATATCCCTTTTGTTCGCGTACTTCTTCTAATAACTGTTCAAAGAAATACGTATCAATCTCCAGTACGACATTGCTGAACATTTGAATGAAACGACGGTAGGAATCATAAGCAAAGCGAGGATTATTTGTTAATTTTGCCATACCCTCCACAGTTTCATCATTCATTCCTAGATTCAAAATTGTATCCATCATTCCCGGCATTGAGAAAACGGAGCCTGAACGAACAGAAACAAGTAATGGATTTTGCGGGTCCCCTAGTTTTTTACCCATTTTTTCTTCTAAAGCTTTTAAAGCCGTTAATGTTTGTTGCTCTACTAATGAAGGAATTGTTTTACCAGATTCATAATATGCATTACAAGCCTTAGTAGTAATTGTAAAACCAAAGGGTACCGGCAGTCCGATTTTTGTCATTTCTGCTAGATTTGCTCCTTTCCCCCCAAGCAAATCCCGCATATTTCCATTTCCCTCATGAAACAAGTAAACAAATTTCTCCATTTTAAGAACTCCTTTCCTTTTTCAACACATCTAAAATCAAACCTGCCGTTTCTTCTACTGCCTTGTTGGATACATCAATAATCGGGCATCCAACCCGTTTCATTATTTTTTCTGCATGATCCAATTCTTCCAAAATCCGCTCAAAGCTGGCATAACTTGCCCTAGAAGCTAAACCTAAAGCCTTCAGGCGCTCCTTTCGAATTTCATTCAACTTATCAGGCGAGATGATTAAGCCAATACAATTTTTTCTTGGTATTTGAAATAATTCATCAGGCGGTGCTACTTCCGGAACCAATGGTACATTTGCAACTTTATACCGCTTATTGGCCAAATACATCGACAATGGTGTTTTAGAGGTTCGGGATACACCAATTAGAACGATATCTGCTTTCAAAATTCCTCTTGGATCACGACCGTCATCATATTTGACTGCAAATTCAATTGCCTCAACTTTCCGGAAGTATTCCTCATCCAATTTCCGCATTAATCCTGGCTGGTGATGGGGTTCTTGGTTGAATTTATTTGTAAAGGCATTCATTAATGGGCTTAGTAAATCAACTGCTATTAATCCTTCTTCAGCTGCCCTTTTATCCAAATAATCCTTTAGATCAGGAACAACAATGGTATAAGCAATTAGTGAATCTCCTTTTTTTGCTAACAATATTACATCTTCTAAATCCTCTATGTCATCTACATATGAATTGCGTCGGATTTCCACATGCCCGCCGTTAAACTGTGTTGCCACAGCCTTTACAACCAGCTCAGCCGTTTCCCCAACCGAGTCTGATATGACATAGACCACTTGCTTTTGTTTCAAAATGGCAGCAGCTCCCCTTAATTTGTCTTTTCTTCCATAATTTCTAAATAAGCTCGAGTGATAGTTGTTTTTGTAATCCGTCCAACCAGCAAATATGTATTGCTCTGTTTGTCCACTTCTTTAACAACCGGTAAGGAATCAACGTGATAATTTATCATCCTTTTAGCCGCCTCGAACAAGGTTTCTTCTGGAAAAATCGTAATAATATTTGGCATTCTTGTCATAATGACACTTACAGGCAATTCTTGCAGATTCTTATTACCAATTGCCGCTCTTAACAAATCCTTCCGTGAAACTACCCCAGCTAAATGTCCTTCTAAATCTACAGCATACAGTGTTCCTACATCTTCCAAAAACAGTTGCACAATTGCATCATATACTGAGGTTGATTTTTCAACGACTATCGGGTGTGCCTTAAAATCTGCTACTTTTTGATTCAAATATCTTTCAGCCTGTTGTTTTACGGCATATTTTTCATTAAAAAAGTAACCGACCCGAGGTCTTGCATCTAAATTTCCTGACATTGTAAGGATTGCTAAGTCAGGTCTTAGAGCAGCTCTTGAAACAGAAAGCATTTCGGCAATTTCTTTTCCCGTGATTGGGCCGTTCTTTTTAACAATCTCTAGAATCTCGTCCTGACGCTTCGTGAGTTTAATTATTACCACCCCCTAAAGCACAATAATGTGTAATAATCATCGGTTAATTTTTAAATGTGCTATACTTATTTGTATATAGTATATTATATTTAATTGAAAACCGAAACAATTTTTTGATAAATTAGGGGACTATTTTTTGAAGACACGAAAAAACCCCGCTAGCTTTCTATAGCGGGACTACTTTTGGCAATTTGGACAATAAAAGGTTTTACGAGATGAAATCATTTCCTTCACAATGACCGCCCCACATCTATGGCATGTCCCGCCTTCACGGTCATACACCTGACATAATTCAGAATAACTTCCTGTCAAAGTATCTCCATTAAAGAAGGGATTTTCAAGATAACCTCCATGCTTGATTGCATCCTGTAAAATAGCTTTCATGGCATTGTAAATCTGAATTAATTCGGTCCTTTCAATATCATCAATGTCCTTGGCCGGTAAAACACCTGCTTTAAAACATATTTCTGTAGAGTAGCAATTTCCAATGCCTGCAATAAACCCTTGATCTAGCAAGGTTGTTTTTAAACGCCCATGTTTAGCCGCCATTTTATTCAAAAATACCTGCTGAGTAAATCCGGACTCCAAAGGCTCAGGACCTAAGTGGGACAATTTTTGTTCTGCTTCTGTATGTGTATGCAAATGGAGATAACCAAGGCGCAGACCAATAAAATAAAGATGATGATCATCAAATGACAATTGAACCTGAATGGTTCGCTTGGGCTTATCAGCCTCTGTACCATAGAAAATCCATCCTCCAAGCATTAAATGAAGCAACAAAACTTGTCCATTTTGTAAGTGAAATAGTAAATGTTTCCCCCTACGATTCACAGCCACAATCGTTTGATTTTGAACCATTCTTTTAAAAACCTCTATTGTGACATTAATGGACTTTTCCCGATTTACTTGAATTGCGGTAATGGTTTTACCAACAACCTTTTGATTTAAAAAAATTTTATAATTTTCCATTTCCGGAAGCTCAGGCAATATTTCTTCCTCCCTTATAGATAAAATAAATTTGAAGAAAATAAAAACCAAGCTGACTTAAGCTTGGTTAAATATTGAAGGATTATGTTAATTTTGCCCGTAATGGTCCAAATTACCCTGTAGTCTCTCTAAAAGTTGATATGGTCGTACTTTAAAAGCTTCATACGGGACACAATACCCGCGCATTGCATCTACTACTCTTGGAATAAATTTTCCTCTTTTTATATAATGTAAAACATTTGTGGAATTGATTTTAACAAAGGAAACTTCCATTGTTTCCTCTGAAGTTTTCAGTGCGCCTCCTGCAGCCTCCCCCAGAAATACAATGGATATAGTATTACCATTGGAATAAACACCACTTACCCCAATTAAATTTACCTTAATGCCTGTTTCCTCAAAAATCTCCCGAATTAGAGCCTGATCCAATGTCTCTTCATTGTCTACACCGCCACCCGGAAGTTCCCATGTATCCTTTCTCCAATAAGTTTTTACCAGCAAGGTTTCCCCTTTTTCATTTGTAATATATCCGCTGACTGTAACTGTTTGTTTCGGTCTTTCATAATTTCCTGTAGATGTTAAAAATGTCCTGCGGTAATCTATAAATAATGGACCCGACTCTTGAAGTTTAGTTTGTAATTGTTGATACATGTCATCCCGTTTAACCCGTTCTTCAATTTTTATATATTCATCTTGATTGGGATACTCCCAAATGACTGTAATTTCATCACATTTATCTGTTACCCAACTGCCAATTAATTTAGCTCCACTTTTAATGTTTAATGGAAGCATATATTTATGGAAAAAATGGAGAAAATTTTGAACTTTATTTGGATTCATTACATATATCTCTCTTAAATAGATCATATCAAGCCCCGCTTATCATATTAAAGATTGTTATTTTATCATATACGAGAATCCAAAATTAGTTTCAAAAGACAAGGCATAAAAAAAACCCTCCTAACTTAGTAGGAGGAGTGTGGATAATTTGAATAATGTATTTATGATTAGAAGTGGAGGGGGACGGATTCGAACCGCCGAACCCTGAGGGAGCGGATTTACAGTCCGCCGCGTTTAGCCGCTTCGCTACCCCTCCAGATATGTAGGAAAAACGGAGGAAGAGGGATTCGAACCCCCGCGCGGTTTAACCCGCCTGTCGGTTTTCAAGACCGATCCCTTCAGCCGGACTTGGGTATTCCTCCATGATTATAATAGCGGCGGAGGGGATCGAACCCCCGACCTTACGGGTATGAACCGTACGCTCTAGCCAGCTGAGCTACACCGCCATATATATAATTAAATTATGGTGGAGCCTAGCGGGATCGAACCGCTGACCTCCTGCGTGCAAAGCAGGCGCTCTCCCAGCTGAGCTAAGGCCCCAAATTTACGAATGGTCGGGAAAACAGGATTTGAACCTGCGACCCCCACGTCCCGAACGTGGTGCTCTACCAAGCTGAGCTATTTCCCGTTAAAGAATATTTCAGCATAGCAAAAAGCGGAAGACGGGATTCGAACCCGCGACCCCCACCTTGGCAAGGTGATGTTCTACCACTGAACTACTTCCGCAATGTAAAAAACTATATGATGCGGGTGAAGGGACTCGAACCCCCACGCCTTGCGGCACTAGATCCTGATTCTAGCGCGTCTGCCAATTCCGCCACACCCGCGTAAAGATAACTATTGATTATAGCTTAATTAAACAGCCCGGCAGCGTCCTACTCTCACAGGGGCAAGGCCCCAACTACCATCGGCGCTGAGAAGCTTAACTTCCGTGTTCGGTATGGGAACGGGTGTGACCTTCTCGCCATCACCGCCGGACT
>NZ_JAMBNQ010000075.1 GCF_023715155.1 Neobacillus mesonae
AATCGTATCTAACTGAGGGAGCTTAAATAGTAAAAAATAAGCGGAGTTTTTTCCGTTATTCAATGAAAAGCACCCGATTTTAGCAGTTTAAAATCAAATAAGGGAAATTCCTCCGTCTATTTCAGCTTATTAACATCCAATTTCCTAAATAAGGGGAATTTCTACCCCTATTTTTTGAATGAATCTTAAAGAGGGAGCAAAAAGCAACAATCTTTTAGAAAAGAGCCTTAGGAAAAGATACAGAGGATTAAATTTTACAACTTCTTTACAACTCGGAAATAACTTTTAAATACTTTATATTAAAAATAGATTTAGCACGATAAATTGGAGGAAGCGGATGAAAAGGATATTAGTTGTAGAAGATGATCAAGCAATATCTAACTTAATCTATTTAAATTTAGACCTGGCAGGATATGAAAGTTCCCAAGTATTTAGCAGCCATGAGGCACTTCAATTATTGAGAGAACAAGCTTTTGATCTCATTTTGCTGGATGTCATGCTGCCAGATATGGATGGATTTGAGTTGTTAGAGAAAATCCGTCCATACCAGATTCCTGTGATTTTTATTACCGCTAAAAATGGGCTTACAGACAAAGTGAAAGGTCTTAAACTAGGAGCGGAGGATTATCTTGTAAAGCCTTTTGAGGCAATGGAGTTACTTGCACGAATTGAGGTCGTGTTAAGGCGATTCAGTGAGCATAAAAATGTCATTATGTTTGAAGATTTGGAAATAGATGAAGAGGAAAGAATTGTCCGTAAAGATGGCAGCATGATTGACTTAACTCTTAAAGAGTATGAACTCCTTTTGTTGCTCGTTAGGAATAGAAACAAGGCCCTTTCCCGAGAAAAAATTCTAGAATCAGTGTGGGGGTACGATTATCTTGGAGAAACTCGAACAGTTGATATTCATATTCAAAAGCTTAGAAAAAAGCTTCATTGGAGTGAACACATTACCACTGTTTACAAATTTGGATATAGGTTGGAAAGTAACCAATGAAACTTTGGCAAAAAATATTTATTTGTACCTTTCTATTATTTGAGGCGGTATTTAATAGCAGCATTCCACTTCTAATTCAATATACCTTTAACCAAAACTTAAAAAGGGAAATAGAACGTGGGCTCACGGAACAACTAATTCTGTACACCAGCCTCCAAGCAAACAGTAAATATGCTAGTGACGCCTTTGAATTTTCACAAGACTTGTTAGAAAGCTTTTTAAAAATAACATTCCAAGAAAACACACAGTATTTTGATAAAAAAGGTGTTTTCATTGAAGTTCTGGACGACAAAAACCATCCTATTTATTCAAATTTTACCTTTCATTATAAAAAAAGGCGGCTGGAATTAGAGGCTCCACTCACGCAAAACAGGCATTATATCATTAGGGATATAAATAATAAAACCTTTTTATTCGTCACAAATGGCTTAAAAATTAAAGATCAGACCTTCAAATTCACCTATATACGAAATATTTCCAGCGTATACCAAGACCGCAAAGGGCAATACAATCTATTTCTAAAGCTCAATCTTATTATTGCACTCTTACTTGCTGTATCCTTGTACGCTTTAGCCCGATTTTTTACTTATCCTATAAGCATACTGAAAAAATCAACCCAAACGATTGCTGGCGGAGATTTTTCCGAAAGGGTGAAAATAGAATCAACGGATGAAGTTGGCATGCTTGCGGAAAACTTTAATCAGATGGCTGAAGCGATAGAAGATAAGATAAAGGAATTAGAAAAGAATGCAGAGCAGAAACAACATTTTATTGAGGCCATTACACACGAAATTAAAACCCCTTTGACATCTATTATCGGCTATGCTGACTTTTTAAGATCTACCAAGTATAATGAAAAAATCTTTCTTGAATCCTTAGATTATATTTATCATGAGGGAAAACGACTAGAGGCACTTTCCTTCAAACTTATGGATTTGATTCTCTTAAAAAGTAAGGACTTTCAAATGAAACAGGAAGACATGTTCTTTTTATGCAAAGAAGCAGCAGATGTTCTTAGACACCGATTTGAAGCAAAAAATATTACTTTAAGCATTCATTTAGACGAGGCCAAAGCCACTGTTGATAAAGATTTGATTAAAGTACTTCTGACAAATTTACTGGATAATGCCATAAAAGCCTCTACAGAAGGAAGTACCGTACGTTTAAGCTTGAAAAAGCATAAAGATAAAATTATTATTCGTATTTCTGATCAAGGGATCGGTATATCTGAAGAAGATATGGAAAGAATTTTCGATCCATTTTTTACTGTTGATAAAGCTCGAACAAGAGCAAATGGTGGAGCAGGCATTGGTTTAGCCATATGTGCTGAAATAGTAAAGCTTCATGACGGTGAAATTTACGTACACAGTGAAATAGGCAAAGGAACGGATTTTGAAATTACGCTTCCTTTAACCTTGTAGATATTACAACTTCTTTACAAGTAATCGAAACTTATCCAATATCTGTTCAATATAATCAAAATTGGAGATGGCCAAATCCGATCAATAAGTTATGGAGGATAAGAATGATGAATTTAAAAATCAACAAAAAAATTATTGTACCTGCACTTGCATCCCTAATTTTGCTAGGAGGTATCGGCGGAACAGCTTTGGCTGCAAAAAACGGTGACATTGTAAAAAAGAATGTCCTGATGGCAGAGAAAATGACAACAAGCAGCAATGATGCTTCTAATGGACAAGTGTCAATTGGAAATCCACCTAAATCTAATATCTCTAAAGTTCAGGCTGTGGACATTGCTAAAAAGGCATTTAAAACTATTTTTGGCGTAGAGATTAAAGATGGAGAGTACAAACTAGAAACAGATTATTTTGATAAGGAAAAGAATAAACAATCTTATAAAGGCAAATCAATTTGGACGGTTTCCTGGATAAATAAACAAATAGATACGAACAAAAATAACATTCAATTTAATTCTGCTTTCATCGATGCACAAACTGGAGAAATACTAAGTATGACCAGCCAAGACACAACTGATGCAAAAGCAACTAACATTTTAAGCAATGATGCTGCAAAAACTATGGTTGCCGATTTTGTTCAATCAAAGAACTTAACAAACGGAGCTGCCATAAAAGAAATTCAAGTTACTAATACAATTCCTAAAAAAGTAATCATTGCCGAAGTGAAACTCGATAACGGAAAAGGATTAGCAGTATTGATTAGCACTAAGACTAACAAAATTATCAGTTGGAAAAACTAAATAATAGAGTAACGGATCACGCTGCAATAGAATTTCGATTGTGTTAACAGAGCCTTCTGTAATCCCATACAATGCATACAACAAATTAGCACCTCTCCTACTACTTTGGGAAGGTGCTATGATAATTTTTAAAAACCTTATTTACTTATGGTACGGTTCACCGTAATGTATCTAAATGAGGTTATTTTTAAATCTGTCATTTCTACGCTTGACTGGATTGATATCATTCGCCTTTTTCTATGATAAATTCTTAATAAACACAACCTTAAGATAGTCACCTTCTGGAAATTCTTTTATTGTTTTAAAGTCCTTCGGAAGGGAAAATTCTTCAATTAGCTGATATTTCCTGTTCACTTCTTTAAATGCCTGATCAATAAAACTTTTAAATTTTTTCATATTAAAAGAGCTCGTATTGGTGGACGCTACGATAATCCCCTCGTCTTTTGTTATTGCAATAGCTTCCTTTAAAAGATCTTTGTAGTCCTTTTCAGCGCTGAATACTATTTTTTTTGACCTTGCGAAGCTTGGGGGATCCAGGATAACCAAATCAAACGTTAGCTTCTTTTTCACCGCATAC
This sequence comes from Neobacillus mesonae, assembly GCF_023715155.1. Taxonomy (GTDB): domain Bacteria; phylum Bacillota; class Bacilli; order Bacillales; family Cytobacillaceae; genus Neobacillus; species Neobacillus mesonae_A. The sequence continues at coordinate 3,793 of NZ_JAMBNQ010000075.1, forward strand.
TTAAAGTAATGGAACACGTCTTCGACAATAATATCCTGTGATTCATAATCCAGCCCGTTCAAACTAAACTGCTCAATGGTCTTGTTTAAGCTTCTATTGGCTAAATCCACACTTGTTGTTTTAACGGAGCCTCCTACGGCAGCAAATACTGAAAACGCACCTGTGTAAGAAAAGGTGTTCAGTACGCTTTTTCCTTCCGCATAAGCATCCCTAATCCTTTTTCTTACATCTCTTTGATCTAAAAATATACCAACCATTGCACCTTCATTTAAGTAAACAGCGAAGTTTACTCCATTTTCTTTTACGATAATCGGGAAGGTTCCTCTTTCTCCCGCTACGAAATCATCTTCTTCAATATATTTGCCGCTAACATCAAATCTTTTCTTTTGATAAATGGCCTTAAACTCAACCAATTCTTTCAGAGCATTTATAATATACTCCCTAAATCGGTAAATCCCTTTGCTATACCAGTTGATTAAATAGTAGCCATCAAAATAATCTATTGTTAATCCGCCTAAACCATCGCCTTCGCCATTTACTATTCTGAAAGCATTGGTATCCCGGCTTTTAAACAACAGCTCCCTATAGTTAATCGCATCTCTCAATTTATTCACAAAAAATCTTTGGTCAATCTGTTCATTCTCGTTTCTGCTAAGTACCCACCCGAAACCTTTATTTTGTTTGCCAAAATAGCCTTTTGCTATGAACTTATTCTTTTCATCAAGGAGACGGATAATGGTCCCTTCTTCAGTAGCTTCGTTCAAATTCATTATGGCTTCCTTTGATATAAGCGGATAACCGCTATTATATTTATTTACAAACTTACCCTTTAATGTAAAATTAACGTATTCTCCCATCATGTCATCCTATCAAAAATTTTTTAACTCACTCCATATTGTATATAATCATTATGCGAGTCATCCATGCTAAACATACTAGATAATCATATCATTTACCAAATGTATATGATATTTTTTGGAGAGAATTCTATACATATGTCGGAAAAAACAATAAATGAGGTTAAAAAATGAGTAAAAGAAGTTTTGCGGATTATCATATAAGCGATGAAATAAAAAGAACACTAGCTGTGTTAAAGTATGAAACTCCAACAGAAGTTCAGAGTGAAGTCATTCCATTAGCAATGGAAAAGCAAGATCTTGTCGTAAAATCTCAAACAGGAAGCGGCAAGACGGCCTCCTTTGGTATTCCTGTTTGCGAAATGATTGAATGGGAGGAAAAAAAACCACAGGCCTTAATCCTTACCCCCACTAGGGAGCTTGCAGTACAAGTCCGTGATGATATTACGAATATTGGAAGGTTTAAACGCATTAAAGCGGTTGCCGTCTATGGGAAAGAACCTTTTTCAAAACAAAAGGAAGAATTGAAACAAAAGACTCATGTAGTCGTCGGTACACCAGGACGGGTCATAGACCATATTCAACGAGAAACCCTAGTTTTAGATAAAATAAGGTATCTTATCATAGATGAAGCAGATGAGATGCTTAATAGAGGTTTTATAAATGAAGTAGAAGAGATCATCAAAGAGCTTCCTTTAGAGAGGGCAACGATGGTCTTTTCTGCCACCTTACCTAAAGATGTGGAAAATCTCTGCCATAAATATATGAGAAATCCAATTCATATTGAGATTGAAACAACTGGGGTAACGGCCGATACCATTGAACATTTTTTAATTGATGTGAAAGAAGAAGAAAAGATTTCACTCCTTAAAGACGTTACGATTGTAGAAAATCCAGACAGCTGCCTAATTTTCTGCCGAACCAAAGAACATGTCGATGCTGTGTATAGCGAACTGGAAAAAGCTAAATATTCTTGTGAAAGACTCCATGGTGGACTAGAACAAGAAGATCGGTTTGCTGTTATGAAAGGTTTCAAATTGGGGAACTTCCGCTATCTGGTGGCCACCGATGTAGCTGCCAGAGGTATTGACATTGATAATGTGACACTTGTCATCAACTATGACGTTCCTATGGAAAAAGAGAGCTATGTGCACCGAACCGGGAGAACCGGCCGTTCCGGAAAAAAAGGAAAAGCCATTACGTTTTCAACACCTTTTGAAGGAAAGTTCATTAAAGCAATAGAAAAATACATCGGCTTTGAGATTCCTACTATAGAAGCTCCCAGACAACAGGAAGTAGCCGGTGGAAGAGCTGCTTTCGAAGAAAAACTTGGTGGCAGGCGAGTTGTAAGAAATAATAAAACAGCCCGAATCAATCAAGATATTATGAAACTCCATTTCAGCGGTGGTAAGAAGAAGAAAATCCGTGCTGTTGATTTTGTTGGAACAATCGCAAAAATCTCTGGAGTCACAGTAGATGATATCGGCATTATAACCATCCATGATCATATGTCATATGTTGAAATTCTGAATGGAAAGGGCTCACTAGTTTTACAAGCCATGGAGAATGCGACTATCAAAGGAAAGAAGTTGAAAGTGAGCAAAGCAATTAAATAAACTAATTTTGTAGAAAAATCTTTAATCCCCCTCACTTTAAAAAGGAGGCCACTGAAAATCTTCGATTTTTTAGGAGACAAAATAAAATATAAAAAAAAGACGACTCAAGAATTCCAAAAGGTTGAATTTTGAGTCGCTTTTTTGATTAAGTGGGATATATATTCCACTT
>NZ_JAMBNQ010000076.1 GCF_023715155.1 Neobacillus mesonae
CACCCAATTTTAGCAGTTTAAAATCAAATAAGGGAAATTCCTCCGTCTATTTCAGCTAATTAACATCCAATTTCCTAAATAAGGGGAATTTCTACCTCTATTTTTTGAACGAATCTTAAAAAGGGAGAAAAAAGCAACAATCTTTTAGAAAAGAGCCTTATTTTAAAAAGATGAAGTGCAAAATGGCTTCTCCCTTTCTATTAAGAAAGGGATTAAGAAATGAAAGAATACTTGATGTAGGGAAAAGGAATCGATAGGATTAAAGTAAAAGAAATGAAAAGAGGCAGATCAATTGACAGATAGAGCAGGCGTTATTGATATAGGGTCGAATACCATTCGATTGGTTCTCTTTAAACGGAACCCATCAGGAAGAAATTTTAATGAAATTGAAAATATTAAAGTACCTGCACGCCTCAGGTCTTATATCGATGAAGATTATTCATTAAATCAAGAAGGGATTCAAATATTAATAGATGCTCTTCAGGATTTTAAGAAAATCATTCATCATGAAGGGATTAGAGACATCACATGTGTAGCAACAGCCGCCATTAGGCAAGCAGCCAATCAGGAAGATATACTGCGAATGGTCAAAGACAAAACTGGTATTGTTATTTCCTTGTTGAGTGGGTATGAAGAAGCTTATTACGGATATGTATCGGTCATTCATTCCACTAATATAAAAGAAGGAATTACGATTGATGTTGGTGGAGGAAGTACAGAAGTAACTTATTTTCGTGATCGTAAGCTTATTCATTCTCATAGTTTTCCATTTGGGGCATTGTCATTAAAATTGCAGTTTGTAAAAGGAAATATCCCGACAGAGCAAGAATGGGAGCAGATTCATGATTATGTTCTATCTCAAATGATTCAACTCCCATGGCTGAGGGAAAAAGGTGTTCCAGTCATTGCAATGGGTGGGAGTGCCCGGAATGTTGTCCAACTGCATCAACGTTATACTCGCTATCCGATTGGAGGAATTCATCAATATGAAATGCCAGTTTCAGATCTTCGAAAGGTAAAGGAAAAATTATTACCTTTATCCTATCCCGAATTACAGAAGACAGAAGGACTTTCGAAAGACCGCGCAGATACCATTCTCCCTGCATTCGAAGTATTTGAAGTTTTGTGTGATCTAACAAAGGCTGCTAAATTCGTACTTAGTATAAAGGGTTTAAGAGAAGGAATTCTTTATCAAAAATGGGTCAATCAAACTCACGAGATGATTCCTCTAGCAGATGAAAGTCTTCAGGAATTTATTAAAAACTTCAACGTGAACTCTCAGGATACAAATCAAATAACGAAAATAGCTTCTGTCCTCTTTAATCAAGTAAAAAAAATAAATGGAATTGAATGTTCATTTTCAGAGGAAGATGATGAATTACTAAGGCGGGGAGCTCAAGTTTTTCATTTAGGTGGAATCCCAGATGCAGAATCCAGCAGTCTTACTTTTTCCTTGCTGGCCAATCGGACCCTGTTGGGATTCTCACATCGTGATCGTGTGAAACTAGCTCTTATTGCCTCATATAAGGGGAAAGGAACTTTTCAGAATTATATCCAGCCTTTTAAGGAAAGGTATACGAAAGAAGAACAGTTCAAATTATGTATATTAGGGGCTATTTTAAAAATATCTCAAAGTTTAAATTTCAGTCATCGAAACATTGTGACGGACTTGAAGATTATATCAAAGGAGGACCAGTGGCTGATGGAAATCCACTGCAAAGAGTATTTTCAATCTGAACAGTATCATTTTGAAAAACAGAAGAAGCATCTAGAGAAATTGGTGAAAACTCCCATTGCTGCACAATTCCAAATACCAAAGGCTGAATCTGACTAAAAGGCACTTAAAAAATAATAGGAGGAGGGTATCGGAATTTACAAAATCTTAACATTTCCTAAACAAAGAATTCAAACTATTTTAATATAATATTAATATTTGAAAAGTTTGTTTGCGTTTTTAAGGAGATGTCTTTATGGTCGTAGAAAAAGATCAAACAGTCAATTTAAGCAATCCTTCCTATTATAATAATCGAGAATTAAGTTGGTTGGATTTTAATGAAAGAGTATTGGAAGAAGCTATGGATGAAAAAAATGCCCTGCTTGAGAGATATAAATTTTTGGCTATCTTCAGTTCAAATCTAGACGAATTTTTCATGGTCCGTGTGGCAGGTCTAAAAGATCAAATGAAGGCAGGATATAATAAACCTGAAAATAAGGCTGGTTTAACGCCAGCCAAGCAAATCAAAGAAATTACGGAAATTGCCCATAAGTTAATTGAAAAACAAGATCATATTTACCTAAATACCTTGAAACCGTTTATAGAAAAAGAAGGGATTGAAATGATCCCTATTACAGAACTAACACTTTCAGAGGCAAGCTATATTGAAAAGCATTTCAATGAGCATATTTTTCCTGTCCTAACACCTATGGCAATTGATGCCTATAGGCCATTTCCAATGCTGTTAAATAAGTCCATTAATTTAGCTATTTTGCTAGGTAAAGAACCTGACGAAGGAGATCACCCTATAGACCTTAGAAATAAACTTGCTATTGTTCAAGTTCCTTCTGTTATTAAACGCTACATTGAGCTGCCTGCAGCTGATGGAAAGAGAAGATTTGTTCTTTTGGAACAGGTGATTTCTAGATTTATTGATAAATTATTTAATGGGTATCATGTTCAATCCATCACAACCTTCCGAATTACCCGAAATGCAGATTTAACGATTCAGGAAGTTGGCGAGGAAGAAGATTTACTTCGTGAAATTGAAGAGGAATTGAAAAAACGTAAATGGGGTGCAACCGTTCGGCTGGAAGTCCAAAGGTATGATTTTGACGAAAAGGTCGTTAATTATTTAATCGATGAACTTGAAATTCAGCTGAGAGACGTGTATTTTGTTAAAGCACCTCTAGACTTAACATTTTTATTTTCCTTCTACGGCGATATTAAAGAGACACATAATCATCTAGCTGAAGAAAAATATATTCCACAAATTCCACAGGATTTAATAGGAAAGAAAGATATCTTTGATACAGTTCGGCATCAGGATATTTTGTTCTATCATCCCTACGAATCCTTTGAACCTGTCGTTCAGTTTATTTCTCAGGCAGCAGACGATCCTAATGTACTGGCCATTAAACAGACTCTTTACCGAGTAAGTGGAAATTCTCCTATTATTCGAAGCCTTGAACGTGCTGCGGAAAATGGAAAACAGGTCACGGTCATCGTAGAATTAAAAGCACGATTTGATGAGGAAAATAATGTACAGTGGGCAAAAGAATTAGAAAAAGCAGGCTGTCATGTTATTTACGGGATGACCCATTTAAAAATCCACAGCAAAATTACGCTTGTAGTGCGTCAAGACCACGAAAAAATTGAACGATTTGTCCATCTAGGCACTGGCAACTATAATGATGCTACAGCCAGAATATATACTGATATGGGGCTTATTACAACAAATGAAAATATCGGGATTGATGCTACTAACTTTTTTAACTATTTAAGCGGCTATATGGAAAAACCGGAGTATCATGAACTCTTTGTTTCACCATTCGATATTAGAGATAAATTCATCGAACTTATTGATCAAGAAATTGCTTATCATCGTCAATTTGGAAATGGCCATATTATGGCTAAAATGAATTCCATGACCGATAAAAAACTGATTATTAAGCTTTATGAAGCGTCGAGTACAGGAGTCAAAATTGAATTGAATATAAGAGGGATTTGCTGTCTGCGCCCTGGAATCAAGAATGTAAGTGAAAACATTCAAGTTCAAAGCATTGTAGGAAAATTTTTAGAGCATGCCAGGGTCTATTGTTTTTATCATAATGGAGAGAAAAAAGTCTATTTATCTTCTGCAGATATGATGACTCGAAACATGGAAAACCGTGTTGAAATTTTGTTCCCTATTCTGCAAAGTAATTTAAAGGAAAGGGTTCTGAAATGGGTTAAAGTTATGCTTGATGACAATGTGAAAGCACGCAAACAAGATTCATCAGGGCATTATCGATATGTAAAAAGAAAAGAAGGAGAAAAGGAAGTGAACAGCCAACTTATGCTTTGCGAGATGGCTTCTTCAATTTCTTTGTCAAAGGTGGAAACTAAAAGCTCAAGGATTCTGGATATAAGAAAAAAGTTTAAAAGGCTGGGACGGATTATTTCATTAGTTGATAAGGTGTGAATGAATCGGACTTATGATCTAAAACTTAATTAAGCAGTATGCCGCCAAGAAAGCTAAGTAAGACACAAAATAAGGAAAAGATGTGGAAGCCGCACTAAACCATCCATAAATGAGGGATTAGAAGTCCAACGTTTTGAAAGTGAATAGTGGGATTTAGGACCAAACCATTCTTTTTAAAATTAATTGTTTCCTGCTCATCTCTTACTGTTTTTTAAAGGATGAGCAGGTGAGCTTTTGAATTTAATATACCTTAACCCTAACAATCACCATGCTTATTAGGATGTAATGGAGGAGGAATCAGCCACCCTTTTTCTTTATTTAAACGGAGTACTTTTGCACCGAGTGTCGCTTTTTGGGTATGAAATTGAACAAACATTAGTGCTACATCTTCCCTTATTGATTTTCCAATTACCTGACTGCACAATACTAATCCAGCTGCAATGTCAGCGGAAAGAGTTGCAGCAATGGCAGGATCAGGAATTCTAGCCCCTATTGGTATATCCTCTAAACACGCTTCAGGCGGCTCAGGTGATGCTGGAGGCAGACCAATCCCATTCTCTTTTAATAATTCCTCCACCTGTTTCTTTTCCTGCTGACCGGCATCTATTGCTTCTAATAATAGCTTTTTTAAATCTTCATCACCTGCATGATTTATCATGGTTTGATAACCAGCAATCATACCGTTGCCTGCTAATAATGAAGCCCAAAGATCAAATACTTCGCCATAGTGTAATGGCTCATCCTTAGGATTTCCACTCAAAATTCCCATTGACAGCCTCCTCAATTTATATGTTAATTTATTCATTCACAGTGCCCCCTTTCTAGAAGCACGAATTTATCTTTCCCTTAATTAGTCCAATTATTATTTTTTTCATTTATCAATTTTTATCTAACTATTTTCCGATAATGCTGCGTATAATATCTATTTGAGCTGCAAGGAATGCGATTTTTTTCCATTTCCTTTTATCTCCATGACAAAAAATGACTACTGACTAGACAATGTATTGAGGCTGCTATGGATACGATAAAAGCAGTACCTGGCTATTTCACTTTCCCACACTACGGCTTTATCAAGCATTTTTGAAGATGTTTTCTTGAAGAGGGAAGATCTGCTCTGTCGTGGAATTGGAGATTTTTAAATCTGCCCATTTTATGTTGAGAAATGCTCATTTATTAGGCATCTTACATAATCTGAGGTGTATAGAAAAATAAATGAAAGCAGGTGTGGGTATGCCTCCATTTTTCGGCGGATATGGTTATCCAATGATGGGATTTGGCTATAGTCCATTTGGTTATGGCGGATATGGTGGTTACGGCGGATTTCATCATCATTATCCATACTATGGCGGGTATGGATATCATCACCCGTGGCATCATCATGGGTATTGGTAAGATAGCGGAAGTTAGGACTATAGGCTTATAAATTGGATTTGGCGCTTGTTGTGTGGAAAAATCCCCATAGGTGTGTCCTATGGGGATTTTTCTTAAAAAGTGACTAGAATTATCTTATAAAAAGAGCACTATTGGGACAAGTCTGTTTAAAATCTTACAACTTCTATTTTACGGAAAAACTTTATAAAGACTTTTTGAAGAATAGATTTTCGATTAATAAATTTTATATTGACTTTTTCTTGATAAAATATTACTATATAAATCTCGCTAAGAAATAGTCATAAAATACTAAAGAAAAAACTGTTGACTATCGCGAGTGACTCTGGTAACATTTATAAATGTCGCTGATAAAAAACAAAAATGGTTTAAAAAAATCATTTGACAGCAAAGAGTTGAGATGATATATTATAAAGCGTCTCAAAAATTGTTCTTTGAAAACTGAACAAACAAAAACGTCAACAAACAATAAACTATCGAGTTTCTTCTATTATATATAGATAAATTCGAGCCAACGTAAAATTTATGAGCTAATCAACTCAACTTTTTCCCGTATTAACATGCAGTAATATCCTTTCGGATAAACTGCCTGTAAATACCCGATTGGTTCGACTAACCATCGCAGGAAAAACATTCTGCGATAGAAGTC
>NZ_JAMBNQ010000077.1 GCF_023715155.1 Neobacillus mesonae
ATTTCGATCCTCCACCTCCCGTTAAATAATCTAAAACAACTTTTTCTCTGAATTCACTTGAAAACTTAACCATACAAAAACCCCCTAAGTTTGGATTTCTAAGTCCAACTTAGGGGGTTCACATCATAACGGGGGCTTTTGTTAAGGATGAAGATCGATGCGGCGGTCATTTTGTTGTTGAACCAGCGAAGCAGAATAATTAAGTGCAATCCTTTACATTCACAACGGAGTGCCGATTTATAAGGATTCACGATACACAACAACTGTATCTTTAGTATTAATTAACTTATCATTCTAATACTGCTTTTGTTATAGTGTGTGCTATGATGGAGGTCGTTCGGGGGATTGAAGCTTTCAGCTTTTTTAGGATAATGAAGATTTAGATAAATAGGTAAAATGCACTGCAGAATGCTTGATTTGAAAATACCGGCAGTTTTAAACAATTCTTATTCAAAGACTTTCCAATCTGATGGGGAAGAGGGGACGGCGCTTGACGCCAGTCTCCTTTTTTATGCATATAAGTTGTTAAGAAGGAGGATTAGCCCATAGGGTACACTCGGGTAAAAAAACGCTTGAATAAGGCGAGCACTACCGAAAATGCTGACTTATCATTCATCGATTGTTTCTGATATTAGATTGATCCTCCATTTGCGGCGGCTCCTCCAGCCATCCGTGTTTCATCATGATTTTAACTCCCTCATGCGTATACAGAAAAGACATCTTTGGCCTATAGCGCCATCTTCATCACGATATCATTCCTTAGGGGAATATGATGGTGGCAAAGCTTGTCCCTACAGTACCAAATCTATTTAAAAGGATGGTGTTTGGTGATTAATGCGTTTCGTTTTTGCACGGTGTGGACGGGGAGAAAGGGAACGATAACTTCAAACCCTTACCTATCTGTATGAAGATCCAGCGGCCATCTTGGTGGCTTTTTATTATTTTTTTGCATTTTCTTCTCTATTTGGAGAAAGTGGTGGTTGTTCTAACAATATTTTGTACCATAAGATTAAACTAGATTTTTTAAAATGTTCCCTTCATAGATCGTAACGCCGTCCTCATGGCTCATGGTTACTGCTAATCCTGCCCCGTGATAGTACTTGGAACAAAAAAAAATATCATACAACATCAATTATCTGAAAAAGGAGAGTCGGTTGAAATTGTCACTTCTGTTTCACAAAATTTTGGAACTGGTACAATTATAACCCTGCATGATTTTGGCAAAATCTTTTATTTATTGGTTGGCGGTTTTCGAAGTCGAAGAGGTGCTATAGCCAGTGCGACTGTTGGAAATCGCTCTGACCTCACGTTCAGCAGGAGCGATTTCCTAGTTTGTTGATTTTGACCCGAACGTCTTCGCGGTCACGGACCTCAAAGTTACCGAAGCCAATCAATTGAACCTTATCACAATTTTTTAATGCTTCAAAAATAGCAGCAATAACTGCGTGTACGCTTCGGGTGTTTTTATCTGTGAGAGTTCTACGAATATTTTTTTTAGTTCTCCATACAAGCAGATGCTGATATATAAACCAATCTGATGCCTGGAAGAATTCAAGACCATTGTGAATTAGAGTTTCTATATGGAATCCCAAAAATAATTATAATTTCCAATAACAAAAATGTTGACATTAGATATTAATGATGTTAAAATAATTATTTTTGCTAAAAGATAGCATGTGTGTTATACTTGAAAAAGATTCAAATTCGGAGGTGTTCTAGATGTTTCAAGTTGGTGATTCCATTGTGTATCCAATGCAAGGTGCAGGTGTTATTGAAGCAATAGAAGAAAAGGAAATTCTAGGTGAGAAACATAGGTATTATATGATAAAAATGCCAATCAAAGGAATGCAAGTAATGATTCCTATTGACAAAGTGCAAAAATCACACATTCGCTTAGTTGAAGATGTACTTACACTTGAACACGTTTTGGACATTTTTCAATACGGTCAAACTGATACAACTCTTTCAATGAAAGAAAGATACAAGATTAATACGGAAAAGTTGAGAACAGGTAATATTCAAGAAGGCGCAGAAGTTGTACGTGATTTAATGCGCTTAAACAAAAAGAAAGCTCTCAATTCAAGTGAAAAGCAAATGCTAGACAATGCACGGAAAATTTTTATTAGTGAACTGGGCATAATTAGAGGAATCACTGAAAATCAGGCGAATGATTTGTTAAACAAAAGGGTTGGATGAGTGTTTTTTCTTAATGTGACCAAAAAATGCTTCTGACTTTAAATTAGCTAAGTTGTTTAAAACTAGGGGGAATTAGTTTTTTGGCAAACACTCATACATTCTCCAGGGGAGAAGAGATTGCGAATTCGATTAGCCATGGGATAGCTGCACTTTTAAGTGTTGCAGCATTGGTTATATTAATTACTTTATCCGCTTTGCATGGTAATGCATGGCAAATCGTTAGTTTTACGGTTTTCGGAACAACCATGTTACATCTATATATTTGTTCTACACTAGTACATGCACTTCCGCCTGGTAAAGCAAAAGATATTTTTGAAATTCTTGATCATTCAGCTATTTACTTTTTTATAGCAGGATCCTATACACCCTATTTGTTTCTAGTGATAAAAGGATGGGAATGTTGGATTTTATTTGGAGTGGTATGGGGATTGGCAATTATTGGTACAGTCCTCAAGTGCTTCTTTGTTAAAAAATTTTTAGTAACATCAACAATTCTATATATCATTATGGGCTGGCTCATTGTAATTGTTTGGGACCCCATTACACAGGCAATCCAACCAGAAGGAATAATCCTTTTAGTAACAGGTGGTATTTTCTATACAGTAGGATCCGTGTTTTATGTTTGGAGAGGTTTTAGGTATCATCATGCTGTATGGCACATTTTCGTGATTGCCGGTTCAGCAGCTCACTTCTTTGCGGTATTATGGTATTTAATTTAGTGGATTTTTAAGATAGTCCTTGATGTTGATTGGCTTAAACAACATGGAGGTTCACGTCTTCTTTTCGGAAGTAATGGGGATTGCCATGCCTTCACTTTCGAAGCCTTCTTTTATTTCATTGACATAGAAAGTCAGTTCCTGCCACAATCCTCCCAATATATTGCATGTTTCTTCATCATTGGACTTCGCCCGAAAATACTCTAAAAATCGAAGGATGAGGGTTTCCTCCTGGCAGGTAAACCAAAAGGGTTCAAATTTCGAATGCACTTGGCGGGTTTTTGGTGGTCAATATATTGCCCGCCTTTACATTTTTTTATATGGATTTTCCCCTATCCGTTTAATATGGGATGAATGACATAAGAAAATGCCCGCTGTTAAACGATCATGCTATTCTATAAAAAGATTTCTCTTTATTAGTTCTTGTTTTAAAAGATGGATAAAGTCTTTATCATTTGGGATGTTTTGCTATACACTAAATTTTAAATAAACGGAGTCTCTACCTGAAAACCTCCTTTCGTAGAGGGGAGTTCAGGGTAGAACCAAAAAAATAAAAAACAGATTCTCAGAGTCTGTCTATGTTCGTTTTTCTTATAATTAAGCTTTATGGACGTTTGTAGCTTGGGGTCCGCGTTGACCTTGTTCAACGTTAAAAGTCACATCTTGACCTTCTTCAAGTGTTTTATACCCATCGCCCTGAATTGCAGAGAAATGTACGAATACATCTTCTCCACCTTCACGTTCGATGAATCCTAATTATTTCCTCCTATAATACACACAATTGATTGATTTTTACACTGCCAAGACTTTTTGGTTTCTTGATACATTCATATCCTATTCGGATATTTAGAAGTTCATTCTTAAGAGACAAACCCATCCAAGAACGGATGCATTCACTAGTTCCAACAATGTAAAAATTTCTGAAATTTGTAAAAAAGAATATCTAGGAAATACATGAGTATCAGCTGCGTTGCAAAAATATATATTTATGTGCATTTGATGGAATAGTTTAGTCCAATATAAAAAATAGTAAAAACATAGAAGGGGTTTTAGTATGACAACATTTCATGAAATGGGCATTAGTGGACCCATTCAAAGAGCGATTACGGATATGGGATTTGAAGAAGCATCTCCTATTCAAGAAAAAGCCATTCCAATAGCTTTGACAGGGAAGGATATTATTGGTCAAGCACAAACAGGCACAGGAAAGACAGCTGCCTTTGCCATACCAATCTTGGAGAAATTGGATACGAGCAAAAAGTATGTTCAGGCGATTGCAATTGCACCGACAAGGGAATTAGCTATTCAGGTTTCAGAAGAGATCAATCGGCTTGCGAAATACATGGGTATAAATTCTCTCCCTATTTATGGAGGACAGTCTATAGACCGCCAAATCAAAGCATTAAAAAAGGTCCCACACATTATTACGGGAACACCTGGGAGAATTTTGGACCACATTAAACGTAAAACGCTTAAGCTAGATCGCATTTCAATGGTGGTTTTGGATGAAGCAGATGAAATGTTAGATATGGGCTTTGTGGAGGATATCGAACGTATCCTTAAAGAGACCCCCGAAGAAAAACAAACCTTGCTATTCTCTGCAACCATGCCAAAACCGATTCAAAATCTTGCGGAAAGGTTTATGAACGATCCGGAGTTAGTGAAGATAAAAGCGAAAGAAGTTACCGCTCCAAGTGTAAAGCAAGTTTATTATGAGGTTAAGGAACGAGATAAATTTGAAGTGCTTTGCCGTCTGATGGACGTGGATAATCCAGAATTAGCCGTGATTTTTGGAAGGACAAAAAGACGCGTGGATGAATTAAGTGATGCATTGAATAAAAGAGGATATCTTGCTGATGGGTTGCACGGTGATTTAAATCAACGACAGCGGGATGTAGTGATGAATAAATTTCGTGAGGGAAACATTGATATTTTAGTCGCGACCGATGTGGCCGCGAGGGGTATCGATGTTTCAGGGGTTACCCACGTCTACAACTTTGACATTCCTCAAGACCCGGAAAGTTACGTTCACCGAATCGGTAGAACGGGGCGAGCAGGTAAAACGGGTCTAGCTATTACATTTGCTACACCGAGAGAAACTGGACAGATTCACAGTATTGAAAAAGCCTCAAAAGGAAAAATCCAGCGCAAATCAATACCAACGGTAGCAGAGGCAATGGAGTCAATACAGCGAGCCGCAGTAGAAAAGATGATTCAATTGGTTGAGGAGGAGCAGGACACACAGTTTAAACAAGCAGCAAGTGAATTGCTCGATCAATACGATTCCACCGCGTTGGTTTCAATTGCCTTGAAATTGTTGTCAAAGGATCAAAGGGATGTTCCGGTCCAGCTTACCTCCGAGGCACCGAGATATTCCAAGAAGCATCAGGAAAAGTCTATGAGAAACTATAAAGGGAACAGAGAATTTGTGGGGAAAGGGGCAAGTGGTAAACGTAAAAAAACTTCCAGGTCCTATCGCAAAAAGGAAGGATTATGAATTGGAATACAAAGAGGATGGTATGAGAGACCATCCTCTTTTGTGCGCTTGGCAGCGCTTCGCTCTAAAGGGTGCAAGTCCCTAACATGCCGTTGTGGCGGAAATGTATAGCTGACAGGTAGTGCGAGTATCGTGAGATTTCGTGCGGAGGACTTGAAGGCAAAACT
>NZ_JAMBNQ010000078.1 GCF_023715155.1 Neobacillus mesonae
ATTGGAGTCCTCCTTGGTTAACTAAGTTAGGGGTCATCTCGCCACGATTTGACACCCCGTATCATACCAAGAGGGCTCCTTTTTGTTCAAGTCCCCGAAAATCCTTCTAACAGGAATGCTCCTTTTTGGAATTTAGAAATTGAGGATTGAAGACTGTTTGTAGTTCTCCTTTTTTCTATTTCTTCAATATATTATCAGGAAGCAGAGGGAAGAATATGGCTCGAATAAACATAAACGGATTTTCCATACAAAAGGATAGTGGTACCTTAATTAACGCAACAAATGTATCCTATAAAAAACCAGTAGAATACTATTTTTGGGATTTATGGAATATCCCCCAAAGGGCTGGAGTTTACGTTGTTTATGATGTTTTGGGGGATTGTCTTTATGTCGGTTCTACACCATATAGATATAATCTAAACAAAAGAATTTCTGAACATTTAAGAAAGGCAAGTTTTAGAAACCATGGTCATAAGATAATCTTTTACGAAACTGATGAGGACACGACGGACATTTTGCTCCTAGAAAAGATTTTTACCAAAGCTCTAGATAACCCACCATTTAATAAAGAAAGGAAAAACGCTCCACTTTCAGCAACTGGAGTAGCATACCTTAAAAAGTATAAGGTTATACGGAGCTACCCAAATTGGAATAATACTTCCGAAAGAGAAGCAAGGAATGCAAGTGTTCCAATGTTAATTGTGGCACTAAGAGATAAGATTGAGGATAAATATAACTTTTTAGAGGATTTGCCCCTTAGAAATGGTGAGGTTAATTTACCGAGTTTATTTGATAATATGAAGAAATTTCTCAAGAAGGCAAAAAAGAAAAAGCCTTCTGCCACTTTTGAAGATTTGATTGACGAAATTATTTATGGCATAGACCAGGACAAATTAAGTAACGAAACAATTACGAGAATAGTTTTGAATAATAAACAATACATCCGTTACAAAAAAGAAATGAGAAAGAAAAAATAAATAAAAGAACCTTGTAATTTTTTCAAAGAATAAATTCAAGTAAGATTTCGTACATGTTATCTTGAGTTATTCCGATATATCTCAATGTGTTTGGGAGTTGAATGGTCCAATAATTGTTAAAGTGAAATAACGCCCTTTGTTTTCTTATAAAAATGATATCCAAAGGTTTTTCTCAATGAATGGGAATAACCTTCTCAACTCCACAAGAGCAGTAACCTTATTTATCATTCTGTAAACTTGAACTCTTGAAATTGGTTTGTCTCCTTTACTTGAGGGGAATAAGTATTTGCTTCCTTACTCACCTTCATAATAAGGATTAATTTCCTTGTTCAACTAACCTGAATCTTGTATACAGTACCAGTTTCATAACATTGATCTGTTGCACCTTTTATCATTGTTGATATGTAGACATAGAAAGAAAATAGGCTATTTGTTATTAACGACGAATACAGCCAAAAACCATACTGTATATGACTGAAATGTTAGTTGAACAAGTTATGAGGTGTTTGCAAAAAATAAGTAAGTTCATAATGGAAAACATTTTATCCCTTTAAATTTCGCTCTTTCATCATTGCAATTGCCTGGAGTAACCCACCAGTAATTTTTCCACCGGCCAACCTATTACACAAAAATTTAGCTGGAAATTGAATTATGAATTCATCTTCATCAGTAAATGTTTTGTTTGTTTCATACACATAAATTCTAGTAGTATCAAGAGCACGAAAACTATCTATTGAAAGTATTGAAGAATCAACGTTACCCATTGGAAACAGAAGTCGATCAAATGGTTTGCTGTTCGACCAATGCTGTCTAATACGTCTTTTAATATTATTCGTTGTACCAATATATACTTGTGAATATTCATCGAGCACCATCATGTAATATCCCGATTTTCCATCATACAAATTCAGGTCATACACCTCAGTGAATTGTCTATTCCGTTTAAGGAACCCTTCTATTTCTTCACAAAATTCACCATGATTTAATAAAGAGAAATATTCCATGTTCAAGTCATAATTTTCCAAACTATCCCTAAGCTGATTTTCGCACCATTCATTCGTGTAAAATTTCCCTTCCTCATCGGTGTAAATGTCCTCAGAAAATTTGACTAATGAATTTCTGTCGTTCACTATTGCGTATTTTTCTCGTGTCATTTTTAAACCTCGTTTTCCTTCCATCACCTTTACCCCAAAATGATATGGCATAGTATTCCATCCTTCTGTGAATGATCCTTTTCAAATTAATCAGATAAATTAATTCATGCTCCTAAACTAATTGTACCGAAGACATCAGCAGCTTTCTATTGCTGGGTAAATAATCTCTGAAAATAACTCTAAGTTATGTAGACAGGACAAGATTTCCTTCAACAATAGAATGCGGGTTCTAGTAGTTATAAATTTAATTAAGAAAACGAAAACTCTACACATAACTTTTTAAGGCACATTTTCATATATTTTCAAGTCCAATTCTGTACCTTATTACATTAATCCATTATCTTTTCTCAGAAGTAACAAAGGGATAAGGAATCTTTCCTCTCTTATCCCTCAAATCATTTAATCCTATTTTTGATCACTTAAATTTTTCAGAATCCTTTTAATTCTTCTTTTAATGGATCCCGCAATTTCTTCCATCTCAGAAAAAGTCTCAACCGCAATGATTTGTTTACTCAGAGATGTTTGCAACTGGCTTTCAAGAGCACTCATTGCTTCCAGAGCATTATTGAGAAACTTAAACTTCCTTGGAATGTATAGTTGGTTTGATTCTGACACATTAGCAGCCACTGACCCTGCCATATCTCGAAGGCCAAACACAAGAACTTTATCCTCCCAAAATTCTCTTCGCCTTGTCATCTTATATATTTTCTCAACAAGCAATAGAGAATCTTTATATATTCCAAAATTTCTTGAATCAGGAGTGTACGGACTTGGAAGATCCATCCCTTTTCCTTCGTTCGCACTTATGTTGGCTAAGGTTTTCGTCAAGATACCCACCACGGATAATGACAATTTATTCAGCTCTTCAAACTTTTCCTGTGAGATATATTGCTGCCCTAATGATATTTCCAACCATGTGGACACTTCCTTACAAGAACCAATTGCAATGCTATACTGATTGAATTTTTCTCGAATGAAATGCTGCTCTGCAATGACAATGCTCTTCTTAACTGATTCGGCACTTCTCACCAACTGGTCTACTATATGGTTCTTTTCGTATGATGGGAAATCTTTACAGACTTCACATACCTTTTCTTCTAACTCTTTTGCTTTTTTGTATCCAAGGAATTGTTTAACTTCTTTAATTTTCAGTAATGGTTCTTTTGCCGTAAGCCCGAACTATAAAAAAACAAGCGTACCTTCGGGTACGCATCACAAATAGCCGTAAATCTTGACTATTTTAATCAAATTTTTACGGCTTATTTTAGTTATTTGCTACATTCTGCCTTGATCAT
>NZ_JAMBNQ010000079.1 GCF_023715155.1 Neobacillus mesonae
GTAAGCCCGAACTATAAAAAAACAAGCGTACCTTCGGGTACGCATCACAAATAGCCGTAAATCTTGACTATTTTAATCAAATTTTTACGGCTTATTTTAGTTATTTGCTACATTCTGCCTTGATCATTTTTGACCAGGGCATGTACTGATTTAAAATTTCAGGGTTTTGCTGGATTTTGAGGTTCGGTAGATCCGTCAAAAGTTTCTTTAAATATTCATAGAAATCAACTCCGTTACTTTTGGCAGTTTCTGCGATACTCAAACAAATGGCATTCGCTTTTGCACCGGCTTCACTAACACTAAAGAGCCAATTTTTTCTACCTAGAACGTTAGGACGGATTGCGTTTTCGGCCGGATTATTATCAATTTCAATGCGCCCGTCATTAAGGAACGCTTTGAGACCATTTGCCCTGTTCAATGTGTATTCAGCTGCTTTCGCTAGTGCATTTTTTCCGTAAAATGGTGATTTTTCAACCCATTTAAGGAATTTATCTACAATTGGCTTCGAGTATTTTTGGCGTTTTTTTCTTCGCTTACTTGGAGACAAATGTTTAAATTTCCTTTCGAGTCGATATAAATCATCACAATAGCTCACGCCAATTCGACCATTTTTACTTTCCGCTTTCAGCCAATAACGACGAACATGCGCCCAACAATTTGCGAAAGTAATGCCCTCCAATTTATCATAGGCAGAATAACCGTCGCAAACAATCGTGCCAGAAAAGCCTTCTATGAAACTTTCAAGGACAGATCGAGATCGTGATAATGCGCTATGAAAGAGAGTCATGGGTGGTCCTTGGCATGGCACACTTCGCGCCACCCAATTGTAGGCATTTGTTTGACCAGATTTCCCATCGGATCGGTAGAGGATTTGTCCATATGTTTCATCAATATGTAAAAGAGATTTATCCATCATCAAATCTTTCATTCGTAGGTAAATAGGCAATAACCAATCGTGTGATGCACGAATAACCCAATTGGAAAGGTTCTTATCATTGGTATTGAGGCCATAACGATCCCATTCCTTTACCTGACGGTAAAGGGGTAAGTATTGCACAAATTTATCATAGATGACTTTGGCAAGTACGCTAGGACTTGCGATACTTCGTTGAATAGGAGACTGTGGCGCTTTACCACGTTTTATTTGAGCCTTTTGAAAGGCATCGCCTTTGCACTTTTTACATTCATACGCGTGTTCAATGTGTTGAACTTTCTTCATTCTAGCAGGAATAAATTCTGCTTCTTCGCGCACGATTGTACTGCCAATTTCAATCATTTGCCCTTGGCAACAGTCACAAAACGTATTCTCCGGATGATGGTGAACAGCTTCTACCTCAATACCATCATGCATGGAATCATTCCGTCTTTTCTTTTGAACTTTTCGTACAACAGTGTAAGAAATTGTCTGTTGGCTTTGTTCTCCTGTTTGCTCAGGTTCATTAAAAGACGGGTCATCTTCAAATAGTGATACTTGCCCATCTGGTGTATTGTATTTCGATTTTTCGGTTTTTGATCCATATAAAAGCTTAGTTAAATGGCGAACTTGCTCGGTTAACGCTTCGTTCTGTTTTAAAGATTTATCCAATTTTTTAGATAGTTCCTGGTTTTGTTGATTCGAATGAGCCAATTGCTCTTCAAGCAATCTAATTAATCTATCAAATTGATTTTCACTTGTAGAAGAAACGTTCGTCACATCATTCACCACTCTTTGTTCGGATTCACTCTTCTTATTATAACGAGTTCGAACAGTGGAATAAAGGTAAAATAATGGGCTTTAACGAATTTAAAAGACACCTTTTGTTGATGGAAGAATCGCCTTTGGCTGCTGGATTGATAATCCTTCAAGGAGCCAGCGAAGCTCCTGTTGTGAAAGATTGCGAACTTCATTTTCATCTTTTGGCCATTGGAGTTTGCCGTTATCCAAACGTTTATAAAGCATGGCGAAGCCATCACCGTCGAAATATAAACATTTATAGCGATCTTTACTCCATCCAGAAAATAAGAAAATAGAATCGCCATATGGATCAAGTTCGAAAGAATCTTGGATCAGTGTTGCTAGCCCATCTATTCCTTTTCTCATGTCCGTTTTTCCACAAATGATATAAATATTTTTCACACTTGTAAAATCGTGTTTCACCGATCTTTCAACTCCCTCATAACGGTTTGGATTATGTGCTCATCTACACCGTTGAAGAAGGAAATTTCAGTATTGCCTGCTTTGATCGTGCAAGTAGGATTTGAGGAGACCGCTGCTGGATTTGATGCGGAATTTTTTTCGCTATCGGTATGTAATGTAACGGGGACGATGGTTAGCTTTTGTTGCGGCATATGAAAAGCACCTCCTTTAAATTAATACCTTGATTGTACCAGGAGATGCTGCCGTTTTATATGCGTTGTTTGAATACGGGCTTAC
>NZ_JAMBNQ010000007.1 GCF_023715155.1 Neobacillus mesonae
GAACTTACTGTCTTAACATAACGGTTCTTAGATAGTGTTGCGATGTCTTTCTCTGTAAACAGTTTTTTACTCATAATTCTCCGTCTCCATGTATATCTCTATGTTGTTCTTTAAATTATACAAAAAATACCCTATAGAAAGAGCACTTTTTTAAAGTGTCTATACTATAGGGTACATTTTACATTTCGGAATGCTTGTTTTTTTATCATCCATTATGGAATTTATAAAGCCAAAGGACACCGGATTTTAATAGACGTGCAACCCGGCCGGTAATGGCACGGTCTGCCATCATTCCAAATCCTTGTTTTTTTCCAAGAGATCCGAGTACACCCTTCAGCTTAATTGGCGGGAATTCAGCCGGAGGTTCTTCTCCATTCCAGCGCTTTTGTAAAACCTCGACAATTTGTACGGCCTGACCTTCTGCTAGCTGAGCACTTGGGGCATGCGGCAGGCTGGCACAGTCACCAAGAATAAAAATATGTTCATCATTTGGCAGGTGATGGCGAGGAGTGATGACCATCCGTCCGGAACGGTCCTTTTCGCCTTCCATATCCCGGACAACTTTATTTGCTTGAATACCAGCAGTCCAAACAATAACATCGCATTTTACTGGTACGTCATTATTATAAAGTGTATTTTCTTCTACTCTTGTAATATTAGAATGATTGATAATTTCAACATTATGTTCTTTAAACCAGCCTTCAACAAATTTACTTAAACGGTCTGGAAAGGCTGAAAGAATATGGTTACCGCGATCAAATAATTTTATTTTTAAATCTCCGCGGCTCTCGCTCAACTCACTTGCAAGTTCAACGCCGCTTAGGCCGGCCCCGACAATGCCGACAATAGATCCAGGTCCCAAATTATTTAAGGCTGAATAGGTTTTACGTGATTTTTCGATACTCTGGATACTAAACGAAAATTGTTCTGCACCAGGAACGTTATGATATTTATCCTCACAGCCTAAACCAATGACCAGGTCATCATAGGAAATGGACTCATCATCCTTTAGAAGGACCTTTTTTTCTTTAGCATTGACACCGATTACTTCACCATATTTTACCGTCAATTTTGGGTGCTCAGGAAATTCGACACGAACCTCTTTATCTGGAACAGTTCCAGCCGCCAATGCATAGTATTCCGTTTTTAAACAATGGTATGGGACACGATCAACCATGGTAATTGAAACATCTTCAGGCAGATTATTAGGCAGAAGTTCACTTAAAATCTTCATGCCGCCATAGCCGCCCCCGAGAATAACAAGATTTTTCATTTAAATTCCCCTTTGCGAAGCATTTTGAAGGTTTTACTATTTGTCATATTTAGCCGTTTCAAAAATAAAAAAGTTCTTCAGAAATATTATTCAAATATACTCTCCCTATTTAACACACAAATATGAGTATATCGAAATTGTGTCAAAATAACAACACTTAAAGGGAAATATCTTGACAAATATACCAGTAACATGGTATTTGACGTTGTTGTCGAAAAATAGTAGGATATGTAGTGGTGGAGAGGTGAAAATATGTTTAAACCGATCATAGAATTCTGTGTCAGCAATCTCGCTTCAGGGTCACAAAAGGCACTTGAAAAATTAGAAAAAGATCCTAATTTGGATGTTATTGAATACGGCTGCCTAAGCTATTGCGGGATATGCGCAAGAAATTTGTATGCTCTTGTTAATGGAGAAGTGGTAACTGGAGAGACACCAGATGAATTGGTAGATAACATTTATCAATACCTGGAAGAAAATCCGATGTTTTAGATAGATGGGGAGCAGATGCTCTCCTTTTTGATTTTGGTTCATATACTGTTTATAAGGTTTAAACATTTGTGCCTTTATAAAACGGTGTTATACTATATGAAAAGCAATAAAGTCAGGAGGGGAATTTCTTGAGTAAAGATGTCGTTATTTTAACAGAAGCAGCATCACTGCACATTAAAGAAATGATGAAACATAATGAAGAAGAAGGTGCATTTCTTCGCGTCGGTGTACAAGGCGGCGGATGCAGCGGATTATCATATGGCATGGGGTTTGAACATGAAGTTAAAGAAGATGATCTCAAGTCTGAACAATTTGGAATTCAGATCATAGTGGATAAAGAAAGTGCCCCCATTCTCAACGGTACGAAAATTGATTATAAAGAGTCCATGATGGGCGGCGGCTTTACCATCGATAATCCGAATGCTATTGCATCCTGTGGCTGCGGATCCTCATTCCGCACTGCAGTAAATGCCGGCACACCGGAAGAATGCTAATAAAATACTGAGTGTACACAAGACTAAAAAGATGACTTAAACCAACATCTGCAAATAGGATGTGTTTTGCCTTCCCGGTAGTTAATGCCAAAACATTACTAATCGGGAAGGTTTTTTTATGGATAAAAATCGAACGCATCTGAAGAAAAGCGCAGGACCTTCATAGGATTATGCGGCACTTAAATATTCTTACTTTCAGGGGGGCGCGGAAATAACAGAGGATTCGGCGGAAATGCAGCGGATGAAGGACAAAACGGGGTTCAAGAATCCGGAAATAGTCCTTCATCCAAGCGATGAAGGACAAAACGGGGTTCAAGAATCCAGAAATAGTCCTTCATCCAAGCGATGAAGGACAAAACCAGGAACAAGAATCCGAAAACAGTCTTTCATGAAGGTGATGAAGGACAAAACGGGGTTCAAGAATCCTTAAACAGTCTTTCATGAAGGTGATGAAGGACAAAACGGGGTTCAAGAATCCGGAAACAGTCTTTCATGAAGGTGATGAAGGACACAATGGGGTTCAAAAATCCGGAAACAGTCTTTCATAGAGATGATGAAGGACAAAACGGGGTTCAAGAATCCGGAAATAGTCCTTCATCCAAGCGATGAAGGACAAAACCAGGAACAAGAATCCGAAAACAGTCTTTCATGGAGGTGATGAAGGACAAAACGGGGTTCAAGAATCCGGAAACAGTCTTTCATAGAGGTGATGAAGGACAAAACGGGGTTCGGGCAGGCGAAAACAGTCTTTCATAGAGCAAACCCGCGGAATCAAGGAGCAGACCCCCGCGGAATCAATGGCCCAACCCGCGGAATTAATGAGCAAATCCGCATAATCAAGGCCAAAACCCGCGGAATTAGCCTTTGTGCCGAATTGAACAACCCGCTAAATTGGGGATTCGCGAATAGAAGGCTTGGACTCGCTAATAAATGAGCTGAATTCGCTAATAAATAGTCATTTGCCGCTAATAAGGGTTGAGAGCTGAGGACTGATTTTTTCACTATTATTAAGTATTTTTTTAATATTGCCGGTATAGGTCAAACGTGCTATATTTATTTAGAACCAAATATTCCGAATAGTTAACCCGAGATATGTAAAAAAACACAAAAGATTTATTTTAACTAAATCAGCAGTAAATCCTGATTTTGTATACATATCAACTTTTGATTCATTTGAATCCTGATTGAAAAATCAGAAGTTGATGTAAAGGCGGTTTAATACAATGACCCCCTTTACTAACAAAAATACATATCGGGGGGAATACGAAATGTTTATTAAATTTGAAAGGAATATACACAAGAGCAGTAATGGAGAAGTGAAGGAATCCAGCAGATTAGATATATCATTTTCTGGTAAATCTGATAAAAGGTTAAGCTTTATTTCTCTGTTACCGGCAGTATTGTCATTCCTTGGGGATATTAATGCATTTCATTGGTTCTAAAAAGAGGCTTTGTCTGTGTGACAAGTCTCTTTTCTAATATAAGCCAAACAGAGTCTAAACAGGCAGGAATAAGTTGGATGGAAAACAGCTGAAAGCTTCTGAAGAATGATAACAATATACAGTAAAAGGGCGTCCATGATTTGGACGCCTTTTGTATAACTAATGATCAAACATAGAAGAACTATGCAATGGCTGAATTCTTGCTTTTGGATCCATGTATGCTTTTGCATTGTTTACGGCTGTCGGGGCTTCGCCAAAACCGGAAGCAATTAATTTTACTTTGCCTTCATACGTGCAGATATCACCTGCAGCATAAATTCCCGGGATATTTGTCTCCATTTTGGAATTCACGATAATGGAGTTCTTTTGAATGTGAAAACCCCAATTTTTGATCGGTCCAATGGAAGAAACAAAACCATAGTTACAGATGACTGCATCAACATCAATCGTTTCTTTGCTTTTGTCGCTTACAGATTCAAGGACAACTTGTCGGATGCCTGCATTATCGCCAATCAATTCTGCCGGAACAAATGGTGTTTTTACATCTACTTTTGAATGAAAGAGGTTTTCGACACTGTGTTCATGGGCACGAAATTTATTACGGCGGTGAACAATGGTTACTTTTTCAGCAATAGGTTCAAGCATAAGGGCCCAGTCAACTGCAGAATCACCGCCGCCAAATACAACAACCTTCTGACCGGCAAATTGGTTAAGGTCATTAATAAAATAGTAAAGGTTTCTTCGTTCATATTGTCTTGCACTTTCCAATTCTAAACGGCGCGGCTGGAATGCACCATTGCCTGCAGTAATAATAACTGTTTTTGCATAATGAATTTCTTTATTGGTTGTTAATTTAAATGTCCCATCTTCCTGTTTTTCAAGCTTTTCAACGGATTGTTCAAGCACAATCGTTGGTTCAAACTTTGCCATTTGTTCTTTTAAGTTATTAATCAATTCCTGTGCAAGGATTTTTGGAAAACCGGCAACATCATAAATATATTTTTCAGGATATAGCGCAGATAATTGACCGCCCAGGTGTGGAAGGCTTTCGATGATCTTTACGGTTGCTTGTCTCATACCCCCGTAAAAGGCAGTAAAAAGACCAACGGGGCCGCCGCCAATGATGGTAATATCATAAAGCTTCTGATCTTCCAGCATTTATGTACCCCCCTAACAAGTAATAAATTCCCCATCTACCACAATACCATAAAATGGAAATAATTGTACTTTACTCTGGCAATATTCATAAAAGTTTCAAAAAAGATAATTTAGTATATTATATTTATGGAATTGTATGAAAATACTTGAAATAAATACTAAAACAGCATAAGATGTATTAAAGGATATTGTTTAAATTTTGTGACAATTTAAAGTGTGCTCTTATGAAAAAGCAGGGAAAATGCTCTCCTTTTTATGCCAGATGAAACAGTATTCTTTGTTAATGTCAGATTATGATTATTTCTATGCATCCATTCGTGAAATTCATCACAAACATTTTCCCAGTTAATAAGAATGCACTAAAAAAATAAAAAGGTGGCAGTGATAAAGATGAGGAAACCAAAAATCGTCATTCTTGGTGCTGGATATGGAGGATTGTTAACAACTGTTCGTTTGCAAAAAATGATGGGATTTAATGAAGCAGAAATAGTTTTAGTAAACAAAAATAATTATCATTATGAGACAACTTGGCTTCACGAAGCTTCGGCCGGCACATTGCATCATGATAAAGTCCGCTATGATATCCATCATGTACTGGACAGTAGCAAAGTTCACTTTATCCAAGACACTGTTATGGAAATTAATAAAGATGAAAAGAAAGTGATTTTAGAAAAAGGGGAAGTCGAATATGACTACCTGGTGATTGCCCTTGGAGGAGAGCCGGAAACATTCGGGATTAAGGGTTTAAAAGAATATGCCTTAGGGATTACAAATGTGAATTCAGCACGCCAAATCAGGGAGCATATTGAGTACCAATTTGCAGTTTATCAGATGGAGGAAGAGAAGAATGATAACCGCCTATCGATTGTCGTCGGCGGTGCCGGCTTTACAGGAATTGAATTCCTAGGTGAATTAACGCAACGAATTCCGAAACTTTGCCAGGAATATGATATAGATCAGCAAAAGGTAAGAATTATTTGTGTAGAGGCAGCTCCAACCGCACTTCCTGGTTTTGATCCAGAGTTGGTAAACTATGCCGTTTCCCAATTACAGCGGAGAGGGGTAGAGTTTTTAATCGGTACAGCCATTAAGGAAGCGACTCCAGAAGGTATTTTAGTGGCCAAAGGTGATGAAGAGCCATGGGAGATTAAAGCTTCCACGGTTGTCTGGGCTGCCGGCGTACGCGGAAATTCCATCATCGAAAAATCCGGAATCGAAGCAATGCGGGGGCGGGTAAAGGTACAGCCTGATCTAAGAGTGCCTGGATTTGAGGATGTATTTGTCATTGGTGACTGCTCTTTAATCATTAATGAAGAAAACAATCGTCCTTTTCCGCCGACCGCACAAATAGCCATGCAGCAAGGGGAAGTAACGGCCCGTAATATTATCGCCTTAATCCGCAATATGCCGCAGCTCGAGACATTCAAGTTTGATAGTAAAGGAACCATTTGCTCGCTTGGCGATGATGATGCAATAGGGGTTGTTTTCGGGAAGAAACTGACGGGTATGGCAGCATCCATAATGAAGAAAGCTGTGGATAATCGTGCTCTTTTTATGATAGGCGGAACATCTCTGGTATTGAAGAAAGGGAAATTTAATTTATTTTAATATTCTCTTAAGGACAGGTATTAAAAAGTGCCTGCCTTTTTTCTGCTGTCATCATTATTTCATTGACTCCCTTTCATACGTTCAGTTACACTAAAGAATGATGTAAAAAGGGGGATTTCAATGAACATTGTCGTATTATTGATATCGATATTGTTATTTTTTGTTTTATTTTTTGGAATTGGCTTCATTTTAAATATGATTCTCCGAATGACATGGATTATGGCAATAATTTACCCAATTGTTGCAATTTTAATCATAGATAAAGTAAGATTTCTTGATTATTTTACTGACAGCAAACATGCCTTCGTAGAATTGGGGCACCGATTTAGTTCATTGGCTTCTGCAGATATTATCATTTTAGTGAGCGGGCTGGCAGGAGCTATAGCATCCGGAATTACGATCAAACTTTTAAGAAAAAATGGATATCAAATGTTTTAATGACCTGTTGCTTTCTTAGCGAAGGTCTTTTTTTTTATACCTTTAAAGGATTACCACTTCTTTTTTGAATAATTCCTTCCATCTTGGGAATGAATATTTTGGGAGGAGTGAAAATTTTAATGAATAAAATGAAAAATTGGGCAATACGTTTGGCAATGACATGTCTTTTTATTATGGCATTATTAGTAACTTATGAATCCCTATCAGGTGTGAACGCTAAAACTTTAGTCCACCATTTCACAAATGCTCTTTCTGCCAGCGAAAATGTATCAGGGACAGCTAATTTGGAAGATGCATTTGATTGGTCCAAATATCCTAAACATACTGTGACGGCAACAGGCTACACGGCAGGCTATGAATCTACAGGAAAAAATAAAAGTCATCCTGAATATGGAATCACTTACTCAGGTGTGAAAGTGAAACGTGACCTGTATTCTACCATTGCAGCAGATTTAACTGTGTTCCCAATCGGCACCATTCTATTTATCCCTGATTATGGCTATGGTGTTGTCGCTGATAAAGGCGGTGCAATTAAAGGAAATAAATTAGACCTTTATTTTGAAACAGTTGATGATGTGTATCGTTTTTGGGGGAAAAAACAGGTTGATGTTTATGTTGTCCAAAAAGGGAATGGAAAATTAACGGAACAGCAGCTGCAGGCATTAAATGAAGATAAAGCCATGCAGGTCTTCAGACAGGCATATATTAAATCTGAAAAAAGATAAAACAGGCGGGCAATGCCTGTTTTTTTGCGTTCCCATTCACTATTTCTTAAAATAAAGAGAAGGATGCAGGAAAGCGGGGACCTGATAGTGGAGGATTATCCAATCGAGTATTATGAGTTTTTTGTCAGCTTTAATGAAGGCGATTATTATACATGTCATGATTTATTGGAAGAAATGTGGATGACTGACAAACAGAATTTATTTTTAAAAGGATTATTGCAGATGAGTGTCGCGATTTACCACTATGAATATGGAAATGTAAAAGGTGCGAGAATGATGATGCTGACGGCTTATTATTATTTACAAGAATACCGGCCGAAGCATTGGGGCCTTGATTTGGAAAAAGTCTATCCGTTTATAGAAGAATGCTTGATGACTTTCCCGAAAGATATTGACAGCATTCCCTATGAAAGAATTGATGAACTGCCAAAGCTTCCAGCATTGGTCTTATACATGGAAGATGATTAAAACTAATTTTTTGACTATAATGGAACACGAATAATGTGGAGGTGGCTTGATATGTTTCAGGTAAAGAAAGAATTAGATTTAACGGCTGAACATGAAGGGTTGGTGATTGGACTAATTGATAAACCCGAGAAGTTTTCCGGGTCGCTGGCTAAATTGGATGAAAGTTTTCATGGACAGCTGACAGAGCTCGTAAAATCAGGTGATATTTCAGCAAAAGTTAAACACATCAGCAAAGTACATAGTTTAGGCAAAATAGGATCCAAAAGACTCTGGTTTGTCGGCCTTGGTAAGGAAAAGGAGCTGTCCTTTGATCAGATGCGTGAGGCGTTTGGCAGACTGTTTAAAGAAATCCAGAGCAATCAATTAACAGAGGCGGCTGTTTATTTAGATTCTTTTGTAACGGAAAAAATAGATCAGTTAGATGCAGCCCATGCGTTAAGTGAAGCAGCTGTACTTTCCATGTACCAATATAATGGATACAGGCAAAAATCAAATATACCGGAGAGAAAGCTTTCAGAGCTTACTATATATAGTGATAAAGCAGAGGCAGACGAGGCTAAGGCTTCTTTAACGGTTGGCTATACGTTCGGAAAGGGAACGAATTCTGCAAGAACGCTTGTGAATACCCCAGGGAATATGCTGACGGCAGCTGATTTGGCAAACTATGCTGCAGAACTTGGCGCTAAATATGATTTTGAAGTAGAGATTTTAGACAAAGACGAAATTGAAAAGCTTGGCATGGGGGCGTTATTAGCTGTCAACAAAGGTTCTGCAGAGCCGCCAAAAATGATCGTGTTAAAATATCAAGGTAAAGAGGAATGGAAGGACGTCATTGGTTTAGTTGGGAAAGGAATTACCTTTGATACAGGCGGTTATTCAATTAAAACGAAGGCCGGTATTGTCGGAATGAAGACGGATATGGGCGGTGCTGCCGCTGTTCTGGGAGCAATGGAAATCATCGGGGAGCTTAAACCAGAGCAGAACGTGGTTGCTGTTATTCCTTCAACCGATAACATGATCAGCGGTGGAGCTTTTAAGCCGGATGATGTCATTACATCCATGAGCGGTAAGACCATTGAAGTGTTAAATACAGATGCTGAAGGACGATTAGTGCTTGCTGATGGCATTACCTATGCGAAACATCATGGAGCTGAATATTTGGTTGATATCGCGACCTTAACCGGTGGTGTCATTACAGCGCTCGGACTTCATACAACCGGGGCAATGACAAATTATGAACCATTATATGAACAAGTACTGGAAGCATCCATGGAAGCTGGTGAACAAATGTGGCAGCTGCCATTGTTTGAGTCCGAAAAAGTGCGGGTGAAGAGCAGCCAGGTGGCAGATTTAAATAACTCACCAGGACGTGAAGGCCATGCCATTGTCGCTGGTGCCTTTATTGGTGAATTTGCCGAAGACACCCCATGGGTCCATTTAGATATCGCTGGAACCGCCACCACATCCAAAGCCTGCGACCTTGGCCCGGCTGGCGCCACAGGGGTAATGGTTCGAACACTGGCACTGTTTGTGGAACGATTTGAACCGATTGAAAAATAAGGATTTAAGGAATTGCTTATGAGGACTTAAAGAGGAAAAAAACGAACGATTTGTCCTCATGAAGAGATCATAAGAACATTAAACAGGAAAAAGGCGAGCCGGTTGTCCTCATAAAAGGATCAAGAGAACTCAAAGAGGAAAAAAACCGAGCGGGTTGTCCTCAGTAAACTAAAATATAAAAATCTGGCACTGGATATATAGCCCGCCCACTCCAAATGGCCCCTCCCCGCATATGAAATAGTATAGGCAAATATAAAGGAGGTAAGGCCTTTTATGCACCCTTATTATTATCGAAATGCATATCCGGTTGCTGATCAACGGTTTATTGGAGGCTGGGGATGGCCGCTGTTAGCGGTTGGCGGACTTGGCTTTTTAGGAGGATTAATAGGCGGTGGTATCGGGGGCGCTTGGGGAGCTTCTACTGTAATGCGCCCGCCATTTGGCTATGGCTATGGCTATCCAGGTTATGGAGGATATCCTGGCTTTGGTGGTTATCCTGGATATTACTAGTAACGAAAAAACAGCTGCGGCTGTTTTTTCTTTTTTAAAGGCTCTTTTCTAAAAGATTGTTGCTTTTTGCACCCCTTTTTAAGATTCGTTCAAAAAATAGAGGTAGAAATTCCCCTTATTTAGGAAATTGGATGTTAATTAGCTGAAATAGACGGAGGAATTTCCCTTATTTGATTTTAAACTGCTAAAATCGGGTGCTTTTCATTGAATAACGGAAAAAACTCCGCTTATTTTTTACTATTTAAGCTCTTAATTTTGCAAATAACGGGAAAACTTCCGCTTATTTTTTACTTCCAAGGGGGCTATCCTGTAATCCAGCTTTTTCGCAGAGTCCGCTTATTCCTAAATAGAATAAACTTGGCATAACAACATAGTTTACGAAAACAGCCTTTTTAAAAGAGGAAAATAAGAATGTAAAAAAGAATAGTTGTAATGAAACTATTTAATATCGGAGGAAGAAACATGATAGAAAACACATTAATCGCAGCTCTAGGAATTGAACTAACACATGTAGGAGAGGGAAAGGTTATTGCCACAATGCCGGTTGATGAAAGAACGCGCCAGCCGTTTGGAATCCTTCATGGAGGTGCATCGGTTGCATTGGCAGAGACGGTTGCTAGTCTTGGTGCCTATGAACTGGTGGACAAGGAAACGCAGGGGGTTGCTGGTCTTGAAATCAATGCCAATCATGTCCGTCCGAAAGCGGAAGGGGTTGTCACGGCTGTAGGAACAGTGCTTCACCGCGGCAGAACAACACAGGTATGGGATATCAAAATAACAGATGAACAGGACCGTCTAATCTGTGTCTCTAGATGTACAATGGCTGTTATTAATAAATAAAGTGAAACTTCAATAAGTTGGGGTTTTCCCAACCCCCGCTGATTGTTAGTTGAACCATTCGGGTATTTACGGGAAGTTATCCCCCGCTTATACTTCCTGCTTGTGCTTTGTCTTGTAGCGGGGGTCTTACTGCCCGTAAATGCAGAATAAAAATAAATAAAACGAAAAAATGGAGGCTCCCCCGGCCTCCATTTTTTCGTTCCATTGTAGAAAAATTTAAAAAAATCACTCTTGAAATCTGTTATAATAAAAGAAATAAAAAAATAGCAAAAAGCACAGTTTTTTGTACATGTTTCTCTATATAATGTACTAAACAATTTATGTAATAAATAGGGGGTGGAAATGATGAGAAAACGGCAGTATTTGTTTATTGATTTTGAATTTTCAATGCCTGAGAGAAAGGTTCGAATGAAGGACTTTTATCCAGAAATTATTGAGGTGGGGGCTGTCTTGGTCGTGGATGAGCAGATCGTTGAACAGTTTTCCTCGTATGTTACTCCTCTTAAATTCCCTAAACTATCTGAACGTTGTAAGTCATTCTTACATATTACACAGCAGCAAGTGGACTCTGGGCTGTCCTTTTATGATTTTATCCGAAAACTGGAGGAATTTAATAAAAATCATTTAGAAACTACCATTGTTACTTGGGGAAATATGGATATGAAAGTGCTAAGGCATAATTGTCTTCATGCTGGGGTTAAATTTCCATTCCATGCCCATGAATTAGATCTTTCCATGGAATATAAACGTTTCTTTGGAGACCAAAATCAAACAGGTCTGTGGAAGGCTGTTCAGGAATATGGAAAGGAAGGGACAGGCCGGCATCATCGTGCACTTGATGATGCTTTGACTACCTACAATATATTCAAGCTCGTGGAAAAGGATAAACGTTATTTAGAAAAACCGAAACCAACAACTATTGGAGACCGGGTGGATTTCTCCAAATTATTAAATGAATTTGCTTAAATGGCCAAATCACTTAAAACGATTTGGCCATTTACTATTTTAAGATTTCTGGAATGGTCCTGCTTCCAATGGGCTCAAGGTCACAAGAGGGATCTGAAGAAGGGAAAAAACAGCCTTCTCACCAGCCTGTCTTGTGTTTAGTGACACCCTTGGCCCAAGCTATTATTTAAAATAATCCTTTTCTAAAGATTCAATGGCCTGCAGACTTAATTTTGCCCAATCTGATGGTTTTTCTTCAAGCTCCTGCTTCATTTTTTCAACAGCCTCTTTAAGTGACTCCTTGTAATGAGGGACTTCACCCTCAAAAGGTTTTACCATCTGCTTTGGAATATTGGTCTGCTCCCTAAAGGCGAGGGCACGGCGCTCATGGAAAATCAGGACATCCGCATCTTTCGGGCTGTGTAAGTCCCCTTGCATCGGATGCTTTAAAACCCCGAGTACTTTAACTAAATAATGCTGCGGGCGTATTTCAGTAATTTCTCCGATATATTTACCTGTCTTATAAATCCCTGTGACAATTGTACCAATTTCTAGTTCTGCCATATCAAAACACTCCTAACCAGTGGTTTACTACTTCCATTTTAGTATGAAAACGTTAAAATGAAAAACATAGTGTAATAAAGTGAGATTTGGAGGAAAGATATATGAGGAAGAGCCTGTTAAATCTAGTTACTCTTTTCGTCATTGTTCTCGTGCTTTCCGCATGTGGGACAAGCAATAAAACCAAACCGGAAAATGGAACGAGTTCCGCATCCAAAACAGAGCAGAAAGAAGGAGATCAAAAAGTGGCAAATTCCGTTTATCCTCAAGCATCAAAAGAGGTAGCAGAGAACGAAAGACTGGTTGAAATGCAAACATCGATGGGGAATATTAAAATAAAGCTATTTCCGGAATATGCTCCAAAAGCTGTAGAAAACTTCGTCAAGCATGGTGAAGAAGGCTATTATGATGGTTTAATTTTTCACCGTGTCATTAAAGACTTTATGATCCAGGGCGGTGATCCAAATGGCAATGGAACCGGCGGCGAAAGTATTTGGGATACCCCATTTGAGGATGAGTTTTCAAATAATCTATTTAACTTAAGAGGGGCATTATCGATGGCGAACTCTGGCCCGAATACAAATGGCAGCCAGTTTTTCATCGTACAAAGCAGCAAGCTTGATCCATCCATGAAAGAGCAGATGGAAAAGGCAGGGTATCCAAAGGAAATGATTGATGTCTATGATAAATATGGCGGCACACCATGGCTTGATCACCGCCACACCGTCTTTGGGCAAGTGATTGAAGGAATGGATGTTGTTGATAAAATCGCCAATACTCCAGTTGACGCGAAAGACAAACCGAAAGAAGACGTCGTCATTCAGAAGATAAAAGTATTGAAATAACCTGTCACTTGGAATGATTCCCTTTTTACTGATATAATGACTCTTGATAAGGTCCTTTAAAGAGAGGAAGTAAAAAGATGTTTCATTCGTTAGTATTGTCCTTGTTTTTATATTTTCCAGAGGATAAAAGAGAATATATTCCTGCCGCGATTACTTTTGGTATATTCCTGATAGGGGCAGTGATTGCAACATTTTTAATTATGAAACATTCCAAAAAGGAAGAAGAAAAAGCGAAGAAGTTTGAAGAACAAATTTTAAATAATCAATCAACAGATAAGAACAGTTAATTCCGGCTGTTCTTCTTTTTTATTTTTACTGACTTCTTCATTCCGAATAAGTGTCCAGCCGTTTGCCTATACTAGAGACAAATTGTCGATTTTGGGGGTTGTATACTTGAAGAAAATTTGGGCTATCATTCCGCTCCTTTTACTGACAGGCTGTATGGAAAAGGATGTCACGAAAACAAATGTGAAGATGTATAATGCGGCTGGGGATTCGCTTGGCTCGATTGAACTGCAGGAACAGTCAGGGGGCGTAAAACTGACCGGCAAAGTAAAAGGGCTGCCTCCGGGTGAACATGCGATTCATATTCATAACAAAGGGAAATGTAAGGCACCAGATTTTAAATCTGCGGGTGACCACTTTAACCCGGAAAGTAAAGAACATGGCCTTCTCCATCCCAAAGGATCTCATGCAGGTGATTTGCCAAACTTAATTGTAGAAGATGATGGCTCTGTCAGCATTGATTTGATGGCACCTAATGTCACACTATCAGATGGAAAAAAATCATTGTTTACAAAAGAAGGGACATCCATTGTCATTCACCAGGGGAAAGATGATGGGATGAGCCAGCCAGCCGGTAATTCCGGAAAACGCATTGCCTGCGGTGAAATTTCCACTGATAAAAAGAAACCAGGACAAAAGGAATCACAGGACGATTAAGAGGGAAACAGAAATCACTTAAAAATTAAGCCGGTAATAGGTTAATAAGGGCATTTTCCAACAAGGAAAAGTGCCCTTTTTTTCTTTATATGGGTACAAATCTATGCTTATCCGAAAAATTGTACATACACTACCATGAGAATAAATAGGAGGGATTTACATGGGAAAAAGACAATTTAACCCAATGTTTGGCCAGTTAATGGGGCAAATGGGTTATCCGCAAATGGGCGGCTATCAAGGCTATCCACAAATGGGAGGATACCCGCAAATGGGAGGATACCCTCAAATGGGCGGCTATCCACAAATGGGAGGATATCCTCAATCAGGCGGTTTTCCTCATTATCCGCAGACTGCTGGCGGATACCAGCAATATCCACAAATGGGCGGCCATCAAGGCTTCCCAGGAATGATGGGCGGCACTCCACAAGGATATCCATCTCAAACGGCTTATCCGTATCATGGGCAGCGAAGCAAAGGAAAAAAGGATAAGAAATAACCGGATTTTTTAAAGAAGGAACTTGTTCTGAGGGGACAGGTTTTTTCTTTGTCATTAATATTACTAGACTGCTGAATCAAAATATTATTTAAAATAGCCTGATTCATGTAAAATGAGTAACGGATGAAAAGTGATTCAATAGCAGCAAGGGAAAGAGGAACATTACAAGGATGAATGCTTTTCATAAGGTGAATACTAAAATAAGCGAAAATAACACCACGAAAGGATGGTTCAGATTGGGTAAACAACAAATAGGTGTGGTTGGTGTAGGAGTTATGGGAAGAAGCCTTGCACTGAACTTTGAAAGCAAGGGCTTTTCTGTTTCCATATACGACCTTTCTGAAGAAAAAGTAAACGAAATTTTAGAACATAATAAAGGAAAAAATATCGTTGGTTCGGCGAATATTCAAGAATTCATCCAATCACTTGAAAGTCCGCGGAAAATATTATTAATGGTCAATGCGGGTGTCATCACTGATAAAGCCATTGAATCACTTCTTCCATATTTAGAAAAAGGCGACATTCTCATCGATGGCGGCAATACATACTTCCAAGATACGATTCGCAGAAACAAAGAGCTTGCGGATAAAGGAATTCTGTTTATCGGTGCAGGGGTATCCGGCGGTGAGGAAGGGGCATTAAAAGGCCCGGCCATTATGCCGAGCGGACAGAAAGAAGCTTATGATGCTGTTGGACCGTTACTTACTGCTATTTCTGCAAAAGTAAATGGAGAACCATGCTGTACATATATCGGCCCGGATGGAGCAGGACATTATGTGAAAATGGTTCATAATGGGATTGAATATGGCGACATTCAGCTTATTTGTGAGTCCTACCATTTAATGAAATCACTGCTTGGTTTGTCCGTAAACGAACTGCATGAGGTATTTAAGGAATGGAATCAAGGGGAGCTTGACAGCTTTTTAATTGAAATTACGGCAGATATCTTCACAAAAATGGACCCTGAAACAGGCAATCCATTAGTCGAGATGATTCTTGACCGTGCGGGCCAAAAGGGTACCGGTAAATGGACAAGCCAAAATGCCCTTGATATTGGTGTACCATTAACCATGATTACCGAATCTGTTTTTTCCCGCTATCTGTCTGCTTTGAAAGACGAGCGTGTGAAAGCCAGCAAGGTATTAAAGGGGCCTAATCAGAACCAATTTAATGGTGATAAGAAAGAATTTATTGAGCAAATCCGCAAAACATTGTATTTCAGTAAGCTTATTTCCTATGCACAAGGTTTCTCCCAATATAAAGCAGCTTCCAAAGAATATAATTGGGATTTAAAACCAGGTGAGATTGCAAAAATCTTCCGCGGAGGCTGTATCATCCGTGCGGCATTCCTGCAAAATATCATGGATGCCTATGATCGCAATCCTGATTTGGATAATCTCCTCATGGATTCTTATTTCCAATCTGTTACCGCAGATTATCAGGATGCAGCACGTGAAGTGGTGGCAATGGCTGTCAAAGCAGGAATTCCTGTTCCAGGCCTTTCAAGTGCCCTTGCATATTATGACAGCTATCGTACGGCAGTTCTTCCTGCCAATCTTCTGCAGGCACAAAGGGACTATTTCGGTGCCCATACTTACGAGCGGATTGATAAGGAAGGAACCTTCCATACAAACTGGCTTGAAAAATAATCCTAGGATCCAGGCGTGGCATTGTTTTCACGTCTGGCTTTTTTATGTTTGGGCAGTTTTGTATAATGAAGAAATCAACAGCATAAAGGAGTGGTATGGATGGGATTTTTAGATGGATTAATGGGAAATGCCTCTGAAGTGAATGTGACGGAGGTGCAAAATGATTTTGCAAAGGTTTTAGCACCAAATGAGCAAATCGAACGGGCCTATAAGTTGATTCGTGATCTATTTATCTTTACGAATAAACGTCTTATCTTGGTGGATAAACAAGGGGTAACCGGCAAAAAGGTGGAGTACCATTCGATTCCATATAAAAGCATCACTCATTTCAGTATTGAGACTGCCGGCAATTTTGATTTGGATGCTGAATTAAAAATTTGGATTTCCGGCAGTGCACAGGCTCTCCAAAAGCAATTTAATAAAAACTTAAATATCTATGAGCTGCAAAGTGTACTTGCCGAGTATGTTCTAAAATAGGGCTATCGATATGAGGAAAGATATTCAAACAAACTTAAAGCTGGTTGATATCCTAACGGAATGGAACCCATTCGATTTAGAAAATGAAAGCTACGAAACAGAGATTGCCGATGTCATTCAAGCGGTTCATATCTATGATCATCCATTAACGTTAGCGAAAAAGATTCAAAACATATACGAATTCTCTTTTGAAAAAGTAATCCCGCTTAAGAGCTGTATGGAAACAGCTGTGGCATTATTAAATGTAATGGAGAATGAAACCTGCTCTTTTTAATAAAAAGGTGTGTTAAACAAGGCTGTTGGTTCAGTCAGCAGGTACAAGCGGTTCTCAGATGGTTCTGGGAGCCTCTTTGGCGTTTAATGCCTTTTGGGGTTCCCCCCTGCTCTCCCGCAGGACAATAGCATCCTTGAATCCCTCGCGCACGAAGGAAGTGCGTCAGCATTTGCGAGGACACGGAAATAGCATCCTTGAATCGCCCGCGCACGAAGGAAATGCGTCAGGATTTATGAGGAGTCTTTGCCTTCCGCTCCAATCAACTGAGTTAATTCAATCAACAATCCCTCTAATACAGCAAATAAAAAAAGTGGACAAACCAATTGGTTGTCCACTAAAAAAGGGGGGAATACTAGAAAGCTTATGGTAGTATATTTGCCAAAATTCCCCTGTCTTATACATAAAAAAGCAGAAATTTCCGCTTTGTTTTTTAATTATTTGCTGGTTCACTGTTTTTCAATTTATCTAAAAGGTCTGATGCTGCGATATCTAGAACAGTAGATAATTTTAAAATTGTCTGGGTACTTGGGATTTGTTCTCCTGATTCATATTTCTCAATTGTTTGTGTACCGACTCTGGCCTTCTGCGCCAATTCTTCCTGGGTCATTTTCCGCATTTCTCTAGCCATTTTAATTGTTTCACCAATCGTATTCATACTGTTCACCTCTCATTGAAATATAATTTCTCATTATAAGTTTATCATGATATCAAATCGTTTTCTTATTCCTTATTTGAACATTATGTTACAATCTTCTGATATCAACTAATTTTTCTTCGCAAATTGGGTAAGCTTTTGTTTTAGTTCCATACTTGTGATATAATTTTATACTGCGTATATAAAGATATAAATAATATCGATTTAGGAGTGTTCTCATGACAGGAAATATTGAAACGGGAAGTATTATAACAGGTAAAGTTACAGGCATTCAGCCCTATGGTGCGTTTGTGGCAATAGATGAAAATACACAAGGACTTGTGCATATTTCAGAAATTACACACGGATATGTAAAAGATATTAACGATCACCTTAAAGTGGGCGACGAAGTAAAGGTGAAAGTTTTATCTGTTGATGAAGAAGCTGGAAAAATTGGCTTATCAATTAAGGCCACAGAAGAAGCTCCTGCACAACCATCACGTCCAAGAAAGCCGCGCAGACGCCAGGCTGCAGCCATCATTCCAGAAGGTGACGGCCAGCAAGGATTCAATACCCTAAAAGAAAAACTACAAGATTGGATTGACCAATCCCAGCGTGAAGATTTAATTAAAAAATAAATTATTTTTGGAAAAGCCTAGGAGCCTAATGGTGAACCTGGGCTTTTCTTTGTTTAAAATTTGTTAACATTCTTTTTCCACTCTAAGCTACAATAGAATTATGTAAGAGATTACATTAGAAGGTGAGGCGTAAGTGTGGAAAACAATGTTCATTCTCAGCAAATTATTGAGTTAACCGATAAATATGGGGCTCATAACTATCATCCCCTGCCAATTGTGGTTTCACATGCGGAAGGGGTATGGGTGAAAGATCCGGAAGGCAATAAATATATGGATATGCTGAGTGCTTATTCTGCTGTTAACCAAGGCCATCGTCATCCAAAAATTATTCAGGCTTTAAAGGATCAAGCAGACAGAGTTACACTTACATCACGTGCCTTTCATAATGATCAGCTCGGACCTTGGTATGAAAAAGTCTGCAAATTAACAAACAAAGATATGGCTCTTCCGATGAATACGGGTGCAGAAGCTGTTGAAACGGCTTTTAAGGCAGCGCGCCGCTGGGGGTATGATGTGAAAGGAATCCCTGAAAATCAAGCGGAAATCATTGGCTGTAACGGAAATTTCCATGGCAGGACAATGACTGCCGTTTCACTCTCCTCTGAAGAAGAATATAAACGCGGCTTTGGACCCATGCTTCCAGGAATTAAGCTTGTTCCATATGGCGATTTAGAGGCTCTAAAGCAGGCGATTACACCGAATACAGCAGCTTTTTTAGTGGAACCAATTCAAGGAGAAGCGGGGATTATCATTCCGCCTGAAGGATATCTCAAGGGAGCATATGAGCTTTGTAAAGAAAATAATGTATTATTTATCGCTGATGAAATCCAAGCAGGTCTGGCACGTACGGGAAAAATGTTTGCCTGTGAATGGGAAGGAATAGAACCGGATATTTACATTCTCGGAAAGGCACTTGGCGGAGGAGTATTCCCCATTTCCTGTGTCACCGCGAACCATGATATTTTAGGCGTGTTTAATCCTGGCTCACACGGCTCGACTTTTGGCGGAAATCCAATGGCCTGTGCCTGTTCCATTGCTGCGCTGGATGTCCTGATTGATGAAAAATTAGCAGAACGGTCTTTAGAACTTGGAGAATACTTTATCAATAAGTTGAAAGAAATCAACAATCCAATAATCAAAGAGGTCCGCGGCAAAGGTTTATTTATCGGGATGGAATTAAGTGAAGAGGCGCGTATATATTGTGAGCAATTAAAAGAAGAAGGACTTCTTTGTAAGGAAACTCATGAAAAGG
Source organism: Neobacillus mesonae (assembly GCF_023715155.1). Taxonomy (GTDB): domain Bacteria; phylum Bacillota; class Bacilli; order Bacillales; family Cytobacillaceae; genus Neobacillus; species Neobacillus mesonae_A. The sequence continues at coordinate 19,722 of NZ_JAMBNQ010000007.1, forward strand.
TCATCCGCTTTGCCCCTCCACTTGTGATCACCAAAGAAGAACTAGACTGGGCCATCGAACGAATCGCCAAAGTGTTGAGTGCATAAAAATCAGCTGAAAAGAAAACCGGGTTACTTCCTTCCCGGTTTTCTTTGTTAAGTCCGCTTTGCCTCTGTTTCGATTATGTACCCATCTTGCGTTTTAAAAAATAGTCCTAGATTGATAAATCCTGCGATTCCAATGACACCATAAATAATTTTTGCCAGCTCATCATTCCGGCCGCCAAAAATACCTGAGATAAGATCGACTTGAAAAAAAATAATTAACCCCCAGTTGATGGCGCCGATAATGGTCAGCAGGAAAGCGATCCGCTGAAACGCGCTCATACAAATTTCCTCCTTTTCAAATTTTATTATTAGGTTTTTACATGCCGTCTGGAATCTATTCAAACTGAAAAGGCAAAACTAGATTTTTGCAATAAAGCACATATTAAATAATAATAATATAGAATTAGGAGGGATTTAGATGCAAAACTTTACATTTTATAATCCGACCAAATTAATTTTTGGCAAAGGACAGCTGGAACAATTAAAAGAGGAAGTACCGCAATATGGGAAAAAGGTGCTTCTAGTATATGGCGGAGGAAGCATTAAACGAACAGGTCTATATGATCGAGTAATGGAAAAGCTTCAGGAAATCGGTGCAGAGGTTTTTGAACTTTCTGGTGTTGAACCAAATCCAAGGGTTACAACGGCCAGAAAAGGGGTTGAAATCTGCAAACGCGAAGGAATTGAATTTTTACTGGCTGTTGGCGGCGGAAGTGTCATTGACTGTACAAAACTGATAGCGGCAGCAGCAAAATATGAGGGGGACCCTTGGGATTTAGTGGTGAAGAAAGCTTTTGCAAACGAGGCTCTGCCATTTGGGACTGTTTTAACGATTGCCGCAACCGGTTCTGAAATGAACTCCGGTTCTGTAATTACCAATTGGGAAACAAATGAGAAACATGGCTGGGGCAGCCCATTTACTTTTCCTAAGTTTTCTATCTTAGATCCGGTTCATACCTTCTCCGTTCCTAAAGATCAAACGATCTATGGAATCGTTGATATGATGTCACACGTCCTTGAACATTACTTTCATTTGGAGGAGAAAACGGAGTTTCAGGATCGTATGTGTGAATCATTGCTCCTTACCATCATGGAAACAGCTCCTAAATTGTTAGAAAATCTGGAGGACTATGATAATCGGGCAACCATTCTTTATGCAGGTACCATGGCATTAAACGGAGTCCTAAATATGGGGTACCGTGGGGACTGGGCCACACATAATCTTGAGCATGCCGTATCTGCTGTGTACGATATTCCACATGGCGGCGGTCTTGCTATTCTCTTCCCGCACTGGATGGAGCATAATCTTCAGGTTAAGCCCGAACGCTTTAAACAGCTTGCTGTGAGGGTCTTTGGGGTCAACGCAGAAGGGAAAAGTGCGGAACAAGCAGGACTTGAAGGAATTCATAAGCTGAGGGAATTCTGGACCAGCATTGGCGCCCCAGAACGCCTGGCGGATTATGATATAGATGACAGTAAGCTCGATCTTATGACAGACAGAGCGATGATTAACGGAGAATTTGGCAACTTTACACAATTAAATCGGGAAGATGTAGCAGCCATTTATCGGGCAGCCCTTTAGAACAAGTGACCGGCAATCCAAACTGCCGGTCTATTTTTTTGAAGTAAGGATACGAATGATGGAATTGGAAACTTTATATAAAGATTGGTCGAAGGAAATTAACCGATATTTTTTTAGAATAATTTTTTGTTGTGATTTACAGTCATAGCATGCAAAGATTCTATTTGGTAATGAATCATTAAAAAACAGGAATAATGGCCGTTTATCAGCAAAAAAATAATTTTTGAAAGTGGACACGCTTTCACAATATTGGTTTCTTGATAATCTCCAAAGCATAGGTTAAAGTGATTATTGGATAATACAAGAATGGAGGATTTATATGGCACATATTCGTTTTGATTACTCGAAGGCCCTAACCTTCTTCAAAGAACATGAACTGAACTATTTACAGGACGCTGTGAAAGTTGCCCACCATTCCTTACATGAAAAAACAGGTGCAGGCAGTGATTTTTTAGGATGGATTAACCTTCCGACTGATTATGACAAGGAAGAATTCTCCCGAATCCAAAAAGCAGCGGAAAAAATTAAGAGTGATTCCGATGTTCTTCTGGTAATTGGAATCGGCGGTTCCTATCTTGGGGCAAGAGCTGCAGTGGAAATGCTTCATCACAGCTTTTACAATGCGCTGCCAAAAGAAAAAAGAAACACACCGCAGATTATTTTTACGGGTAATAACATAAGTTCTACATATATGCGGGATGTGATGGATCTTCTTGAAGGTAAAGACTTCTCCATTAATGTCATTTCAAAATCCGGCACCACTACTGAACCAGCTATTGCCTTCCGAATTTTCCGCAAGTTGTTGGAGAAAAAATATGGAGCAGAAGAAGCTCGCAAACGAATTTATGCAACAACAGATAAAGCGAAAGGCGCTTTAAAAACATTAGCCACCGAACAAGGCTATGAAAGCTTCGTCATTCCGGATGATGTCGGCGGCCGTTATTCTGTATTAACAGCAGTTGGTTTGCTTCCGATTGCTGCCAGCGGTGCTGATATTGTTAAAATGATGGAAGGTGCAGCTGCGGCGCAAAAGGAATACAGCCAATCAGAACTGCAGGAAAACCAAGCATATCAATATGCTGTAGTTAGAAACGCTCTATACAACAAAGGCAAAACCATTGAAATGCTGATTAACTATGAGCCAGGACTGCAGTATTTTGCGGAATGGTGGAAACAGCTATTTGGTGAGAGTGAAGGAAAAGACCAAAAAGGCATTTATCCTTCTTCAGCAAATTTCTCAACAGATTTACATTCACTTGGTCAATATGTCCAAGAAGGACGCAGAGATTTGTTCGAAACGGTGATCAAGGTAGAAAATCCGCGCCGTGAGTTATCCATTGAAGCCGAAGATAATGATTTAGACGGGCTGAATTATTTGGCAGGCAAAACAATCGATTTTGTCAATAATAAGGCATTTGAAGGGACCATGCTTGCCCATACAGATGGCGGCGTGCCGAATTTAATCGTCACCGTTCCTGAGATGGACGAATATACCTTTGGCTACCTCGTTTATTTCTTTGAAAAAGCTTGTGCCATGAGCGGCTACTTGCTTGGTGTTAATCCATTTGACCAGCCTGGTGTGGAAGCCTACAAAGTGAACATGTTTGCACTGCTGGGTAAACCTGGATACGAAGAGAAAAAGGAAGAATTAGAAAAACGGTTAAAATAAGAACAGCGGAAAAAACCGTTTGATTGCGGGGCATTTCTGGCTGGACAATTATTGATCATAAAGGAGTTATTTAATCATGGCAGAAAAACAATTTACAGTAATCGATGAAACAGGAATTCACGCAAGACCAGCAACTTTATTAGTACAGGCAGCAGGTAAATTTAATTCAGATATTAATCTTGAATATAAAGGTAAATCTGTTAACTTAAAATCCATTATGGGTGTTATGTCATTAGGTATTCCAGTTGGTGCCGAAATTAAAATTACTGCAGAAGGCAATGATGCAGAAGCGGCTCTTAATGCACTTGCAGAAACCATGGCAAAAGAAGGCCTGGCAAAGTAAAAGACAGCGCATATGCGTGACTTGAAATATGGGAAGCCATTTATCATGGCTTTTCAATTTTAATTTGAGGGGTGGATTTGAAAGAAATCCTCCCCTTTTTTAATGTCATCGGCAAATCCCGCTTTTGCTGAAACCTCTGTACAATTTTTCATTTCAAATATTCCTCAACCTTCATCAGGCAGCTCCCTCTCATGTTTTCAAGAAATTGGATTCCCTCCAACCTATGATTCCAGAATAATTTAATCCCATTAAGCAAAGTTTAAAGGGAAAATGGATTAAAAGGGTATTAGAGGTGTGAAAAAGTAATGATGGAAACAAGAAATGAGCGAAGATATATCATTTTTGCTTTGATTGTTGTAGCAATTTACCTTGCGCCGCTATTTATCTTACAAGAAAATGCTCATATTCGGGTCCATGATAATTTGGACTCAAATCTTGCGTGGTATAAAGTACTGGCAAAAAGCGGAGAGCTGTTTGGGGGAGTCAATGGAGTCATTCCTCAAATTATGAATGGATTATTATCAAGGAATGCATTTGGAACAGAATACAGTGTAATTGTCTGGCTGTATGCTGTTTTTCCAACGATGACCGCTTATGGATTAAGCCAGGCCTTGACGCGGATTACAGCCTTTTTTGGGATGTATTTATTATTAAAACAACATCTCCTGCCAGGGGAAAGATGGATGCCGTTAAATATTTTTGCCTCCCTTGCTTTTGCGCTGACCCCATTTTGGCCTTCCGGTATGCTGAGCACATTAGGGATGCCGCTAGCTTTATGGGCATTTCTTAATATTCGTAATGGAGAGGGATCGCTTAAGGATTATCTTACACTTACGTTATTACCGCTTTACTCCAGTATTGTTTTAGGATTTTTCTTTTTCTTGAGTGCAATGGGCGTATTTTGGCTGGTCGATGTTGTAAGGGGAAAGGGATGGAATCTTCGCTTTTTATCATCGATTGTTTATATGTCACTGATTTATATGCTTGTAGAGTATCGGCTGATCTATTCCTTTTTATTTAAGGGCGAACCGAACAGCAGGGATGAATACTTTCATGCCCATTTACCTTTCTGGAGAGCAGTGCGCTTGACTCTTAAAAACTATGTATTGGGACATACCCATGTTATGACTGTACATACTTTATTTATCCTGCCCGCAACCTTGATCGCCATTTATTTCGTTTATTCGAAAAAGCTGTGGAGGCAGGAAAAAATATTTGTCTCTTTATTTGCCTTAAACTTTTTCTTGTCCCTTTGGTATGCCTTTTGGTTTTATGAGGGCTGGCTCCCGTTAACAAAGAAATTCCACTTTATGGACACCTTTAATTTTGCCCGCTACCATTTTTTACGGCCGCTTGTAATCTATGCAAGCTTTGCCCTTGCATTAAAGATTATTTCCCTCCAAGGAATCAGCTGGGCAAAAACGGCAAAATGGCTGGCTGTGATGCAAATTTTATTGCTGGGATTATTTAATGATGAAATCATTTACCATAAAAAGCCAGCCGTAGGGGAATTTTATGCGGAAGAATTATTTCAGGAAATCAGGGACCATATTGCCCTGCCGCAGGACAAATATCGGGTAGCGAGCATTGGCATCCACCCTGCAATTGCACAGTATAACGGTTTTTATACACTGGATTCTTACAATAATTTTTATCCGCTAAGATATAAACATGAGTTCAGAAAAATAATCGAAAATGAATTAGCAAAAAATAAAACCATTCGCAAGTACTTCGATAAATGGGGCGGACGCTGTTATATTTTCACGGCACAGCTTGGAAAACGGTACATGATCAAGAAAGATTCGAAGCGCCGATTAAAAGATTTACAGTTAAACACAGATGTTCTAAAGCAATTGGGCGGAAATTATATCTTTTCGGCATTGCCGATTGAGAATGCAGAAGAAAATCAGTTAGCACTTGATAGAGTATTTGTTTCGAAACAATCTGCATGGAAAATTTACTTATATAAGATTTTGTAGACATCGGGGGTATACAGCATGAGGGAAGCAGTCCTAACTATTGTTGTGCCATGTTATAACGAAGAAGAAGTTTTGCCAGAGACGATTACGAGACTAGACCAGTTATTGGACGAGCTGATAGAAGAAGCACTCATATCTGACAACAGTAAAATCCTATTTGTCGATGACGGGAGTAAGGATCGGACATGGGAAATTATTTATAAAGAAGGATTGAAAAATAGATATGTGAAAGGCCTTAAATTAGCGCGCAATGTCGGGCACCAAAATGCACTGCTTGCAGGGCTTGAAACAGCAAAAGAGCACTCAGACTGTGTCGTTTCGATTGATGCTGATCTACAGGATGATATTCGAGTCATCCGCGAATTTATCATGAAATTCCATCAAGGCTGCGAAATTGTTTACGGCGTTCGTAAAGGCCGGGAAACAGATACCTTTTTTAAAAGAACCACAGCGCAGGGGTTTTATAAAATCATGAAGGGTCTGGGAGTTGATCTTGTCTATAATCATGCAGATTTCCGGCTGATGAGCAAGCGGGCTTTAAAGGAACTGGAACGGTTTAAAGAGGTGAATCTATTTCTCAGAGGGATTGTCCCCCTCCTCGGATTCCGGACGGATATTGTCTATTATGACCGCTTAGAACGGAAGGCCGGTGAAACAAAATACCCGTTGAAAAAAATGCTTGCCTTCGCCTTCGATGGCATTACCTCTTTTTCAGTATCGCCGATTCGTTTTGTTCTGGTCATTGGATTTATCTCATTCTTAATGAGCCTTGCCTTTGGCACCTACTTTTTAACATTGAAGTTTCTTGGGGCCACACAAACAGGATGGACGTCTCTGATCACCTCCATCTGGCTGATTGGTGGCCTGCAGTTAATAGCTATCGGCTTGATTGGAGAATATGTCGGCAAAATCTACAAAGAAACAAAGCAGCGGCCTAAGTTTATTATTGATATTGATACGTTAAATCTGCCAATCCCCAAGCACCAGCTGTTAAAGAATACCGGAGAGGATGAGTTGGTCAGCCTTGATTATCGCAAAGTATCTGAAACCGGCAAATAGAGACTTCATCCGTTTTCTTTTAGTTGGAGTTGTGAATACATTCGTTGGACTCGTGATGATGTTTGTTCTGTTAAATGTACTCGGAGTTTCGTATTGGGGTTCAACCTTTATCGGAAATACGACCGGTGCCTGTGTCAGCTTTTTCTTAAACAGAAGCTTCACTTTTAAGAGTGGTGTTTCCTGTCAAAAGGGATTGCCGCGCTTTTTTGTCATCATCTTGGTTTGCTATTTTAGTTCTTATTTTATCAGCGAAAAAATGATTGGGATGTTTGGTTACGTGCTGGCTTTAGATCAAGGTTTAGCACAAAACAGTTCGGTGCTCCTGGGAAGCGGGTTCTATACGCTGAGCAATTATGTGGGCCAGAAGTATGTGGTTTTTCGGAAAATGACCGCTGCCTAGACTGTTTGTTGGTTTTATCGGATTTAGTTCAAATGAGCTAAATACGATTTTTTTAGATTTTGAAATGGGGGTATAAGAACTGCTCTTATAAGGATGATGAAGGACAGAATGAGGATGGAAGTGGTGAAACCTGTCTTTCATAAGGCGAATGAAGGACAGAATGAGGATGGAAGTGGTGGAACCTGTCTTTCATAAGGAGGATGAAGGACAGAATGAGGATGGAAGTGGTGGAACCAGTCTTTCATAAGGCAGATGAAGGACAGAATGAGGATGGAAGTGGTGGAACCAGTCTTTCATAAGGTAAATGAAGGACAAAATTGGGATGGAAGTGGTGAAACCAGTCTTTCATAAGGCAGATGAAGGACAGAATGAGGATGGAAGTGGTGGAACCAGTCTTTCATAAGGCAGATGAAGGACAGAATGAGGATGGAAGTGGTGGAACCAGTCTTTCATAAGGCGAAAAAGGACAGCTGTATTAAGATTGCCCAATCTGTCTTTAAGGCAAACTCAATTCTTTTTGTCGTACAACCCCCTGCACCTGAATATGATTGTGTAGACAGGCTTTTTTGAACAGTAGGGGGAGAATGAAATGAACGTCTTTTTGAGCTATATTTTGTTAGGACTATCGCTGGCTGCACCGATTGGTCCTGTGAATGCAGCCCAGATTGACCGCGGCATTCGAAGCGGATTTATGCATTCGTGGCTGGTCGGCGTGGGAGCAGTCTTGGCGGATGGCATTTATATGCTGGTTGTTTACATAGGAGTTGTAAGGTTTCTAGAAATAGAATTTATGCAGACATTTCTTTGGTTGTTTGGCTTTTTTGTTCTTATTTATACTGGGATAGAAACGATGATGAATGCAGGAAAAGTTCATTTGGAATATGCGAGGTCTAGTGAGCCTTTAATAAAATCGTTTTTTACCGGCTTTTTTATGTCTATTTCTAACCCATTAACAATCTTGTTTTGGCTTGGAATCTATGGCTCTGTCCTTGCTAAAACCGCTGCCACCTATGAGACAGCTCAATTAGTGCTGTACAGCTGCGCCATTTTTATTGGGCTGATTCTATGGGATATCACGATGGCAAGTGTGTCCAGCAGCTTCCGTAAATATTTAACATCCCATTTATTAGTGACCATCTCCATGCTTTCCGGTGTTTCCATGATTGGCTTCGGCATTTATTTTGGCTTTCAAGCATTTCAAAATTTATTTGGGTAAAAAACAGCCAGCACACTGGCTGTTTTTGTTATGCGGTTGGCCAAGGATACAGCACCCGCTTCCGCTTCTTTTTCCACCTAACATTCATGATCAGGGTAATGCCGCCGATAATGGCAATAAACGCTAGACTGATAAAGAATCCTGGCCTGCTTGTTTCGTGAAAAAGAGTACCACTTACCGCGATTAAAACAAATACGGCTCCAATCAAATGCTTTACCTTATCCATTTTCTTCAGCTTCAGCAGTTTTCTAGGCGATGCCAAGATAAATAACCAGTTATATAGCAGCATTAATCCGGCTGCGGTTGTGATATACTCGTATACTTTATTGGGCATTAACAAAGCCGAAAGGACTGAAGCAGTAATACCAAGCACTGTCAGAATCAAGGTCGGCAGCGGGACTTTTAATTTCCCAGTCTTTCCAAAACTGGCCGGCGCATCCCCTTCCTTCGCTAATGTGACCAAAATGCTGGTTACACCAAAAAGAGAAGCAACCATGGTGGAAAAACCGGCAATGATCAAGGCACCGTTAAAAATATGCGGCACAAATGAAAGGTTGTAGGTATCAAGGGCAATCACAAACGGGCTTTCCTTATCATTGAATCTATGCCAGGAAACCATTGTTACAGCCAGTCCGATGGATAGGGCGTAGATAATCATAAGGGAAAATAGCATGACCCGTCCAGCTTTTGGAGCCTCTTTAGGATCTTTTAATTTTGTTGCCATTAATCCCAAAATTTCAATTCCCCCAAAAGCATAGTAAGCGAAAATAACGGCTGACCATAAACCAATTATTCCGCCTGGCAGAATCTCCTTTTTACTATTGGGGTACTCAATCGGCCGGTCGCCGTCAATGACTCCAAAAATCGCCAGAAAAGCAATGATAATAAACATAAGAATGGCAGAAATTTTAATAACGGCCAAAATATTCTCAAGCTTATTCAATAAACCTACCCCAATGATAATGACAACTAGTCCAAGAAAGGCATAACCTGCAGCAAACAGCCATAGCGGGACTTTCGGAAACCAGAACCTTGAAAAAATGGAGAGTGCCGTCATTTGGCTTCCCATAATCAAAACTTCCGAGACCCAATATACCCAGCCGCTGCTAAAACCAGCCCAGCGGCCGTAAGCCTTTTTTGCGTAAGATCTGAATCCGCCCTCCAAAGGTTCTTGAGCTGTCATTTTCGAAAGGGCATCAAAAACCATGTAAGTTCCTATAGCTGCAATCACATATGCAATCAATAGGGAGGGTCCAGTCATCTTAATCGCTAAGCTTGAGCCTAGAAAAAAACCTGTTCCAATTGTGCAGCCAACCCCAAATAGGGACAGCTGCCACCATTTCAAATTATTCTCCTGTGCTCCTGACTTTGGCTTTGCCATTTATCTTCCAGTCGCTCCTGGTGATTGATCTGTGATGCTTTGGTTATTATAATCCCGGTCATTACGACCGCGCTGCTGTTTTTGATTGGTACCTAAATAATCAGGCTCGTGCTTTTTCTGTTCCTGTCTAAACTTATCAAAATCCGGATTAATCATATCTGATCCCCTCTTTTCATTATAAGTTATTCTTTTTTAAGATACACTTACGTCTATTTCTTATACGACACCGCCGTTTGATTTTTATGGAATTATATTTTTAGTACATAATCAGCCGCAAAACTAATGAAAATATAGAAGAGCTATTTATTCTTGGAAACAAACTGATGAAATAGATTATAAAATGCGCTTTTCTCTGAAAGGAGTAGGTACCAATGTTATCGACTGAAAAGCTTTCTGAATTAAGACTGCAGCTGCTGGAGGAAAAGGAAGAACTAAAAGGCCATCTAGATCAAAATGATCATTTTGATTATGAGCGAGGCTTCTGGCATGAATCAATGGGAGAGCTGTCCAGCTATGACAACCATCCTGCTGATGAGGGGTCATCTCTTTTTGAAAGAGAAAAAGATAATGCCTTGTTGGAGCATTATAAACTGCAGCTCAGCAATATCGACAAGGCCCTTCATGCAATGGAGAATGGGACGTATGGAAAATGTGAAGTATGCGGCAAAGAGATTCCATTGGAACGGCTGGAGGCACTGCCAAATACCACATATTGTAAAGAGCATACCCCAGATAGGGTTACTTCCCATGACCGTCCTGTTGAAGAGGGAGTCTTAATGCCGCCTTGGGGGAAATTCGACATGGACAATCAAGATGAAGATGTCGCTTTTGATGCCGAAGATTCGTGGCAGGCTGTAGCAGAATGGGGAACATCAGAAACACCATCTGATTTAGCCTATCCGAAGGACAATTATAATGATGTTTATATTGAAGCTGAAGAGAACATAGGTTATGTAGAGGATTACGAAAACTTTGTCGGAACCGATATGTATGGAAAAAATATTACAGTCTACCCAAATAGTCAGCATGAAAAATATGAGGATGCATTAGATGATGAAGGCATTATGACTACTTTCGGAGACCTCCCAGCATATGAACATGATCCATATGTCGAGGATGATAAGTAAGTAAAAAAGAAAACAGCTTTCGATTGAAAAGCTGTTTTCTCTGCTTTTATCCTTGGTCATTGCTGTTCAATGGAATATCATTACCATCTATATTATCAACAACAGCGCCAATTTCACCTTCTGCATAGACATCACTAACTTGCTCATGTGTCTCTGCCAACCCGGAAGAAAGAGTATCTTTTTCCTGATAGTAACTTGGATGATAAAAGCTCCCGGCTACCTCTTTTTTGGGATTTGCTTTCTGTTTTTGTTTATCCAATTGAAACACTCCTTTTTAAAATGGATTCAACCGTATTTTCGTCTATTTTGTTTATTATTACTCATATAAAGTGAAACTTCCATCAGCGGAGGTTTTGTTTTCTTCTCCTCCGCTGATGGTTAGTTGAACCAATCGGAGCTTTACCGGCGGTTGATCCCCCACCTGACTTCTTCGTTTACTCATAATCTTGAGGCGCGGGAGTTTTAATGCTAGTTAAGACGGAATAAATTGAAAGGAGATGAGGGCATTGAACAAAGAAAATCATTTTCCATCTCGTGAAGAGCTTGATGAAGCCTTCCACTTTCTTCATGATCAAATTAATAGGATTTCTATTGTAGAAGATATTGAGATGATGAAGCAGGAAAAAGACAGTGAAAAGGAATGAATTTGCCCGAACAGGATCTAAGGCTGCCTTCCCGGTAAAAATATGGAGCTGATTTTGCCTGAATAGCGGTGTTATGGGCTTTGGTGGGGAATCTAGAACATGATTTTACCCAGAGATGGATGAAACGGGACTCATAGGTAAAAATCAAGGCTTGATTCTTCCCAAGAGGTAGACAAGATGGACCTTAGCGGTAAAAATAAAGCCTTGATTTTGCCCGAAAGGTGGATGTTGGGGGCTCCATCGTTAAAAACAGGGCCTGATTCTGCCCCGGAGGTAGGTTAGAGGGATCTCATCGGTAAAAATAAAAGCCTGATTTTACCCAAGAGGAGATGAGAAGGACCTTAGCGGTAAAAATAAAGACTTGATTTTGCCCGAAAGGTGGATGTTGGGGGCTCCATCGTTAAAAAAAGGGCCTGATTCTGCCCCGGAGGTAGGTTAGAGGGATCTCATCGGTAAAAATAAAAGCCTGATTTTACCCAAGAGGAGATGAGAAGGACCTTAGCGGTAAAAATAAAGACTTGATTTTGCCCGAAAGGTGGATGTTGGGGGCTCCATCGTTAATAAAAGGGCCTGATTTTGCCCCGGAGGTAGGTTAGAGGGATCTCATCGGTAAAAATAAAAGCCTGATTTTACCCGAGAGGAGATGAGAAGGACCTTAGCGGTAAAAAAAAGCCTTGATTTTGCCCGAATGGAGGATGCTGAGGGCTTCGGCGGTAAAAAAGAGGGCTTGATTTTGCCCCGGAGGTAGGTTAGAGGGATCTCACCGGTAAAAATAAAAGCCTGATTTTACCCGAGAGGAGATGAGAAGGACCTTAGCGGTAAAAATAAAGACTTGATTTTGCCCGAAAGGTGGATGTTGGGGGCTCCATCGTTAAAAAAAGGGCCTGATTCTGCCCCGGAGGTAGGTTAGAAGGATCTCATCGGTAAAAATAAAAGCCTGATTTTACCAGAGAGGTGAAGAGATGGACCTTAGCGGTAAAAATAAAGATATGATTTTTCCCGAAAGGTGAGTGTTGAGGGCTTGGCAGTAAAAAAGGGGGCCTGATTTTGCCGGATGATGATTAAAAAGGATAGGAGCGGTAAAAATGAAAAACTGTTTCTGCCCGAAAGGTAGAGGAACCGGGCTTCAACCGTAAAAAAAGGGCCTGATTTTGCCCAAGAAGCAGCTGAAACGGGTCTCAACGGTAAAATTAAAGTTTGATTTCCCATAGTCCCAAGGCTGAACAACCGTGTAACATAAAGCCAAAAATCCCCAATCCAATGCCCCAGCACACCAGTGGTAATAATCAGCAAAACCAGCTCCAAATATTACCGCCTCAGTTGTTTTCAGGCATTAATTGCGGTATAGTTGCTAGTGTTCTAAAGGTTTGTTAAAAGGTGGTTACTAATTACAATGGTCATCATGAGAGAAGCCCTTGCGAAGAAAATTGCCTGGATCAGTGTGATAAGCAATTTGATCCTTACATTAGGGAAAATCATAATTGGCTGGTATGGAAAAAGTGATGCTGTATTTGCAGACGGGATTCACTCTGCTGCCGATGTATTTGCTTCTGTCATTGTTTTACTGGTGATTAAAATAGCCAATAAGCCTGCAGATAAGGAGCATCCATATGGACATGGAAAAGCAGAAGTAATTGTTTCGGAGATTGTCGGGATTCTTCTTCTCCTTGTTTCCCTTTATGTTGTTTATGAAGGGGTTTCCGGCTTTTTTGAAAAAGTGGAATCACCGAGTGTCTTGGCAGTGTGGGTTGCCCTTTTTTCTTTTGCTGCCAAACTGGTTTTGTACCGCAGTTCAATGAAGGTAGCACAGGAGAATAGCAGTAAAGCGATAGAGGCCATCGCTTATGACCACAAAGCCGATATTGTCGCATCCATTGCCGCGGCCATTGGAGTGCTTTTATCAATTATGGGCGATCGGCTGGCTATTCATTTTTTGCTTTACGGGGATAAAGTTGCAAGTATTTTTGTCGCCTATTTAATATTTCGAATTGCTAAAGACATGTTAACAGAAGCATTCGATATTTTATTGGAGCGTAATATTAACACGGAAACGATTCTAGAATATATTGCTATTATTAACGAATTTCCAGAAGTAAAGCGGATTGACCGAATTAGAGCTAGAGAGCATGGACATTATGTGTTGGTGGATCTGCGGATTTCCATTGACCACTATAAAACCATTAAAGAAGGGCATGACCTTGCTAAAAAGATAAAAGGAAAAATAATGGATCAATATGACAATGTGCGTGAGGTACTGATTCATTTAAATCCATATTTTCCGGAAAAGAAATAATGGTTTGTAGTTTCAAGAAAAGGGGTTTATGATAAAATAGAATGATGAAGATAACCAGCGGTATTTTCTACTGCTGGTTTTACACACTTTGAACATGTAAGGGAGTTGATATTTTTGAGTTATTCCATGGATCCAGACCCTGGAAGTAGGTGGGGGGAAGTCAATCTTTTCTTTGAACTTATATTCAAGAATATCATCTCTCAAAGGGTTGTTGGCTTCCTCAATTAAGCTATGCGAGGAGGTTTTTACATGTTAGAAATTTATAAAAGCACAGAAACCAGGGAATTGGAAAAGGTTGATGCAGTCTCAAAAGGCTGCTGGGTCAATATGTATGCCCCAACAGCAGAAGAGATTAACAAAGTATCACATGATGCCCAGGTTGACATTGATATTATTAAAGATGCATTGGACGATGAAGAACGCCCGCGTATTGAACGGGATGACGGCAGGGTTTATATTATCGTCGACTTTCCCTATATCGTTCATGATGAAACCGGAATGGCCGTATATGAAACCATTCCAATCGGCATTATTTTAACTCAGGAAAATATTATAACGGTTTCCTTGAAGGATTCCCCGATTATTGATGAATTCCGCAGAAATCGTGTGAAGGAGTTCTTTACCTTTAAAAAGACACGGTTTGCCCTGCAGCTATTATTTATGATTTCATCTTACTATCTTCGTTACCTAAAGCAGATTAATAAGAAAACCAATGAAATTGAAAAAGTGGTCCATCAATCATTAAAAAATAAAGAACTATATGCATTTTTAGCATTGGAAAAAAGTTTGGTCTATTTTACGACTTCGTTAAAATCCAATAAAGTTGTTTTAGATAAAATTTTGCGTTTTAATTACGTAAAAATGTATGAAGAAGATAAAGATTTATTAGAAGACGTCATTATTGAAAAAACACAGGCTATTGAGATGGCTGAAACGTATCATACGATTTTAACAGGCATGATGAATGCTTTTGCTTCTATCATTTCGAATAACTTGAACATCGTTATGAAGTTTTTAACCTCGATAACTATTATTCTTGCATTACCGACAATGGTGGCAAGTTTTTATGGGATGAATGTTGATATCCCATTTCAGCATGTTGCTTATTCTTATGTCATCCCGCTTGTCATAGCAGGAGTTTTTGCTTGTTTAACGGCATTTATTTTTTGGAAAAAGAAATACTTTTGAACAGCTGCCAGTCCATATGGGCTGGTTTCTTTTTTTTTCGACATTTCCTCTGCAAATTTTGTAAAAAATATAATTTTCCCAACTTTTTAAATAAATTAGAAATTATTTCAGCAATAGTGTAAAATAATGAAAAAACATAGACTAGCCAGGTGGTAAAGTTATGGAATTTGGAGCCATGATTAAATTCTATCGCACCCAGAAGGGAATGACCCAAGGAGAGCTTGCGAAGGGGATTTGTTCAGTCCCTCACTTAAGTAAAATAGAGAATAATTCTAAGGAAGCTAACGAAGAAACCATCGCTCTTCTGCTGGAACGCTTAAACATCAGCATGGAGGAAGTGGAAGAGAACGAGGAGCAAATTAAATTTCTTTTAAGGGAATTCAGCAGCCATATTAACTTTTTTTTAACAGAAAAGGTGGAACAAACGTTTCAGAAGTTACAAGAAATCGAACATCTTATACCATTTTCCAAGTATATTTATATGTGGGAACTATATAAATATAGATATCTATTATTTAAAGGATTGCTGGACGAAGCGGTACAGAAAAGGGATCACTTACAAAAACAAAAGAAAAATTTTTCCCAACATGAAGACTATTTATTTCGGTATTATAATGCGGTATTTTTAATATTAAAGGGTCAGTACAGACAGGCTGATGAGATACTTGAAATGTTATATATGGAAAATGAACATGATACGACAAGCGGTGAATTTTATTATCATCTTGCGTTAATCAAAACATCACTTGAGCAATCAGGGTATGCTATTCATTTTGGCAAAATGGCTTTGCAAATTTTCATGAGTGAGTATAATTTTATTCGGATTCTTCATACCCTTATGCTATTGGGGATCAATTACACTCATTCTAATATTTTGGAAGAGGCCGAATCCTGCTTTCAGCATTTGATTCGAAATGCTGAAATTTTACAGGAGGAAAGCTTGCTGCCGCAGATCTTTCACAATATGGGCAATTTGCAGCAAAAAATGGGTAATTCGAAAAAGGCCCTTTATTATTTTGAAAAAAGTTTAGCCATCCAGCCGGCCCAAAATCAAGATTATCTCGTAACCCTCTATGTCATTGGAGAACTCCATTATTCTCTTCACTCTGATGAGAAAGCAAGGGAATGTTTTCAAGAGGTATATACATTAGCCAAGAAGTTTGGCATAAAGAAACTTTGGTTATTAGCGGAATTTTATCTGCTTTATATCACAGCACCGGCGAAGGGTTTGAAGTTTTTGGAAACAAGGGTTATCCCTTATTTAGAAGAATCAAATGAACATGCAGATTATTTATTTCTTTTTTATAAAAAGCTTGCCGATTTTTATAACCAGGAAGGAAAGGCAGCAGAAGCAGTTAAATATTTGAGTAAAATAACTGAATAACTAAGGAGGCACCATCTATGAAAAAGTTAGCAGTATTATTGGTATCAATATCATTGGTTTTTATTTTTACAACGAATAAGGGTGTTGAAGCACCAAAAACAACAGATACAGCAGCAGTAAACAGTGTCCAATCCATTCCAATTCTTCCTCCTGTAGGCTGATTGTAAAATCCCTGATGTCAGGGATTTTTTTCTCGGGAAAAAACCGGAAATGTTTCATGGGAATTTAGGGTATACTTGTACTATGTGTGTTAGTTAAAGGAGGATTTTTATGAAATCATTTGTGGTAAGTTTCCATCAAGAAGACAATGTCGATACAATGCAGATTCAAAAATTGAGTGAAGCGGATTTTGAAAAAGCAACCGAAGGCGGAACACGTCATTTATTTGAACTCGATACGAACATCGGCTTTTTCGTATTTTTTGATGGTGCCGATAAGGATGGCACGATTTCCTATATGATGCTTCAATATGAAGAGGACAATGAGGATCCATCTGCTTGTTATGCGTTTCAATTAAGTGATTTTTACGAGTTTATGGCCTTGTATCTAAATGATCTGGAATTTGCTGAGGAAATGGATGAAGAGGATGAAGAGCAGGAATACGGTCCGATTCATCATCTAGCCCACCTATTATTCCATATTGTAGAAGAGGGCAAAGATTTAGCAGTATAAAAAATAAGCACTGGAACATTTGGTTCCAGTGCATTCTTTATTATCCTTTGACGGTCTCTTTCGTTTCTTCAATGCGCGCTTTCCCCATGAAAAAGATAGTAACTGCGGCAAGCGCAATTGGAATTAAAGCGAGCAGGAAGGTTTGAGTAATCGAAGCTGACATGGCATGAACAATCTTGTCTAGGATAAAACCCGGAATTTTCGCCCGTTCACTTGCCTCGAATATTTCACGTGGATCTCCCATTTTAAAAGTTTGCCCCCCTGCCCCGCTCATTCCCTTAAATGCTTCTTTTAATTGGTCGGTAAATACGTTGTTCTGAATGGTTCCAAAGATGGTAACGCCAAGTGTCATCCCAAATGAGCGCAGAAAGGAATTGGTTGAATTAGCTGTGCCGCGGAATCGCGGTTCTAGATTGTGAATCGAGGCTGTCGGAAGCAGTGAAAATGAAAAACCGACCCCAAAGCCTACAATAATCATATACAAAGTAAGCAGCCATCTGGCCGTTTCAACGGTCATCGTCCCAAGCAGGTACATCCCCGCCACATATGAAATGATGGATAAAATCATCAAATTCCGGTACGAGGTTTTGGTTGAAAAGATACCGCCAATCGCACTGCCGGCAACTGAACCAAGCATCATTGGCGTCAGAATCAACCCGGCATTTTTAGCACTGCCTCCATATACCGCTTGAACATAAATGGGAATAAATACAGTTAAAATGATAAACGTGCCGCCATATAAAAAGGCAAGAATTTGAGAAGCGGCAAACAGCCTGCGTTTAAACAGCCAAAGAGGCAAAATCGGTTCCTCTGCTTTCATTTCTGCTATGAAAAACAAGACAAACAAAATGAAAAAGCCTGCAAACAAGCTGATAATGGGTGCCCCGTCCCAAGCGAATTCCTTACCGCCC
The DNA here is from genome assembly GCF_023715155.1 of Neobacillus mesonae. GTDB lineage: Bacteria > Bacillota > Bacilli > Bacillales > Cytobacillaceae > Neobacillus > Neobacillus mesonae_A. Next base: position 37,656 of record NZ_JAMBNQ010000007.1, read on the forward strand.
AATTCTAGTGCAAACATAAGGCAGACAACCGAAATGACTAATGTAACCGCTCCAAGCCAATCAATCTTTTGTTTGGAATGCTGTAAGGATTCATGATAATAGCGGATAATAAGAATAATAGAAATCAAGCCAAGCGGGATATTGACATAGAAAATCCAGTGCCAGCTGATTGTATCTGTAATATAAGCGCCTAAAAGCGGCCCCAAGACGCTTGATGTACCAAAAACAGCTCCAAGTAGGCCAGTCATTTTTCCACGTTTATCAGGCGGGAAAATATCAAATACAATTGTAAAAGCAATCGGCATCAGAGCACCGCCGCCAATTCCCTGAATCGCCCGGAAAATACTTAGTTGGACAATGGATTGAGCAAGACCGCATAAAGAAGAACCAATCAAAAATACCGCTAATCCAAAAATAAAAAAGCGTTTCCGTCCATACATATCCGACAGCTTTCCAAAAATCGGCATTCCCGCCATCACCGCGACCATATAGGCAGATGTGACCCATACAAATTTGTCCAGGCCTCCCAGGTCAGAAACAATCGTTCCCATCGCTGTAGCCACAATCGTGTTATCCATGGCTGACATGAGAATGGCCAGTAACAGGCCGGTCACTACCAAATTAATATTAGTATTTTTATTAATCATGTAAAATCCCCTTAAAAATAGAAATTTTTTGAAATATATAGCGATTTTAAAGGGAAGCAGCTTAAACTGTCAATAAAAATGTTGAACGGGGGAATTCAGGGTATAGAAAAAGCCCTCAGGAAAAACGAGGACTTTCATCAACTATTTATGATTTTAAAATATCATGGTCAACATAGCGTTCGCCATTTATTTCACTAATAACATTGATTGCCACTTTTGCTCCATCGCCCGCTGTAATAATCGTGTGCATGCTTACACCAGCAATGGTGCCAGCGCCCCATACACCCTCAACATTTGTTTTTCCAGCAGTATCAACGTCAAGAATGGTTTTCACTCTTGGCTCAGTACCAGGTTTTGTGTTAAGACCAGCCTTTTCAGCAAGATCTGCCATCATTCCAGTTGCTACGATCACGTGTTTAGCTTCATATTGCTCGCCGTCTGTTTCTACTTTTACACCATTGTCTGTTTTACTGATATTAGTAACAGTAGCTGCAACAAACTCAGCACCAAAGCTGCGTGCTTGTTCTTTACCAATTGCAACAAGGTCTGGCCCTGTAATATCTTTTACACCATAATGATTTAAAAGCCAAGCTCTTTTGGTAACACTTTTGTCATTATCAACCACAAGTGTCTTTTTGCCAGCCTTAGCTGTAAAAAGAGCTGCACTCGCCCCGGCAGGACCGGCACCGATTACAACAACATCATACATTGTAATACCTCCAAATAAGATTTTCATAACACCATTATTATTATCCAAGAAATGCTAAAAGTAAAATAAACTGCTTGATTTGGAATCTTAGGAATTCGAAGAAAGTTAGACTTGAATTTTTTCAAGCTTCCATATACGGTAAAGTCAAAGGAAACTAGGTGATAGTTATGTTTGAGATCAAGCCGCTTGGTGATGCAGCCATCCGGGTTTCATTCAGCAATGATATTAGTATCGCAACCCATCAGAAAATCAAGCGCTTCATTTCCGTGCTGGAGGTTGAAAAGATAAAGGGAATCTCAGAGTATGTCCCAGCCTATAACACGGTCGCTATTTATTATCTTCCGTACATCATCTCTTATAACGAGCTGGCCGGCAAATTGGAAGAGGTTTATAATACTTTACCCCCGGAAGCCAGATATCAGCCAATCGTTTATGAAATTCCGGTTTATTATGGCGGAGAAACTGGGACTGATCTGGCCTATATTGCAAAATATCATAAATTGAAGGAAGAAGAGGTAATCGACCTTCATTCCAGTCAAGAATACCTTATCTATATGATGGGATTTATCCCCGGATTTCCCTATCTAGGCGGCCTTTCAGAGAAGCTTTCGGTACCAAGACTAGAGCATCCAAGACTAAGTGTAGCAGCTGGGTCTGTTGGAATTGGCGGGAAGCAGACAGGGATCTATCCAGGATCGGTTCCATCGGGGTGGAGAATTCTCGGGATCACCCCTGTGAAACTGTTTGACATCCACAATACACCGCCAAGTCTATTTACAATGGGGAATTATATTAAGTTTTTTCCAGTAGATAAAAAGGAGTTTACTAGAATTAAAAATTTAGTTGAAAAGAAAAAATATAGGGTTAAAACGTACATAAGGAGTTGTGAACATGATTGATTTGAACTGTGACCTTGGAGAAAGTTACGGGGCATTTAAAGTAGGTAATGATCACGAGGTATTAAAGTATATTTCCTCCGCCAATATTGCCTGCGGCTACCATGCGGGTGACCACAATGTCATGTTTGAAACGGTAAGATTAGCGAAAAATCATGGGGTGAGAATTGGTGCGCACCCTGGCTTTCCGGATCTTGCTGGTTTCGGCAGAAGGGAAATGAAATGTACACCTCGAGAAATATATCATTTTATCGTTTATCAAATCGGGGCATTAGCAGCGGTCTGTAAAGCCTGCGATACTGAGCTTTCTCATGTAAAACCGCACGGGGCGTTGTATAATATGGCAGCTAAGGACGTAGAAATTGCTGCAGCCATTGCCCAAGCGGTTGCAGACTTTGATTCATCCTTAGTATTATACGGCCTTGCCGGCAGTGAATTAGTACGTGCGGGCAGGGAAAAAGGGCTTTTAACAGCTGAAGAAGTGTTTGCCGATCGAACTTATCAGCCTGACGGAACTTTGACACCGAGGTCGGACAAAAACTCCATGATTCATGATCCAGCTCTGGCTATTTCACGGGCCATTCGAATGGTGGAGGAGGGCTGTGTCGAGGATGTTAATGGAATGGATATGGTGATAAAAGCCGACACCATTTGTGTTCACGGCGATGAACCGCAGGCACTGGAATTTGTGGGGAGATTAAGGAATGCTTTTGCCAAAGAAAAGATCTCCATTAGAAAAAGCTGGCGTAACGAATGACAGCAATATTAAAGGTGATAAAGCCAGGGCTGCAAACGACCGTTCAAGACCTGGGGAGACATGGTTATCAGCAATATGGAATCAGTCCATCAGGTGCAATGGATTCCTTTTCAATGCAGATTGCGAATATATTAGTTGGAAATGCCGTCGGGGAAGCGGTGCTGGAAGCTTCTTTTATCGGTCCGGAATTAGAGGCATTGACAGATATAGTGATAGCTGTCTGCGGCGGCTTTTCACCTAAAGTGGACGGGCGAAAAGTACCGATGTGGAAGAGTTTCCTTTTGAAAAAAGGACAGAAACTCCAAATAGGTCCAAGCGTTAATGGGGCAAGAGCTTACTTAGCCATTGCCGGAGGAATCGATGTACCGGTGGTGCTGGACAGCAAATCCACTTTTTTAAGCAGCGGGTTTGGCGGATATAAGGGAAGGGCACTGCAAAAAGGAGATCGTTTATCAGGAAGTCCCGTGATCCGAAAGCCGTTTAAATCGCTGCATCCCGGGCTTATTCCACAATTTGAAAAAGAGCTAAACATCAGGGTGATCATAGGTCCCCACGAGGAGATGTTTTCTGAAAAGAGTATCATCCGTTTTTTTTCGGAAACGTATACGGTTACACCAAAATCCAACCGGATGGGCTATCAGCTAAAGGGTCCCAAGCTTGAGCATATCAATGGCCCTGACATTATTTCAGATCCTGTTCCATTAGGCGGCATCCAGGTCCCGGCAAGCGGTCAGCCCATCATCCTTATGGCAGACCGGCAAACCACCGGCGGTTACACAAGAATCGGCACCGTTATATCTGCGGATTTGCCCCTGCTTGCCCAGGCAGTGCCTGGAACTAAAATTATGTTTAGCAAGGTGTCAATAGAGGAGGCACAGCGGTTCTATTTGGAAAGGGGCAGGCTGATAAAGCTTTTGGCGATGACAGTAAAATAGTTATTGGGTCTATGGGGCAAAAAGGGTTTTGTGATAGGAAGGACCAGTCCTATAGAAGCTGTCTATGGGACAGAAGTAGTTCAGGGGAATAAGAAACAGTCGCATAGGAGAGGCCTCTATGGGATAAAATGTGTGGAAAAGTAATTAGCAGTCCATAGGAAAGGCCAATGGGACAAAATGGTGCGGAAAAGTAATAAGCAGTTCCATAAGATGGTGTGAAAAAGTAAGAACCAGTCGCATAGGAATGGTCTATAGACAAAAATAGTAAAAAATAAAAAGTCCCATAGCAAAAAGCTACAGGACCAATATTAATATCAACCAAGTTACATTTCGTGCACTTGCTGTTTGCTAGGAACCTTTTCAGCAGCTTTCTTTGTCCTCTTCGTATGAAGGAAATAATAAAGCACGCCTCCGATTAAAACATAGAACGAGAAAACGAAAAACAGTGAACTGTAACTCATATGTGCAGCAATCAAGCCGACGATAAATGAGCCAAGGGCCATCCCTGTATCATAAATAGACAAGAAGGTGGCTGTGGCCAATCCTCTTTTTCGAGGCTCGGCATTTGAAATCGCGATGGTTTGGAATGTTGGAAAAAGAGTTCCCCAGCCAAGTCCAATAATTCCAGCAGATAGCAAGAAGGTAAAAGCACTGCCGCTTTGGCTTAAAATGAACATTCCAATCCCGAACAATGCGACACAAGGAAAAGTAATCACGTTTGGACCGTAAGTATCCAGCCATTTTCCTGTAAAAGGCCGTGAAAGCAATAGAACAACTGCATAAACCACAAAGAATAAGCTGGCAGCACTTTCTACATGAATTTCACTAGCGTAGATTGAGATAAACGACAGAAGCGACGAATAAACAATGGCCATAAAACTGCCGACAACGGAAATTGGAACGGCCGATAATTCAAATAATCCTTTAAAGGAGAACGAAGATAAAACTTCAATCTCATCGTTCTTTTCCGGTTCCGTAACCTTAACACTGAGAGCAGCGAATAATGAACCAAAGGAAATAATGACCGCAAGAACAAATAGTATTTGGGAACCCCATTGCTGCATCGTCATTAGTCCAATAAAGGGTCCTAATACCATGGCCATATTTGTTGATAAAACGAAATACCCCATTCCTTCACCACGGCGTGATGCTGGGATGATATCAGCTACAATTCCCCCAATGGCGGTTGTGGCCATCCCAAATCCGATACCGTGTAAAAGGCGGATAATTAAAAAGCCGGTAATGGTGGAAGGGAAAAAGTAAAAAAGGGAAGCAACTGCAAATACAATAACAGCTGTAAGCAGCACCTTTTTATTTCCAGCACGCTCAAGCCATTGTCCTGCAAGTGGACGTGATACAATTGCAGAAAGCAAAAAGATAGTGGTCATTAATCCTGCCATAGATGCACTTGTATGTAATTGATCTAATGCATAGCTGGGCAATGTGACCAGCAGGATATAAAAAGCAAAGAAAACAAAAAAGTTACTTAACGAAATACTGATAAAGTTTTTCGTCCATAATTTAGGCTGGTCCATTTAATCCTCTCCTTTTAGTAGTTGTTTTAACCAGTTGTTTTGGAGTGTGAAAAGCACTTCCCCCGAGCCCTCCGGCAGATATTGAAGCAGGTCCTGATTCATTTTATTGACAGCCTGCTCCCACTTTGGATACTCCTGTAGTGCCTCTTCAGTTAATTGAATATGTTTCTCCCGTCTGTCCTGACCGGGTAATTGCCGGACATATCCTTGTTTAACGAGACGCTGAATCGTGCGTGTCATCGGCGGTGCTTCAACAAACAGATAGTCACATAATTCTTTTTGGGTTAATGAGCCTTTTTTTTGTAAAATAAAAATAACGGCCCATTGCGAACCGTATAACCCCATTGGTTTTAATGTCTCATTGAGTTTGTTGGTGAGATGTCGTGATAGCTGGTGAAGAGTATGAAATAATTGGTGGTTGGTCATGAAATGCTCCGATACATTAATTAGTTACCTAGGTAAGTATAGTGGGTATATGAGGAAATGTCAAGGGGCCTGCGGGAGAGTATTCAGTATCAAGGCAAGAAAAAAAGGCAGAATGAACACCCATCCCGCCTTAAAAAACCTAATTGCAATACCATTTTTTCCAAATTTCTGCAGAGTCTAGGCAGCCATCATCATTACCCCAGCTCCATTTTTTCTGATCCGTGCACTGATTGTTATCTCCGCCATTATGATAATCCCCTTTGTCATAATCGCACAACCAGTCCCAAAAACTCCCCCACCAATTTTTGTCATTCTTGTAATTATCATAAGAGCTAAAGTCATTTTTATCACTGCTATAATCTTGATAATTTTCCCCATCTAAATGCAAGTATGAAAGAATGCTGGTAAAAGAAGACGTATCAAAAAATTTGGCATCATCATCTGATGATGCATAGGCGGAAGCAGGGGATAGCAAAACCCAACCTAAGACCATGAAAAAGAATAAATTTCTAATTAACATACATCCCCCTTTAGAAAGCGTTCTTTATTTTTTATTAATTGTTCTTTAATAAGAATTTTATTATAAGACTTACCGTTTGTAAATAAAAATTAGTTCCTAGGACCTAGGGATAATCCGGGAATCAGTTTCTTTTTGCGGAAACATTCCTAAAGCCGGTGTAATGTACTCCGCAAATAGCGAAGGCAATATAATTGTCGGAAAGCAGTCAGCAAATAGCGGAAAGCATTCTAATTAGCGGATAAGCGGTTGCAAAAAGCGGAAGTCAATTCAATTGGGGATACCGGTCTACATTAAGCGGTATAAAAGAAAAATCCCGCGGAATCGCAAATCGGATTCCCACGGGATACATCAAAATCATATTAACTTATCGCAGCACATTAAAATATCTAGCCTCTGGATGGGCAAATACAATCGCCGAAACAGATGCTTCCGGTTCCATCATGCAGCCGTCGGTTAACTGAACACCGATTTCTTCCGGATGAAGCAAGCCAAATAGTTTCTTTTGATCCTCTAATTCAGGACAGGCAGGATAGCCAAAGGAGAAACGCTGGCCTTGGTATTTAGCAGCAAACCGGTCCTGCATCGTGAAGTCCAGTGAATCTGGGAAGCCCCAGCGGTCGCGCATTTGCCGGTGAATGAACTCGGCAAGGCCTTCCGCACTCTCAAGCGCCAATGCCTGCAAGGCGTGGGACTCCAAGAAGCGGCCGTCTGCCTTTAACTTATCTGCCACCTCACGGATCCCTCTGCCAGCTGTAACGGTAAAGAATCCAACATAATCCATTACTCCGCTGTCGACTGATTTTAAGAAATCAGCTAAGCAGAGATTTGGTGCTGCGTCCTGACGCGGAAAATCAAAGGTTTCAATGATCTTGCTATGATTTTCAGGGTCATAAATATAGATTTTATTCCCATCTGACTGTGCTGGGAAAAATTGATATAGAGCACGTGGTGTGATCCATTCATTTGCACCAGCATCAGCGATCAGCTGATCTACCATATTTTTAACTTTCCATGCCTTCTCATCTTTCTCTGCCAATAACTTGGCGATTTTCCCTTTGACGCCCAAATGATGACCAAGCAGCATCTGCATATTAATATATGGTTCAATATGGCCCAAGGAATACGAGGTAATCACATGGCGTTTTGTATCTTTTGGAACAAATACCGGAACTTCTGTTGAAATGGCCGGTTTTGTTTTTACTGCGACAGATGAAGCAGGGCGTGCAGGCAGATCAACCGGTATATTGGCTTTTGCCAATTTTTCCTCTTTTTCTGCAAACAGCTTTTCCTTTTCTCCAGGTGTCTGGACCTGATTGGCAAGGGCTAAACCGTTCATCGCATCTTTTGAATAAAGAACAAGTCCGTCGTATTCCTTTGCAATTTTTGTATCAGTGAATTTCCGAGACAGGGCAGCACCGCCGACAAGGATAGGAAGAGAGATTCCTGCTGCTTTCATATCCTGAGCGGTTAAAACCATTTGCTGTGCTGATTTTACCAAAAGTCCAGAAAGACCGATGATATCCGGCTTTTCCTCCCGGATAGCTTTAATCAAATCAGCGGGTGCCACTTTAATTCCCAGGTCATGAACATCGTAGCCGTTATTGCTCAAAATAATGTCTACCAGGTTCTTCCCGATATCATGGACATCACCTTTAACGGTTGCTAATATAACTTTCCCCTTCGATGCTGAGACATCGCCTTTTTCCATATGAGGCTCAAGGAATGAGACCGCCGTTTTCATTACTTCCGCACTTTGCAGCACCTCAGCAACAATCAGCTGATTATCATTAAACAATCGGCCGACTTCCGCCATTCCGTCCATCAATGGACCGTTAATAATATCAAGCGGGGCAGGGTACTTAGCCAAAGCTAATTCCAAATCAGGCAGCAGTCCTTCTTTTGTTCCTTCCACAACATAGTAAGCAAGACGCTCTTCAAGGCTTAAATTGAGAACAGTCTTTTTCGATTCCTTCTTTTTATCACGGTAAAAATCAGTAAATACCGCAAGTGACTCATCATTGGTTTTAAATAATAAGTTTTCGGCTAATTCCACTTCCTCTTTCGAAATGGAGGCAAATCTTTCAAGCTTTTCGGTATTCACGATCGCATAATCAAGACCAGCTTGTGTACAGTGGTACAGGAAGACTGAATTCAAGATTTCACGGCCGACCGGAGGCAGACCGAACGATACGTTACTTATCCCAAGAATCGTTTGAACACCAGGAAGATTTTCTTTAATCAATCTGATTCCGTCAACGGTCGCTTTCGCAGAGCCGATATACTGCGCATCCCCGGTGCCGACAGGGAAGACCAATGGGTCAAAAATAAGATCCTGCGGGTTTACTTTATATTTATTGACTAAAATATCGTAGGAACGTCTGGCAATTTCCAATTTCCGCTCAGCTGAAACACCCATTCCTTCTTCGTCAATGGTTCCAACTACAACCGCCGCACCATAGCGGTGGATTAACGGAACAATGGCTTGAAACCGGTCCTCGCCGTCTTCCATGTTAATTGAATTGATAATTGCTTTCCCTTGTGAATATTTCAGGGCTCTTTCAATAACCTTCTCATCAGTTGAATCGATCACAAGCGGTACTTTTACCTTTTTCACGACTTCTTTGATAAAATTCTCCATGTCTTCAAGCTCATCACGGTCAGGGTTGGCTAAGCAAAGGTCGATCACATGGGCCCCGCCTTTTACTTGAGCACGGGCAATTTCCGCTGCTTCTTCAAATTTTCCTTCCACAATTAACCGTTTAAACTTACGGGAGCCGATGACATTGGTCCGTTCGCCGACAAAAATAGGGCGGAGTGTTGGGTCATCATATATGAATGGCTCAATGCCGGAAACCATGTGGATAGAAGAATCTTTTAGTTCCCTTGGAGCAAAGTCTTTCATGGCTGTAGAAATCGCCCGGATATGATCTGGTGTGGTGCCGCAGCAACCGCCGACAATATTCAGCCAGCCATGGGCAGCAAAATCAGATAGTTTCTTCGCTAATGTTTCCGGTGTTTCATGGTAATGTCCTTCCTCATCAGGCAGTCCGGCGTTTGGATAACAGCTGACGGCTGTTGAAGCCAAGCCTGAAAGAGAGCGGATATGGTCCTGCATGAATTCCGGGCCGGTTGCACAGTTCAAGCCGACAGCAACGGGATTCATATGCTGAACAGAAATAAAGAATGCTTCAATTGATTGTCCTGCAAGAGTCGTTCCCATTGGCTCAATCGTTCCAGAAATAAAGAGAGGCAGAGTTTTGCCTGTTTTGGAAAAAGCGTTTTGAATTCCGACAAAGCCTGCTTTGACATTCAGCATATCCTGGCTTGTTTCGAGAAGCAAAAGGTCAACACCGCCGTCGATTAACCCGATAGCCTGTTCTTCATAAGATTCGGCCAGGGCATCAAAGGTTGTTCCGCCGGTGACGCTTAATGTTTTGGTTGTAGGTCCCATCGAACCAGCCACATAGCGGGGCCAATCCTCAGTCGATACTTTTTCCGCTTCACGTACAGCAATCTGTGCGGATTTTTTATTAATTTCATAAGCTTTAAAACCAAGATCATATTCATCAAGAACAATGCTGGTGCCGCCAAATGAATTGGTTTCAATAATATCGGCTCCCGCTTCCAAGTATTCGCGGTGGATTTTCGCAATCACGTCAGGTGCAGTTAAGTTTAAGTTTTCGTTACAGCCTTCATATTGTTCGCCGCCAAAATCATCGGCAGACAGGTCAGCCTGCTGGAGCATTGTTCCCATGGCACCGTCCATAACGAGGATGCGTTTTTTTAATTGATTAGTAAATGGTATTTTCGGCATAGCTGTTCCCCCTTAGAACATTCGCCCGCTCTTTGGTGTAAAGGGCCAGTTCAAGTGTAAGTTCATATCGTAAAAACGGTGTAATCAAATAGATTCCATTGAATAAATCAAGGGCAGTATCAATTAAATGTTTCGTAATTTCAATTCCTTCTCTTGCAGCCTGAAGCGGATTGTCATTTAAGGCAAACATCCGCTCGCGAATCGAATCGGCAATCTTGATTCCAGGCACCTCATTATGAAGGAACTCGGCGTTTTTACTGCTTGTTAATGGCATTAAACCGATATAAATAGGTGTTTCTAAATGTTTCGTATTTTCATAGACTTCCAGCAGCTTTTTCTCGGAATAAACAGGCTGGGAAATAAAGTAGTCAGCCCCATAGCTGATTTTTTTCTCCAAGCGTTTTACCGCTTTTTCAACAGAGCGGACATTTGGGTTGAAGGCAGCAGCCACGCTAAACGCTGTTTTAGCCCCTAAATCTTTCCCGGAAAAAGATAATCCTTCATTCAGCTGCTTAATCATTTGGATCAGCTCAAAAGATGAAACATCATAAACCGAAGATGCCCCAGGAAAGTCGCCGACTCTTGCAGGGTCACCAGTAATGGCGAGCACGTCATTCAACCCAAGTGTATGAAGCCCCATTAAATGAGATTGCAGTCCAATGATGTTGCGGTCACGGCAGGCAAGGTGGATAAGCGGGCGCATTCCCAGTTCCTGCTTCACTAAATAGCCTAATGATTCATTCGAAATTCTTACCGTTGCCAGGGAATTGTCTGCAAGTGTCAGGGCATCAATCCCGGCTTTTTTAAACGCCTTTGCCCCTTCGAAAAATTTATCCGTATTCAGTTTCCTTGGCGGATCTAATTCTACAATAATAGAAGGACGTTCTTTTACAATTTCATGGAGCGGCTCATATTCCCGTTCTGGAGCATGCTCTTTCACAGATAGTTGTTTCCGTTCAAATTTAACCACTTTCTCAACTACGGGAGTGCGGTCTTTGAGACCTGCCGCAAATGCCTTAATATGCTCTGGTGTTGTACCACAGCATCCGCCTAATAGCCGGACGCCCTGCTCGCGAAAGCTTTGAGCTGATTTTTGAAAATAATTGGCATCCCCATCATAATGGAATTTCCCGTCCGTATAAGCTGGCAGACTGGCATTTGGATAGGCAGAAAGAAATGCATGCTTAGGCAGTTCAATTTGCTCCAGTGAAAGTAACATATGGTGCGGGCCAAGCCTGCAGTTGAGACCGACGACATCAGCACCAAGCCCTTCAAGCTGTTTCAAGGCATCATTGACAGGAGTCCGGTTCTGGAGAACTCCCGGTTCTTGGTGTGAAACCTGGGCAATAATCGGCAGCTTGGTTTCCTTTCGTGCAATCGCCAAAACCGTTTCAAGCTCCTCCAAATCATAGAAAGTTTCAAGCAGCAAGCCATCCACTCCTTCGAGTAGGAGGCAATAGAGCTGTTCACGGAAGCTGCGCTTAATTTCTTCTATTGTAATGGAATCGGGCTTAACCCCGCGGTTCCCTCCAAGGGTCCCAAGAACAAATGTATTGGAACCGGCGGCTGCCTTGGCATGGCGGACCGCCGCACTGTTAATTTCCTTCACCGAATCTTCCAAACCATAGCGCATTAATTTTAAATAATTGGCCGCATAGGTATTGGTCTGAATGACGTCGGCACCTGCGTCAATATAGGCACGGTGAATGGTTTGAATTTGCTCTGGGTGGGAAAGATTTAATTCCTCAAAACAGCAATCTGTGCCATATGAGTAGAGCAGGGTTCCCATTGCACCATCTGCAATTAAAATTTCACTTTTTAATTTTTCTAATAAGTTCATCATCATTCTCCTTGCTGCAGTACCAACTCATTCTGACTGCTTTTCTATGCTTGTGTAAATGAAATCTGGAATCATGATGCTGAGTAATATATGAAGCCCAATGTTCGGAGCTTCCTTTATTTTTGAACAGTTAATTCTTCATTCACTTTTGCTAAAGCATGATTAAGGTCGTGAATAATATCATCTGCATCTTCAATTCCAATTGAAAAACGTAATAAACAATTGTCAACACCCAGCTGAAGACGTCTTTCCAACGGAATATCGGCATGGGTCTGTGTGGCTGGATAAGTGATAAAGCTTTCTGTGCCGCCTAAGCTTTCGGCAAAACAGATCAGCTGTAAGTTTTGCAAAAATGGATTGACCATTGTTTCATCCTTGACTCTAAAAGAAACCATTCCGCCTCTCCCTGGATAAAGCACATCTGTAACAGATTCATGGTTTGAAAGAAATTCCACAACGGCTTTTGCATTTTTCTCATGCCGTTCCATTCTAAGCGACAAAGTTTTCATTCCGCGCATTAATAACCAAGAATCAAATGGACTAAGAACTCCTCCGGCACCATTGTGGTGAAAAGCTAATTCCTTACAAAGTTCCTCACCCTTTGCGACAATCAATCCGGCAAGGACATCATTATGACCGCCTAAATATTTCGTTGCACTATGAATGACAATATCAGCACCAAGCTTAATTGGCTGCTGCAACAGCGGGGTATAGAACGTGTTGTCGACAATCAGTAAAACACCATGACGCTTGGCAATATCCGCAATCGCTGCAATATCTGCCTGCTGCATAAGTGGGTTGGTTGGTGTCTCCAGGAAAATCGCCTTTGTCTGCGGTGTGATGCTGCTTTCAACGACTTCCGGACGACAGGTATCAACATAATGACAATTCAATCCCCATTTTTTGAACCCCTGCTCTAATAAACGATAGGTTCCGCCATACAAATCCTCGCTCACTAACCATTCATCTCCGGATTTAAATAAGGAAAGGATGGTAAAAATCGCCGCCATACCTGAACTGCAGGCATAACCTTGATCGCCTTCCTCTAGATCAGCAATTGTTTTTTCAAGAAGCTGCCGCGTCGGATTTCCGGTTCGCGAATAATCAAACCCCGTAGACTGCCCGATTCCCGCATGACGAAAAGCGGTTGAAAAATATACCGGCGGATTCACCGTTCCTGTAACATTCTCACTGCGGTTTCCGATTTGGGCTAATTTTGTGTCAATTTTATACATAATGCATGCTCCCTTTGAAATGTAATGATGCGGCTTTTTTTATTGTTTTTACTGGCGCTAGGCCATTACATTAAAAAAAGCCTTCTTATAAGAAGAAGACTTTTGTAAATTACTCAATTGTCATTCTTCTTATCTTGCAAATGAGTATTTGCAGGACTTAGCACCTTTTCAATGAAACTGCCATTGAAGGTTGCTGAGGTGTCATCGGGCCCTTCCCTCAACCTCTCTTGATAAGAAAACTATATATTCGATTATTTTTAAAATTTACTACAAATTTTGCGGTATGTCAATGGATTTAGATATTTATACATAAATTTATTTCATTTGAAACTTTTGTTTAAAAAAGTCGAAAAGAGGAAGAAAATGAATAATCCATAGGAGTTTTTGACTAATAAATTTAGTTTATAAATCCCTTAAATAAGAATATAATAATTTTGTTCTTATTTAAGAACAAATTATGGGGTTATAGTTCATAATAGGGAATCTATTTTAAGTTGATAGCATTAATCAAATTAATAAACAAGAATTAAGGGAGGTGGTTGATGGAATCTAACTGTAGTCTAAGTTTAAAAGATAATTTATTTTTGGGTAGGAGGTTAGAAATGGGACGAAAATTTAGAAAAAAGTTGTCTGTAACACTAGTTTTAGTTATGGCTATGTTTACCTTGATTCAAAGCGTAGTTTTAGGGGCTGAGGAGGAAACGAAGAATGTTAAGGAAACACCTTTTCCATCTCAGTCTTCAACATTAAAAATGGCGGCTCTTAACTCAGGTAATATTGGAAATGATTTTGTTCAGGCATTGGTTGGGTCGACAGGAAGGTTTAATGCTGGTCTAAAAAGAGTAGATTCAGATAATTGGTATAACATTATATATAGTTGGCCGTCATCGCCAAATACATCATTTACCACTCTCAAAATTGACGGAAAAGACTTAGTCTACGGAAATAATCCGGATGGAGTTTTCACAAAGGCTCCGACAAATGAAGACAATAATACTAAAAATGAGTCAATCTGGAAAAGTGGTGATATTACTGTAAAGCAAGTTTTACAGCCATCAATTAATCCTGCTACTGGGCTCCCGGATGCTTTGCAAATTAGATATATCATAACGAATACCGGTACTGAAAATCATGATGTCGGTTTAAGGATAATGCTTGACACAATGGTTGATAGAAATGATTCCGCACCTTTTAAAGTCCCTGGTGCAAATGGAGTAGAATCTATAAATTATGAAAAGGATTATCTGGGTGATGAAGTTCCAGCGTTTTGGCAGGTATTTAATAATTTTGATAATCCTGACATTAGTGCTCAATTCACAATGAGCGGTCGTAATGTTTCTACACCTGACCGTTTCACCATTGCAAGATGGGGCAGTATTAATGGTACGAAATGGGATTATAGAATCAGCCCTGGATCCCAAACAGGTGATAGTGCGGTAGGAATGTGGTGGAATCCAAAAGCATTGGCTCCAGGTGAACAAAAAATTATTACCACCTTTTATGGCAGACCGGGAGTTGGTGGAGACCGTGCACTTGTATTAAGCGGAAGAAATAAATTAACGTATGAAGAGTGGTCCACTACACCGTTTAACCTAATTTCATATTTTACAAACAATTCTCAGTCTACTTTAAATAATGTTAGATTGGTACTTGAAGCTGAGCCAGGGGTAACACTTGTTAATAACGATTCTCAGCACTCGTTAGGAGATGTTCAAAGAGGCACAACTTCACAATCTTCCTGGAAACTTAAGTTAACAAAGGCAGGTAAACATAAAATAACCGTTAAAGCAATTGCCGATGGTTCAAATGAACCGTTTGCAACTGCAGATTATGAAGTAGAGGCGCTTGAACCGGTCGTTCCACCAAATATCACTCTTGGAGGAAGTAATGGAGTTTCCGCAGATGGTACTCCAATTACAGGACGGGTAAGCCCAGTAACAATCAATGCTTCTTTTGATGATCCGCAGGCAGCAGGAGTGACATTAGTTGCAACGGATGGAAATGGAACGACATACCGACATGATATGGATTCTACGAATAGAGTGGATTGGTCGCATACCTTTACACCGAGTCGTGTGGGACTTTGGGAGTCACCTATGACCATAACAATTACTCCGCGCTATCCAGATAATACTACAGGTCCATCTCAAGAATTTCCAGTTGTTCTAATTGATCCAAGCGGTTTTATTTATAATGCGAATAAGGGCGAAGATTGGAAATTACCAGGTGCAAAAGTAGTGTTACAATATTTTGATCCAGAAATTGGAACTTGGGTAAATATGAGTGAAGAAGCTTATCCTGGCAGAATGTCACCAATTACGAATCCTCAAACCTCAGGAGAAGATGGCAGGTATGCTTGGGATGCAGCTGCAGGAAAATACAGGGTAGTTGTAAGCCGTTCGGGATTCGCTAGTAAAACTAGTGATGAAGTAATCATCCCGCCTCCTGTAACAGATTTAAATATTGCCTTAACTCCTACTGACAATGTTAAACCTTCAATTACTTCAACGGGTGTATCGGAAGGGACAGTATATACAGAACCAGTAAAGGTAAACTTTACTTCAAGTGATGATGAAGCTGGTATCCGTTATATCACCTATAAGATTGATGCAAACGCTGAAGTTAAAAATAATGGGGATAGCGTAAGGTTGCCTGAAGTAACTACTCCAGGTAAACACACTATTTCATTAACAGCGGTAGACCATGCAGGAAATGAAGCGGTGAAAACCATTAACTTTGAAATCAAGAGTCCTGAACAACAATCTGAAGATATGATGCCAATCGTAACTTCAGCTGTTGAAAAGAGCAAACTTGCTCAAGATAGTATTAAAGCAGCTTTAGCTAAAATAAGTCAAAATGCGACAAAGGATTCAATTAATGAGGATTTAAATAAAGCAAAAGCAACAAATGATGAGGCAAAAGTGAAAATAACTAAATTAAAAGAACTGCTTGCAGCCTACAAATCAGAAAAAATTCCTGCTAATCAATTAACCGTCCTGCGTAACTATGTCCAAACAGCAGAACAGCAAAATATCCTAGCAGGGACTAAGCTTGGCGAATCAATTGCCACAGAATCACTTTCTACAGCTAAATCACGTGCAAATGATGCTCTCAAGGCAAATGCATATTCTTTGAATTACTTAGAATATGTAAAATCTAATTTCAAGGCATATGGAGTTAAATAGAATCTAAGAAAAATAGATTATTTGGCCTAAAATCAATTTGGGTTTTAGGCCCTTTTTTAATAAATTTGAAATTAATAAATAAATATTGAGTAGTAATAATTGACTATAAATATTTTAGGTATGAATTCTTATTATTTTTAAATTTCCTAGTTGACACTAAATTACATAGGTGGTAATTTATTAATAAGGTGTTCTGAATAAAGAACAATATAATTCTTATAAAAACAACATCAAATACTTATAATTGAGCTAGTGTAACTAAATATGGAGCTTCAGGGAATAGGGTGAAGTAATGAGTGCAATTGCTGGGATTGTTCATTTTAACAAACAGCCGGTTCTAGTAGA
This sequence comes from Neobacillus mesonae, assembly GCF_023715155.1. Lineage (GTDB taxonomy): Bacteria > Bacillota > Bacilli > Bacillales > Cytobacillaceae > Neobacillus > Neobacillus mesonae_A. Next base: position 54,500 of record NZ_JAMBNQ010000007.1, read on the forward strand.
GCATAGTAAAAGTTTAATAAAGTCTTTGCAGGAATTTCCGGCAGATGATATTCAGGTCTGGAGTAAGGATAATGTCTTTTTGGGATGTCTTGCTCAATGGATTACGCCGGAATCTATCGGAGAAAAATTGCCATATTATGATTATGAAACTCAGTGTACCATCACAGCAGATGCAATCATTGACAATCGTGATGAATTATTTGAAAGGCTGCAAGTAAAGCGGGAAGATAGAAAAACAATAACAGATAGCAGGCTAATATTACTTTCTTATTATAAATGGGGAGAAAAGGCACCTGAATTTTTAGTTGGCGATTTCGCCTTTATGATTTGGGATGCTAATAAGAATAGATTATTTGGAGCAAGGGATTTTTCAGGCTCTAGAACTCTTTATTATATTAGGAATCAACAGCATGTTGCTTTTTCCACATTAATAAAACCGTTATTTACGCTTCCGTTTGTTGAAAAACAATTGAACGAAAATTGGTTGGCAGACTTTTTAGCCATTCCAGACATGATAGATTCTGCAGAACCTGCTACTACGATTTATAAAAATATTGCACAAATACCTCCATCCCATATCATTTTAATTGAGGAATCAAATGTTACCTTAAAAAAGTTTCGGGTAATAGATTTTGAAAAAAAACTGCGATTCAAGTCAAATGGAGAGTATGAGGAAGCATTACGTGAAGTTTTGCAAATCGCAGTAAATGAAAAAATTAGAACTCATAAAAATGTAGGTGCCCAGCTTAGCGGTGGCTTAGACTCAAGCACTGTTGCTGGCTTTGCAGTAAATACTTTAAGGAAAGAAAATAAGAAATTGTATTCATTCAGTTATATTCCAACAGAAGATTTTAATGATTTCACTCCACAATATAGAATAGCAGATGAGAGGCCATACATTAATTCAATCGTAAATCATTTGGGAAATATTGATGCTAAATATTTAGACTGTGATGGAAAAAGTCCTTTAACAGAAATAGATGATTGGCTAGAAATAATGGAAATGCCATATAAGTTCTTTGAAAACTCATTTTGGTTAAGAGAAACTTATGTAAAAGCTAATGATTATGGTGTTGGTGTATTACTTAATGGGGCTGGTGGTAATTTTACAATTTCCTGGGGTCCTGCAATTGAATACTATTCTATCTTATTAAAAAAGTGCAGATGGATAAAGCTACAGCATGAAATAAAATTACATAGTAAAAATACAGGGGCAGGAAGAAAGAGAATTTTTTCTGCAATTAGAAAAAACACATTACAATCAATTTTTACTAACTTTAAATCAGGAAATTCATTTCAATTTCCAATAATTATTAATGAGAAATTTGCAAAGGATCTCAACATAATTGAAAAACTACAACAATATAACATAGATATTACCAACTCTTCTAATATAAACGGCTATGAGGCTAGAAAAGAGTGGTTCCTAAGGGAGTATTTTAGGAATGCGTCTGGAACGGCTGCTACAAAATTATCACTTCGCTATGCATTATGGAATCGAGATCCAACTAATGATGTAAGGGTAATTCAATTTTGCTTAGCAGTACCAGAAAATCAATATGTACAAAACGGTTTTAACCGTTCATTGATAAGGAGAACAACAAAAAATTTGTTACCTGATAAAGTTAGACTAAACCAAAGGATTCGTGGAATACAGGGGGCAGATTGGGTCCATCGTATAATGCCCTCATGGAAACCATATATGGAAGAACTTCATCATATGGTTCAAGACCCTATTATTTCAAGCTTTCTAAATATTGAATTACTGAAGAATCTATTAGTAAAATTTGAATCAAATCCTCGTAGTGACTATGCTTTTGATCCAGAATTTAGAGTAATAATGCGAAGTTTAATTTTCTATCGTTTTATAAAAAATTTGACATGAGAGGGGGTGAGAAAATGAAAAAGGAATGGCAAAAACCAGAATTAGAAGTACTTAATATTAGTATGACAATGCTAGGAGCAAATAATGGAGGCGTTGATCTTACAGTAAGAGATCCATTTGATGGTGAAGAAGCACACCTTTTTAGCTAATCAAAATGTTGCGGTAATCTGCCCTTATACAGTCTTGGACGGTATAAGGGCTTTCTAAAAACTCATTATTGAATTACTGGGATGTGTATAAATGATTAGAGTTAGCCAGAGGGTATTCTACAAAGCTTTTGGATTAAATATAGTAAGTGATATTATTTTTCCAGAACTAGACATAGTGAAAGGGAAGCTTGATAATGTTGATGTTACTTTGCAAATAAAGGATTTATCAAAAGAATGGGACGAATTACTTTTTGATAATGAGACCTTCAGGGTTAAAGAAGATCTTGTTTTATTTAAAATTTTAGAGACTGCTATTTTTTGTATAAAGAATGGCAATGAAATTTTGGTTTCGCCTATGAATGGAGCAGATTTAGATAAGATTAGGCTCTACATTCTAGGAACTTGTATGGGAGCATTGTTAATTCAGAAAAAAATAATTCCATTACATGGAAGTGCGATAGAGATAGAGGGAAAAGCCTATGCTATTATCGGGGAATCAGGTGCAGGGAAGTCAACTCTTGCCTCTGCATTTATCAACAAAGGTTATAAATTGTTAAGTGATGATGTAATAGCTGTGACATTATCTAAGAATCATGTGCCAATAGTTACTCCTTCGTATCCTCAACAAAAGCTTTGGAAAGAAAGTTTAAATGAATTTGGGATGGATTCTAGCCAATTTCGCCCAATTATAGAAAGAGAAACTAAATTTGCTATACCGGTTTTAGAAAACTTTAACTCAGAGCCGGTACCATTAGCAGGCATAATCGAATTAATTAAATCAGAGAATGATGAACTAAACTATCGTAGAATTAATGGGATGGAACGCCTGCAAACTTTATTTGCACATACTTATCGGAATTTTTTAATAGAATTATTAGATTTAATGGAGTGGCACTTTACCAGTTCTGCAAAAATTATTGATCAAATTGATTTTTTTCAATTACAACGCCCAATTTCCACATTTACAGCAAACCACTTAGTTTCGTTAATTTTAGAATCTATTACCAAGGAGAATGTTGAATGTTAAAGGTGCAAAATATCTCATATAATAGCATCATATCACAAAGTCAAGGAAATATTGCTGCTGATATGGATGGAGAAAAAGTGTTAATGAGTATCAAGAACAGTAAATACTATAACTTAGGAGAAATAGGAGGAGAAATCTGGAGTCTAATTAGTAAACCAAAGTCTATCAAAGAAGTGATAGATCATTTAACAAGTGAATATAATGTGGGGCATGATGACTGTGAGCAGCAGGTTATTACCTTTCTAAAGGAATTAAAAAAAGAAGGATTAGTTATTATTGAATAAAAATTACTTTAAAAGATTAATTAAATTTTGAAAGGACTAATTGTTCTTTATGAAGAAGGTAAAACTATTTATCACATTTGGATGGAAAACAAAGCTTATGCTTTTAGAGGCTTTCCTATTTCTTGGGTTAGCCAATATTTTTAAAAAAATGCCATTTCATAAAATTGTACCAAAATTGGGTAGGTCAATGGATGAAACTTCTTTCTCAAGTGGAAATACTGACATAAAAATCTTAAAGAGTGTATCCCAAGCTGTTCACATAATGAGCCGTCATACATTTTGGGAAAGTAAATGTTTAGTGAAAGCAATTGCAGCGATGAAAATGCTTGAAAGAAGGAAGATTGAAAGTACTTTATATTTAGGAACCGGGAAAGATGATTCCGGAAAGATGACTGCCCATGCCTGGCTTCGCAGCGGACCGTATTATATAACGGGTGCAGATGGAATGGAGAAATTTACCGTGGTTGGAAAGTTTGCTAAAAGATTATCCGAGTATGAAGGAGAAAGACATGGATCATAATTTCTCTTTAGACCTTAAAACAGTGCCTAATGAATTAAAATTTTTGTTAGAAATATTAAGAAATAAAAATCGAGAGGTTATAGAAACTTTACTTCTTGGGGAATATCAAAAAATTAATTGGGATTTATTTTTAAAATTAGCGGTTCATCATAGAATTTATCCAATTATTTATTCAAGATTAAAACAGTTTAATTGTGAATTAATACCTTCTTATATTATTCAATCACTTTTCCAATTATATAAAAAAAACACATTTCAAATGTTATTTTTATGTTCAGAAATGGAACAGATAAACAATATGTGCTCAGAAAATCAAATTCCAGTTATTTTTCTAAAGGGACCAATCCTGGCATATGAACTATATGGAGACATCTCTTTAAGGACTTCAGTAGACCTTGATATTATAATTCCAATCAAAGATTTGAAAAAAATGGAGGATTTATTAATCAACTATGGATTTGAAAAAGATGACTATATTGAAACAGTGTTAAATGACTGGAAATGGAGGCATCATCATATTACCTTTTATCACCCGAAGAAAGGTATAAAAATGGAGGTGCATTGGCGATTAAATCCGGGTCCCGGAAGTGAGCCATCTTTTAATAAGCTGTGGGAAAGAAGGAAACGAAGCACAATTACTACCAATCCTATCTTCTTTTTGGGAGTTGAGGATTTATTCTTATTTCTAGTAACTCATGGCAGTCGTCACGGCTGGTCACGCCTTCGTTGGTTAGTTGACATAGATAGAATTGTAAAATCTAAACCTGATTGGAATAAAGCCTATATACATTTAAAACATTATCATTATCAACATATTGGCGGGCAATCATTATTACTAGCGGCAGCATTACTAAAAACACCACTTAATAAAAATGTAATCCCCTTTATAAGAGGGAATAAACCAGGACGCTTAGCTCAAGAGGCAGTCTTTTATTTTAGGAAAATGGTTAATTTACATACAAATCCGGTTCCATTGGATGTATCCAATTACCATAAACATCACCTATTTTCGTTAATGTCAATTCAACAAAGAACTTTCTTTATTCTTAGTTTTCTTTATCCATATCCAGATGACGCAAAAACTTTGCCATTGCCTAAATTACTGCACTTTTTATATTTTCCCTTGCGCCCCTTATTATGGGTATGGAGGAAATCCAAAAGCCATGCATTTCAATAGGAGGCTAATATAATGAAATATGTCCTTTATTTTACAAAGCAAATTCATTCTTTTTCCGGGAAGATCCTCTATGTAAATCTTATTGGCATGGTTTTAATCGGTTTATTTGAAAGCGTTGGTATATTTTTACTAATTCCTCTAATTAGTCACACAAATATTATAAACCTTAGTTCAAATGATTCATCAGTAATCTCATGGATAATAGGTATATTTAAAGATTTACCTGAAACAATAAGCCTGGTGGTTATATTAGGAGTATATGTTTTATTAATGATTGTTCAAAGTTTTTTTCAACAGCAACAATTGATATTAAATGCAAAAATTCAGCACGGATTTTTAAGGTATCTTAGGGAACAAACATACAAAAACCTTTTACAAGCAAATTGGAGTTTTTTTCTATCAAAAAGGAAATCGGATATTATCAATTTAATGTCGACTGAAATTGCCCGAGTGGGTAGTGGAATTCAATTATTTTTACAATTCATTGCTTCTGTAATATTCTCAATAATCCAAATTGGGGTATCTATTTGGCTCTCGGCCAAAATTACTATTTTTGTTTTAATTTTTGGAATCGCACTCATTTATTCTTCAAGAAGATTTATTAAGAAGTCTAATACAATCGGGAACCATACACTGAAGTTATCACAGGCTTATTTAGCAGTCATAACTGACCATTTTAATGGTATAAAAGATATTAAGGGTAACACGCTCGAGGAAATACATTTATCCTGGTTTTTGAAATTAAGCAGGAAAATAGAAAACAATATTATTGACTTTGTGAGATTAAGAACCTATTCACAACTTATTTATAAAGTGGTTTCTTTTATATTAATTGCAATATTCGTATTTTTATCTGTAAAAATGCTCCAAGCCCAGCCAGCACAATTAATGCTGATAATTGTTATATTTTCAAGATTGTGGCCAAGATTTTCAGGGATTCAAGGAAATTTAGAACAATTGAGCTCAATTATACCATCTTTTAAAGCTTTAGTTGATTTGCAGAATCAATGTATTGCAGCCAAGGAATTAAACGTGGAAGACTTGCAAAAAATTAAAGCTATTAAATTTGAAAAAGCAATTGAGTTCAAAAACATATCTTTTCAATACAACGAAAAGCTACCCAAGTATGCATTGAAAAATATTAATTTACAAATACCAGTGAATCAAATGACGGCCATTGCCGGTCCATCTGGTGCAGGAAAAAGCACTTTGATTGATATATTAATGGGTCTGAATAAGCCTGAAAGCGGCGAAATAATAATGGATGGTACATCCTTAAATAAGGAAAATTTATTATTATTAAGACGATTAGTAAGCTATGTCCCACAAGATCCATTTTTATTTAATACTACAATACGCGAGAATTTATTAATTATTAACAAAGACGCTAGTGAGGGGCAAATATGGGAATCACTAGAATTTGCCGCAGCTTCTGAATTCGTAAGGAAATTACCAAATGGTTTAGATACACTAATTGGAGACAGAGGGATAAAATTATCGGGTGGGGAAAGGCAAAGGTTGGTACTTGCAAGAGCTATTTTAGGTAGACCTTCTATTCTTGTTTTGGATGAGGCTACTAGTGCCTTAGATACCGAAAATGAGTTTAAGATTCAGGAAGCACTTGAGAGGCTTAAGGGAAAAATGACCATTATTGTTATTGCCCATCGCTTATCAACTATAAAAAATGCAGATCAAGTGGTGGTTTTAGACCAAGGAAAAATTGTTCAACAGGGACAGTTTAGTCAGCTTGCAGGTGAAAAAAGAGGTTTGTTTAGTCGTTTACTTCAAAAGCAATTAGAAGTAAGTGTATAAATGGGACTTTTTTCATGAAAAACAGTTGACTTGTTCGTTATAATGAACTAAAATATAAGAGTAAAAAGAACGATCTAAAGGTTTATTAAACCTCTATTTTTTAGCCTTGCACGTTCTTTATTTAGAATAAAATTATCAAAAAATTCTTAAATAAAGGTGGTTTAATGAGTAATTTACAAAGGATGGGAAGTGCAGATCAAAGGAGAGCCAAGGACATAAATTTAAAAGAATTGTTTCTTATAATCAAAAGGCGGTTTTTGGTTATTGTAATAACGATTTTTATCGCTAGTTTTGTTGGTTACATTTTAGATCAAGCAACAGTAGTACCATTGTATAATTCTTCAACCAGAATCATTATTGGAGCGGATGGCGAATCAAGAAAGACCCTTCAGGTCATAATTAGAGATTCCTCTATTTTAGACATTGTCATTAAGAAATTAGGATTAAAAGAAACGTCTGATCAACTGGCAGATAAAATTTCAGTAGCCAGCCTAGAAAATTCCCAGGTAGTTAGCATAACCGTTGTTGACACAGATCCCGTAATGGCAGCAAAAATTGCTGATACAACTGCGGAGACTTTTAGACAAGAAGTTCCCAAAATTGTTGGTGAGGATTATATACAAATTTTATCTAAGGCAAAGGTGAATTCAGTTTCAATTAACCCAGAAAACAAAAACAAGGTGTTTTATGGGATAATTGGTGGTCTAGTTATTGGGATAGGGCTAGCCTTCTTTTTAGAGACATTAGACGACAGAATTCGTTCAAAAAAAGAGATTGAAGAATTATTAGGTATACCAGTCTTGGGAAGAGTACCGAAAATTAATAATAGAAATGTAAAAAAGGCAGCCAAAACAAGTAAATTAGAAGTAAAAATGAGGGGGGAAACAGTTGATTACAAATAAAAAAATATTAAAGCTTGGGAAAAAAAACCCCCCCTTTGTAACTTATCATTACCCTGAATCTGCATTAGCCGATCAATTTCAAATGATTCATACAAATATAAACTTCCTAGTATCTAAAAAAACACAGACATTTTTAGTTACATCACCTGAAGAAAGGGATGGGAAGTCAACTATATTAGCAAATATTGCTGTTTCGATGACTCAGCAGAAAAAAAAGGTACTTCTAATTGACGCTAATTTAAGAAACCCTTCCTTACACAAATTCTTTTATACGTCTAATTCTACAGGGTTGACGGATGTTTTGACAGGGAGAATGAGTTTTAGAGAGGTTGTCTATCATACGAAAATATGGAGGTTAGATCTTCTTCCCAGTGGTGCTGTTCCGAAAAATCCTGTTGAGCTACTAGGCTCAAAGATGATGAAGGAATTGATGGAAACATTAAAAGAAACTTATGATGTTATTTTATTTGATTCTAATTCCCTTCTAAAGCTACCTGATACAAAGCTGTTATCAAGCATCAGTGATGGTGTCATATTGGTAGTTAGAAATGGTAAAACGAAATTACAAAAAGCGGCTGAAGCGAAAGAAATGATTGAATTCACCAAATCAAGATTAATAGGTGTTATTTTAAATCAATAGTGAAGGTATAAATTTTTTTTAGTGTTTATGTTCTCTATTAGGCACATTTGTGTTTTTCTTAAAGATTTAGGAGATGTCTCCTTTCCACTATCAATGGAGGCACTCGGTCATGCTGTGGGTCTATTATACGATAGACCTTAGACGCAGGTCGTCAAGAGTGTGATGTGAGGACGGGTTAGATGCCCGATTTTAATAAAAAATATTAATCATGTGCTTTCTCTATAAAGCACATGATTAATATTTTTTAAGGAAGTGAGAAATTGAGGAATTTTGACGATTATCCTAAATGCATCAAAAAGGCAGTAAGGTACATTAAACAAGATGCTACGAAAGATCAGCTGATTGAAATTAGCAAACTATTAGAACAAGCTATTCAAGCAAAAATGGAAAGAGTAACTACAGTCAGATAAATCTTTAAAATAAGGGGGGATTCTATGACTTATCGGCAAAGAATTTCTTTATTTATATTACTGGATTCTTTTATCGTTGTAACAGCTATTTTTATAAGCAGATTTTTAGTAAATGGCACGATTCAAGTTATTACACCCCAAATGATAGTCAGTTCAATTGTCATTTTAATAAGTCATTATATCCTATCGTTTAAATTCCATCTTTATATTAAAGCATGGGAATATGCCAGTGTTGGGGAATTATTAAGCATTTTAAAAGTAGTTACTTTATCCATTCTAATAGCGGGATTGGTGCAGCAGCTCATTCTTCATGAAATTTTCTTTCGCTTACTAAGTGTGACTTGGCTGCTGAATATGTCATTAATTGGGGGATCACGTTTCTGCTGGAGAATGCTGAGAGATCATCATCTTTATAAAATCGATAATAAAAAGCGAACATTAATTATTGGAGCAGGATCTGCTGGAACAATGGTTGTCAGGCAATTATTAAATAATAAAAATGCAGACCTCTTACCTGTAGCATTTATTGATGATGATAAAAAGAAACATAAGCTTGATATTTTGGGTATTCCTGTTGTAGGCGGAATTAATGAAATTGAAATGGCTGTTTCAAATTTAAAGATAAATCATATTGTCATTGCCATTCCATCATTAAGTAAAAAGGAATTAAATACGATTTTTCTAGAATGTGCCAAAACAAAGGCGAAAACGCAAATTCTTCCGAAACTTGAGGATTTGATGACCGGAAAAATAGAGGTTAATCAATTTCGTGATGTCCAGGTAGAGGATTTACTTGGCAGGGAACCAGTTGAATTAGATATGGAGAGTATTTCCGAAAACATCACAGATAAAGTTGTATTGGTAACAGGGGCCGGCGGGTCAATCGGTTCAGAAATATGCCGCCAGATTTCAAATTTTAACCCTAAAATACTTATCTTGCTGGGTCATGGAGAAAATAGCATCTATTCCATTGAAATGGAATTAAGAGAAAACTACAAACATACCAATATTAAATTTGTCCCTGTTATAGCAGACATACAGGATGCAAGAAAAATGATGTCAGTTATGAGTTTGTATCAACCTGAGACGATATACCATGCTGCTGCCCATAAACATGTTCCGTTGATGGAAGAGAATCCAGAAGAGGCCATCAAAAATAATATGATGGGGACAATGAATGTCGCAAAAGCTGCCAGCTGGAATGGGGTAAAAACATTCGTTATGATTTCCACGGATAAAGCCGTTAACCCAACAAGTGTCATGGGCTCAACCAAAAGGCTTGCTGAAATGATCATCCAGGACATGAACAAAGAAAGCGTTACGAAATTCGTTACTGTTCGCTTTGGAAATGTCCTAGGAAGCAGAGGCAGTGTGATCCCTCTCTTTAAGAAACAGATTGCCAAAGGGGGTCCTGTTACTGTAACACATCCTGATATGGTTCGATATTTCATGACGATTCCCGAAGCTTCAAGGCTGGTCTTACAGGCAGGGGCACTTGCAAAGGGCGGGGAAATATTTGTATTGGATATGGGAGATCCGGTAAAAATTGTGGATTTGGCGAAAAATATTATCAAACTTTCCGGCAACTCCATAGAAGAAATTGGGATTGATTTTACCGGAATACGACCTGGTGAAAAGCTTTTTGAGGAATTATTAAAAGAAGATGAGGTTCATGATCAGCAAATCTATCCAAAAATATATATAGGAAAAACATCTGAATTATATATGAAGGAAATTGAAGAAATCATCTCAACTTATTCAATGTTAGAAAAGGAAGAAGTCCGAGAAAGACTTTTATGGCTTGCAAATTATAAACCAAAATTATCAGTATCCGTTTAAAGGGGTGGGGACATGAGAGTTAGAAAACCGATCATACCGGCTGTCGGACTTGGAGACTATTGATAGGATGGATGTTTATAATGAAAAAAAGAGTACTTTATTGTGCTACAGTAGATTATCATTTTAAAGCATTTCATTTACCATATTTAAAATGGTTTAAAGAGCAAGGATGGGAGGTTCATGTTGCAGCAGCTGGAGATATGAGTCTTCCATATGTGGATAAAAAATATAATATCCCAATTCAAAGAACACCTTTTCATCCATTGAATATGACTGCATATAAAGAACTAAAGAAAATCATTGGTAAAAACGAATATAAAATTATTCATTGTCATACACCAATGGGCGGGGTTTTGACAAGAATGGCAGCGAGAAAAAGCAGAAAATTTGGCACAAAGGTGCTTTATACAGCCCATGGATTTCATTTCTGCAAGGGAGCTTCATTGATGAATTGGCTCCTTTATTATCCAATTGAAAGATTTCTTTCGTTGTTTACAGATTGTTTGATAACCATTAATGAAGAGGACTTTCATCTTGCAAAAAATCACCATTTTAAAGCTAAAGAAATTAAACATGTACATGGTGTCGGAGTTAATTCAGAAGTTTTTAGACCGATAGAGAAGTCACAAAAAGATATTTTAAGAAAGAGTCATGGGTATGAAGCCCATGATTTTTTATTGTTTTACGCTGCTGAATTTAATAAGAATAAAAATCAAAAGTTATTGATAGAAGCAATGGCTCTAATAAAGGATCAGGTGCCAAATGCGAAATTATTATTAGCTGGAAATGGAGCTTTGCTTCAGGAATGTCAGGACTTGGCCAAAAAATTAGAGGTTGATAGAATGATTGATTTCCTAGGGTTTAGAAAAGATATTGTGGACCTGCTGAAAATAAGCGATGCGGCAGTGGCATCAAGCCTACGTGAAGGGCTCCCTGTCAATATTATGGAAGCGATGTCTTGTGGACTTCCGGTAATCGCTAATGATAATAGAGGACACAGAGAATTAATTGAAAGTAATATCAATGGCTGGCTTATTAATAACAATCCTTCTGAATTTTCCAGAAGAATAAAAGAGCTTTATGAAAATATGAATCTTCGATTATCCTTTGGGCTTCAGGGACGTAAGCTAATTCATGCCAAATACAGTATTTACAGGGTTCTAGATGAAAAAAGTAAAATTTACAAACAGGAAATGGCGGAAATGGGGGAAACAAGGTGGGCAGTCCATTAAGAATATTACATGTTGTGGTCAACATGAATAGAGGAGGAGCCGAAACCCTTATAATGAATTTGTATCGTAATATGGATAGAGAAAAAGTTCAGTTTGACTTTTTAACATGTAAAGAAGGCGTGTTTGATTCTGAGATTCAAGAAATGGGCGGAAAAATCTATAGAATTCCTTATGTTTCAGATGTTGGCCATTTTAAATATGTAAAAGAGCTTGATCGGTTTTTTTCTAAGCATAACGATTACAAAATTATCCATGCCCATATGGATAAAATGAGCGGGCTAGTTCTTCGCGCAGCAAAAAAAGCAGGTATTCCAAATAGAATATCCCATAGCCACAGTACAAGCAGTGAAGGTAATGTTGTAGCGAAATGCTACAAATGGTATGCAGGGAAACACATATTAATTAACGCAACTAATTTACTTGCGTGCTCAACTAAGGCGGCGAAGTGGCTGTTTTTAGGTGAATATTCAAGGTCCAAAATAATTAAAAATGGAATTGAATGTGGAAAGTTTAAGTATTCAGAGGAAGTAAGAAACGAGGTAAGAGATAAATTAAATTTTGAAACAGATACTCTTGTACTGGGGCATGTAGGAAGATTTTCTACCCCAAAAAACCACAAGCTTTTAATTGATATATTTAGGGAAGTTATTAAAACGAACCCAAATACTGTTTTGATTCTAGTTGGTACAGGGCCATTACTTCCAGATATTAAAACTAAGGTAAGGGAGTATAAATTAACAGATAAAGTAAAATTCCTAGGTGTACGAGGAGATGTTGATAAATTGTTAAATGGATTCGATGCCTTTATCTTCCCTTCCTTATATGAGGGGTTGCCCGTTACCTTAATTGAAGCACAGGTTGCGGGGCTCCCATGCTTCATTTCTGATTCCATTACCCAAGAGGTGGATATAGGAGCAAATTTAGTCGAATTTATCCCATTATCCAACAAAAATGGTTGGGTTGAGAGGATTAATAATTTTAAGAAAGATACACCAAGGATTCAACTTGGTAAGGACTTGGTAAAAGAAGGATATGACATAAAACAAACAGCAAATATATTACAAGATTACTATAGTGCAATTTTGAGGTGAGGTAATTGAAGCCACTTACGATTTTTACTCCAACTTATAATCGGGCATATTGTCTCCATAAATGTTATGAAAGCCTAAAAAAACAAACCTGTAAAGATTTTGTGTGGTTAATAATTGATGATGGTTCCACAGATAATACGAAAGGATTGGTTCAAAAATGGATAAATGAAAGTATTATAGAAATTATATATCATTATCAAGAAAATCAGGGAATGCATGGTGCACATAATACTGCATACCAATTAATAGAAACGGAATTAAACGTTTGTATCGATTCTGATGATTATATGCCAATTCAGGCTGTAGCAAAAATTCTTGCCATGTGGAGTACATTTGGTAGTGAACATGTAAGTGGAATAATTGGGCTTGATTCATTTCCTAACGGAGAAATCATTGGCTCCAGACTTCCAGATAACATAAAATCATCTAACTTGTTTGATCTTTATTATTTTCATGGTGTGACGGGGGATAAAAAGTTAGTTTATCGAACAGAGTTAACAAAAAAGTATCCTTACCCTGTATTTCAAGATGAAAAATATGTTGGTCTTGCTTATAAGTATTATAAGATTGATCAGCAATATAAGATGTTATTAATGAATGAAGTCCTTTGCTGTGTTGAGTATTTACCTGATGGCTCATCATTAAATATGCTGAGGCAGTACCGAAAAAATCCTAATGGATTTTCATTTTATCGTAAGGAACTAATGAAGCTCCCTTATACAAGTAATTCATTCAAATTTAGACAGGCAATCCATTATGTTTCAAGTAATTTGATGTTAAGAAATTGGAGATTTTTAGTTGATACACCCTACAAGGGATTAACAACTTTGGCTATTCCATTAGGGTTTTTATTGTATTTATATATTCATACTAAAACAAGGAATATTTAAATTCAGCACTCGTTATTGACCCCATTGAAAGGAAATAAAAAATGACCATTCTATGGATGAATCTAGCTATTGTTTTTATTTTTTCATTTTTTGCAAGATATTTTGCAACCCCTAACTCCATGATCTCATTACCGATTTATCGACCTAATTTGCTTCTTAGCATTGGGGCATTACTTTCTTTAGCATTAGTTTCTGGATTACGGTCAAATATTGGTGATACATATTTTTATAAACATGCTTTTGAGGTAAATAATTTTGACTGGGACCAAATGAGTGATCAGAAAAATGTTGGATTTTGGTTATTCCAAAAGGTATTAAAAAATGTATCTGATGATCCTCAAATTTTAATCTTAACAGCGTCTATAATAACGAATGTACTTATTATAATAGTTTTTCTAAAATACTCCAGATTTTTTGAACTAAGTACCTATGTTTATATAACCGGTGGTTTATATTTAGTATCGATGAATGGATTAAGACAGGTCATGACAGCAGCAATTATTTTTACTACAACCAAATTTTTAATAAATGGAAATTGGTTTAAATATACTATAGTAGTTTTAATAGCTTCGACGATTCATGAAAGTGCATTGGTACTGATTCCAATTTATATTATTGCTCGATATAAAGCGTGGTCAAAAGCAACCTTTATTCTTCTGGGGTTCTCAGTTCTTATTGTTATTGGGTTCGATAAATTTTCTGCCGTTTTATTTTCAACCATTCAGGATACTCAATATGGTCATTACCAAAGCTTTGAAGAAGGTGGGGCAAGTAGTCTCCGTGTTGCTGTATATGGAGCGCCATTATTTATTGCTTATCTAGGAAGAGAAAAGTTAAGGGAGATTTTCCCTGAAAGTGATTACATTGTAAATATGGCTCTAATTGGGTTGGTTTTTATGATAATATCCACCCAAAATTGGATATTTGCAAGATTTACTATTTACTTTAACTTATATCAACTAATCTTACTTTCTTGGGTTGTAAAGTTATTCCGTGAGAAAGAACAAAGATTTGTCTATTTTGGAATTATAATTTGCTATTTTCTTTACTATTACTTTGAAAGTGTAATAAGTTTAAATATTTTATACAAGAGCAATTATTTGACTCTTTAAGGTGATGGAAGTGATATAAAAAATGAAACAGCAAAAAATAAAAAGAGTATTACATATTGTTAGTGCTATGAATCGAGGTGGAGCAGAAACTCTGATAATGAATGTTTATAGAAATATAGACAAATCTAAGATACAATTTGATTTTGTAGTTCATCATCCCGACCAAGGAGATTATGATGAAGAAATAATAAAGCTAGGTGGGAAAATATTTAAAATCCAAAGTCTTGGGAAGTTAGGTCCAATAAAGTATATTAAAGAATTAGTTAAAATTTTAAAATTGCATCCATATATTGCCGTTCATTCTCATACCGATTATCAAAGTGGATTTCCGGCATTTGCTGCAAAGCTAGCCGGGGTTCAAAATCGGATATGCCATTCCCACAGTACTAATTGGCAAAAGGGTACAAAGATCAAGGATAAAATTATTCTAAAAATACTGCAGGCAATAATAAAAATTTCAGCAACAAGATATTGCAGTTGCAGCGAGGAAGCTGCAAAATTTTTGTTTGGCAAACATGTTATAGAAAATAGAAAATACATTATTTTAAACAACGGGATTAATGTCATTGAATTTATAAAAGTAAATAAAGAAAGTAAAAAAAAGTTACTACAATCGCTTAATCTTTCTGAAAATAAGATTATTATCGGTCATGTTGGAACCTTTTCAGAATCAAAAAATCAATTCTTTATTATTAAGGTTTTAAAAAAGTTATTGGAAAAGGATTCCCGTTTTGTAGCATTATTTGTTGGAGAAGGGCCGTTAAAGTTCAAAATTATGTCCGAAGCAGAAAATCTCGGAATTAAAGATAATATTCGCTTTTTAGGTGTCCGAGAAGACATTCCAGAATTAATGAATGCTTTTGATATCTTTTTATTTCCATCTAAATTTGAAGGATTTGGGATTGTCACAATTGAGGCCCAAAGCGCTGGAACACCATGTGTTCTTTCGCAAGCCGTCCCCAAAAGTGTTGATATGGGGTTAGGATTGGTTTCCTTCGTTGACCTTAATAGAAATTTGGAAGTCTGGTGTGATGCCGTCCTGAAAAATTTAAATATTGGAAGGCCAGATAAGAATAAAATAGTTCAACAAGTAAAAAGTAAGGGATTTGCCATTCAGGAAAATATTCAAGAATGGCTTAAATTATATGGATTAAGTGCAGTTTAAATGGAGATGGATAGAAAGTGGAAAAAAAGAGTATTTTGATTACCTCCTTTGATCTCGCCATTGGCGGTGTAGAAAGAAGTCTTATTGGCCTATTAAGCCATATAGACTATAACAAATACGATGTTGATTTAATGCTTTTTAAGCATGAAGGAGAGTTCTTTCCTTTTCTTCCATCAGGGCCAAATTTAATACCAGAAATGCCGCAGTATGCAACGTTTCGGATGCCAATAGGACAAATTGCCAAAAAAGGTCTTATTCCAGTTGCCGTTTCGCGGACAATGGCAAAGTACTTTGGTTCATTTTATGGGGATTTTAGAGGAGTAGATGAGCCTGGCTATCTCGAAATTCAATATGGATGGGAATTTACTACTCCTCTTCTGCCAAAATTAAATAAAGAATATGATGTGGCCATAGGTTTCCTGTGGCCACATCACTTTATTACGCAAAAAGTAAAAGCCAAAAAGAAAATCGGCTGGATTCACACGGATTATTCTAATATTTACCTGAACCAAAAATTAGAAGCAAAGATGTGGCGTAAGCTGGACTCAATTGTTGCCGTTTCAGAGGAGTGTGCGAATACATTTTTAAAAATATTTCCTGAGTTTAAACAAAAGACATGTGTAATCGAAAACATTCTCTCTCCGGCATTAATCTCGAAACAATCTATGGATAGCCGTTTGGATGACATGAAAACAACAAATGGAAGAACAACCATACTAACGATAGGACGGCTTTCACATGCAAAAGGTTTAGATAATGCAGTTAAAGCCTGCCGTGAATTAGTTGATGAAGGTTTTGATGTAGGATGGTATGTTGTTGGATACGGGCCACTTGAAAATGAATTAAAGGATTTGATTAATGAGCTGAACTTGAATGATCGATTTTTCCTGCTGGGGAAAAAGACCAACCCGTATCCATACTTAAAAGCTTGTGATATTTATGTCCAGCCATCCCGGTATGAAGGGAAGGCTGTTACCATCCGCGAGGCTCAAATATTAGGGAAACCGGTAGTCATTACTAATTTTCCAACTGCTAAAAGCCAAGCAATTCATGGTATTGATGCGATTATTACTGATCAAGGGGTATCCGGAATTGCAGCGGGTATTAAGACATTACTAACAGACCGGAATCTAAAAGAGAGATTAATATCCAATGTTCTTTCTTCTGATTATGGAAACGAGCAGGAAATTGAAAAATTATATAGTTTAATTGGATAGGAAGAAGGTGAAAAAAATATGGCAATACTAGTTACAGGCGGGGCCGGTTATATCGGCAGCCACACATGTGTGGAAATATTAAATGATGGCTATGAAATTGTTGTGGTCGATAACCTAATCAATAGTAAGCCAGAATCCATAAACCGCATAGGGAAAATTACAAAGAAAGAATTTAAAACCTATTATATTGATTTATTGGATGAGGAAAAACTAAACCAGGTATTTGAAGAAAATCAGATTGATGCCGTGATTCATTTTGCCGGTTTAAAGGCAGTTGGGGAATCTGTTCACATTCCACTTAGATACTATCATAATAACATTACTGGGACACTTATCCTTTGTGAAATAATGAAAAAACATAATGTGAAAAAGCTGGTTTTTAGTTCATCCGCAACTGTTTATGGAATGCCGGAGCAGTTTCCCATTTCCGAAGATTTTCCGTTAAAGGCCCTAAATCCATATGGCCGTACCAAGCTAATGATTGAAGAAATATTAAATGATCTTTATGCATCAGACCATCAATGGAGTATTGCCTTACTAAGATACTTTAACCCGATTGGTGCACATGAAAGCGGGCTTATCGGAGAAGATCCAAATGGCATTCCAAATAATCTCATGCCGTATATTACACAAGTGGCTGTTGGAAAGCTAAAAGAATTAAATGTCTTCGGAAACCAGTATTCAACAGTTGACGGTACAGGAGTGCGTGATTATATCCATGTAGTAGATTTGGCAAAAGGCCATTTAAAAGCACTTGAGAAAATTTCCATTTCCAGCGGTGTTGAGGCATATAATCTTGGTACAGGAAAAGGTTATAGTGTGCTGGAGACCGTTTCAGCTTTTGAAACGGCATCTAATAAACAGATTCCTTATAAGATTGTTGACCCAAGACCGGGAGATGCAGCGATTTGTTATGCAAATCCAACAAAGGCTGAATTTCAGCTTGGATGGACTGCGGAAAAGGGAATTCAAGAAATGTGTGAAGATGCATGGAGATGGCAGGAAAAGAATCCGAATGGTTATGATAGTGAAACTGTTATTGACGACCCTTACTTTTCAAAAAGTGAGGGTATTTTAATGGAAAAATAGTGATTGGTTATTGGAGGAAAGGAATTGACTATATCTGAGAAATTAACACAACAAAAATTCCAAGAAATTTTAGTCAGTACTTATTTAATGGGAAGAGAAAAAGAGAGGTTGACAGTCAATGAAATGATTGAAGAAATAAAACAGCAGATTTTAAAAGAGAAAAATAATTAATTGAGCAAAACCGAAAGGTGCCAAATAAAATGAAACGGGCTTTTGATTTCATTATTTCATTACTATTATTGGTGGGGTTGTCACCAATTATTTTGGTAATCGTATTGTTAATAAAAATAAAACTTGGTTCCCCTATCATCTTTAAACAGTTGCGGCCAGGTTTATATGAGGCTCCATTTTATTTATATAAATTCCGGACAATGACGGATGAAAGGAACTCCAAAGGTCAATTGCTCCCGGATAGTTTAAGGTTAACACCCTTTGGAAAGTTTTTAAGGAAATATAGTTTAGATGAATTCCCGCAGCTCATTAATGTTTTAAAAGGGGATATTAGTTTAGTAGGACCGAGACCATTATTGATGGAGTATATTCCGCTTTATTCATTGGAACAGGCCAAGCGGCATCATGTAAGACCAGGGATTACAGGATGGGCTCAGGTTAACGGCCGGAATGCTATAACTTGGGAAGAAAAATTTAAATTAGATGTTTGGTATGTTCATAACCATTCTTTCATGTTAGATTTGAAAATTTTGTTTATGACTGTCATCAAAGTGATGAAATCGGAAGGGATTAATCAGCCAGGCAATGCAACAGTGGAACAGTTTACCGGTACAAAAACTACTGTAAGGGGTGGCCATGGATGAAAATTGTGGTGATAGGTCATGGCGGTCATAGTAAAGTCGTAAATGATTTGCTATTAGCCCAGGATGGACTCGAGGTTATTGGTTACTTAGATGATAAGTACAAAGAGGTAACGTCTGAAAATATATTTTTTGGCCCCATTATATATGCTAAACAGCTGGTTGAGTATGCCAATGAAATAAAATTCATCGTAGCCATCGGAGATAATAAAATTCGCAAGAAGATTGTCTGTGATTTAAATTTTCCGGAAAGCCTTTATATTACCTTGATTCATAATACGGCTGTTATTAGTCCTAGCAGCAATATTGATATTGGAACCGTTGTAATGCCAAATGCAGTAATCAATGCAAACAGTAAAGTGGGAAAACACTCAATAATTAACACAGGTGCCATTATTGAGCATGATTGTAAGGTTGGCGATTTTACCCATGTATCACCAGGAGCGGCGTTAACAGGAGCTGTGGAAATTGGCGAAGGAGTTTCTGTTGGTGCTGGTGCCGCCGTTATTCCAAATATAAGAATCGGAGAATGGTCCGTGATTGGAGCTGGAGCAACGGTCATTCATTCCATTCCTTCAAATTGCACAGCAGTCGGAATACCTGCAGTCATTAAGAAAGTGAACCAGGAAGGGGGTAAATTACTTGCCTAATAGTGTCAATAAAAGCAGAATTTTTCTCTCGCCGCCGCATATGAGCGGAAATGAGAAAAAATATATAAAGGAAGCGTTTGATACAAACTGGATTGCTCCATTAGGACCAAACGTGGATGCATTTGAAAAGGAAATTGCCCATTATGCAGGAGTCAATGAAGCTGTTGCTGTTAGTTCAGGCACTGCAGCGATTCATTTGGCTCTTTCTTTATTAGGAGTAAAAAAAGGTGATAAGGTATTTTGTTCTAGTTTAACCTTTATTGCGAGCGCCAATCCCATTATTTATCAAGGGGCCGAACCTGTATTTATTGATTCAGAGCCCGAAACATGGAATATGTCGCCGGAGGCATTAGAAAGAGCATTTCAGGATGCTGTGTTTGAAGGGACACTTCCAAAGGCAGTTATTGTAGTTAACTTATATGGCCAAAGTGCCAAGATGGATGAGATTGCTGGAATTTGTGATCAGTATCAGGTCCCCATAATTGAAGATGCGGCAGAATCATTAGGTTCCACTTATAAGGGGAAGGCTAGCGGAACGTTCGGTAAATTTGGCATTTATTCATTTAATGGGAACAAGATCATAACTACCTCCAGCGGTGGAATGCTTGTATCAAATGACACTGAAGCATTAAGAAAGGCTAGGTTCCTTGCTACACAAGCACGCGACCCAGCACCACACTACCAGCATAGTCAAATAGGATTTAACTATCGATTGAGTAATATTTTAGCAGGTGTGGGAAGGGCGCAATTAGAAGTGTTGGATCAAAGGATTGCAGCTAGAAGAACGATCTTTAAGAGATACTTTGACACTCTTGGTCATTTACACGGCTTTACATTTATGCCTGAATTGGTGGGGACTTATTCCAATCGATGGTTATCAACTCTTACCATTAACGAGAAGGCAGCGGGAGTATCTGTAAAAGAGTTATTACATGTCTTAAGTGAGGAGAATATCGAGGCAAGACCTGTTTGGAAGCCGCTTCACCTTCAGCCGGTATTCCAAGGGATAAAATATTACCCGCATAATAATAGTGTCTCTGAACAATTATTTAAAAACGGAATTTGTTTACCATCCGGTTCTAATATGACCGAAGAAGATCAATTTCGAGTAATTAATTGTATAAAGGATACGGTGATGCATAAGAAATCAAATCAAAAAGTAGTTTAATATGTTATAAACGAGGTATGTTTAGATGATAGGAAACAATATACAAGAAATAAGAAAAAGCAGGGGACTGACCTTATCTGAACTGGCGGACAGAGCTAATATTTCAAAATCATATCTAAGTAATATTGAAAGGAACTTGAATCGCAATCCTTCCATTCAGGTGATTAAAAAAATTGCCTCTGTCCTGGATGTTGATCTTAAAGCCATTATTTCTGCAAATGCACGTTATGAAGAAAACCAAATACCTGATAAGGAATTAATTGAATTAGTGAAAGAACTAAAGGAATCGGGAATAGATAAAAAAGAATATAAAACATTGATTGAATTTATTAAATGGCAAAATCAAAATTTAGGGGCAAATAAAAATTAGGAATTTGTCTCACCATTTAAAAATGAAGGTGGTTTGAGACAGTTGAATCAAAAAGTTAGTTTAGTAGTTCCCATATATAAGGTTGAAAAATATATGTCCCGCTGCATTGAAAGTATATTGACCCAGACATATAAAAATTTAGAAATAATTTTGGTTAATGATGGATCTCCTGACAGCTGTGGAGTCATTGCTGATGACTATGCTAAAAAGGATAATAGAATTATAGTAGTACACAAGGAAAACGGCGGGCTGTCTGATGCCAGAAATGTTGGAATGAAATATGTAACCGGTGAATTTACTCTTTTTGTGGATAGTGATGACTGGTTAGATCAAACAATGGTTGAGAAACTCGTTAATGCGATTACTACATACCAAGCAGATATTGTACAATCAGCCTTTTATTATGCTTATGAAAAATATTTAATGTTTGACACAAGGGTATATAAAAGAGGAGAAACTCCGGAAACTTTAGATAATAAGGAAATAATGAAACAACTGGTTATTAATGAGAAGGTGAAAAATTTTGCCTGGGGGAAATTATACAAAACATCTTTGATTCAAAACATTCCATTTAAAAATGGAGTTTTATTTGAAGATGTTTTTTGGGCTCATCAAGTCATGCAAAAGGTAAAAAGATTTGTTATTCTACATGATCCATTATATTTCTATGCTCAACGGGAAGATAGTATTGTTGCCACCTATAGTGTAAGAAACTTGGATATTTTAAAAGGGTTGAAAGAAAGACACAGCTTTATTGAAAAGAATTATGGGGAATTAACAAATGAGTCATTAAAGCTGCTGTTAAAAACTAACTTAATTCATTACAATCTTTTATTGAGAAATAGAAAAATAGATTCAAAAGGTTTATATAGAAAGGAAATACGACAATATATTTATAATCATTATGAAAATTTTATAAAGGCTGTTAATGAGGATCAGGCATTAAAAAGGCAATTAATATTATTTAGACTTCACCCATATTTAAATGTTTTATATCTAGTATTTGAGAAATTATTAAGGAAATCTAGATTATTATCCCAACCTTCCGGGTTGGAGCAGATTGAGCTTTAAAAAATTGTATATTCAATGAGACGTGGCACCCCTGCAAAAAGGGTTGCTTTTTTTATTCTTAACGGGGGCGCATTCAATTGATAAAAAAATTATTGGCTTGGGCTATCATCTATTTATTTAACTGTTTTCCCATAAAGAAAAATAAAATATTTTTCTTTAGTTATTATGGAAGCCAATATGGTGATAGTCCTAAGTATATAACAGAGTATATTTTGAAAAATTATCCTGAGGACCGTTTTGATGTGGTATGGGCCTTTAATAATATTGAAGAGAAAGCCCATTTAACGGATTTTCGAAAAGTGAAAATAATGACACTCAGGTATTTTTATGAGCTATGTACATCTAAGGTGATTATTACAAATTTTAGAACTACTGATTTATTTGTAAAAAGAAAAGGTCAATATTATATTCAAACATGGCATAGCTCTTTACGATTAAAGCAAATTGAAAAGGATTCAGAAAAATCATTGTCTCCACAATATATACAAATGGCAAAAAAGGACTCATTAAAATGTGACCTTTTACTATCCGGCTGTGAATATAGTACAAAAATTTTTAAAAGATCTTTTTGGTATGATGGGGAAATACTTGAGTGTGGTACTCCGGCAAACGATATATTATTTAAAGATGAGTTGAATATTAAAGATAATATTTTTAAACGGTTAAGTATTCCAAAGGATTATAAAATAGTGTTATATGCTCCAACTTTTCGGAAAAGTAGTGATATATCGGTATATAATTTAGAATTTCAAGAGCTTTTAACGTCCTTATCAACTAGATTTGGAGGAAAGTGGATGTTGTTATTAAGACTTCATCCACACTTAACAAATCTATCTAACGAATTTAAGAATACAAAAAATTTTTTAAATGTAACACTATATGATGATGTACAAGAATTAATGTATATCTCAGATGTACTTATCACTGATTATTCTTCTGTTATGTTTAGTTTCTTATTAACTAAAAAGCCTTGTTTTCTATATATGCCTGATTTGCCAGACTATTTAAAGAACGATAGAAAGCTCTATTTTGATATTGAAGAACTACCTTATTCTTACGCAAGAACCAATCAGGAGTTATTAGAAAATATTAATGGGTTTAACGATAAAAAATATGAAAGAGATATTTTAAATATGCTGACTAAAATTAATTCTTATGACGATGGAAATGCAAGTGCTCGATTATTAAATAAGATTGAAAATGAATTGAAGATATAAGGGGGAAGTTTTAATGAAGAAATATCAAGTTGGATATACTACAGGTGTTTTCGATTTATTTCATGTAGGACATTTAAATATTTTACAAAAATCCAAAGAACTCTGTAATTACTTAATTGTAGGGGTTAGTACCGATGAATTAGTTCGAAGTTATAAAAATAAAACGCCAGTAATTACATTAGAAAACAGAATGAAAATTGTAGAGTCAATAAAATATGTTGATAAAGTAGTAGTTCAAGGAACCATGAATAAACTTGATGCATGGGAGCAACTAAAATTTGAGGTAATGTTCCACGGTGATGATTGGAAAAATACTACTATGTGGAAAGAATACGAAGAGAAATTCAAAAAGGTTGGTGTCGATCTTGTATATTTTCCTTATACAAGAGAAACCTCATCGACAATTTTAAAAAGTAAAATATTAATTTAGCAAGCATTGAATGGAGAAGTCAAATATGAAAAAGAATTTATTGTTTGTAATAGATTCGTTGGATTGTGCAGGAGCGGAAAAGAGTTTAGTTACATTATTGTCGTTGCTAGACTACTCTAAATTCTCAGTCGATCTAATGTTATTTGGACACGGCGGTGTATTGGAAGAACTTGTTCCAAAAGAAGTAAATATATTAAAACCATTAAAGTATACGGATTATGCCTCTTTACCATTAGCTTATGCATTTAAAAACTCTATCACACATTTTAACCTTAAAATGTTATCTTCCCGAATGAAATATTCTGTAAGAATAAGGAAGAGAGAATGCAGCAATGCCCAAAAGGCTAGAATCTTTTGGCAAAGCGTTTCAAACGTTATTGAAGAAAATCCTAAAAAATATGATATTGCAATAAGTTACGCACAAGGAGTTCCAACTTTTTATGTAGCTGACAAAGTAAAGGCAAAGAAAAAATTCGCCTGGGTGAATGTTAGTTATAGATTAGATGAGTATGAAAAGGGATTTCAAAAACAATTCTATAATCAATACAATAAAATTGTAGCAGTATCCGATTCTGCAAAAGAAATATTTGTAGAAACATTTCCATATTACTATGACAAAGTTGAAATCATTTATGATATTAATAATCCGGAGTTTATTTCAAGAATGTCAGAACTTGGAGAAGGATATAATGATAATTTTGATGGAATTCGCATATTAACCATTGGAAGACTTGCCCATCAAAAAGGCTATGATATTGCGATTGATGCATGTAAAAAGCTGAAGGATAAAGGTGTAAACTTTAAATGGTATGCACTTGGTAAAGGGCCATTGAGAGAAGAAATTGAAAAAAGTATTATCGATAATAATTTATCTGAGCATTTTATATTATTAGGTGTCAAGGCAAATCCATATCCTTATATAAAAAATGCTGATGTATATGTTCAAACGTCTAGGTTTGAAGGATTCGGACTTGCAATTGCAGAGGCAAGGATGCTGAATATTCCAGTTGTAACTACGAGATTTGATGCAGTTTACAATCAGATGGTTGAAAGGAAAAATGGACTGGTTGTTGATATGGATGCGGAAGCAGTTTACAAAGGTTTAATTGAAATACTTAAAAATAAAGGATTAAGGAGAAACATTGTAAAATATTTACAAGAGGAAAGGAAAGGAAATGTTGAGGAAATAGAAAAATTTTATAAATTAATTGGATAAAATAAAGCTTGGATATTAAAAAATCAATGGACTAATAAATTTTTATTTAAGGGGAAAGTAATTTGGAAGGAAAAAGGATTTTAGTTAACGCCTACTTCGCTAAAAATTTGGGAGATGATTTATTTCTAAAAGTCTTGTTCGATAGATATCCAGATGTCAAATGGGACTTATTGACTACCGATAAAACCTATTTGAAAATCTTCAATAGGAATAAGAATGTTAATATAATTAGAACCCTTAAACTAAATTTAGGAGTTAGAAATATTAACTTATTTTATAAAATTAATGAAAAACTCCTGAATTTTAGAAAATACGATGCCTTCGTTACAATAGGTGGATCAATTTTTATGGAAAGTAAGGATTGGGAAGAAGGATTATGTTCTAGAGGATATTTACCGAATAAGTTTAAAAATAATAAAAAGAAAAATTTTATTATTGGAGCTAACTTTGGACCATATAAAAATGAGTTATTTGTAGAAAAACATAAGGAGTTTTTTTTGAAATTTGATGATATTTGCTTCAGGGATAAGAATTCTTATAATCTATTTAATGATTTAAAAAATGTAAGGTTTGCTCCCGATGCAGTGTTTAACTTAAAAGTGGATACCAAAACAGCATCCGAAAAATGTATTGGCTTTTCGATTATTAATTTGGAGAAAAGGTCAGAGTTTAAAAAAAATTATATTATGTATAATAAAAAAATTATTCAATTAGTTGAGAGGTATTTAGAACTTGGATATAAAATTAAATTTTTCTCCTTTTGTGAAAAAGAAGGAGATATTGATGCTATTAAAAATATTATTAAAGATATAAATTTAGAACTTTTAGATCGATTGGAAATAATTAACTATGAAGGTGAAATAGATTCATTTTTAAATAAGTATAAATCTTGCGAACTAATAATAGGCACAAGATTTCATTCAATCATATTAGCGTTATTGTTAAATCAGGGAGTATATCCAATTATTTATAGTAATAAAACTTATAATGTTCTTAAAGACTTGGGTATGGAAAATAATTGTTGTTTCATTAAAGACATGGAAGAATTAGATATTAATGAACTTATATCAACAATTAATACTAATCAATTAAAAGATAGATCAATTATTTCACAAGCTGCATTACAATTTGAAGAATTAGATTCATATATTAAGGGAAAGAAGTAAGTATAACTTGAAATAATTGAAAGAGAGATAATAAAATGAAGAAAAAATTATTATTTATGCTTATAAATATGAATATAGGTGGTACTGAAAAGGCCTTACTTAACATGCTTTCTGAGATTCCAAGAGAAAAATATGATATAACAATATTTATGTTGGAAAAATACGGTGGATTTTATGATTATATACCTAATGATGTAAACATTGAAGTATTTCAAGGATACGAAAATATTAAGGGTATTATAAATAACCCACCAAAAATAACAATAATGAAATATTTTAAGAAAGGAAAACCTCTTAAGGCAATTATATTATTTTTTTTATTTTTACTATCAAATATTTTTAGGGATCGGAGATTTCTTTTTAAATATATTTTAAAAGATATTTATAGGAAGGAAATCAAATATGACATGGCAATAGCTTATGCAGGCCCAATGGACTTCATAAGCTATTTTATTTTAAACAAAATTAGAGCTAGGAATAAGGTTCAGTGGATTCATTTTGATGTTACTAAAATTGGTTTCAATAAAAAATTCGCTTCCAAGGTTTATAAGAAGTTCGATAAAGTTTTTGTTGTTTCAGACGAGGCGAAATCTAAGTTAATTAAACTTGTGCCCTCAGTCAAAGAAAAAACCTATATATTTAAAAATATTGTTTCTTTAGATAATATTAGGCATCTTTCACTTGAAGCTAATGGATTTCCTGATGAGTATGATGGTATAAGAATCTTAACGGTTGGAAGGCTTGCGCCGGAGAAAGGTCAAGATATTGCTATTAGGGTATTGGCGAAATTAATAAAGGAAGGATATAAAATAAGATGGTATTGCTTAGGTGATGGAAGTTCGAAAAAAGAATTAATGGAGTTGGTAAAAAAACACAATCTAAAGGAATCATTTATTTTTTTAGGCTCAACCCCGAATCCGTATCCTTATATAAAGCAGTGTAATATTTATGTACAGCCATCAAGATATGAAGGTTATTGTATAACTTTGCTAGAGGCAAAAACTTTAAATAAACCAATTATAACTACTGATGTAAATGGTGCAAAAGAACAGATAATCAATGGGAAAACTGGGTTAATAGTAAAAATAGATGAAAATGAAATCTATAATGCAATTGTGAAATTAATAAATAATAAAAATATGTGTGATAAATTTACTAAAAATTTATCTATCGATGAAACCAATCAATTAATTCAGGTGGATAAACTATTAGGTATTATGTAATTAAACTTATTTATGAAATTAATGGTAGATAAGACGTTCACTTTATTAGAAAGGATAGTAAGAAATGCTGAAACTTAGTATAGTTGTACCTATTTATAATGTAGAACAATACTTACCTAATTGTATAGAATCAATACTTTCACAAACCTATAAGGATTTTGAAGTTATATTGGTTAACGATGGTTCTCCTGATAATTGTGGAGAGATTTGTGAAAACTATGCAAAGAAAGATAATAGGATTAAGGTAATTCATAAGGTGAATGAGGGGGTTTCATCAGCAAGAAATTGTGGAATTAACCTTTCAAAAGGGGAATATATTGGATTTATTGATCCCGATGATACCGTTGAGCCTGAAATGTACGATGTATTACTGCAAACTGCAAAAAAAAATAATGCGGATATCGTAGTATGTCCCATTAAAACTAAAAATTTTATTAACAACACCGTATCTATATCACCAGTTTGGAAGGACGTAGGCTGCGTATTGGATCAAGAAATAATCCGAGATTATATAATACCATCAGTGCTAGTGGAAAGAACATATAGTTTAATATCATGTGTTAATAAAGTCTATAAGAAATCTTTATTTATTGATAATCAAATACGATTTGAAAATCGTAAAAGCCATAGTGAGGATGCAATATTAAATTGGACATTGCTTAACAAAATAAATAAGTTAATTTTTATTGATAAGCCTTTATACAATTATCAAATAAATAAAAGAGACTCTCTAACCCAGATTTTTAGAGAAAACTTTTACGAATATATTTTGGATAATAAAAATTTTAAGTTAGAAATTTGCAAAATATATAATTTAGAAAAGTATTCCAGTACGATAAAAAATCATTACGTAGGAGTGACTTTATCGTTTATGCAAAATGTAGTAATAAGAGAATTAAAGGAAAAAAAGAAAATTAATATACTTAAAACGATTTTTTATGATAAAGAGTTTAATAAAGATATTTTACATTATAAATGTCCATCTTTTTATTATAAATTATTAAAAAGAATTTGTATCCATAAAAATGTCAGATTGTTTTATCAAATTGTGAAGTTTAAAAACATGTTCCAATATAATATTAATAGGGTAAGAAAAAATGAGAACAAAAAATTCAATTAAAAATATTTTAGTGATTATAATTTCCCAGGTGGTTATTGCAATATTGGGCTTTGTCTCCAGAAAAGTTTTTTTAGATAATTTAGGTGCAGAATATTTAGGGGTTAATGGATTGTTAACAAATGTTCTTGCAATGCTCTCCTTGGTTGAAAGTGGAATTGGCACAAGTATTGTATTTTCCCTTTATAAACCACTAGCAGTTAACGATAAATCAAAAATTATTGCCCTAGTACAACTATATAAAAAAGCATATTTTTGTGTTGCAATTATTGTTCTTTTACTTAGTTTTTCCTTTTTCCCATTTCTAGATATTTTTATTAAAGGTAGTGATACGATACCTTATTTATCGCTTGCTTACTTTATTTTTGTAGGTAAAAATATAATTTCCTATTTAAATGCACATAAGGTATCTTTAATAAATGCTGATCAAAAAGGATATGTAATATCTAGTATAAATTTATCCTTTCAGGTTATAACAACAATTGCAAAAATTATTATATTAATCATAACAAAAAGTTTTATTTTATATCTATTATCAGAGATATCTATTTATTTACTACAAGCATTATTCATAGGACATGTTGTTGAGAAAAGATACTCCTATATAAAATCTAAAGAAAAACTATCTATTGATGAAACGGAAAAAAGAGGTATTATTACAAAAATAAAGGCACTATTTCTGCATAATATTGGCGGTTATGCATTAAATGGAACTGATAATATACTGATATCATCATTTGTTGGTATTATTTCGGTTGGAATTTATTCTAATTATGCAATGATTATAGGTCAATTAAGCCAACTTTTATCACCTGTTTTCAATGGAATTGGAGCAAGTGTTGGAAATCTGATTGCTACTGAAAGTAATGAAAAAAAATAC
Source organism: Neobacillus mesonae (assembly GCF_023715155.1). Lineage (GTDB taxonomy): Bacteria > Bacillota > Bacilli > Bacillales > Cytobacillaceae > Neobacillus > Neobacillus mesonae_A. The sequence continues at coordinate 84,261 of NZ_JAMBNQ010000007.1, forward strand.
TTCATTTTTAAAGTAGCTTTTCTAATTAATTTCTGGATATATTCAATTGGTGCTATCATATTGTATGTTTTATTAAATCCTTTTATTATTTGGTGGATCGGTGAGAAATATTTATTAGATTCTTTAACTGTATTAATAATAATTTTTAATTTTTATATCTCAGGATTAAGATCAGCAATTTTTACATTTAAAACAAAGGGTGGAATATTTGTTGAAGATAAATATATGCCTTTAATTGGAGCCGCTATAAATTTAGGATCATCAATTATGTTGGCTAAACTTATGGGTATTTCAGGCATTTTCTTAGGTACAACTATTAGTATTATCTGTATTTTTTGGAAGGCACCTCGTTTAGTTTATAATAAAATTTTTAATAAACCAATTTACTTGTATTTAAAGACTTATTTAATTTATTTATTCTTGACAATAATGGCTGGCTTCGTTAGTGTTTGTACCTGTAATTTAGTTACTTTAGAAGTAAGTTTTTTTTCTTTGATTGTGAAAGGAGTTATTTGCTTATTAATTCCAAACATAATATATATTTTAATATTTTTTAGGACTGAGGAATTTAAGTATTTAAATAATTCATTTGGAAAATTCACTTTAAAAAAGTTTAATCTTATTAATTCAAAAGGTGTTTAAAAATACTGGGGAATTTTAAAACAGGATAATATAATATAAATAACAATGGGAGTAGCCATAATATTTAATTATGCTTCTCCTTTATTCATTTCCCAATAAAAAGTTGATTTGGAACCCCATAGCGCTCATATACGTCATACAATATTAAGAGTAGGAGATTCGAATCAAATGGAAATTCTTCTAGGAAGAGATCTTTTACTAATATTGAGGAGAGTCTTATATTGAACGATTTCAAGAATTGGATTCAATAAGAGGATTGGCTACAATGATGGTTGTTCTTAGTCAATTTATTTGGACTTTTCCTTCATTAGCAATGGCCTTTAATATAAGATTAGAAATACTATAATACATTTTTTTGGAACGGTCATGCGGCCGTCATATTATTTTTTATAGGTTAATTTAATACTAGTGCTTTTATTATGGTATCTGGTCGCTTGTCCATGAAATGAGGATTTCTTTGGTGCATCCATTTGTGTATTATTTTATCTTAAAAGTCAGTTGGAGTACAAGTGTATTAATCTTTATCCTATTAGTGGTATTTAGCTTATCTAATGTCAAACATCTCGATAAAAATTAATGGCCCAATAAGACTAACTACTTTAACCTCTACATTATCTAGGAATGTTTATTGTTGGAGCATTGCTTGCAAAAAGCATAAACAATCTATTTTTAAAATGGATATCATCTTCTAAGTTTAAATATGTTATTGGTTTTGGTGGCTTTATTTGTTTCTTTATTCAGGGATTCCTTATAAGTTGGCTTCATTTAGGTTTAAGTTTAAAAAGAGTATTTGCTTTAATTATAAAAAATTCCTTAACAAAAGGGGGATATGTTAAAGAATAAAAAAACAAAACCCTTTATCATATATATAAAGTATTCCATATATGTTAATTATTGGATAATTTTGTGAAGGTCATGTACATATTCTCTTCAATATAAACCTTAAAAATTCCCACTTATTAGTTAGTGGGGAAGGAGGAGATGAAAATTGGAATTCACCAAACAGGATATGAAAATAACAAAAGGAATAGCCATATTATTTATGCTGCTCCTTCATCTTTTTTGTCGGAAAGATATAAATGGGTTATATGAAACTTTCCCAATGATCAATGGAGTTCCTTTAGTTTATTATATCGGCTTATTCGGTGATGCTTGTGTGCCCATGTTCTGTTTTGCAAGTGGTTATGGTTTGTTTGTTAGTCTTCAAAATGGGAAAGGTTCGGTTATCAAGAAAAATTTAAACAGGATTTTAAAATTACTCGTTAACTATTGGATAATATTAATATTATTTGTATTCATAGGTGCTCTAGCAGGAAAATCTAATATACTACCCGGTAGTCCTATAAAATTTTTTCTTAATCTTTTTGTACTTTCTAACTCATACAATGGTGCATGGTGGTTTGTCCAAACATATATCCTCCTTGTACTCTTGACCCCGTATCTTTTTATGGTTGTAAAAAAATATAATTCCATTATTCTGTTGTTTATATCTGGTTTTATATATTTAGTAACATATATTCAAAGAATTAAGCATGTGATTGATTTTGGGGATCATACAGTACTAATTACATTCGTAAATGCCATCGTTCTAGTTGGAACATCCCAGCTGCCATTTATTGTTGGGGCTATATTTGCGAAGGAAAAAATATACTCCAAAATTTCCAATATGTTTAATAAATTTCCACGTAAAAATTTACTATGCATTATCGGGATTATTTTGCTGATCCTCATCCATTCCCTGTATGAATCGATGATCATTGCACCAATTACAGGGATAGCGTTTATTTGCTTTTTCAATTTGATGAACAAGAGCGGTCCAGTATTAAAGGTTCTAGATTATGTAAGTACACATTCAACTAATATTTGGTTAACCCATATGTTTTTTTATATGATAATTTTCCCCAACGTGACATTTGCACCAAAATATCCAATTCTTATTTATGTCTGGCTTATAATTCTATGCCTAATTTCTTCGTATATTATTAATTTCTTTTATAAACCTATAATAAACATGATAGACACAAAGAACTTATTTCGGAATAACATTAAGAGAGCAATTGGATAAATTTAAAGGTTAAATGATATGGGTTGGTAAGAGGATTATTAATGAATGGTCCTTTTCCTTTAAAAAGGTTTTATCAAAAAATCATAGTATTTATTTAAGTAGCGATGACTGGTGTTTATGGTATTTTGTTGAAGCAAGAATAGAGTTAGAATATTCTTGCTTCATTATAAGTGGTTTTCGCTCAATCTGGAACAGCCGTATGTTTTGGTTTAAAATTTATTTAATTTTATTGGTAATATACTTCTATAGAAGAAGGTAGAACTGTGTTATAAAAAGCAATTAATTAGGACCAAGAATTTAGTATGTCAGCATTTGTCGTAGTCGGGGATTTTTCTTTTTATCCATGTGCAGCCAAAGATAATGTTTTATCTTCTTTGCTTTGGAAGTGTAATTGGTTTAAATTTTGATATAAACCCGGAGTTTGGATTAAGTCATCATGTTTACCTATTTGAACAACTTCACCTTTATCTAGAACGAGAATTATATCAGCATTTTGTACGGTTGATAACCGGTGGGCAATCACAAGAGTGGTTCGCCCCTTCATTAATTTATCTAATGATTCTTTTACATAAAATTCTGTTTCATTATCTAAAGCCGATGTTGCCTCATCAAGTAGCAAAATTGGTGCATTTTTTAAGATAGCTCGGGCGATGGCAATACGTTGTTTTTGTCCCCCAGATAATTTAACTCCCCTTTCTCCTATTTCCGTATCATATCCTTTCGGAAGCCCCATGATAAAATCATAAATACATGCGTCCTTTGAAGCAGCAACCATTTCATCCTCAGTTATATCTGGTCTTGCTATTAATAAATTTTCCTTGATTGTGCCTGCAAATAGAAATGTCTCCTGAGGTACATTAGCGATAGTACTTCTTAGTTCAGATAAAGTAAAGTTATCAATTGAAACGTCGTCAAAGAAAATGGATCCTATTTGTGGTTTGTAGAAACTTTGCATAAGGTTAAACAACGTACTTTTTCCAGCTCCACTTGGACCGACAATAGCAATAATCTTACCAGCGGGAATTGTAAGGTTAAAATTATTGAATACCTTTTTATTTTCATCGTAACTAAAGGTAATTTTTTTGAATTGAATATTTTTCTTAATCGGCTTGGCTATAGTATTAGATGGCAGTTCATCAGAATTAACTGGTACTTCTAGGACATTGACAAGTCTCTCCACAGCCGCTATCGACCGTTGAAAATGCGCCCATTGTCCAGCAAGACCAGTTAATGGATAAACTAAATGATTTACAAGGTTAACAAACGTTAATAATGCACCAACTGTCATAATTCCTTTTGAAACATAATAGGCCCCTAATAGGAGACATACATAAAAGGTAATTGAACTTACTAAGCTGCCTCCACTATTGAACCATCCTTGGAGTTTGGCATTTTGTAATTCTAATTGATATAAAGATTCATTTTTGTAAACGAATTTTTTAAAAAACACTTTTTCAAGTGTAAATGAACGAATGACAGAAATCCCATTGAATGTTTCATTAATATGAGTATTAATACGCCCAATTAAACTGTGAATTGTTCTGCTATTATTACGAAGCAATAGGCCAAATACTACACCTGCAACAACAGCAATTGGCGTAACAAGCAAACTAAGCAGAGATAATGTAACATTAATTTGAATGAGATAAATGAAGACCGAGATAAAAATGACTGGAAGCCGAATTAAATTGATTAGACTATATCCAATTACTCCTTCTAAACTATGAATATCATTTGTAAAATGAGAAATTAATTCCCCAGACCTAAAATCAGAGGTCTTATTAGTAGGAAGACGTAAAATATGACTAAATAAATGATTTTTAAGATCCCTCTTTACACCATTTGTTGCTATCGTTTCGAAGTAAATTTCCACAAAGGAAGAAATAATACTGATTGCAACGAGTAAGAATCCGATTGAGACCAATGATTTTATCTTGTTAAAGTCTGCCCGCACAGCAGCATCGGCAATATCTCCAAAAAATGTTGCAAAGGCGATTGTTAAAATAATATCTATACCTAATAAAAAGATTAATAATAGATAGGCATTCCGATGATTCATAATAAAAGGTCTTAATAAAGTGAAGGTTTTTGAAATGCCCTTCATTGTAAAATACTCTTTAAATATCTGCAACCTGTGTTCTTTATTCATCTTACACCCCGTTATACTTTTGCCGCTGTGATTGCTTGTTTTCCTAATGCTGAGACACTATTTTAATTTTTTAGGTCACCCAAAAATAAGATATGAGTCTCCCTTTTTAGGGCATGAAGTTTCATTTAGGAACTGATTTGTGGTGGTTGTACTTTTTGAAGAGAGTTCTTTAATATATGCTTACGTTTTTATTTATAAGGATTAATCACCCATTGACTACAAACCGAGGGCCATAGTTTACAGCCAATGAGTGGTGGTATAATTTTGATTACACCTTAATGTTACAATTCGTCATCCAGTGAACGGACTTTTTAACTGCAATCGTAAACATTGGAGCATTAAAAAAAAGAGGCGTTTTCCACCATTGGCGTAACTTATTCGAAAAAAAGTAAAAGGCTTTCATTTATTGTAAAGTTTTATGGGTTTATCAATTTGGTTTGAAGATTAACGTTTTTATGAGTCAAAAAATTGGCCATTTTTCCAATGCCCTTTTCCCAAGCCATTCCCAGGACCCATACCAGGACCATCGTCATAGCCATGACCTGGTGCAGTAGTACCATCATGCTTATCATGTCCGTATCCATTGCCATTTGCCATTGTATGTTTAATATCAAGAATTTCTAACTCTGGCTTTTTCCAAACCTTCCTCATGTGTTTTCCTCCCCCCATTGGTATTTCGAATTAAATGGTTAGATGTCATTAAATTCAAAGAGTAATTCTAACTAAAAGTATAACTCAAAGTAGGTTCTTAATAAAGAATATTTTTAGTCTGATTACAGAATATTTTTTGAAATTTAAAGTATAAAATAGTGTGTAATTAATGAAGCAATTTGTACTATGACGTTAATTCAATGGAGTGATAAATTTTAACTATAAATATTCGTTATTAAGAAAAGAGGTGGTTTTTATGAGTAATTAGGCCCATGTTTAATAAAAATGCATTTTCTGTGTTGTCATGCTTTCTTCTTAGATTGGAATCTTAATTTTAAGCTAAATTTTCCCAAAAAGACGTATAAGGTTTTTTATTTATTAATGAAGGAATTATGTTAAATAATCAAAATAGAGTTTTTTAAAAGCATTTGGGGCTAGACATATATAGTGAGATTCAATTACCTTAGTTACCTAAAATGAATATGCAAAAAGAGTTAATAAATATCGAAATTAGTATTAAGATTTAATATCCCAGTGGGCTTAACTAGAAATACGATTGACGATTGAGGATTTTTTTGTAAAAGAAATGTAGTCATGTTTCAAATACCCAATATGCCATTTTCTCTGTACAGAATGGAAAAAGATTATCGTATCACCTCTGGATAATTTTAGTGAGGATGCGGTCAGCCAATATTTATTAGGAACATGTATGGGGGCCATCTTATTTCAAAAGAAAATTCTTCCGGTACATGGAAGTGCTATTGACATTGATGAAAAAGCCTATGGTTTTATAGGAGATTCAGGAGAGGGTAAATCTATTCTTGCTTCGGCATTTAAATAGCGGGTATCAACTGCTTACCGATCATTATAAAAATCATTTAATAAGGACGCTTATAATAGAAATTTAGGAATTGTAATAGAGATAGAAGCGGGAAGGGCAGTGGATACTAACCATTTTCTTATGGATCTATTTCAGGACTGTATGGAGGATGTCTCTTAAATGATAAAAATGGATAGGAGCAGCAGATTACCACCAACAAAACTAGGTTTGCAGGTGGTGTCATTTTAAGTAAAAAACTGCTCCATTTTATTTGAATCAGGATTTTCTAGAAGATATATAGGGTTAGATAATGGGGAATGTTTAAATAAGATTTCGAATTTAGTACCTTATGAATTTTATTATTATGTATCCACTGCAAGAAAAGAATGTGAAGAAGTAGCAGAGCTTAAGGCGAAAGAATTTCGTGGTATTTGTGGAAGGATAATCAGTACATAGAAAGTCGTAAAGAATATCGGGTGAAAATTCCAAGTGACTTAAGCCTTAATCAAAAAGTTAAAAATAAGAAAGCTTCAAAAGGTCAGTTAACTGACCTTTTGGAAATCCCCTTTTCTTTGAAAAGAATACAAAAACGCTTTAAATGGAGACAAATTCGATACCTATGATCCGGGTCCAAAATCTATATCATTATTGATTTTATAAGGTTTCACGGAATGTTCTGCAAATTAATTTGTTTGGCTAGGTTCTTGCTCTTTCACAATTTTCGCAGCGTATTTCATCTTATCCTTCCAATTGATTGAACGTTGAAGGACTACTTTTTGTGCTTGTGGTGAACCAGCACCATGCATACATTCAATTATTGGTGTTGAACCTGTCATATTCTCAACTAAGCGCGCCATTTTGATTCGTTCAATTGCATCCACATTTTCACCTGTACTAAAGTATTTATGCATGTATGGAGCCACTCGCGGATTATCAAATTCTTTTTCAGATGGGATTGTTGCTACAAATCCGCCAGCAATATCTTGAGCCAGTTTGGTGACTTCTGGATAATAGCGGGCTGTATTTAGTTTTGATGAATTCGCAAGCACCGGATCAACAAACGCAGTTCCACACCCATTTTGTGAGCAATTAAATGAACAGGAAAGGGCCCCGCTATACATCGTTTCAACTAAATGAGCCATTTCAGAAAGCTTATCCTTTACGTGGCTTGCTTTGGCAATACCTTGCATTCCAGCAAGTGTGGCAGTGGCACCAATCAGCACATCGAGATTCCCAGCCTTACATGCACCATAATTTTGGCGGTGATAGGAGGCAAAACGATCCACCAGCCTGCCGGTGTATTGGGTCTCCTTATACATAAAAACGCGGTTCCACGGAACAAAAACATCTTCAAAAATAATCAGTGCTTCCCCGCCAACGACACCATACTTAGCATTTCCTTGGTCAATCGTCCCTTCCCATTTACGGCTGTCGTTCACTTGACGGCCAAAGACGTAAATAATTCCTTTTTCGTCTGCAGGAACTGCAAAGGAAATGGCATAATCCTCATCATTTGGTGACATTGCCATACCAGGCATTACTAAAATCTGATGAGAATTAATGGCACCCGTTTGGTGCATCTTGGCTCCGCGTACAATAATTCCGTCTTGCCTTTCCTCCACCACTCTGACATATAAATCAGGGTCATGCTGTTCAGATGGTCTCTTCGAACGGTCTCCTTTTGGATCAGTCATCGCACCGTCCGTCATATAATCATTGTTTTGGGTCTCAATTAAAAACTCTTGAAACCTCTTATGATAGTTAGTTCCTAATTCTCGATCCATTTCCCATGTGGTTGAGTAAACAGTGATTAACCCGTCCATTCCTACACAACGCTGGAAACAGGTCCCTGTAATTTGACCAGCCACACGCAGCATCATTGCTTTTTTAACAAGATCTTCTTGGTTTTGTGGAATATGAGTCCATCTGTTAATCTTTTTACCTGTTAAATGGGATACAGCACTTCCAAGATGTTGATATTCTTCTTCTGTTCCCAGCTTATAGGTTACCGATGCAGCATTAATGTGCGGTCTCATAGCAGGATGGTCCACAACATTATTAACCTTTTCCCCCATAAAATAAACTTCCTTCTTTTGCTTACGAAGACTATCAATATATTGCTCAGGTGTCATCATGGTTTTTTCCTCCCCGAATATAGTAAACTTACGAAAATATTTTTGGTTCAAGGCGTAAACGGTTATATGTTTGTGATTGAAAAACATCTATTTAACTGCTATTACTCATTAAGCGGTTATATGTTAGAATTTAAAAGATTATTCCTATTATTGAGCTAACCATCCTCCATCAACATAGATCGTTTGACCTGTGATAAAACTGCTTGCATCCGAAGCAAGTAATAGTACTGCACCTTCCAGCTCCTCTGGGGTTCCCAGCCGTTTTAGCGGTGTTTTACTAATAATTTTATTTTTTACTTTTTCGTTACTTAATTCCTTTTGGTTCATTTCAGTTTCAATATAGGCGGGGCCTATTGCGTTTACAGTAATTCCGTATCTAGCCCATTCTAACGCAAGGGATCTTGTTAAATTAATAACCGCACCCTTGCTTGCCGTATAGGCACATATTCCTACATCCCCAACAGCTCCTACAACGGAAGCAATATTAATAATTCTCCCATGCCCCTGTGACTTCATCATCTTTGCGGCTGCCTGTGAACAAAAGAATAAGGATTTGACATTCAAATTCATAACCCTATCCCACTCTTCCTCTGTCACCTCTAACGCAAATTTTGTTTCGGAAATACCTGCATTATTCACTAAGATATCAAGCATTCCAAACTCTTCTATCACCATTGAAACCATATTTTGGATTGAATCAATCTTAGTCAAATCTGCAGAAATTCCGATTGCTTTTCTGCCCAAATGTTCTATTTCATTAACTACCTCTGTATTTCTGACTTCATCACGTCCAACGACCGCAACATTTGCTCCATTTTTCGCTAAAGATAGGGCCATTAACCGCCCTAACCCACGGTTGCCTCCTGTGACAATAGCTGTTTTATTCTTTAAATCAAAGATATCTGTCATTTTCATCAACTCCTAGTTTAAATTTCTTTCTTACCTATCTAATTCGCAAAAATCATGCCAAAGTGAAAAGTATTAAATAAATAGAGATAGAGCAGTCCTAATAGGAGTAACAGCCTCGAAAAAGTAAGGAGTTGAAAATAAAAAATCTTTTCCAGGATCATCTTTGGGATAGTATTTATTATTATTTATTAGAATTCTATTACTATATTCCATTTAATATGATGAATATCGTATTACACGTTTGGCTCTAATTCCGCTTCTATGGAGATGTACTTAAACAATGGTAGGGGTGAATTATGATGAATTACTATCTAGAATTAATTTTTTATGATCTGATATTTTAATTCTTTCTGCTGCAAAATATTTAAAATAATTCCTTGCTTTATCTAAATGATAGACACTCCTTCTGGGGGAATATCCTTAATTCACTCGTACTATGCAATTTCTCCTGTGATAAGCCAGTTAAAGAAACTACGAAAATCTCACACATAATGAAATAAGGTAATGGGGCAGCCGATGTATTGTTTGGCATCCTCATATTCACCACCATAATAGTGGAAAATTTTAGGCAGTTAGTCCATTTTTTATAGCCAGTTGATACATTTATTTATTCCTAAATACATATATTAATTCCAGCTTATAGTGCAATTAAATATTTTATTTAATAGAGAAAGTCACATACCACCAATGCAGTCGCCCCCTCTATAGTCTGTTAATCCACTAATAGTTTTATGGTATTTTTCAATCCTTTTTTTATTCCATCAGATAAAATATTTTATTAATGGACAGAAAATTTTATATATTCAAAAAAGTTCTTGACATTCAGATTGTGGATAAGTTAAATTAAGATTACAAACTGTTGAGTAGACTGGTCAGTATACCTGTTGGTTTCACTTAAATTCTTTACATTTAGGGGAGGAACAAAGATGACTTATCAGCTAACACAAGACCAAGTTGCATTATGGGAACATGTATACCACTTAGGCAAGAGATATGTAGAGCCACATGCTTCAAAATGGGATCAAAATTCGGAATATCCTTGGGCTATTCATGAAATTCTTAAAGAACAGCTTTTGTTTGGAGCACTTGTACCAAAAGAGTATGGTGGTCTGGGACTTTCAGTTGTGGATTTCACGGTTATATTGGAAGCGATTGCATCATCCTCGGCATGCGGCGCAACATTAGGGACACTTGAAACACATTCATTAGGGGCACAGCCTATTTTAATTGCGGGGACTGAAGAGCAAAAGAGGAGGTGGCTTCCGCAAATTGCAAGTGGTGACTCTCTTTGTGCATTTAGTCTAACGGAGTCTGGTGCTGGATCAGATGCTGGGTCTATCACCACAAGGGCGGTAAAGGATGGAGACAGCTATGTCATTAATGGAAGCAAAGTCTTTTGTACGTTAGGTAACCTTGCTCGTTATGTTACTGTTTTCGCTAAGACGCAGCAGGACGTTGGTACACGTGGAATTACGGCATTTGTGATTGATACTCAAAAAGCTCCTGGATTTAAAGTGGGTCGTGTTGAAAAGAAAATGGGATTACGAGGTTCTCCAACTGTTGAGCTTATTTATGAAGATGTTCGAGTACCGGTTGAGAACAGACTTGGGAATGAGGGTGAAGGATTTAAAATTGCAATGGAAACATTATCAAAGGGAAGAGTTGCTGTAGCTGCAGATTCGGTAGGAATTATGGATTACGTAACGAAGTATGCCGCTGATTACGCAAAAACACGTACTCAATTCGGACGGCCGCTCTCAAATTTACAAGCGATACAATTTATGCTGGCTGATATGGAAATTCAAACAGAAACAGCACGACAAATGACCTACGCTGCTGCTAATGCTCTTATTTCAGGCGAAAAAACAAGATCAGAAATAGCTAGGCTAACGGCTATTGCGAAATGTTACGCTACTGACGTAAGACAAAAGGTTGTAAGTGATGCCATACAAATATTAGGCGGATACGGTTACATGCAAGATTATCCATTAGAAAGAATTCATCGTGATAGTAAGATTTATCAAATTTTTGAAGGTACAAATCAAATCCAAAGATTGGTTATTGCTAGATCGGTTTTAGCTAAAGAAAAATAAATGTTTGTTTGAAAGTAAATTTAAGAGGATTAAAAATCCTTTTCGGATAGTAAATATATACCAGGTGGTTGGGACTTTCAAAGTATATAGAAGGGAAGGAATTTAAAATGAGTAATAGTTTGCCATTACCATCAGAGTATAGTCCGCGGACAATCAATGAGCTTCTTTTGGACCGTGCGAATCAATATCCAAATAAGCTCGGTTTTGTTGGAAAATTTCATGATGGAGAATATCATTCTGTAACATATTTAGAATGGATTAGGCTCACTGATAAATTGGCTGGATCCCTATACCATATGTTTGGTGTAAAAAAAGGCAGCAAAGTTGCATGGGTTCTAGATAATAGAAATGGAGGGGAGGCTGTACTTCTATATCATGCGGTACTAAAACTGGGAGCGATTAATGTTCCTATTAATCCACGGTTAACAACAACTGAGATCAAATATATTCTTGAGCATTCTGAGGCTGATTTATGTTTTTTTAGTATAGATTCGAAACATGTAATGCAAGCAATTGAGGCAATGTCTATTAAAACTATTCCAATCGTCATTGGTGATGAAACCATTCAATCAAATACTAGTAATTGGGATGAGGTGATGAAAGATCCAGGCTTCACCCCCCCAGTTATTGACATTCAAAGTGAAGATGACGCTAACCTGCTTTATACTTCGGGAACTACAGGCCATCCTAAAGGAGTTCTTCATACCCATGGGTCATCTATAGCCGCGGGAATCGGCTGGTGTGATGCACTAAGAATGCGGCAGCAAGATGTTAATCAAACGCCCTTTCCAATTTTCGTTGGGGGATGTCTTCATTTTAATGGACTGGCGATTTTATGGGCTGGGGGCACCTTTGTAATAGATGACTATCAAACTGAGAGCAGCCTGATGCTAATGGATAAATACCGTACTACTGTTTATGTTGCAGTTCCTTCTATCTATCAATATATCTTGGAATCTCCAATTTTAGAGGATGTTGACTTAAGTTGTTTAAGGATTCTGGATTATGGAGGGGCAAGCATGGCTCCTTCGATAATCAAAAGGATGCAGGAGGTTTTTCCTAACACTGGCTTAGTCCAATCATATGGTTTAACCGAGGCAGGCCCAGGTGGACTTTATCTGAGCGAGGATTATGCTCTTTCTAAGCTAGGGTCAGTAGGAAACCGTGGAATGTATCGTCATATGCATTTCAGGGTAGTTGATGAAAATGGTAATGATGTAGGGCCGGATACTATTGGGGAATTTATTCTTCGTGGCCCATCTATTATGAAGGAATATTATAAAAACCCTGAGGCAACCGCAAACGCCTTACGTGACGGATGGCTCTATACTGGGGATCTTGTCAAAATGGACGCAGATGGTTTTGTATATCATATTGATCGAAAGAAAGATATTGTTGTGCGGGGAGGATATAATATTTCCTCTGCTGAGGTAGAAGCAGCTTTATTAGATCACCCGGCCGTTTTGGAAGCAGCAGTTGTAGCGAAACCACATGAAAAGTTAGGTGAGGACATTAAGGCGTTTGTGGTTCTACGAAGAGGCCGCAACATTAAGGAAGCTGAGTTGACAGAATTCTGCAGAAAAAAACTAGCCGATTTTAAGGTCCCAAGGGATATTACTTTTCTAAGTGAATTACCTAAAAGTGCCGTCGGGAAGGTCCTAAAACGTGTTTTAAGGGAGGACTTACTTTTAAAAGGTGAGGATCTTTAAACTTTGTAAAGCGTAATATCCTGTTCGAAACATCAATGGGTTTCTGATTTTCCTGTTTCAGTGTATTTATCTTAAATCAAAGTAACTATTAATTATTAGAGTTAAATATTGGGTTCCTAATTTCCCCTATTGGTTGTGGTTTATGAAATAAAATCATTAAATTAACTTTAAAAACGATGGAGGAATGAAAATGAAAAAACGGAATTCATTAGTCCGGTTACTCGGTTTGATTTTCACTATATTAATAGTTTTAACTGCTACTGCATGCAGTGGTCAAAAAGCTGGGACAGGGGGAAAAGCTGGAGAAAGTACTTCAAATAGTATTAGTAACTCCAGCTCTGGTGATAAAGATACAATTAAGATTGGGCTGATTACGCCAATGACCGGCGGCTCCGCTTCCCATGGAGCAGATACGGTGGATACAGCGAAACTAATTGCTAAGCAAATAAATGATGCCGGCGGGATCCTAGATGGAAGGAAAATTGAGTTCGTAATTGAAGATGACAAATCTTTACCAGAACAAGGTGTCACAGCATTCAAAAAACTGTATTCACAGGGCATTAAATTTTTTACCGGAACGATGAATAGCAGCGTCGCAATTCCAATTACAAATGTGGCGAAAGATTCGGATGCCATTTACCTTATTAGCGGAGCACAGGCACCACAGCCTTTAGAAATGCAAACAAAAGGGAATATTTTCGGTATCCACCATACCAATATTATGTTTGGCCAAAAATTCCATAAGTGGATAATGGATAATTTAAATTTGAAAACCGTTGTTGTGGTAGCAGAGAACACGGATTTCGGGAAAAATGAAATAGCTGCTTTAAAAGCAAATTGGAAAGGAGAAAATGCACCGAAAATTATTGCAATTGAGCATTTTGAACGATCTCAAACTGACTTCAGTGTACTGTTGACAAAGGTACGCAGTCTAAAGCCAGATGCTATATACCTGGCTGCAGCCGGAACTAGTTTGACAGCGTCGTTTTTTAAGCAAGTGGAGCAATTAGGTATTACTTCCCAAAAGCTTATGAATCCAGGAAACATGGCACAGGATTTTGTAAAAGAAGGCGGAAGTGCCGTTGAAGGCGTAATAAGTGCTGATATTTATCATCCTTCCTTGGACAATAAGGTTAATAAGCAGTTTGTAAAAGATTTCAAGGAAATGTATAACAAACTTCCTACTCCTATTAATGTTACAACATGGGAATCACTCAAATTATTGCTGAACTCGATTGAAAAGGCGGGAACAGCTGATGATATTGCTGCTATTAGCAAGGTGTTAAAAGAAACCACTTGGGAAACTCCACGGGGAACACTGACCTTTGATGAAAAAGGAAGGGCACATACGGACAGCTTGATCCTTGAAGTGAAAAATGGAGAAATTGTACCTGTAAAGTAAGCAGTCAGATTAAAAGGGCTTGAAATCAATAGGCAATGTTTAACAAGGGCCGGAGAGATTTGTGCTGTAAGAGGATTCAAATAGAGGGATTTTGAGAGAATGTAACACAGCTGCTCCGGTCTTGTTTTTTAAATGAATATAGGAGGAGAGTTACCATGAGTGAATCTATTTCACAATTTGCTTATATTGCGATCGCAGTAAAAAATCTAGAAAAGGCAGCAAGCTTTTTTGCCGATACATTTGGAGGCGTTATTCATAAATATGGTGGAGTAGAATCAGAAGGCTACAAAGACGTTTTCGTGAAAATTGGAAACTTTAATTTATATTTGATGGAACCTTTAAAAGAGGACAGCGTAATTGGACGATATATAGCCAAACATGGGGAAGGAATCCATCATATTTGCTTTAAATATGAAGATTACCATAAAGCAGTAGCTGGTTTAAAAGAGAAGGATTTACAAATTTTAGAGCGAAACGGAGACTTTTCGTTTGTGCATCCAAAAGATGCATTTGGCGTATTAATAGAACTTGCCCCAGTACCAAATAGTCCACAGTAATGAATTATTTATTTAGAGGTAGGTGTAATCACTATGCTTGAAAGCATTATTCTAGAGGGAATTGTAATTGGCATTGGGTATGCGTTGGTTGCAATTGGTATTTCAATTACATTGCATGTGCTGGATATTGTTAATTTTTCGCATGGAGAACTCTACATGTTGGGTGGATTCTTCACCTTTTTTATTATGCAATGGTTGAACCTGCCTTATGTTTTTGCTGGAATACTTGCGGTAATCTTAACCTCATTGGCTGCTTGGCTCATTCTAGGAAGTATAAGCAAAGTTATTTCCACCGACCGCATGAACACCCTATTAGCAACGTTTGCCATCAGTTTAATGGTGAGTAATGCTGTTAACGTAATGCTGCAGGGCAAATCTGGGACAATAGCAACCCCATTTGTTAAACCTATAATCGTTGGCTCAATGTTTATTCCGGGACAAAGGGCGGTATTACTTATAGTTGGACTAATTACAATTGTTACAATTTGGATTTGGCTCCGGAAAAGTTTTATGGGAAAGAAAATTCGTGCTGTGGCTGAAAATAGCGATGGGGCCCAAATTATTGGGATCGCCACTAATAGAATCTATCGATTTGTATTTATTGGCGGTGGAGCCGTTGCAGGTTTAGCGGGTGTTTTACTCTCTCCGATTACACAGGTTACCGCAGATATGGGACTAAGTACTTTAATCAAAGGTTTTGTGGTACTCGTAATTGGCGGTACTGGCAATATATTTGGGGCTGCAATAGGCGGACTCTCTCTTGGTATCATTGAGTCCTTAGGTGCTGCTTATATTAATAGTGCCTGGAAAGATGTTTTCGGGTATGCGTTACTAATTATTGTTCTTTTGATTCAGCCTTCAACTATTCTTTATTTTGTACGCAGGAAGTTATCAGGGATGAGGAATTCAGATAAAAAGGCAGTAAAGGGGGGGACAATATGAAGAAAATATATTATTTACTAGCAGTCCTGATATTTCTTCTTTTCCCCTTCGTAACGACATCCCCATACCTTCAATCATTAATGATATTAACAGGAATTTTTGCCTTACTTGCCTTTGGATTGGACTTAATGTTTGGATATACCGGAGTTGTTTCCTTTGGTCATGCGGCGTTTTTTGCTATAGGGGCTTATATAACAGGTATCCTAACAGAGCGGATGGAATGGTCACTGGCAGCAACAATTCCATTTGTTATTATAGGTTCAACTATTTGCGGGCTTTTGATTGGTTTAGCTACGATCCGTATTGGAGGAATATATTTTTCCTTGGCCTCCTTAGGGTTTGCTGAAATTATTAGATTAGTAGCATTGAATTGGTCTGAACTAACACATGGACCTATGGGATTGGTGTTGAATCCGGAAAAACTTCGACTGATTGGGTCTATTCCATTAAAAGGCGAGATGGCGTTTTATTATCTAGTTTTGATTACGGTCCTTATTACGATTTATTTTGTGTACCGTATGCGGAAAAGCTGGATTGGCCGGGCACTAATGTCTATTCGTGATAACGAGCCTCTTGCTTCCTCAATTGGCATAAGTCCTGTACTTTATAAAGTTATTATCATTTCAGCAGGAGGAGGGATTGCTTCAATTGCGGGTTCTTATTATGGTTATTACTACGGATTAATCACTCCTATGGTTTCGGGTGTACACTATACAACTATCGCCCTTCTTGCAGTAATGGTAGGAGGCCGTGGAACCCTTGCAGGACCTTTGTTAGGAGCCGCTATCTTCGCATTAGTTCCAGAACTTATTCCAGGAGAGTTCAGCGATTTAATTTTTGGGGCAATCTTACTTATTGTTATCCTATTATCACCTAACGGTTTAGCTCCAGTATTAACCCGTACTTTTCTTTCCTTTCGAAAAAAGTTTAATAGGGTTAAGAAAAAAGAAGAAGGGGAATTAGATGTAGGCACTTAAAAAGGAGGGGGGAATCCGATTATGGCATTATTTGTCGAGGAATTAACAAAGGATTTCGGAGGACTGCGGGCATTAAGCGGGATATCATTTAGTGTTGAGCCTGGAAAAATTGTAGGTCTTATCGGTACAAATGGTGCAGGAAAGACGACTTGCTTTAATGTGGTTACTGGTTTTTCAAAACCAACTTCGGGCAGAGTGATGGTAGATGGAACTGATATAACTGGAAAACCAAGCCATCAATTAGCTCGTAAGGGAGTGATACGGACCTTTCAACAAACGAGCCTGTTTGGAAAGTTAACTGTTTATGATAATGTTCGTGCAGGTCTGCATCGTCATAGAGGATCTTCCGCGTTGGATGTTCTTTTCAATACGAGAAAATATCGCGAGGATGAAAAGAAGATCAATCAACAAGTGGATAATGTACTTGTGCAGCTCGGTTTGATGGGCAGGTCTGGTATACAGGCAGATGAACTGTCATATGGCGAGCAAAAAAGACTGGCAATCGCTGTAGCCTTAATTTCTAAGCCTAAGTATCTTCTTTTAGATGAGCCTGCTGCAGGCTTAAATCCCCAGGAAACAAGTGAATTATCGTCATCGTTAGCATCTTTAAGAAGTGATCAATTTGGCATTTTACTGGTAGAACATGATATGAAAATGGTAATGGAAATCTGTGATTATATCGTAGTCTTAGCATCCGGGAAACTTTTAGCGAAAGGAACACCTGAAGAAATACGTACAAACACTGCTGTAATTGAGGCCTATCTGGGGGGAGGAAAAAAGGAAAGTGTTAATAGTAGATAATATTTCGGTCAATTACGGGAAAATGCCAGCAATTCGTAACCTTTCCTTTTCTGTTCAAGAAGGGGAGTTTATTACGATTCTGGGATCCAATGGTGCTGGAAAAACAACAACATTAAAGGCAATTTTAGGTCTGCTTCCATCTCGTACAGGAAAGATTTTATTTAATGATGTCGATGTTACCAATATGTCTCCTTCTGAAAGAATACGAATGGGACTGAGCCTGGTGCCTGAAGGCCGTCAAGTGTTTCCAGGACTATCTATTGAGGAAAACTTAGAACTTGCTTACTTTGTTTCCCATCCAGGAAAACGAAATCGTAGACATTATAAAGAAATGATGGAAAGAATGTTTACACTCTTTCCTAAGTTGAAAGAAAGGTTAGTCCAAAATGCCGGCAGTTTAAGCGGAGGAGAACAACAAATGCTTGCGATAGCAAGGGGACTGCTTGCAGAACCAAAACTTCTGATGCTGGATGAACCTTCTTTAGGTCTTGCCCCGGTAATTATCGATCAAGTTTTTGAAATTTTAAATGAATTAAATAAAGAAGGATTAACCGTCATTATCGTTGAACAGGATGCACATCGTGCACTTGAGGCCTCTCAAAGAGGCTATATTCTCGAAACTGGTACTGTCACTCATGGCGGCAGGAGTAAGGATTTACTTGAAAGTCAAATTGTACAAAATGCATATCTAGGTCAAACTTAAGGGGGAAGGAAACTTTGAAACCTTATAGCATGCACAATCAAGTTGCGGTTGTGACAGGAGCAGGAAGAGGAATAGGGTTTGCTATTTCTCGTACTCTGTTAAACCACGGAGCAAAGGTAGCATTATTGGATTATCACTTACCACAAGTAGAGGAAGTAGCTTTGTTACTGGATAAAAGCGGAGAAAATGTAATTCCGTTAAAAGTTGACGTTTCGGAACAAAAACAGGTAGAGAATGCCATAGGAAAAATCAAAGAAACCTGGGGACGAATCGATGCCATTGTTAATAACGCGGGTGTTCACGAACTAATACCATTACTCGAATTAACTGATTTACAATTTGAAAGAATGCTAGGGATTAATTTACTTGGAACCTATCATTGCACTCAAACAGTACTTCCAACAATGGTTTCCCAGGGAGGCGGTTCTGTTGTTGCCATCTCTTCAGTTGCCGGTGTTTTAGGTTCTAAAATAGGGGCAGCTCATTACTCTGCTTCTAAAGGTGCTATTATTCCATTTATAAGATCCATAGCCAGAGAGATGGGGCCATCTGGAATAAGGGCTAATTGCATTGCTCCAGGTTTGATTTCTACACCGATGACTGCTGGATTTGGTGAGTTTGAAATAGATGCCTATACAAAAGGGATTCCTCTTGCACGTATTGGAAAACCAGAGGACATTGCGGATGCTGCAGTATTTTTATGTTCTAATGCCAGTCGTTATGTTACAGGTCAGGTTTTAAGTGTATGCGGTGGGGCGTTAATGGCTTAATGTTTGAGAGGTGGTAATAAAATATGGACGCTTTTAAGATGGATGGTAAGGTTGCATTAATTACAGGGGCTCGCAGGGGAATCGGTTTAACAATTGCACGAACTTTTGCAAATAATGGTGCACGATTAGCATTAATAGATTTAAATTCTGGAGAGTTGGAAGAGGCTGCTGAGGAATTGGTCTCCAATGGTGTTGAGGTTCTTGCTTTACCAGGGGATGTGACGAATAGTGAAGGAATAAAATCAATTACGGAACAGGTAATAAAGAAATGGGGAAAGGCAGATATACTCGTGAATGCCGCGGGAATTCATGATCATGTTCAAATTGAATCTCTTACTACAGCTAAATTTAAAAAAATGCTGGATGTTAATATTATGGGAGTTTTTCATTGTACTCAGGCGGTACTTCCTTATATGATACAGCAAAAAAGTGGTTCTATCGTTTCAGTTGCCTCTTTAGCAGGACTTCGCGGGCACCCTACAGGTGCATCACATTATGCTGCATCAAAAGGAGCCGTCATCTCATTTATGAGGTCGGTAGCCAGGGAAATGGGTGAGTATGGTATCCGGGCAAATTGTGTTGCCCCGGGTATGGTAGATACCGCTATGATAGAAGGGTATACTAAGGAGGAACGAGAAAATTATGCGCGGAGCATTCCTTTAGGGCGGATAGGTAAACCCGAAGATATTGCAGACGTGATTCATTTTCTTTCCTCAGATGCCAGCAGTTATGTAACAGGGCAAGTCCTAAATGTCTGTGGTGGTGTCTTAATGGCCTAAAATTATATTCGATGCACAGAATTTGAATGGAGGATATTTATGGGTAACAAAACTCGTGATGAAATAGTTAATGCAGCAGTTAACTTGTTTCAAAAAAATGGATATAGGAATACCAGTGTAGATGAGATTGTAAAGGAAATTAACAAGACAAAGTATTCATTTTATCGAGTTTTTGATGATAAGGAGGAAATTTTATACATTATCCACGAAAGCATAATTAGTGATCTACTGTCAGATGGAGAAAGAATTGTGGAAAAGGATATTTCAGTTGAAGAAAAGATTGGTCAATTGATTGGTCTGATAATGAATAACATGCAAAACTACCTATCATATGTTACGGTCTTTTTAACAGAAATGCAATCATTAACAGGTGAACGATTGGCTGACGTTGTTGATAAAAGGAATCGTTTCTTCCAAATAGTATATAATGTTCTCTCAGAAGGAATAGCGAAAGGTAATTTGCGGGCAGATTTAAATCCGAAAATGTTAACGCTCGCATTGCTTGGAATGTGTAATTGGATGTATACCTGGTTTTCACCTGAAGGGGAGTTTGAAGCTGCTGAGATTGGTAAGATGTTTTTGACATTATTTCTTGAAGGGGCTTCGGCAAAGAAATAAGAGATAATTTCTCTAAACAATTCATTGGTCGAATAGTTGTATATGAATAACTAATAATCTTAAATAGGAGTGTTAGTGAATGGAATATACTGGTTACGAACATATAGTGTTTGAAAGAAAAGAGAATGGTGTTTTGTTTGTAATATTGAATCGTCCAAATGAGTTAAACACGATAAACGAACATCTTCACGAGGAATTATCAAGGGTTTTTCTTGATATTTCCCGTGATACCAACACAAAAACGGTTGTCCTTACTGGAGAAGGAAAGGTATTTTCTGCTGGAGGGGATATTAAATGGATGAACTCTCTTAAAGATTCATCCTATAAGATTATTAAAGAAGGAATAGATATTATTAGAAGATTAATAGAGGTACCACAGCCTGTGATTGCCCGGATTAACGGACATGCGACAGGTCTTGGCGCTACAATTGCACTATACTGTGATATGATAATCGCTTCGGATAGAGCAAAAATTGCAGACCCACATGTTTTGGTCGGGCTGGCTGCAGGAGATGGAGGGGCTGGAATATGGCCAATGGTTTTAGGTCCAGCCAGAGCAAAACAATACCTATTAACCGGGGACCCTATTAAAGCTGAAGATGCTCTTAAACTTGGATTAATCAATGAAGTTGTTCCATTTGAGGAACTAGACAGCCGTGTAAATTATTGGGCGGAAAGGCTGTCAAATGGCCCGCAATTGGCGATTCAATTAACAAAGAGATCTATTAATCGTCATTTAAGGAAAGTAGTTGATGAAATAGTCGAACCATCTATGCTGTATGAAGCACTTACCTTTTATAGCGAGGAACTTAAAGAAGGTGTAAGTTCATTTTTAGAAAAAAGAAGTCCTGACTATAACAAATTCAACATTGAATAGAACATATGGATGACCTCATGTAAAAAAGGAGATATATCAATATTTTAAACTAGTGAGGAATAATCATGGACTTTGAAACTATTTTATTTAAAAAAGAGGATGGCATCGCTAGAGTAACTATGAATCGACCTCATGTCAGGAATGCACAAAATGGCCGAATGATTGAAGAAATGGATGAGGCATTTAGGAACGCTGAACATGATCCGGAAGTGAAAGTAATCATTCTTGCCGGGGCAGGCACATCCTTCTGTTCTGGTCATGATTTAAAACTTTATCCTGTAGAAGACGGTGCACTATACCGTGCTCCCAATGTAGAAGGAAAATGGGAATATGAAAGAGAGTACTTCTTTAAAAAAATGTTAAGAACTTGGCGAATGAAGAAACCAGTTATTGCCCAAGTTCAGGGATATTGTTTAGGCGCAGGCTTTGTCATCGCAAATATGTGCGATTTAATTGTTGCTTCCGAGGATTCAAAATTTGGCGATCCAGTAGTTAGAATGGGAGCAGCTGCAGTCGAAGTATTTTGCCATCCATGGGTATTACCGCCGAGAATTGCAAAAGAAATATTATTTACAGGTAATTATATTGAAGCCGGCCGGGCACTGCAATATGGCATGGTTAATAAGGTGGTTCCCTTAGAGAAATTGGAAACTGAGTCACAAGCAATGGCTGAACATATTGCCAAAATGCCGCCATTTGCAATTGGAATGATTAAACAATCCGTTAACCGGACACTTGATATCATGGGATTTTATAATTCGATTAATGCTCACTTTGATACTCACGCGCTTTCACACTGGACGGACGAAACGCTGCACTTATTTGAAGAAAATAGAAAAAAAAATAAAAGCATAAAAGACTTTATAAAGGATCGGGATCAAAAATATTAAGTGAGGAGTGATTGACAGGTGGAGAATATTGCAGTGCTCCGAACACCCCAGACCATTATTTATAGACAAAATTCTTTTAGAATGGTTGGAAAAGAAGCAAATAATCGGGGAAAAAAGGCCCTCATAGTCAGTGATAAAGTTATGGAGCAATTGGGGAATATTGAACAGTGCTGTAAATACCTCCGGGAAATGGGGGTAGATAGCAGCATCTACAGCGGGGTAAATACAGAACCCATAGATTGCTATGTTGATGAGGCAATGGAGATTTTAAAAAGTGAAAAATGTGATCTAGTAATTTCCCTTGGTGGAGGGAGCTGTATTGATACGGCAAAAGCTGTATCGGTCTTGGCTTCAAATGGCGGTTATATTGGGGATTATATGGGAGGTAAAAAGATAGCCGAAAATAAGCCAATTCCACACATAGCGATTCCTACAACCAGCGGTACCGGATCAGAGGGGACCGATGTGACTGTCATTACAAACACAAATAGTGATGTCAAAATGATGATTAAACAACCTTTATTTCTGCCTGAAGTGGCAATTGTCGATCCTATTTTAACATTATCCTCGCCACCGCAAGTAACTGCTGCGACCGGGGTAGACGCATTAAGTCATGCAATTGAAGCATACATTTCAAAATTAGCTCATCCCATGACAGACATGCTTGCACTATCAGCCATGAAATTAATTGTGAATAATATTGAAGATGCCTATATTAATGGATCCAACCTTAAAGCCCGTGAGGCAATGTCTTTAGGCTCCCTGCAGGCAGGTATGGCTTTTTCCAATTCTTCTGTTTGTTTGGTACATGGAATGTCAAGGCCGATTGGAGCATTATTTCACATTCCACATGGAATTTCCAATGCCATGTTATTGCCAGCTGTTTTAGAATTTAGCAAGGAGGCTTGTATCGAACGGCTAGCCGACTTGGGAAGAATTTTTAAGCGAAATAATGATAGTATTTCTAATGACGATGCAGCAGATATAGCTGTAGAATCGGTGAAAAAACTCTGCTTAAACTTGAATATCCCTAATCTTAAAAATTGGGGAATAGATAAAAAGGATTTTGATCTAGCCATCAGAAAAATGACTAGAGATGCTATTAATAGTGGAAGCCCGTCAAATAATCCAAGAGTTCCAACAGAAAAAGAATTAGAAGAACTATATCAAATTTGTTATGATTATCAGTTTACTTCAAAACAAAAAGCATAATATTATGAAAAGTGCACAATAAATTTACGAAAAATTCTAATAAAGGATCTATATCTAATGGAATTAATTAATAACGTAATAGTGAAATAAACTTGGAAGTAAAATAGTTTTGAAATAAAAGACTTTTTCATGAAAGCATATAAATTTATAAACCTGATACCAAAAGATTGGCGGAACCCTTACTAGAGAAATGGAGTTCTTTGTGTTTAAGCAGGTCATTCCTGTAGGTTTTTTTGAAAATTCCCAAAAATGATATAAGAGTAGAGAACATTTAGAAACTCGAAAATTAGTTACTAATAATTAGTTAGGAGCGTATTAAAATGGTAAATTATTTAAAAAATTTAATTGGAGGACAATGGGGTGAAGCAAAAACTGAAAAATCAGAGCCAGTGTATAATCCTGCTACCGAAGAAGTCATTGCTTATGTTCCATTATCTACAAAAGAAGATTTGAATGAGGCTGTCAAAGCAGCTGCTGAAGCATTTGAAACCTGGAAGGAAGTTGCTGTACCAAAACGTGCCCGCATCTTATTCAAGTATCAGCAACTATTAGTTGATCATTGGGAAGAGCTGGCGACATTGATTACAAAAGAAAATGGTAAAAGTTTCACAGAGGCTTACGGTGAAGTACAGCGTGGAATTGAATGTGTAGAATTTGCTGCCGGTGCACCTAATTTAATGATGGGTAACCAGCTTTCGTCTATTGCTACTGATCTTGAATCTGGTGTTTACCGCTATCCTATCGGAGTGATTGGGGGGATTACGCCGTTTAACTTTCCTATGATGGTTCCATGCTGGATGTTCCCTATGGCTATTGTAACTGGTAATACTTTTATACTAAAACCATCTGAACGTACCCCGCTTCTTGCTAATCGTTTAGCGGAACTTCTTGAAGAAGCAGGACTGCCTAAAGGTGTATTTAATATCGTTCATGGAGGCCATGATGTGGTAAATGGACTCCTTGATCACGAAAATGTTGCAGCTATCTCATTTGTCGGTTCTCAACCAGTTGCGGAATATGTTTATAAAAGAGGTACACAAAACTTGAAACGAGTTCAAGCACTTGCAGGAGCGAAAAACCATTCAATCGTCCTCAAAGATGCAAATCTTGAGAATGCCACAGACCAAATTTTAAGTGCAGCCTTTGGTTCTGCAGGAGAGCGCTGCATGGCATGTTCGGTAGTTGCAGTTGAAGAGTCCATTGCTGATCAATTTATTGAAAAGCTTGTTCAAAAAGCGAATAATATCAAAATTGGAAATGGTTTAGATGAGAATGTATTTCTTGGGCCGGTGATCCGTGAAGGCCACAAGCAACGGACACTGCAATATATTGAAACTGGGGAAAAAGAAGGGGCAAAACTAATCCGTGATGGCCGCAATGATGATGCAGCCAAGTACAATGGGTATTTTGTAGGACCTACTATCTTTGATCATGTCACCAGTGAAATGAAAATATGGCAGGATGAAATTTTTGCCCCTGTGTTATCTATCTGCCGGGTAAAAAATCTTGATGAAGCTATTAATCTAACAAATAAATCAAAATTTGCAAACGGTGCATGTATTTTTACAAATGACGGAGGCAGTGTCAGAGCATTCCGCGAAAGAATGGATGCTGGCATGCTTGGAGTTAATATTGGTGTACCAGCTCCAATGGCGTTCTTCCCATTCTCGGGCTGGAAGGATTCATTCTATGGAGATCTTCATGCCAATGGAAAAGACGGGCTGGAGTTCTATACCCGTAAAAAAGTCATTACCACTCGATGGGTGTAGTGGGTAATTAAATCGTTGGGCTTTTGAGTTGCTTTAAAAGATTCCACTCTTTCAATGTAACCATTAACAGCAACTAATTTAGTTTTTCTAAACTTTTGGTCATAATAAAAACTGCACATCCCATTGTTAATGTGTCTAACAATGGGATGCAGTTCAGGGTGACTGGTCCTTTCATTACAAATCATGCTTTTTTTAAATGAAACACCGTAATCTCCGGCCTGCACAAAAAACGTATCGGCAGGTTTGTCGTCCCAATCCCGCGGTTCACATACAGCGCCATTTGACTGTCCCCAACATGATAGAGCCCATCTGCATATTTTTCAGCCATTTTTTGTTTGATGATGGACCCGAAATACGGAAGCCGCACCTGGCCGCCATGGGAATGTCCGGAAAACTGGGCACTGATCGGGTACTTACAGCTCTTATCGGCAATATCGGGTTCATGGGCTAAGAACAGCACACAGGAATTCTGTGGAATGCCTTCTACTGCTTTAGCGATATTCGGAAACCCGTACATAGCATCATCGATCCCTGCAATATATAGCCGCATACCATCCGCTTCGATAAAATCATACCTATTTTCTAACACTTCAAATTGGGACTTTTGTAAAGCGGAAACAACCCAGTTCTTTATCGACATATCATGGTTCCCAATAACGGCCCATTTTCCTCCTCGTCCTGCTTTTATTTCTTGCAGAATGGGTATGTAGCGATCTGGCTGCATATTTCCGGCCTGAATAAGATCACCAGTAAAGAAAATGATATCTGGCTGAAGGTCATTAATCATTTTTACAACAGGTTTAAATTCGTCACTATCATAGTGAAATCCCATATGAATATCGCTGAATTGGACAATCTTCCAGCCCTCAAAAGCGGCTGGAAGGTTCTTGACCTTTAAATTGATTTTCTTTATTTCATACCAAAAACGTTCAATTCTATAGGAATAGCCGCCAAGCATACTGCTTGCTGCGATGAAGCCTAAATATAATTTGGTTGATTTTTTTAAAAATGTGCGGCGGGAAATCCGTTTTGGTTCACCTTGTAGGTTGTTCATAATACTCCTTTCAAACAGATTTTACCTGTTTGAATATAAGTTCTTTTTTAAGAACATTATATAAGTTCCAAAGGAATTATACAAATTAAAAAAAGGAATTTTTTAGGTAGGAAAAGAGCTTCAATAGCGACTTTAGTTATAAAAAAAGAGACCCTGCAATGGTCTCAATTCCTATTAAGAAAGTCTCTAATTTCATCCATAGATAATCCTAAATTTTGAGCTTCCTTAATGAGTTCCACCCACTCGATATCTAGTTCTGTGTCACAATCAAGTGCAGCCAAAATCTAACCCCCTAAAATATGGACTATTTTAGGCAGCACAGCCGTCATAGTTTTTTAGACCTTAGACCTGTAGCTTTGCGTCCCCAATTTTCAAAAGGTTTGCCTTTATCTAATTAACGTAGTAAATAAGAACTATCTTAATTGTACTATACACATAGTAAAAACCTACCAAATAAAATCCCAAAAGTTTCGACAAATTTTTCCAGATGTTTTGCCTATTCTTTTTCGATAGACACAAAAAGCATTAGAATCCGTGAAGATTCTAATGCTTTTTGTCGACATTTATTTATACAAAAAAACTGATAATTTTTTCTGTGAGTCTACTGTGCCCAACAATACATTCGTAACTTCCGCCTGATATGCAGACTTCAAACGATTAATGAGCTGAGCTTCTTTCATATCGATTTCCTGCAGGACAGAGCGTTGAATTTTTCCTTCCTTAATTACAATTCTTGGCAGTTCAAAAGCCCCTGGATTTGCTGGATTGGTTGCTGGAGTCATTGGTTCGTATTTTGGATCCGGGAAAATGGATATTTCTCCACCTGATTCCCATAGGGCCAATGCGACTTTATTGACGTCCTCTATTTTTTCCTTCCTTAATACAGATAACAAATAATCAATTGAAATTCGTGCCTTTTTTAATCCCTCATAAATAATTTTTCCATCCTTAATCAGTGGAAAGGGGACAGAATCTATTTTCTGCCGCAGTCTGGGGAAGCGTAAGGTTAAAAAAATACCGAAAATGTACATTATGACGATGACTACCGTCGAAATCAATGCCCCCTTTAACCCTATGTGAGGATCTGAAAGGGGGTGTGCGATTATATTTCCCAGCATTAATGCCACCAAAAAATCGAGAAACCGCATTTGCGATATCGACCGCTGCCCCATTATTTTTACAGTAATAAGCAGGAAAAGGAAGGTAATAACCGACCTTATGATCCATCCCAATGCTGACAATGACTCCTGCCCTTGAAAGAAATCTACCATCGCTGCACCCTGTTATATATGAAGAAATTTAACGCAAACCGGATAAGGAACCTTACTATTAGACGAAATCAAGGTGAGTCTTCCAGATTCTTGATCTCTTTTATATAGAACAAGATTTCCTGATTCCTGGTTGGAACCGACAATAAATTTTTCACTCGGATCTAAATCAAAATCCCTCGGCCAATCTCCTTCAGAAGAAACTTGTTCCACAAAGCTTAGTTCACCTGTTGCTTGATTGACACTAAAAACAGCAATACTGTTATGACCGCGGTTGCCGGCATATACAAACCGGCCATCGGAAGAAATATGAATCGCGCTGCCCTGGTTGTTCTCTTTAAAATCTTCAGGGATGGTGGAGATATACTGCTTTTCTGTAAAATGACCGTTTTCAGCATTATAATCCAGTACAATCACTTCGGAGCTGAATTCCGTCATGATATAAGCAAATTTTTCATTAGGGTGAAAAACCAGATGCCTTGGACCGCTCCCTGCTTTTAACGGAAGCAGCTTCACTTTTTCAAGTGTTGCATCCTCATTCACCTTATATGTAATGAGTGCATCAATTCCCAGTTCAACCACCATCAGATATTTTTCATCCGGGGTAAGTCCTGCATAATGTGAATGTGCCTTATCCTGTCTTGGATCCGGACCGCGGCCTTCATGTTTGATGGAAGAAGCTGCAGGTAAAATCGAACCGTCAGCGTTAATGCGGTGGGATTCCACTGCTCCTTTGTGGTAGTTCGCGCTGAATACATATTGGTTCTTATGATCCACACTTACATAGCATGGAGAGGCCCCTGGTGAAAGCTGGCGATTCAATTCTGTTAATTCGCCTGTCTGCCCCAAGGAAAAAGCTGCAACACCGCCATTATCACCATCTTTTACAACTGAGTAAAGATATTGATTATCCTGGCTGATGGCTAGGTAGGTAGGGTTCCCTAATTCAGCCGCTGCCTGGACATCCTCGATGTTTCCTTCATCTGTATTTAACGTAAAAGAATAAATTCCTTTACTATCACCTTTTGTATAAGTTCCGATAAACCCTTTAAATTTTTCTGACATCGTTTGATTCCCCTCTAAGATTGTTATCTGTTTTATTCTACCAAACTGGATGGAAATTTATAAAAAATAGGTCTTTACAAAAAGTCTTGAATTAAAAGAATTTTTATTTGCAATCTTTTTAAAGATAGGTGATATTTAATCTAGGAAAGAATATTGCTTTTGCATTTTTACATAGTTTTTTAAAAGGAGTTTGATCATGGCAAATAAAAAAAACACAAAGCAAACAAAGAATTCCTCATCCAAATTTGTATTTTGGATGATTGGACTGGTAGCAGTAGGCGTATTGGCATTAATTTTCCTCAATAATTTTTCCGACAAAAAGGAAGAAACCAAAACCCAAACATTTGATATCGATTACTCGAATCAGCCGTTCCTGGGTGATGAGAATGCGCCAGTTTCCATTATTGAATTTGGGGATTACAAATGTCCGATGTGTAAAGACTTTACTCAAAATGCCGTACCGTTTATTCAAAAAGAGCTTGTGGATACTGGAGAAGCCAAGTTTTACTTTATGAACTATTCATTTATTAATATTGATTCTAAACGTTCCGCGCAATTTGCAGAATCTGTCTATCAGGAACTTGGAAATGATACATTCTGGAAATTCCATGAAAATCTATATAAAAAGCAGCCTAATGATGCAAAGGCTGAAAAAGAGGATATTTATACCGAGCAATTCTTAATTGACACCTTAAAAGAAGTGGCAAGTGATGCCGATGTCGATAAAGTGGTGAAAAACTTTAAAGCACAAAAATCCATGGATGCCTGGGAAAAGGATATGGATTATGTGAAAAAATTGGGTGTAACAGGAACACCAACCATGTTTGTGAATGGAAAGATGTTTACAGGACAAACCATGGACGATTTAAAAGATATGGTAGATAAAGCGGCAAAGGAGTAGTCATATGAACAAATCTTTGCTTCTGTCTTGGATTGCGGCTATTATTGCAACGCTTGGCAGTTTGTATTTTAGTGAGGTTATGCACTTTGTTCCCTGTACATTGTGCTGGTACCAGCGGATTTTTATGTACCCGCTGGCGATTATCTTAGGAATTGCCGTTTACCGGAATGATACAGGAATCTCGAAATATGTTCTTCCAATATCGGTCATTGGTCTCCTGATCAGCGGTTATCATACATTGCTGCAAAAGATTCCGGCGATGAAACAATTTGAAATGTGTACATCTGGTGTGCCTTGCTCACAAGATTATCTTAACTGGTTTGGGTTTATCACCATTCCATTATTGGCGTTTGTTGCGTTTGCTATTATTACGGTTTGTATGGTAATTTTAGCCCGTAGTAATAAAGAATAAATTTGCTAGAAAGATATCACAGTACTAGTTACTGTGGTATTTTTTTGCCAAAAAAGAAGAGTACATTTTTCTCTTTCAAGAAGTTTCCAATTAGTGTAAGGTGGAATTTAGAACAAATGAAAAAGAGAGGATTGCAATGAATCAATTATCAAAATCCACACAGTTCTTTGCAGGACTTCAGTGGCTGTTTTTTATGTTTGCGAATACGGTTGTTATTCCGCTGACAATTGGGGATGCCTTTGATTTATCATCCGTAGAGGTGGCCAGTGCCCTGCAAAGATCGTTTATTTATACGGGGATTGCCTGTATTCTTCAAGCTGTTTTCGGGCACAAATACCCGCTGATGGAAGGGCAGTCAGGTTTATGGTGGGGAGCCATTTTAAGTTTAAGTGCCTCTGCCTCCTCTGCAGGAATTAGTGTAGGAGAACTTGGCGGAGGGCTGGCCGTTGGAATTATTTGTTCAGGCATTTTAGTAATGATTCTAGGGGCACTTGGAATGGGGAATGTATTAAAACGTTTGTTTACCCCTGTTGTCATGAGTACCGTATTATTCCTGCTTGCCTGCCAGTTAATTTTGATTTTTACCAAAGGGATGCTGGGCCTTGCCACGAGGGATGAAATACATATACCGACCGCTTTGTTATCGATCTTCTTAATTCTTTTAACAGCCTGGTTGAACATAAAAGGACCAAGAGCGATTCGGAATTTTTCGATTCTGATTGGGATTGTGTCCGGCTGGATTATATATGTTTTATTGTTCCCGGCCCCTGCTGCAGACGAGCATGTGTCGACAAAGCTGTTTAATCTTTTTCCATGGGGAACACCAACATTCAGCCTTGGCCTGATCATTATGGCTGTCATAACGGGTTTGGTAAACACGACGAATACGATTGCCGCGGTAAAAGGAGTCGAACCAATCATAAAAACATCCACTTCAGACGGGCAATATCGTAAATCATTTGTGTTAACAGGGATTAATTCCGTAGTCTCTGGGCTATTTGGAATGGTCCCATATGCACCATATGTGTCATCATTAGGATTTTTACAATCCACCTTAATAGTTGAACGTATGCCGATGGTCATTGGTGCAGCTATGTTTATAATCCTTGGCTTAGTTCCGCCCCTCAGCCATCTTTTTTCAACACTGCCGATCAGTGTCGGGGACGCGGTTTTATTTGTTGCCTATTTGCAGCTATTCAGCGGTGCACTTACTAATTTAGAGGGAATTCGTTTTACACAAAAAACAATCTATCGTATTGCCGCGCCAGTTTTATTAGGAATTGCCATCATGAATATTCCAGTGGAAATGTTCGGCTCCATTCCCATGCTGGTCCGTCCGCTATTAAGCAGCGGCTTGCTAATGGGGATTATATTGGCGGTGGTTCTTGAGAATACGGTGAATTGGTCGAAACTGGAGAAGGTGGATTCGCAGAAAAAGGTGGGGTGATTGGGGGAAGGCGGATTTGATTAGCGGATAATGGACGCCAATTAGCGGAATAACGAATGCTAATCAGCGGATATCGAGTGCAATTAGCGGATAACACGAGTCAATCAGCGGATACCGAGTGCAATCAGCGGATTACACGTCTCAATCAGTGGATAATGACCGCCAATCAGCGGATAACAATCTGCAATTAGCAGCAAACACTCTTCAATTGCTGCACACTACTCATTTTCTATCATATAGCCATAAAAAGAGCTTCCTTGAACCGAATGGGAAGCTCTTTTCATGTTACGCCTCTGAAACATTTCGTAATAAACCATCCTGTGCCTTCCTCTGCTGGAAAATATACGGGATAAAACTATCTTAGGATAAAAATTCCAATCAGCAGAGGAACATTATCGTACTAGTAATAAATCTACCATTTTTATAGTTACCACTTTTTGGCTAATGAATAAGTATGTTACAACTGATAGCCTTGAATGTAGAGAGACGAACGAAACAGGAGGTTATCAAATGAATAAATTTAAGAAACTATTAATCTCAGCAGGTTTAATTTTATCAATGTCAGCATTCACGTTAAATGGAACTTCTGAAGCAGCAACAACTACACACAAGGTTCAATCTGGTGAAACTTACTGGAAAGTGGCAGTTAAATATGGGGTGCCTGTAAAATCATTAATGCAAGCAAACCATGCAGCAAACTCTAATCTATACGCAGGCCAAAATCTAGCAATCCCAAATTCTACTGTTACGCAAGCTGAAAAAGAATTAATGGCACGTCTTGTACATGCCGAGGCTGTTGGCGAACCATATGCCGGTAAAGTTGCGGTTGCTACCGTTATTTTAAACCGTGTTGCCAGCTCTGAATTTCCAAACTCAGTTAAAGGTGTAATCTATGAAAAAGCTGGTGGACACTTTGCATTTACACCAGTAATGAATGGAGCCATCAATAAAACTGCAGATGCCGCATCAAAACGGGCTGTAAATGAAGCACTTGCATTTAGAGGCCAAGGCAATGGATCCTTATTTTTCTACAACCCCAAGACTTCCGTAAGTAAATGGGTTGCAACTCGTCAAGTGACTGTGAAAATTGGGAAACATGTTTTTGCAAAATAATTATTAATAGAATGTGAATATTGAAAGCTTTTTATACAAAAAACAGCAATTCCGAAATTTGGATATTGCTGTTTTTTTGTTTTAAAAAAGATGCAAGTGTTTTCAATACATTGGATAAATTAAATAAAAGAGTTTTATGAAGTAAATTTTTAAAAAATCTGAAAAATACACCCTAAAGAGATTCCAAATACTTGAAGAAGGCTTGCCTGTCGTTTAGAATAAAAGTGAACGTATTATGGCTGGGAGGTAAAGAAATGGGTGTCGTAAACCAAGAATATCAAATTTACCCAATGTATTTAGATGGAAAATGGGTCGGAAATGATTATGAAATTTTTACCGAAGTGACGAATCCAGCAACAAAAAAAGTAGTTGGGGCGATTCCTACGGGAGGCGCCGTAGAAGCAAAACAGGCAGTAGATGCTGCACACCGCGCTTTTAAAGTGTGGGCAAAGAAAACAGCAGAAGAGCGCAGCCGTCTGCTTTAAATGGCATCAATTGATAGACGAAAATAAAGAAGAGATTGCTAGAATTATGACCATTGAACAAGGCAAGCCATTAAGAGAGGCACTTGGCGAGGTTGTGTATGCTAATAGTTTCATCTCATGGTTTGCAGAAGAAGCAAAACGTGTGTATGGGGAAACGATTCCAGCAACACATCCTAATAAAAGAATTCTTGTCCGTAAAGAACCAGTAGGAGTAGTGGCGGCCATTACGCCGTGGAACTTCCCGGCAGCCATGATTACAAGAAAGGTCGGACCGGCACTAGCTGCAGGCTGTACCTGTGTAGTAAAACCAGCAAACCAGACTCCTCTTACAGCTTTGAAACTGGCGGAACTTGCTCATGAAGCAGGAATTCCTAGCGGTGTGATAAATGTAATTACGGGTAAGTCTTCTGAAATTGGGGAGGCATGGCTGAAAGATCCACGTGTAACAAAAATTACTTTCACAGGTTCCACTGAGGTTGGAAAAACATTAATGCGCGGTGCAGCTGAAAATGTTAAAAAAATCTCGCTGGAGCTTGGCGGCAATGCACCATTTATTGTTATGGATGATGCGAATTTAGAAAAAGCAGCTGCCGGACTTGTTCAGTCCAAATTCCGCAATGCCGGCCAAACATGTATCTGTACAAACCGAATTTATGTTCAAGAGGGTGTTGAACAAGAGTTTATTAATCTATTTAAAGCAGAATTAGAGAAATTAAAAGTTGGCAACGGATTGGAAGAAGGCGTAGATATCGGTCCATTGATCGATAAACCGGCATATAAAAAGGTTGAATCCCTTGTCAATGATGCCGTTAAACATGGCGGAAATGTTGCCTATACTGGTTCTAAACCCGAAAATGAAGATGGATTCTTCTATGCGCCAACCATTTTAACGAATGTTAAAGATGACATGGAGTGTATGAAGGATGAAATCTTTGGACCGATTGCCCCCATTTCCACTTTTAAAACAGAAGAGGAAGTAATTGAGCGTGCAAACAATTCACGATATGGTTTAGCTGCCTATGTTTATACGGAAAACCTAAGCCGTTCATTTAGAATTACCGAGCAGCTCGAGTATGGAATTGTCGGCTTAAACGATGCACTCCCATCAGTTGCACAGGCTCCATTCGGCGGTTACAAGGAGAGCGGTCTTGGCCGGGAAGGCGGTCATTTTGGCATTGATGAGTTCTTAGAAATAAAATATATTTCTATTGGATTAGATTAATATAATACTTAAACTAAGAGGAAGCCGTGGCTGTTGATGCTGCGGCTTTTTCTGCTTTATATTACTGTGGTGCTGTGTTACGATAATGTGAAAAAGAATGCTTTGAAATGAGGGCGGAGAGCTTTGATTAAAACCATTTTATTTGATGTTGACGGAGTATTGTTAAGTGAAGAACGCTATTTTGATGCTTCAGCATTGACTGTTTGGGAAATGCTGATGAGTCCAAACTATTTGGGACTTTCGCCGGAAAAGTTTAACATAAACCCTAGTGATGAAGAAATTAAGCAAATTAGAGATACTGTATTCCAACATGATCAGGTCCTAGGATTCCAAAAATCCCGCGGCCTAAATGCCAACTGGGACATGATCTATCTATCATTCAGCCATCAATTAATCCACCTTTTGGAACAAATCAAGGAAAAAGAGTCTGCAAAAATCAACACCTGGTGTCAGGCACCAATCAATCGAGAAGTGCTGCTGGAGATAGGCAAGGTGCTTGCAAAATATGAAGTGAAAGTAGATTTTAGTTCGTTTGTGGAAGATTTTAAACGTTCGAATGCAATGAAGGCCGAATTGCTTGGATACTTGAATGTGATTGCAAAAGAAAAGCTCGAAGTGAAGACTACGATTTTTGAAAAAGGTGAACTTTGGTCTGTGTGTGAACATGTATCACAGGAATGGTATGTCGGGGATGAGAACGTCCTGGCTTCAACCGGAAGACCGTCTGTACAAACCGGTAAACAGGGTTTCTTGGCAAACGAGACAACGCTGGCACCTAAAGAAGAAATTGCCCGGTTGTTTCAGTCCCTGGCATCTTCAGGATTCACCATTGGGATTGGGACAGGCCGCCCTGAGCTTGAAGTCGTCCAGCCCTTCCATCACTTAAATTGGCTTGAGCATATCGATGAAAACCGAATTGTAACAGCTGATGATGTCTTGAAGGCGGAAAAAGAAAATCCAGATCAGCTGTCATTATCAAAACCGCATCCCTTCACATTTATTATGGCATTAAAAGGAAAGGGCACCCCTTCTAAACAATGCTTGGAAACAGAACTGCCGATTGAAAATGGACAAACAGTACTCGTCGTCGGAGATTCTCTGGCTGACCTATTAGCTGCAAGAAAAATGGGCTGCCAGTTTGCTGCTGTCTTAACAGGGCTTTCTGGAAAAGCAGCTCGTGCTGAATTTGAAGAACATAAAGCAGATTATATTTTGGATTCTGTGATGGATGTTCCTAGTATTTTAGAGAATAATTGATTTGAGATGTTTTTGGAAAAAAGCTTACGTGACTGAAATGGGGAAATATTGAATGATTGGGTCAAGTAGAAGGAGTCTAGTTGCTCGAAATGGGGAAAAGAGGAATGATTGGGGAAAGTAGAGCGGTTGGGTCACCTATGAAAGACAACTTCCTCTGAAAAATCAAGATTCTGTCTTTCATCTGGGCTATGAAAGACAAGTTCTTTTGGAAAATCAAGATTCTGTCCTTCATCTGGGCTATGAAAGACAAGTTTCTCTGAAAAATCAAGATTCTGTCCATCATCGAAGCGATGAAAGACAAGTTCTTTCGAAAAATCAAGATTCTGTCCATCATCGAAGCGATGAAAGACAAGTTCTTTTGAAAAGTCAAGATTCTGTCCTTCATCGAAGCTATGAAAGACAAGTTTCTCTGAAAAATCAAGATTCTGTCCATCATCGAAGCGATGAAAGACAAGTTCTTTCGAAAAATCAAGATTCTGTCCTTCATCGAAGCTATGAAAGACAAGTTTCTCTGAAAAATCAAAATTCTGTCTTTCATCTGGGCTATGAAAGACAAGTTCTCTGAAAAATCAAGATTCTGTCCATCATCGAAGCGATGAAAGACAAGTTCTTTCGAAAAATCAAGATTCTGTCCTTCATCGAAGCGATGAAAGACAAGTTCTTTTGAAAAGTCAAGATTCTGTCCATCATCGAAGCGATGAAAGACAAGTTTCTCTGAAAAATCAAGATTCTGTCCATCATCGAAGCGATGAAAGACAAGTTCTTTCGAAAAATCAGGATTCTGTCCTTCATCGAAGCGATGAAAGACAAGTTTCTCTGAAAAATCAAGATTCTGTCCTTCATCGGAGCGATGAAAGACAATTTCTTTTGAAAAATCAAGATTCTGTCTTTCATCGGAGCGATGAAAGACAAGTTCTTTTGGAAAATCAAGATTCTGTCTTTCATCTGGGCTAGACCGGATCTAGTTGCCCGAAATAGAAAAAAGCAGAACGGTTGGGTCACGTAGTCCGGGTCTACGTGACCGGAACAGGAAAAAGTAGAATGATTCGGTCACGTAAAACGAGTCTACATGCCCGAATCAGAAAAAACCAGAGTGATAAGGTAACATAAAAGCAACTGCCCAAGTCCAGCCAATCCAGGAAAACCAAATCCAATAAAGCTCACGTAGCCCCAACCCAACCCAACCCCAACCAACCAAACCGCATTCCAACAATCCCAAACACAAAGAAGCGGACCCAATCACCACCGATTTGGCCCGCTTTCACCTTCCCGAAAATTCACACAACGAAACGTAAATACTCTCACCCCTGCTATTCCACAAACCCCGATTCCAAGGAATCCACATTCGTTAATTCAAGCAATTGAGCTTCTATCAATCCCTCAATGAGTGTCAGTTCACGCAGAACCTCAGCTCCCAATGCTTTATCTAATGTGAGCACCATAATCGCTTCTCCGCCCACCTCCGCACGGCCCACCTGCATGGTCCCAATATTCATTTGATAATCTCCGAGCAATGACCCCACTTTTCCAATCATGCCTGGCACATCTTGATGTTTAATATATAAAAGGTATTTTTCCGGCTTGACATCAATTCTGTATTTATTGATCTTCACAATTCGTGCTCCGTACCCATTTAAGACGGTTGCCCCAATTCGGGCGGATTCTGTTCCTTGGATAACAGAAAGCTCCATATAGTTGGCGAAGCCTTTATCGGCCGTATTTTTTTGTACATTATAGGAAACGCCCTGTTCCTTTAAGAGGTGGAGCACATTAATCAGATTCACCGAATCACTTAAATGATAGGAAAGAATTCCGCGGAGCAGGGTTCGTGTCAGTAATTCCGTATCTTCATCAATTAAGTCACCATAATAATGAATATTGATTTTCTCAGGTGCCTGCTTTTTCAGCAATTGAATAATGAGCTGTCCCATTTGGTCTCCGAGGAGTAAATAGGGCTGGAGCTTTGCTTGGGTTTCACCTGACATTTGCGGCATATTCACAGCATTTTGGATTGTTTGGGTTTCAAAAATATCAATAATTTCTGCGCTGACTTCCTGTGCTACTTTTTCCTGGGCTTCCACTGTTGATGCCCCCAAATGCGGCGTCACAATGATATTCGGGTTATGCAATATTTCAGGATCAGCTGCTGGTTCTTTTTCAAAAACATCCAGTGCTGCTCCAGCCACATGACCTGCCTGAATGGCCCGCACTAACGCTTTTTCATCGATTATGCCGCCGCGGGCACAGTTGACCAAGCGAACGCCCTTTTTCGTTTTGGCAAAAAATGCATCATTGATAATGCCCCTTGTATCATTGGTCAGTGGAGTATGCACGGTAATAAAATCCGATTGGGCAGCAATTAAATCTAAGCCAGCCTTGGTAATGCCCAGCTTTTTCGCCCGGTCATCTGTTAAGTAGGGGTCAAATCCTAAAATGTTCATGCCAAAGCTTTTGGCCCTCTTGGCCACTTCTGTCCCGATTTTTCCCATGCCGACGATACCCAGCGTTTTCTTATATAGTTCCACGCCTTTAAACGAATTTCGGTCCCACTCACCGGATGCGGTTTTTTGATGGGCCTGGGGAATTTTCCGGGCGAGTGCCAGCATCATCGCCAATGTGTGCTCTGTTGCAGCAATCGTATTGGCTCCTGGGGCATTGATTACGATAACGCCTTTTTTCGTAGCCGCCTGGACATCGATATTATCAACACCAACACCTGCACGGGCAATCACACGGAGGTTCACAGCAGCATCCAGCAGGTCTCCTGTCACCTTTGTTTGGCTGCGAACAATCAGTGCATCATACTTTCCAATCCTATTTTTTAATTCGTCTGTTGGCAATGTCGGATGTCTATCCACGATAAAATGCGGATGATCGAACAAACTTTTTAAACCGGTCTGGCTGATTCCATCTGTAACAAGCACTTTATACATGTTTCATCCTCCTCGGTTTCTTCAAGCGGCCTTTTCGTATAAAAATAAAACGTCCCCCATAACAGACATAGTGGTCTATTATGAGGGACGTGGAAAAACGTGGTGCCACCCTCTTTCGCTGCATACAAGCATTGCAGCCTCAAGGAATGTAACGGTTTGACCCGGGTCTGCCTACTATTAAGGTTCAGCAGCCAGTTCAGAAGGGCTGGGCTTTGACCGGCACTTTGCTGGTCTATTAAAAAACAGCGCCGGTTCGCAGCATCCACCGGTTCTCTGAAGCTATTTTTTAATGCCGTCTTCATCATTACCTATAATAAATATAAAATTTAGTGAATTTTCTAAATTAATGTTTATTCTACATTCAGTTTAAAGTTATGTAAAGGGTCAAAATAAAAAAATTTTGCAGATTATTTCATAAAAAAAATTTACCTTTCAGCAAAAATCAATCATAATGCAATAGTAAGCGATTTCGATTTTATTATTCTATAAACATAACTATTGTAAAAAGATTCAGAGAATCTTATAATGTCTACAACAGAAATACATTTGTTCACAGTGGGAGGACATAAAAAGGAGGGGATTTAATGAAGTCAATCTCGATTGGTTTGTTAGGTTTGGGCACTGTCGGGACGGGTGTAGTTCAAATTATTAAAAATCACCAGGATAAATTAATGCACCAGGTTGGCTGCCCGGTTGAGGTGAAAAAAATCCTTGTACAAAATGTACATAAAAAGAGATCGGTTGACATTGACCCAGGACTATTAACTGATCAAGCAGATGATATTTTATTAGATCAAGATATAGATGTAGTCATTGAAGTAATGGGCGGCATTGAAACGACCAAAGACTATTTGATTACGGCACTTCGTCAAGGGAAACATGTAGTGACGGCCAATAAAGATTTAATGGCCCTGCATGGTTCAGAACTATTAACGGTTGCATCAGAATATGGATGTGATTTATTTTACGAAGCCAGTGTCGGCGGCGGGATTCCAATTTTAAGAGGATTGGTCGACGGTTTGGCATCAGACCGCATCACACAAATGATGGGGATTGTGAATGGAACCACAAATTATATTTTAACCAAAATGACCAATGAAGGAAGATCTTATGATGAGGTCCTGAAAGAGGCTCAGGAACTTGGGTTTGCGGAGGCTGATCCTACTTCTGATGTTGAGGGGTTGGACGCAGCACGCAAAATGACTATTCTTGCCACACTGGGATTTTCGATGCACATTGATTTGGCTGATGTTCAGGTCAGCGGCATCTCGAAAGTGACGGATGAGGATATCCGCTATGGCAAGAAATTAGGCTATACGATGAAACTGATTGGCTATGCCCATCGTGAAGGCGAAAAAGTGGAGGTAAGTGTGGCACCAACCTTCTTATCTCACAATCATCCGCTCGCCTCCGTTCAGAATGAATTTAATGCCGTTTATGTTTACGGCGAGGCTGTAGGAGAAACGATGTTTTACGGACCAGGTGCAGGCAGCCTGCCAACTGCATCAGCCGTTGTTTCTGACTTAGTGGCTGTGATTAAAAATTTACGAATTGGTGTAAATGGTAAGAGTGCTGTATCACCGCAATATCCGAAACAGCTGAAGGAAGACAGTGAGAAGTACTCTAAGTATTTCTTGCGGATCCGCGTTCAGGATGAGGTTGGAGTTTTTGCAGAAATAACCACTATTTTTGCGAAATTCGGGGTAAGCTTTGAAGAGATTCTACAGCTGCCTGTGAAAGAACATGAAACATCTGAGATTATCTTAGTAACACACAGAGCTTCATTAACAAATTATGAACATATTTTACAGGAATTACGTGATTTATCAGCAGTCAAGGAAGTAAAAAGCACATATAGGGTAGTGAGGAAATAATGATGAAAAGATGGCCAGGATTATTAGAAGCATACAAAGAATATTTACCAATCAATGAACAAACTCCGAAACTTACTTTAAACGAGGGAAATACACCATTAATTAAGCTTGAAAACCTTTCTAAGGAATGGGGAGTCGAGCTGTATGTAAAAGTGGAAGGAGCAAACCCAACCGGTTCATTTAAGGACAGGGGAATGGTTATGGCGGTTGCGAAAGCCATTGAGGAAGGCACAAAAACAGTTATTTGCGCCTCAACTGGAAACACTTCTGCAGCGGCTGCGGCTTATGCGGCACGTGCAGGAATTAACTGTATCGTGGTGATTCCAGAAGGAAAAATTGCTCTGGGAAAACTTGCCCAAGCCATGATGTATGGTGCTGAAATCATCTCCATTGAGGGGAATTTCGACCAGGCACTAAAAATGGTTCGAAATATTAGTAAAGTAGAGCCGATTACATTAGTCAATTCCGTAAATCCATACCGGCTTGAAGGTCAAAAGACAGCTGCATTTGAGGTTTGCGACCAGTTAGGCTCCGCTCCTGAAATCTTAGCAATTCCAGTCGGAAATGCCGGCAATATCAGTGCCTATTGGAAAGGCTTTAAAGAATACAATGAGAAAAAAGAAACAGGGCTTCCAAGAATGTTTGGTTTTGAAGCAGCAGGAGCAGCGGCTCTTGTTCATAACCGCGTGTTTGAAAACCCTGAAACAATTGCAACCGCCATCCGGATTGGAAACCCGGCAAGCTGGGATTTAGCTGTCAATGCCGTTAAGGAATCTGAAGGACAGTTTGACGAAGTAACGGATGAAGAAATTGTGGCGGCATATAAAAAACTAGCAAGAACGGACGGCGTGTTTGCTGAGCCAGCCTCTTGTGCGTCAATCGCCGGTGTATATAAGAGCATTCAAAACGGAAAAATTGCCAAAGGAACAAAAATTGTGGCTGTCCTAACCGGTAATGGCTTAAAAGATCCAGATACCGCGATTAACAGCAGTCTTGTTACACCGACTCAACTGCCAAACGATGAAAAAGCAGTTGCAGACCATATTCGAGGGGTTGTAACAAATGCCTCAAAATAAACGTTGGATGATCAAGGTTCCCGCAAGTACTGCGAACCTTGGTCCTGGATTTGACTCCATAGGCCTGGCACTTAATTTATATTTGACATTAGATGTTGAAAAAAGTGACCAGTGGGAGTTTGTTTCCTCCAATCAAGAACTGACAGACCTGCCAAATGGAGAACAGCATTTTATTGCTAAGACAGCATTAGGTGTTGCTGAAAAATATGGCAAAGTTTTATCGCCGTTTAAAGTAAAGCTTGAAAGTGAAATCCCCTTAGCAAGGGGATTGGGCTCCAGTGCTTCAGCAATTGTTGCTGGTATCGAGCTTGTAGACCTGGGCTTAGGCCTCGGTCTGTCAAAAGAAGATAAACTTCTGCTGGCAACAGAGCTTGAAGGACATCCCGATAATGTCGGGGCTTCCATTTATGGTGGATTAGTGGTGGGATGCTACCAAAATCAGGAGGTAGATATGCTGTCATTTGCTAATCTTCCGTTTGAAGCGGTCGTGGCAATCCCACAAGAAATTTTATTAACAAAGGATTCCCGGGGCGTCCTGCCTAAAGACTTTTCCCGTGCAGAGGCAATTGCCGCTTCCTCAACAGCTAATCTCTTGGTTGCTGCTTTGGTGAGCAAAAATTGGGAATTAGCAGGTAAAATGATGGAGCGCGATCGTTTTCATCAG
The DNA here is from genome assembly GCF_023715155.1 of Neobacillus mesonae. Classification (GTDB taxonomy): domain Bacteria; phylum Bacillota; class Bacilli; order Bacillales; family Cytobacillaceae; genus Neobacillus; species Neobacillus mesonae_A. The sequence goes on from NZ_JAMBNQ010000007.1 coordinate 126,502, forward strand.
CCATACCGCCGCCCGCTTATTCCTTTCTATGAGGATGTAGAACAAGAAGCGAAGAAAAATGGGGCATTCGGCACAGCATTAAGCGGGGCTGGTCCTTCTGTTATCTGTTTTGCGGAAAAAGGAAAAGGGGAAAAGCTTGCGCAAGTCTTACAGCAAAGTTTTTCAAACATGACAGTAAAATTATTGCAAGTTGATTATCAGGGAAGTTTTGCGGCAGAAGAATCTTCCCAGATAGAAGGAGCTTGTATGAAGTAAAGGCAGCATTTTGCTGCCTTTCGCTGTTGGCATATAATTTTTTATTTTAGTCATTCATTTTTCATTAATAATGTTATAATTTAATGGTCTAAAACGTTAAAACGGGAGTGAAATAAAATGAGCATACAAGTGAAACGGGCTTACAACTTTAATGCTGGTCCTTCTGCCCTTCCATTGGAAGTGCTGGAAAAAGCACAGCAGGAATTTATAGATTTCCGCGGTACAGGCATGTCTGTAATGGAACTAAGCCACCGCAGTAAAGACTATGATGAAGTACATAATCAAGCTAAGGCATCCTTAAAAGAATTGTTGTCCATTCCTGATGATTACGAAATTTTGTTTCTCCAAGGCGGGGCAAGCCTGCAGTTTTCCATGATCCCAATGAACTTCTTAACACCAGACCAAAAAGCTTCATATGCCATCACTGGCTCATGGTCAGAGAAGGCCTTTAAAGAAGCTAAGCTTTTTGGAAACCCATATGAAGCCGCAAGCACAAAAGATAGTAATTTCAGCCGGATTCCACAGCTTAGTGAATTAAAGTATAATGCTGATGATGCATATTTACATGTAACATCCAATAACACTATTTTTGGTACAGAATGGAAGGACTATCCGGCCATTGATATTCCATTGATTGCCGATATGTCGAGTGATATTCTTTCAAGACCGGTGGATGTAAGCAAATTTGCCTTGATTTATGCTGGAGCACAGAAAAACCTTGGACCTTCTGGTGTGACAGTCGTGATTGTACGTAAGGATCTTCTTGAAAAAGCCAATACGAATATCCCGACCATGTTGAAGTACAGTACTCATGCAGAAAAGAACTCCTTGTACAATACACCGCCTACTTTCGGCATTTATATGCTTGGTGAAGTTCTGAACTGGGTAAAAGGCATTGGCGGAATGAATGAAATCGTGAAACGTAATGAAGAAAAAGCAAAATTACTTTATGATGCCATCGACGAAAGTAATGGATTTTATGTTGGACATGCTGCAAAAGACAGCCGTTCACTTATGAATGTTACCTTCCGTGTAAAAGATGAAGAATTAGAGAAGAAATTCTTGGCTGAAGCAAAACAGGAAGGCTTTGTCGGCGTTAATGGCCACCGTTCTGTTGGCGGCTGCCGTGCTTCTCTCTATAATGCCGTTCCATTTGAAGCAGCCAAAGCATTCAGTGATTTTATGAAACAATTCCAAAAGGTTAATGGTTAATTCCCTAGATGAAGGACCACACTTCGATGAGAAGGCTGTGGTCCTTTTTTCTTTTTATTTATTAGTTGAATCCAGATTCAGCGCACAGTCAGTTTTCACCCTTGTATAGGCTCCTTCGAGTATCTTGCGTGAGACGATAGCTTTGAGCAGTTCGATGCCAAATAACCTGGGGCTTTAAAAAAACCTTCAGGGTCATGAAATTTGCCAGCCTTTAGGGTAAACAGCTAAGGAAAGCTGCTAAGAATCAGCATCGCAGGAACAAGGTAAGCTTGTTCCAAAGACGCTGACACTTTTTGTTTGTACACGGTTTCATAGAAATATGGTAAAATAGTATAAATATTATGATAAAAGAGAGGAGGGAACTGATTGAAGCTGCCTCTAATACAAACCAAACTGCGGATACCAGCCGTAAAGGATGATTTTATCAGAAGGGCCCAGCTAACCCGGAAAATGAAGAGGATTCCAGAATATCCATTAACCATTATTCATTCCGGAGCCGGATTTGGAAAAAGTACAGCGCTTGCCCTTTTTATGACTGATGAAAATATTCCAGGATGCTGGTACTCGCTTTCCTCGATGGATGATGATATCCTCCCCTTTCTTACTTACATCATTCATTCCATCCGCCGGATTCATCCTGATTTTGGAACGGAATTGGCTGCCTATATGGACACAATGGACCGCTACATTCGTGAAGAAGAACTCAGCATTCTTTCTTCCCTTTTCATCAATGAAATTCTAACAGCTGATTCGCCTATTACACTTATTTTGGATGACTTTCATCAAATTGAACATTCCTATACCATCAATAGCTGGATGGAAAAAATACTTGAATATATTCCTTCTAACTTACATTTGGTCATATCAAGCAGAAGCCGTCCCGGGTGGAAACATTTAACGAAAATGAAAGCCTGCGGGAAACTGCTGGAAATGACCAGGGAAGACCTAGTCCTTACAATAGAGGAAATGGAACTGTTATTAACAGATCTTTACGGGCTGGAAATAGAGCCCCGGCATTTACAAACGATTTACGAGATCACGGAGGGGTGGATCATTGCATTATGTATGATTGCCCAGCAGCTCCCTTTTACAGATGATATTTCTCAGCTTTTTGAACATTCCTCCCAATCATTGCAGGACTTTTTCCAGTATCTTGTGCTGGAGGTTTTTTCAAAACAGCCTCCCATCATCCAACAATTTCTCGAACAGACTTCCATATTTGAAGAGATAGAGGAAAAGTTGTGCGAGGAAGTCATTGGGCTGAATGGTGCTCTAGGAATGCTTGAGCAATTGAAGGATCGTAATTTATTTATCCAAAAGGTCGGTTCCAAACATTATCGTTATCATGCGTTGTTTAAAGAATTTCTTGAAAATCACTTTCATAAAAACAATCCAACACACTATGCTTCATTAAACGAAAAATGCGCCCGCTTTTATGAAAAAAGACAATTATGGGAGGAAGCACTTTATCATTATCAAAAGATTCATCACCATCAAGCGATGGCCTCCATCATCCAAGAGAATGGTTTTAAGATGCTGGAGGATGGAAAATTAGAAAGCTTATATGAACAAATATCCATTCTTCCAGAAGCAGAGCTCGAATCCTATTATCTTCTCTGGTACCTGAAAGCAGAAATTCATCGATACCGCTCCCAATACCAGGAGGCAGAGGATTGTTTTGAACGTGCTTTTATCGGTGCGGAGGAAAGAAGAGATTATTATGGCATGAGTATTGCCCTGGAAGGAAAGGCGAAGATTTATTTAGATACGATTCAGCCGCATCATGCTGAGAAGCTTTTATATGAAGCGATTGCCTGCAGGGAAAAATGCAGCAGCCCGGAGGAAGAGAAAGAGATACTATATCAATTGCTATCTGAGAATCTATTAAACTTAGGGAAGGCATCCGAAGCTGAAAAATGGATTCAGAAAATGAAGGCAGCAAGTTCTGACGGCAATTTAAAAGCTCGGCTTTATTTACGTACAGGAAGATTTGAAGAGGCTAAAAATGTCCTTTACAAAGTTAAAGTAAAAAATTCCTCTGCTGCATCCCTTCCACAGGCACACCGGGAAACAGAATTATTACTCTCTTTAATCGAATCTTTTATGGGAGATGGGATGAAAGCGAAAGAACTTGCACAGCAGGGGATTCAACAAGGGATTAGTGCAAAAGCCCCGTTTGTTGAAGCATGCGGATGGATCCGCATGGGTCATGCTGTCCAAATATTAAACCAATATGAATCCCATTTAGCCGAAAACTGTTACCAGACGGCACTAGAGATCATGGACCAGCTCCATGTTGACAGGGGCAAAGCGGAGCCGTTAATGGGGCTTTGCATTTTATACGGGAAAAGGGGCGAGCTGGAACGGGCACTAGAGGCTGGAAAGAAAGCGCTCCAGGAAACGGAGAAAGTTCATGATGTATGGCTGTCCGCATTAATTACCCTTGGTATGGGAATGACATGTATTTATAATGAACGGCTGTCTAAGGCAGACCAATTCTTAAAAAGGGCAGATTCCTTGTTTAACCAATGTGAAGATTCCTTTGGACGAATGCTCAGTCAATTTTGGCTGTCCTATCTTTATTACTTAGAAAAAAAGCAGGATGTATTTAAGCAGACAATAGATCCATGTTTAACCCTCGTGCAAATTCACAATTATGAATTCTTTTTTCATCATCGGGCGGTTTTCAGTCCAAGAGATTTACAAGTGTTGGTCCCATTACTCATTCATTGTATGAAAGAGAATATTCAGCCGTCATATGTCAGGAAAATACTGCAGGATTTAGGGATCGCTGCTATGGATTCACATCCGGGATACTCCATTCGTGTGCAGACCCTGGGGCAATTCAGGCTATGGCTGGGAGAGAAAGAGGTCAGCGAAAAAGAATGGCAGAGGGAAAAAGCAAAGGAATTGTTCCAGCTGTTGATTACGCGGAATGAACCGATTGCTAAAGATGAAATGATGCAGATTCTTTGGCCTAATCAGGACAAGAAAAGTGCTGACCGTGACTTTAAAGTAGCATTAAACAGCCTTCTCCATGTACTGGAGCCTGAAAGGAAAGCGAGAGCGGCCTCCTTTTTCATCATAAGGGATGGGTTATTTTATGGATTAAATTCACATGCCGTGGTAGAAGTAGACACCGCTCATTTTCAGGAACTAATTCAAAAAGGATTAAAAGAGTCCATTGACGAAAAAGGTATGAATCTTCTTGAAAGAGGGTTAACCCTTTATCATGGGGACTACTTGCCTGACCGCCGCTATGATGACTGGTGTATTAGTAAAAGAGAGAGTATGCTTGTTTACTTTTTACGCGGAGCTGAAAAAATGGCACAATTGATGGTCCGCCGTGAAAACTATGATGCCGCTATCTTCTGGTGTGAAAACATTCTCGAGCGGGACCGGACATGGGAGGAAGCCTATCGTTTGTTAATGTATTGTTACTATCGGAAAAATAACCGCCCGCATGCTATCAAATGGTATCAAAAATGTACCGAGGTATTAGAGGAGGAACTCGGGGTTACCCCGCTCGAACCCACAAAACATATGTACAGCATGATTATTGAATCAGAAAAATTTATCCATTCAAAGGAACAGCCTTAAAATTAGGGCTGTTTTTCTTTGTCCAGCTCCATGTGCCATCGGCTCAAGGTCACCAGCCATTGAGCAGGCGCTTTCAGCTTTTCTTTTTCTGTAACTCCACTGCAACTATATTTTCCTATTATAAAAACAAAGAATGACAAGATTTACAGTAAACAATACAAGGGGGAAAAAGTGTGAAAAGGTTCCGCAGAAAGTGGGCATTATTGGGGTTACTCATGTTTACGATGATTTTTGCCAGTGCATGCAGTTCTGACAAATCCTCATCAGAGCAAAAAGACAATGGAAAAAATACAGAAGATAAAGGAACCATTAAAATAGGTGTTCTTGCTTCCAAAACTGGTGCACTGGAATCTTACGGAAAACAAACCTTAAGAGGATTTGAGCTGGGCCTTGATTATGCAACAGAAGGAAAAATGGAAGCAGCCGGCAAAAAAATTGAATTCATTGTGGAAGACACGGAAACGAAGCCGGAAGTGGCAGTCCAAAAGGCAACGAAGTTATTAGAAGAAGATAAGGTTGATTTTCTTGTCGGTTCATCCAGTTCAGCGGACACGTTAGCCGTCCTGCCGCTTGCTGAAGAATATCAAAAGATTATGGTGGTGGAGCCGGCTGCCGCTGATAGTATAACAGGATCAGAGTTTAATAAGTATATTTTCCATTCTGCACGAAATTCATCTCAAGATGCAGTCGCAGGGGCTGCGGCCATTGCAAAGGATGGGGTGAAAATTGCTACCCTTGCACCAGACTATTCCTTTGGCCGTGACGGTGTCGCTGCCTTTAAAGAAGCTGCCGTTAAGCTTGGGGCAAAGATTGTTAAAGAAGAATATGCTGACCCTGCTGCAACAGACTTTACATCCAATATTCAAAAGATTATTGATGCGAAACCTGACTACCTGTTTGTTGTATGGGCAGGAGCCAATTCTCCATGGAAGCAAATTGCGGATATGAAACTTCAGGAAAAAGGAATCAAAATTTCAACAGGAGCTCCTGATATTGCAGCACTTTCTACCATGGAGCCGTTGATTGGCATGGAAGGCTTCACAGTGTATTATCATGACCTGCCAAAAAATAAAATCAATGATTGGCTTGTGGAAGAGCATAAGAAGCGTTTTAACGGTGAAGTTCCTGATTTATTTACGCCGGGTGGTATGACTGCAGCTATTTCCATTGTGGAAGCATTGAAGAAAACGAATGGTGATACAGATGCCGATACATTAATCAAAACGATGGAAGGCATGAGTTTTGAGACACCGAAAGGAACAATGACGTACCGTCCTGAAGACCACCAGGCACTGCAGACCCTATATGCCATCAAGCTTGAAAAGAAAGAGGGCGTTTCCTACCCTGTGCCAGTGTTAATTAGAGAGCTTTCACCCGAAGAAACGGCACCGCCGATTCGTAATAAGTAAGCATCCATCTTCCAGGGGGTTAGACCGAGTAAAACCGGTCTCCCTCTTCCTTATTTTAAAGTTAAAACCATAGGTGGTGAAAAAATGTCCATCCTGATTGAAACAAAGGATTTAACCATTGCTTTTGGCGGCCATACGGCGGTTGACGGGGTTAGTATTTCCGTTCCTGAAAAGCACTTTAAGTCAATTATTGGCCCGAATGGCGCGGGCAAGACAACCTTTTTTAATCTGTTAAGCGGCCAATTAATGCCGACAGAGGGGAAAATCTATTTCCACGGCAAAGATATTACCAAACTGTCGCCGACGAAGCGTACAAGGGCGGGGATCGGCCGCTCCTTTCAAATTACCAATGTGTTTCCTAATTTAACGGTATTAGAGAATGTAAGATTAGCAGTGCAATCACAGGCTGGAATCCGCTATCAAATGCTGTTTCATTATAAAAAATATCGTGCGTTTGAAGAAAAAGCAATGGAGTGGCTGAAGCTTGTCCTATTGGATGATAAGAAAGATTCATTCGCCGGCAATCTTGCCCATGGTGAAAAACGGAAGCTTGAAATAGCTATGCTGCTGGCACTTGAAACGGAAGTGCTTTTATTGGATGAACCAACAGCAGGCATGTCTTTAGAAGAGGTGCCAGCCATTTTACAGGTGATTCAACGGATAAAAGAACAGGGAAACCGGACAATTATCTTAATTGAACACAAGATGGATATGATTTTAGATCTGTCCGATTCGGTCATGGTGTTATTTAATGGACGCCTGCTGGCTGATGGAACGCCGGAGGAAATTATGAAAAATGAAACCGTACAGTCTGCCTATTTAGGGGGTCAATTTGATGAACGACCTGTTGAAACTTGAACATGTAGAAACCCATATCGGCCAATATCATATTCTCCAGGGTGTTTCTTTTGAGGTGCAAAAAGGGAAAGTCACCGTCCTTCTTGGAAGAAATGGAGCAGGAAAAACAACGACATTGCGAACGATTATGGGCCTGAATCCAGCTTCAAAAGGCATAATCACATTTAAAGACGAACCCGTTCAGTCCCTGCCGACCTATACAATTGCCAAAAAAGGGATTGGCTATGTGCCTGAGGATCAGGGAATATTTGCTGGATTAACAGTTGAAGAGAATATGAAAGTGGCAATTCAAACAGAAAATGAACAAACAGCGGAGCGGATGGAATATATTCTAAATTTATTCCCGGATTTGAAAAAATTCTGGAAAAAGCAGGGCGGCAACCTTAGCGGGGGGCAAAAACAAATGCTTTCCATCGCAAGGGCTTATGTCAATGAAAATGAACTTCTATTAATTGATGAACCAAGCAAAGGATTGGCTCCTATTGTCGTGGAGAAGGTAATGGAATCCATTTTACAAATGAAAGACCAAACAACCATCGTGTTAGTGGAACAAAACTTCATGATGGCAAGCACGATTGGCGATTGCTTTTACATTATTGATGACGGCAGGACAGTTAGTCATGGCACGATGCAGCAATTAAAAGAGGATGAGGAAATGAAGCGAAAATATTTAGGCATTGCTTAGGAAAGGGGGATACCAAGTGGACTTGTTCATTAACTTAACCTTAAATGGTCTGGCAACAGGAATGCTGATTTTCTTGCTGGCTGCAGGGTTAACCTTGATTTTTGGCTTAATGGATGTGCTGAATTTTGCCCATGGAGGGCTGTTTGCCTGGGGTGCATACAGCGGGCTTTGGATTTATTCCGAGACAAATAGTTTTTTTATTGGAATAATCGGTGCTGTCATTACCGGGTTTGTGCTCGGTATTTTAACGGAAAAATGGATTATCAAGCCGGTGTATGGAAATCATGTCCAGCAGATTTTAATCACTCTCGGCCTAATGCTGGTTTTATCCGAAATGTTAAAGGTCATTTGGGGACCAAATCAAATGATGGCCTCCCCTCCTGATTATTTGAAAGGAAGCTGGGAGCTGGGCGGGATTATTATTATCAAATACCGTGTATTTATCATTCTGGTCGGGCTGCTTATTTTTGCCGGGGTCCAATATGTCCTTAAAAAGACAAAAATCGGACTTGTGGTCAGAGCAGGCGTCATGAATAAAGAAATGGTGCAGGCCCTTGGAATTAATATTCAAAAGGTATTTATGTATGTCTTTATGATGGGTGCCGGGATGGCGGCGCTTGGAGGCGTGCTGCTTGGTCCATACTCCGGTGTGATTCACGCCGGGATGGGAATGGAATTTGCCATTTTGGCCTTTATTGTAGTGGTCATCGGGGGTATGGGGAATTTCAAAGGTTCGGTGCTTGCAGCCATTTTAGTCGGACTTTCCGGCTCCTTTATGGCTTACTATGTCCCGGACTTATCATTGGCTGTCAACATGTTGTTAATGGCAATTGTTTTGATTATTCGGCCGCAGGGCTTATTTGGGGCAAAGGGGTGAGAATATGCGAATCATTCAAGGAAACAGAATGACAGCCGTCATTTTAGTCGCTGCCGCGTTTCTAGTCCTATTGCCATTTGTCTATGAATCAAGGAATTTATTCATTTTATTAACACAAATATTTGTTTTCTCCATCTTTGCCATGAGCTATGATCTCCTGCTTGGTTTTACCGGCATTGTTTCCTTTGGGCATGCCATGTTTTTTGGAATCGGAGCTTATTCCATGGGGATTTTTATGAAAAAGTTTGAACCGACCATGGGATACTTTCTTTTGGCCGTGTTAGTGGTGATTATTTTAACGGCAGTGGTCAGTTTTATCGTCGGGCTTTTGACGCTTCGGTTAAAAAGTCATTTTTACGCGATGTTAACATTAGCGCTTTCAGGCCTTTTTCTCGTATTAGCAGAAAAATGGCGGACTATGACCCATGGAAATGATGGTTTCACTTTCCGTGTTCCGGAGCAGTTTATTGACCGGACTCATTTTTACCTGCTTTGTCTGGTCCTCGTGGTTGCCGTATTTCTGCTTCTAAAACGGTTTACCAATTCCCCGCTTGGACGGGTGCTTCAGGCTATCAGGGAAAATGAACAGAGGACAGAGTCTTTAGGATATCAAGTCTTGCATTATAAGATTGCCGCGAGTGTGGTTTCCGGAATATTGGCAGGTATTGCAGGAATCTTATATGCCATATCACTGAGGTTTGTGAATACAAGCGTTTTCTCCATGGATATTACCTTGGATGCTTTATTAATGACGATTATTGGCGGTGTCGGCACATTAGTAGGTGCCATTATTGGTGCAGGCCTCATTGAGTTTGCTCATGATTGGCTGACTGCACTTGCAAAAGAACACGTCATATTTGAACGCTGGATCATTTTCTTCGGCATTATCTATATAGTAGTGGTGATGTTTTTCCCGAAAGGAATTGTCGGCACCTTAAGCAGTCTTTCTTGGAAACGGAAAAAACAGCAGGCAGTGAAAAAAGAAGAAAAAGCGGCGGGATAGAAGGTGGAACACATGGAGATTAACCAAATTATGTCTTTTGTCGTTCGGTTTCAATTGGCCGCCATTGAGAAGGAAACAGGCAAAAAACAATGGCGGATTAAGGTTACGCATGTTCAAGGGGAACAGGAAACTCTGTTTGACTCTATCGAAGAAGCAATGGGATTAATGCAGGAAATGGTTGAAGAAGCTTAAAGCAGGCAGGTGATGGAAATGCAAATAGGAATATTGAGTACAGGCATTTATCTTCCGGAAAAACAGATAACAGGCAGTGAGATTGCTGAACTGGCAGGACTTCCGTTAGAAGTTGTCGAAGAGAAACTGGGAATTAAGAAAAAGCGGATTCCAGGTCCCGAAGACCATACATGTCAGATGGGGATTATCGCGGCAAAGAAAGCAATCGAAAAGGCCGGGATTGACCCGCTTGATATTGACGTAGTGATCTATATTGGTGAAGAACATAAGGAATATCCGCTTTGGACAGCCGGAATTAAATTGCAGGAAGAAATCGGTGCTGTAAATGCCTGGGCCTTTGATACCGCGCTAAGATGCGGGACAACTGTCATGGCGTTAAAAGTGGCGAAAAGTTTGATGCTCGCTGACCCTCAGGTTCAAACTGTGCTGCTTGCAGGCGGTTATCGGAATGTTGATTTTATTGATTACGAGAATCCAAGGACCCGGTTTATGTTTAATCTTGGAGCCGGCGGCGGGGCGATTCTTTTGCAAAAAGGATATAATGAGAATCTTTTATTGGAAACAGAACTGATCACGGATGGATCTTTTTCAGAAGATGTGGTAGTGGTTGCAGGCGGTACAAAACACCCGATAACTAAAGAAGCGATTGACTCCCGCCTGAATAGGCTTGATGTCCTTGACCCCGAAGGGATGAAAAAGCGTTTGGAACAAAAGTCAATGGACAATTTTTTAAAGGTGATTCGCAAATCATTGCGGAAAAGCGGCTATTGTGAAGCAGATCTTTCTTATTTAGCGATTCTTCACATGAAAAAATCTGCCCACGAATATGTATTAAAAGAGCTTAGCCTGTCCGAAAAGCAGTCTATTTATCTGCAAGATTATGGTCATATAGGGCAAATTGATCAGATTTTATCATTGGAGCTTGGTTTAGAGCAGGGAAAAATCAAGGACGGCGATGTGGTCGTGTTGGTGAGTGCCGGAATCGGATATGCTTGGGGAGCTGCAACCATTAAGTGGGGGAAGGGTGAGTAGAATGGCTATTATAACAATGAAAAAAGTGGATTTGCCAAATGGAGAGACCTTAACGTATAGGGAAAGGGAAGGCGGAGAGGTAAAGGTTTTATTCATTCATGGCAATATGACTTCATCCAAGCATTGGGATTTGGTCCTTGAAAATATGGATGCAAACTATAAGCTGTATGCTGTTGATTTAAGGGGATTTGGCGGTTCAAGCTACAACAGGCCTATCATGTCTATTAAAGATTTCTCAGATGATGTAAAGCTGTTTGTGGATGAAATTGGGTTAAAAGACTTTGCTTTGGTTGGCTGGTCAACTGGAGGAGCGGTTGCCATGCAGTTTGCCGCAGATTATCAAGGATATTGCAATAAACTCATTTTACTAGCGTCTGAATCCACCCGCGGTTACCCATTTGACGGGAAAATGAACGAACATGATACACCAAGACGGTTTACTTTACATGAAGAGATTAAGAAGGATTTAATTCGAACGATTCCTGTGCAAACGGCCTATGATACAAATAATACGGAATTACTGAAACTAATTTGGAATGCTGTGATTTATACCCATAATCAGCCTTCGCCGGAACTTTATGATGAATATGTTCAGGACATGAGAACACAGAGGAATTTGGCCGAGGTTCACTATGCCAATAATACCTTTAATATCAGCCGCCATCACAATGGTCTTGTTCAAGGGAATGGAAAAGTAGATTCCATTGATGTCCCAGTTCTGGTATTGCAGGGGGACAGGGATATGGTGATCATGAAGGAAATGACCAAAGAACTTGTAGAAGACTTAGGAGAAAAGGCAGTCTTCATCGAATTAAAAAATTGCGGACACTCTCCGTTAGTGGATGACCTGCCCCAATTATTACAAGCGATGACACAATTTTTGGAGGCGTAAAAATGAGATTACAGGATAAAACAGCCATTATTACCGGAGCGGCAGGCGGAATTGGTTTCGCCGCTGCTAAGGTGTTTGCCCGGGAAGGTGCCAAGGTGGCATTGGCTGATTTTAATGAGGAACAAGGGGAAAAGTGTGCCCGTGAGTTGCAGAAAAAAGGCTATGAAGCCAGCTTCTTTCAAGTGAATGTTGCAGACCGTGAGAATGTGGATGAAATAGTCTCCAAGGTTCTGTCGTCCTTTGGAAAAATTGATATTCTCGTTAATAATGCTGGAATCACAAGAGATGCGATGCTCGCAAAGCTGTCAATTGAAGATTTTCAGAAAGTCTTGGATGTCAATTTAACAGGAGTCTTTCACTGCACACAAGCCGTAGTCCCCTCTATGATTGCTAACGGAAAAGGAAGAATTATCAATACATCATCTGTTTCCGGGGTCTATGGGAATGTTGGACAGACCAATTATGCGGCAACAAAAGCAGGGGTTGTCGGCATGACGAAAACATGGGCAAAGGAACTGGGCCGAAAAGGAATCAATGTTAATGCAGTGGCTCCTGGGTTCATCGAAACCGGCATGACTGCAGCCGTTCCAGAAAAGGTGATGGCCCAATTGCTGCAAATGGTGCCGCTTGCCCGTCTAGGTAAGCCGGAGGATATCGCTAATGCCTATCTTTTCCTTGCTTCTGATGAAGCGAATTATATAAATGGAACAGTGCTGCATGTGGATGGCGGCATCATGATGTAACCTTTAAAGCGACCTATAATCAGGTCGCTTTTTGTTTAAATGGTTGAGGTTCATAATTTACGTCGATCTATCATGAAGGCCGGTTTATCTTACCGCAAGCTAAGCCGCAAAAACTTCTCATCCCTGAAAGCCCGGGAATCATTCATTGTAACTGCCCTGCAACTGAAAATGAGTACAATTTTTTCATCTAGTAGTGAAGGGGCGATTGTCGGTGAGCTGGGAACTGGATTGGCTGGAGCATCGGGCGAGATTATCTTCTAAAAAGGAAGCCATTATAGATGAGTCTACGAATAAGGCATGGACATTTGGAGAACTAAATGATCGGGCAGCATCAGCAGCCAGCTGGCTTCAAACGCAGGGCGTTAGAAAAGGAGACCGGATTGCACTTTTATCGCCCAACCATATCAGTTATTTCGATTTGTTGTTTGCCTGTGGAAAAATAGGGGCGATTTTTGTGCCGCTGAATTGGCGCTTATCGATTCAGGAAATAAAGGAAATTATAGCGGATTGCACACCCGTTATATTAGGTGTCCATCTTCAATTTGAGGAATTGTTTGAAGAGCTGAAGGCAGCCGGGATAACCTATTTTAATGTCGGGGATATAAAGTATGAGAAAGAGGTTATTTCCCTTAATCATCATGGCTTTTCCGCAGAAATAAATGAGACGGACCCGCTTTTAATGATTTATACGGGCGGAACAACCGGGAAACCCAAAGGTGTGGTATTAAGCCACCAATCGGTATTCTGGAATGCACTTAATACAATCACCAGCTGGAGCCTGTCAAAAGATGATGTAACCGTAAATTATATGCCGATGTTTCATACCGGAGGGCTGAATGCCTTAAGTATTCCTATCTTAATGATGGGCGGAACGGTTGTCATTGGAGAATCCTTTACAGGTAAAAAAGCAGTAGATTCCTTGAACCGCTACCACTGCACAATCATTCTTCTTGTACCAACAATGTACCATTTGCTGATTCAAACAAAGGAATTTCAAAAAAGTTCATTCCCTTCTATGAAAATTTTTTTATCAGGTGCGGCTCCATGTCCTTTGCCGATTTATGAGGCCTTTCAAAAAAAGGGTTTAGCTTTTAAAGAAGGATACGGTCTCACTGAGGCGGGGCCGAATAATTTTTACATCAGCCCAAAGGAGGCAGCAGAAAAAAGGGGTTCTGTTGGCAAGCCGATGCTGTTCAATTCGATAAAATTACTAAAAGAGGATGGCAGTGAAACAGGGCCAAACGAGGTTGGCGAACTTTTAATAAAAGGAAAACATGGCTTTTCATTTTATTGGAACCGTGAACAGGAGACCAGAAAGACTGTAAAAAATGGCTGGATTCATACAGGGGATTTAGCCAAAAAAGATGAAGAAGGTTTTTATTATATTGTCGGACGGAAAAAGGATATGATCATTACAGGCGGTGAAAATGTGTATCCACTTGAAATTGAGCATTGGATTTCCAGCCACCCCTATGTTGATTCGGCAGCGGTCATCGGCCTTCCTGATGAGAAGTGGGGAGAAATGGTTACGGCATTTATCGTACTGAAACATACTTCATCTGTAAGTGAAGAGGAATTAAAAGAATACTGCAGCCGGAAGCTTGGGCGTTATAAAGTTCCAAAACGGTTCTTTTTTGTGAAAGAACTTCCGAAAACTCATGTTGGAAAAATTGATAAAAAGAAGTTGAAGGAATTAAGCGATCAAATAAAATGAATACCAGATTAAAGAGCTGTATACATTTTCCATGGCTAAGGAATGTATACAGCTTTTTAGTTTTGAAAAAGGAAGGTTACTCTTTTATTCCATGCAGCCATTCTTGATAACACTCACTGCACAGGGTTTCATCTCTTTCTTGGTTTGAAGTAATAAATGAAACAGTATGTGTCTGTCTTTCTTCAATATTATTGGTACAGTAAAAGCATTTTTCAGCCATGTAATTCTTCCCCTATTGTTGTAAATTATTTGCAATGTTTATAGCTGTATCTGCAGTATTCAAGTCCAGTGTGAGCTGTTCACTTAAATCGTGTGGATGGTGATATCCTTTTGCTATCATATAATTGGTAATTTTTTCATGTGTCGCAATAGCATCATTTAATTGCTGTCTTAATGCTGCCTTTAGTTCAGGCGTCGCGGTTTCAGTTATTGCAACGGCATAATTCCTTATAGCTGCTTTTGCGGAAATAAGAAAGTCTGTCGCAATGACCTGATCCGTTAATCCGCCCATTCCCATGAGATTCTGGATTAGTTGATTCATATACGCTCCTCCCGATTGGTGACCAAACTTTGGATCTGCTGAATATGTTGAATTCCTAAAGCAGCATCGGCCTCCATCATCATCCGTAATTCCTCATCCTGGGCTAATTTACTCATGGTGGTGGTTTTGGTTAAACAAAGATTCTTAAAGGCCAATAATTCATGTAAATCCAATGTTTCATGTAGTGCTAAATACTTTGCCATCTAGTTGTCCTCCGATATTTCCGATACTTTTTCACCTTTATATTCTCTAAGCAATCAATTGATTATTCATACAAATAACCTGAATAAAGGAAAATAAGTAAGGGGGAAAATAAGTTTGAATGAATCTGGAGGTGAGCGTATTGGGTAATCTGGCGCCGCATGAGACACTGGAAACACATGAGCTGATAAACTTTAAAACCGTTTGTTTACTAAAATCAAAGCTGATGCAGGGAATCTGTTTTGATAATGAACTGAAAGCACTGATGGAAAAAGATGTACAGCAATCAAAACGCGATATGAATGAATTGATACAGTTTTATAAAGAAAGCCAGCTCTTACAATAATGAGGTGATATGTTATGGAAGACTTTTTAGACCCGCGAAATGCAGAGGGAATGCCGAACCTGGCCGATTCTGCCATTGCGATGGATTTCTTGCTTGGAGTAAAAACAGGGATTCGGAATTATGGCTTTGCCATTACCGAGACTGCACACCCGGAACTGAGAAAGATTTTGCATAAACAGATGGAAGCAGCCATTGACCTGCATACGGAAATTTCCGATTTAATGATCAAAAAAGGCTGGTTGAATCCGCATAATATCAAGGAACAAGTCCCGGTTGACCTAAAGGCTGCAGAAACCGCCATTCAAATTTCGGAGCTTAATCTTTTTCCAAAAGATACGGACCGCCGCGGCATGTTTGCTACACCAAATCAATAATGGAAGGGAGGATATATGATGAAGGCTGTTACATACCAGGGCATTAAAAATGTAGAGGTTCGGGAAGTTAAGGACCCGGCAATTAAAAATGCAGATGATATCATTGTAAAAATTACAACTTCGGCCATCTGCGGTTCCGATTTACACTTGATCCATGCCATGATTCCTAACCTGCCGACAGATTATGTAATTGGACATGAACCCATGGGGATTGTGGAGGAAGTCGGCCCGGAGGTGAATAATTTAAAGAAGGGAGATCGAGTGATTATCCCCTTCAATGTATGCTGTGGTCATTGTTGGTACTGCACACATGATTTAACAAGTCAATGTGATAATGGAAATCCGCATGGCCAAGGAGCCGGATTCTTTGGATATTCGGAAACAACTGGCGGTTATGCCGGCGGTCAGGCAGAATATATGCGTGTCCCGTTTGGAAACTTTACCCCTTTTAAACTTCCAGAAAATTGTGAAGTGGAGGACGAAAAATTGGTGCTGCTTGCCGATGTGATTCCTACTTCTTACTGGAGTGTAGATCATGCCGGCGTTAAAGATGGAGACACTGTGATCATACTCGGCTGCGGACCGATTGGTCTTATGGCACAAAAATTCGCCTGGTTAAAAGGGGCAAAGCGGGTTATTGCGGTGGATTATGTCGGCTATCGTTTAGAGCATGCCAAAAGGACAAACAAAGTGGAAATAGTAAATTTTGAGGATCATGAAAATGTGGGAGATTTTCTGCTCGAGATGACCCAAGGTGGGGCAGATGTGGTCATTGACGCGGTCGGAATGGACGGGAAAATGACGCCTCTCGAGTTCCTCGCATCCGGGATGAAACTGCAAGGCGGAACGATGAGTGCCATTGTCATTGCCAGCCAATGTGTTCGAAAGGGTGGAACCATTCAAATTACCGGCGTATATGGAGGCCGGTATAATGCCTTTCCACTGGGGGATATTTTTCAACGCAATGTGGATTTGAAAATGGGACAGGCACCGGTGATCCCTTATATGCCGGCATTATACAACATGATTAATAAAGGGGAATTTGACCCAAGTGACATTATTACTCATGTTCTGCCGCTTCAGGAAGCAAAGCACGGGTATGAGGTATTTGATACCAAAATGGAAGATTGTATTAAAGTGGTGCTGAAACCATAGCAGTTACGGGCTGATCCCTCATAAGATCAGCCTTATTTTTTTCAGTAATTAAATAAACGCTGCGGCCTTTTCAATAAAAAGTTTTGATAGAATGGATTGGGTTTTATTAATATTGTATACAAGATAAAAATATCGTTCATCATTGAAACCGTCTATGTGGTGCATTTTTAACAATTGGTTTTG
Organism: Neobacillus mesonae; assembly: GCF_023715155.1. GTDB lineage: Bacteria > Bacillota > Bacilli > Bacillales > Cytobacillaceae > Neobacillus > Neobacillus mesonae_A. The sequence goes on from NZ_JAMBNQ010000007.1 coordinate 143,774, forward strand.
TGCATATTCTTTTGCGGCAATTTCGGAATGAATCGCAATCCCGATATCCTGCATGACAAATTGCATTAAACTTTGCCCTGAATCAGTGTAGGCGATAATATTTAATTCGTCCTTTGTCATATTGCTTTCCCTCAGCAGCCTCTCAATCATCGCATTAGTCCCGGAATCTGAGTTTCTCATGATGAAAGGATACTGTGCCATTTGATGAATATTCACCGGGCCCTCTAGTTCCATCTGATTTGAAGTGATGAGGACGAGCTTTTCTTTTAACAATGGGATGTATTGAAGTTTGTCACTTTCGTATTGATTTCCCACAATTCCTATATCCGCAGTCCCATTCAGAATCCGTTCAACAGCATTTTTGGAAGAGGATTGGTCAATGTGAAAAATGGCATTGGGATATTCGTCTCTAAACTTTTTCACCATTTTTGGCAGCAGAAACTGACCTGGAACGGAGCTTGCTGCCAAATGAATATTTCCACGAAAATCATTCATCCCTTGCTTTAAGTCCAGTAATGCTTGATCTTTTATTAACAGAAGTTTTAAGGCCCATTGATAAAGACGTTCCCCATAAGGAGTTACAATTGTTTCTCTCCCTACCCTGTCAAACAGTTTGACGTCAAGCATTTTTTCCAATGCATGAATATGAGAGCTGACAGTGGATTGGCTCAAATAAACATCTTCGGCGGCCTTTGAAAAACTCTTATGTTCCACCACTTTTGTAAAAACATACAGCTGATGTAAATCCATCGGAATGTTCTCCTTTTATATTCATATAATCGATTAGTAGAAATTTATAAAATAGATAAATTGAATTTATCTTAGTGTACCACTTTTTTATAATGAAATAATGGTAATAGAATATATTTTTAGAGGGGAGGTATATATGACGGCACAAGAAGATTTACTTTATGATGCTGGTCCCGCAGGCTGCGGCGAATTGATTATGAATTTGTTCATAACTATGAAAAAAATGGAGAGAGGGCAAATAATTAAAGTGATTTCCTATGATCCGGGAGCCAGAGAAGATATTCCCGCCTGGTGCAGACTGCAAAATCATACTCTCCTTGAACGCCATGATTTTGGCAAAACGAGTCATTACTATATTGAAAAAGGTTAACCACTGCCGCTTACATAATAAATTAACGGAGGAATGAAACGATGGGGAAATTTTTAGTAAGCTTAACAAATGCAAAAAACAATCCGGATAAAGCAACGGTTGGCTTTGTTGTCGCCAATGCTGCAGTAGCTTCAGGACAGGAAACAGTTGTATTTTTAAATGTGGAAGGGGCTTATCTTGCTTCAAAAGGATATGCAGATGAGATTCATGAAGAAGGCTTTGCACCGTTAAAACAATTAATGGACCAGTTCGTGGAAGCCGGCGGAACACTTTGGGTCTGCAGCCCATGCTTTAAAAAGCGCGGCTTGGATGAGGAAAATCTGGTAGAAGGTGCAACAATCGTCGGCGGGGCAAAGTTAGTAGAGTTTCTAAGCCAAGGTGCCGCTTCGATTACGTATTAAAATCGGGTGAAGACTATGCAAAATCCACATGCAGTTTGTGATGGCGGAGATTTAGATTGCGGTTCAGGCCTTCTATTAATTATCAAAAAAGCCATAGACCCGCTCGAGGGCGGGCAAATCTTAGAGGTGCGAAGCAGGGAAAAAACGGTTGCTGAAGATCTTCCCGCCTGGTGCCGGATGGTTAAACATCAATTTCTGGGATCAGAACCGGGTGAGAATACGACCCGCTATTTTATTGCTAAAGGCTCTGCACAGGTTGAATTGGAACAGGATCTCCAGGCGGCTAAAGGCTATCAATGGTCTGTCCGCGTTCAGGGTGAAAGGGATCTTTCTGCCAAGATTCATTCCCGGAATCATACCTTTATCGCCGGGCAGCCTGCTGATTTCAGTCCTAAGGTAAACGTACCTAGTGCAATTGATTATCTTTTGGGTTCTCTTGCATCCTGTCTGACGGTTGGTTTTAAAGCACAGGCCTCCCGCAGGAATATAGAGATTGATCAACTTGAACTTTCTTTAAAGGGCGGCTTGGAAAGTGTTTTGTATCATTTAGAGCTGGAACAGGAAGGCAGTCCGAGAATCAGCCGGATTACAGGGACCTTTTATGTGTCTTCTCCAGAATCTGAGGAAGCCTTGGAGGAACTATGGCAAAATACATTAAACCGTTCTCCTATCTATCAAACTCTCAAACAAGCTGTATCTATCGAAATCAAGCTTGCTATTGTATTTTAACAGGGGGGAGAATAGAGTATGACACTACCATTGTTTCCAGTCACTGTGATTGGCAGCTGGCCAAGGTCTAATGAAGTGAAAAGAGCGATGCGCGACAAGCGTGATGGAAGAATCACAGAGGAAGAATTTCAATGTATTGCCGATCAAGCTATCCTTCAGATTTTGAAATGGCAGGAGGAGGCAGGAATTGATATTGTCACTGATGGCGAACAGCGCCGTGATAATTTTATTTCCTTTGTGGCGGAGCATTTAGATAATGTTCAGATGCTGTCGGTATCAGAACTGCTGGAATATGTTGAGGACAAAGCAAGCTTTGAAGAAATTCTGGGAACATTAGACGTACCTGCTTTTTCAATGTCAAATCCAGCAGCCGTTGGGAAAATCAGCCGTAAAAAGCCGCTCGCTCTCGGTGATTATTTATTTCTGAAAAAGTATACGGATAAAGCAGTTAAGGTCGCACTGCCTGGGCCGTATTTATTAACCCGGGCGATGTGGGTGGAAGGATTATCAATGGATGCCTATCCGGCAAAAGAGGATTTGGCGGTAGATATTATTAAGGTTTTACGGGAAGAACTAGAGGATTTAATTGCTGCGGGTGTGGAATTTGTCCAATTTGATGAGCCGGTATTGACTGAACTTGTGTTCACTCAGAAAAATGCCAATCGGACCTTTATGTGTGGTGCTTTGACGGCAAAAGCTGATGCGGAAGAGGAAATTGCTTTTGCTTTAGATTTGATGAACCAAGTGACGGCAGGAATGCTTGGCAGGGGTACAAGGATTGGTGTTCATATATGTCGTGGAAACTGGAGCACCCAGGAGCACGTCTTGCTGCGCGGCCCCTATTATCCGCTGATTCCTTATCTGGCTAATGTTCATATTGATCAGCTGATTCTCGAATATGCAACACCAAGGGCTGGGGAAATGGACGCTATTCGTGATTTTGGCAGTAAAGAAATTGGCTTAGGGATTGTGAACCCTAGAACTGAAGTTGTAGAATCAGTCGATGATATTGTTGAACGGGTTCAAGAAGTTCGAAAATATGTACCTGATGAAAAAATCTTTTTAAACCCTGACTGCGGCTTTGGCACATTTGCCCAGCGCCCAATGAACAGTGATAAAATGGCGGTCCAAAAATTAAAGATAATGGTTGAAGCGGCAAAGGAAATTAGGGGAAAGGTTTTATCTTAAAATGAAAAAGTACCTGACATTCGGTTAAAGAGTGTCAGGTCTTTTTTATAAAGGCTTGATTGCTCGTGTTGAGAGAAAGGGTGCTGGCGGTAAAAGTGGGAATTTGGTTTTTACCCGTAGGAGAACAGAAAACACTGTCTCTAAAAAGAAAATTGTTCAGGGAGGAGTATAAAAGGCTGTTGGGATACCCAGCAGCCTTTTGTGCTTTTTTACCAGGACTATAGTATCAAACGCCTACCGCGCTTCTTTTCTCCATTAAACACTGATCCAAAATCCATTCCCATCTCCCATAACCGGAAGCAGGATTAATATGACCCATATTTGGAAAAGTGATAGAAGAAAGTCCCATGTTTTTATACAAATCAGCATCCTTCAAGCTGCAATAGGGGTCATTGGATGAATGGATGAATAATGTTTCTTCAGCAGCTAAAGATAATGCTCTCCTATCTAAAGGTACTGGAAAAAATGACTTTGCCTCTGAAAGAATAACCTTTGGTGATGGCGGAGCCACAAGAATAGCCTTATTAGCGATTTTCTTGTTTAAGCGGGCAGCATAATGGAGCCATATGATACTCCCTAAACTGTGGGTAACGACAGTCAACGGCAGATGTTTAGGCAATAAATCCATTGCGGCGTCTAGTTCCTGTAACCATACCTCTTTATTTGGCGAATCAAAGGTTGAAAAAACAGGATAGGACACATGATAATTTCGTCCCGCCAATTCCTTAGCCAGCCAAGTTTGCCAATGATCCTGACCGCTGCCGCCTAATCCGTGTAAAATAAGAAAGCTCTGTTGATTCAACCTGATCCCCTCCAATAAATTTATACTATTCCGATTAATAAACTTGGTATTAGGTAAATTATATCCCGTTTCTTTCGTAATGGCAAATATTTTAAAAAAAAATTTGTAATTTAGCAGATAAACAATCAATATAAACAGAAGGACATATAGAAAGCAGGGGTATTATTGTTAAATTTTTCGTCATTAGGAATATCAAAGGCTATAGTTGATCCATTAAAAAGATATGGAATTGTCAAGCCTTCACCAATTCAAGAACAGTCAATACCGGTAATCATGGAGGGAAAAGACATCATTGCACAGGCACAAACCGGCACAGGGAAGACTTATGCATTTATCCTCCCTATTCTTGAAAAATTAGACCGTCATGCTGAACATGTTCAAGCCCTCATTGTTACTCCAACAAGGGAATTAGCATTACAAATTACCGATGAAATAGATAAGCTTGCCGCACACTTGGATTATGTCCAGGCACTAGCTATGTATGGCGGTCAGGATGTAGAGAAGCAGCTGAAAAAATTAAAGGCAAATCCACAGATAGTTGTCGGGACGCCGGGACGAATTCTGGACCATATCAGAAGAGAGACCGTGAATTTATCAGAAGTCTCCTATCTAGTTTTAGATGAGGCTGACCAAATGCTTCACATCGGATTTCTCAAAGAAGTGGAAGATATTATAAAAGAAACACCAAAAAACCGCCAGACGATGCTGTTTTCAGCAACCATTCCTTCAGAAGTCAGGGAATTAGCCAAAAGACATATGCGCTCGCCTGAGTATATTCAAATAGAAAAAACTCAAGGCCCTGCCGATAATGTAAAGCAGGTGGCGATTCATACGATTGATCGTGCCAAACAAGCAACACTGATTCATCTAATTGAAATACACCGTCCCTATTTAGCAGTTATTTTTTGCCGGACAAAACGAAGAGTAAGCAAACTTTATGAGGTACTGAAAGGACATGGTTTTCCTTGTGATGAACTGCATGGAGATTTATCGCAGGCTAAACGGGAGCAGGTCATGAAACGGTTTAGGGATGCAGAAATTCAACTATTGATTGCCACTGATGTTGCGGCTAGGGGACTGGATGTTGAAGGGGTCACACATGTATTTAATTATGATATTCCCCAGGATGCAGAAGGCTATATTCACAGAATTGGAAGAACCGGCAGGGCGGGAATGAAAGGATTAGCGATTACCCTATACTCCACAGCAGACCGTCCGACTTTAGAGTTAATTGAAAAAGCACTCAATATTCGAATTCAAAAGCAAAATATCGGGAACGCATTAAAGGAACAAAATGTTAAGGAGGAGACCAAAAAGGAGCCGACCTCAGACCAAAGAGAAAGAAGCGAACAAAAATATTCTAATGGACAAAGCAAAAAAGGCGGAAAAGAGCAGCCGGGCAGGAAGAAAAAGGGGGACGCCTTTAAAACAAGATCCACCTCCGCAAGAAAAGGAACACAAAAGAAGAATGAGCGGAATACGAGACAAAACTCTGAAGGAAGTAATAGAAATAACCATAAAGTACCGGCCTTTAAATCAAACTCCAGCAGCAAAAACAGATCTGGTAGAAAAAAATAATAGAAAGGTGCCTTTCCTCTTATAGGTTAGGCGCCTTTCTGTAAAATTATCTAATTCCAATCCCTGTATTCGATTTAACGAGCACTTCCTCGAATTTTTTGACATCAGCTTTTTGTCTAGAGAAAATGGTTCCAAGATAACCTGCGATAAATCCAAGCGGAATGGAGATGATTCCCGGTTGTGTTAACGGGAATAATGGTTCGCCGACGAAAATGGCCTTTCCAGCTTCAGGACTGAATACATTTGGACTGATAATAACTAAACCGATTGCTGTCACCAATCCAACTGCCATAGCCCATATTGCTCCGGTGGTATTGAAACGTTTCCAGTAAATCGTATAAAGAATGACTGGCAGGTTCGCACTAGCGGCAACTGCAAAGGCTACTGATACAAGGAAGGCAACGTTCAAGGTTTGAGCCCCTAACGCTAGAATGATAGAAATGACAGAAACCCCGATAGATGCCCATCGTGCCATTCTAACCTGCTGCTTTTCAGTCGCTTTTCCCTTACGAAGAATTTCATTATAAAAATCATGAGAAAAAGCAGTAGCAGCAGTCAGCACGAGTCCTGCAACAACAGCCAGTATTGTCGCAAAGGCAACTGCAGAGACAAATGCAAACAGCATATTCCCGCCGAGCGCCTCAGCCAATAGCGGAGCTGCCATGTTACCTGCTGGATTGGCTGCAACAATTTTAGCATTGCCGACAAATGCAGCAGCACCAAAGCCAAGGAAAATGGTCATCACATAAAATATTCCGATAATCCATGTTGCATATACAACAGAAGAGCGTGCGGTTTTTGCATCTTTAACTGTAAAGAAGCGGACAAGAATATGAGGAAGACCTGCTGTTCCTAAGACAAGACCCATATTTAATGATAGGGTGTCAAGACCATCTTTGTATTTAACCCCAGGATTTAAGAAAGCTTCTTTTAAAGGCGTTGCTGTTTTCATTTGGGCAAACATATCGGTAATACTGAAATTAAACTTGGCGAAGACAATAATCGAAATAACTAATGTCCCGGCCATCAAAAGAATCGCTTTGATGATTTGCACCCAGCTGGTGGCGTGCATTCCGCCAAAGATAACATAAACCGTCATTAATACCCCAACAATTAAGACAGAAGTGGTATATTCCAGCCCTAATAATAATTTAATAAGTGCACCTGCACCAACCAGCTGAGCAATCATATAGAAAATGGAAATTGCCATGGTGTTCATTGCCGCAAACCCGCGGATTTTTTTGGCGTTAAAGCGTGCTGCAATCATATCGGCAAATGTATATTTACCCAAATTCCGTAAGGGTTCAGCGACTAAATATAAAACCACTAGATAGGCAACAAGGAAACCAATACTGTAAAAGAATCCATCAAATCCTGTTAATGCAACAGCACCTGCAATTCCTAGGAAGGATGCTGCAGACATATAATCCCCTGCAATCGCCAGGCCGTTCTGCCAGCCGGTCAAGCCGCCGCCGGCTGTATAGAATTCACTGGCGTTTTTGTTTTTCTTGGAGGCAAAGTACGTAATGATTAATGTTACGAATACGATAGCAAGAAACATCAGAAAGGCAGGTGTATTCATCCGTTGTTCCTCCTTTCCTCAATTACCTGCTTGGTCATATCATCAAATTTTCCAGCTTTTTTATAGTAAATCATACATAAAGCCCAGGTCATCACAAATTGAAGGAAAGCAAATACCCATGCCCAAGATATATTTCCAACAAATTTGTGGTTAAGAATAGTTGAATACGAAGTTAAAATAGGTAATGCAAAGTAAAAACAGAAAAAGAAAATGGTAAAAGGAATGATAAATTTTTTCTTTTCGGAGAGTAGCTTTTGAAACGAAGAAGACTGAACGATAGATGTGTAATCGCTTTCAGATAAGTCGTTAATTTTTTTAGCCTCCAAATGAAGCTCCCCCTTTCTATAAACCCCTTTGTTCAAATCGAGAGATAAAGGAAATGCGATGATGACTAAAATACGTTGAGGAAATGAGATGTGATGGGATGGCAGTAATGACCGTAGCAATCACCTCCTTTAAAGAGGAAAATTTTTCAAAAAATTATAAATATTTCATAATCCATTATAATTTTAGAGGAATAACTTTAGCAAGAGAAATTTTGTTAAAAAGGGGAAAATTTTCACAAGAATCAATTTGAGGAATCCAAGAAAGAAGGAAATAAAAAAAGCTCTTGCTATGCAAGAGTTTTTTTGAAGTATGGAGACTAGGGGGATCGAACCCCTGACCTCTTGCATGCCATGCAAGCGCTCTCCCAGCTGAGCTAAGCCCCCGAATATTAAGCACAGAAGTTATTATATCTGTATTTAATTATTCTTGCAAGAGAAATTTTAAAAGGATTTAATTTTAATACTTATTTAAGTGATGGATTTCTAAATAGTTTAAATTAAATTAGAATAGAATTACAAATGAAAAAGGGTTCGCTGCATTTTGGTAATAAAAATGGGGAAGGAGAATGACATGCTTCATATTATCCTGAATAGTGAAATGTTTACTATCATTGTTCGGCTTTCTTTGATTGTCTTATTGAGCGGATTTATAGGGTTTGAAAGAGAAGTAAAGAACCATCCTGCTGGACTGAGAACTCATATATTAGTTGGAGTTGGCTCGTGTTTGCTAATGTTATTGTCATTATTTGGGTTTGAGGAGTTCATCAATTCCCATCCTGGAGCGACACGCTATGATCCGAGCAGAATCCCAAGTTATGTAATATCAGGCATCGGTTTCCTTGGCGCAGGTACAATTTTGGTACATGGTGGAGTTACTGTAAAAGGACTGACAACGGCAGCGAGCATTTGGACGGTCGCCGGTTTGGGACTGGTTGTCGGTGTGGGGATGTATTTTGAAGCAGTGCTCGTAACGGTCATTATTATCACTACGCTATTGTTTTTGGATAAATTAGAAACAAGGCTGGAAGCTATATTTAAGAAAAAGGAGGAACCTCAGGCAAACTATTTAATCTCCATTACCATTAATAAAGAAAAAGATATTTTAGGTACAATAAACAAGTTATTGAGTGAAAAAAAAATAGAAGTACAAAAATTCAATATGGAAAATAATGATTGGGATCCCTCTATCGTGAAATATACTTTTAAAGTAAGGGCTCACAATTCAATCAGTCATTTTGAAATTGTAGAAAATCTCCAAAGGTTAACGAATGTACAAAAAGTCCAAGTTGAAAGCCAAGCGTAAAAGCCAAGGAAACGCTTGGCTTTTTAATATGAATTTGATTTGAATTGTTAATAACACAAGTTCATATAAAAAAATTAAAAATTATATTGCAAACATTTCATGAAGATGATATATTAATTCTCGTCCTCTTCAAGAGAGTGAAAACAACGAAAAGAAATAAAAAAAGTTGTTGACATTGAGAATCAGGATATGGTAAATTAAAGGAGTCGCTTTTGGGCGTCTAAGAAAAAATGTTGGATGAGTGAAACATCCGAAAATAAATAATTGTTCTTTGAAAACTAAACAAACAAAAACGTCAACAAACAATCATTATTCATTTCTTAAATGAGATGAAGCCAACGTAAATTTTATGAGCTAATCAACTCAACTTTTTCCCGTATTAACATGCAGTAATATCCTTTCGGATAAACTGCCTGTAAATACCCGATTGGTTCGACTAACCATCGCAGGAAAAACATTCTGCGATAGAAGTCTCACTTTATTGGAGAGTTTGATCCTGGCTCAGGACGAACGCTGGCGGCGTGCCTAATACATGCAAGTCGAGCGAATCTTTGGGAGCTTGCTCCCAAAAGTTAGCGGCGGACGGGTGAGTAACACGTGGGCAACCTGCCTGTAAGATCGGGATAACTTCGGGAAACCGGAGCTAATACCGGATAATTCTTATCTGCACATGCAGATAAGTTAAAAGTCGGTTTCGGCTGACACTTACAGATGGGCCCGCGGCGCATTAGCTAGTTGGTGAGGTAACGGCTCACCAAGGCAACGATGCGTAGCCGACCTGAGAGGGT
>NZ_JAMBNQ010000080.1 GCF_023715155.1 Neobacillus mesonae
ACTTGTAATAACATTTGGGGATTGATGAATGAGTTGTTCGTAATTTGGCTACACGGAGGCGTACTTAAATAAAGGGGTTAGTAATAACTCCATAAATTTCCATATAATGTACGTTCTCCACGCCACCCCTGGAGGTTTTCGCTCCCATGTCTCAACGGGTCAATTGCCCTCTCATTCCTTCGTCATACCTATCCAAGTGGTAGATGCCGGTCTTTCTTTTGTTAACGGGTCAGAGCCCTTATGCTTAAATAATCCGGTACTTCGTACTATATTTGAGATCCCACGAATAAGCCAATATTCGAAAGATTATAATCTTCCAGTTCATAAAATTTTATTTTCAATAAATTATATTAAGCAGCCATTTGAATTAAAGGTTTGACTTTGTCGGAATTATAAGATTCATTCTTTCTTGCCATTCCTACTAGAATTCTTGCGAATTTATTTATTAGTTTCATGATGGACTTCATTTTCTTCATCTTTTTTTCATTAACATTATTAGAATGTAATTCTTTAAAATCAGGGTTATTCATGACAAGACTCATTGTGGCTAGGTACAAGAAGCGTCGTAAACGGGACCTTCCTCGTTTTGAGAGGACAATTTGTCCTTTCCATTTACCTGAACTAGCCTCTGCTAAATGTAACCCTGCATGTCGTAATAAAGAATTACCATGAGTGAAACCACTGAGATCTCCAGCTTCTCCTAGAATACCTGCAAGTGCAATTTCGCTTACGCCTTTAATGGCAAGCAATTTTTTAGCGAAAGGTATTTTTTTAAGAACTTCAGTGACTTCTTTTTCAATTCTTTCCAGTTGGACTGTAGCTAGATCGAATTCTTCAAGTAATTGTTCCAAGTGCAATTTATAAGCATCAAGTGCTTGTCGTGTACCAACAGAATGGGTAGCTAATTCAATTAGAAGTTGTGCTTTTCTTAAACCGGGTTGTCGTTTCATTAAGGATTTCCAGCCGTTCACGATATCCTGTGGTTTCATCGAACTAATTTCTAGTGGGGTAGGGAATAAGCGAAGTGTTGCGATTGCCCCTTTTCCTTTAACATCTTTGAAAACTTGCCGAAGTTCAGGGAAAACAATATCTACCCAACGGTTAATCTGATTTACAGCACTAACAAGTCTTTTTACGGTCATGTCACGATTGGACATTAAGACTCGTAGTTTTTCAAAGATTTCTGAAGAAGGGCGAATAAACGCATAGTAGCCATTCTTAACCATATCAGCAATAACTAAGGCATCTTTTTTATCACTTTTGGATTGAGTGTTATCTCGATTTTCCTTATTTCTTTTTACAAGGTGGGGGTTTACTGTCACTACTTCAATATTTCTTTCATAAAGCCATTTTGAAAGGTTTACCCAGTAATGTCCGGTTGGTTCCATGCCAACAATCGTTGTATCTAAGCCCTTTAAGGCCTTTAATTGGTCTATCCATTGTATTAATCTAGCAAATCCATCTTCATTATTTTCGAAGGTCAGAGGATCACCAATAACAATTCCTCGGAAGTTTACGGCACGAGCAACGTGGAACTGTTGGGCTATATCAATTCCTACAATAAGATGTTTGATCGAAATTCTTTCAATTAGTTGATTTTGTTTGTCTTGCATTTTAAACTTCATAATAGAGCTTCCTCCTAAGATTGATTTTGTGTTGTGTGTGTATAATCATCTTAC
>NZ_JAMBNQ010000081.1 GCF_023715155.1 Neobacillus mesonae
TCCATTAGTTTCAATATTCTTTTCAAATTAACTGTAAATATGGCCATGGCACCTTGTAATTCCATGCCAATTAGACCCGAGGATTTTGCTACATCATACCCGTGTCTGTGTTTTAATTCGCTATTTTTAGCCTCTATTTTATAACGTTCTTTATATTTATCTTTAAAATATTCACTTTCCTGAAATTGGGCTTGTTCTTGATGTTCATCCGATTTAATCGTAACGGAATACGTTTTACTTTTGGCCCCGTCTTTATAGCACCCATTTTTAAAAGGACAACTTTTACATTTTTCAATATCAAAATAATATTTGTAACGTGTATTTTTATTACCCTCATTTGTTCTTACATTGCGTGCTTTCCGAATTGCCATATGTCCAGCTTTACAAACATACATTCCTGCATCCTTATTAAATTCAAATTCATCTTCATTTTTTCGATTTCCTTGTGTAATGACAGGATTTAATTTGGCTACTAATTCTATTTCATTCTCTTTTGTATATTCAATATTTCCCTTTTCAGAATAGGCTGCATCACCAATGACCGTCTCAACATCAATACCTGCTTTAATACTTTTTTCAATTAAAGTTTGTAATTGTTTACCGTCGTTCTTTTCGCCAGAAGTCACAGAGGCAGCTGTGATAATCCGTTCTTCACTCATAGCAATGTGAGTTTTGTATCCAAAGAATGAAGAATCAGCAGTTTTATGACCTACTTTTGCGTCCTTATCCTCAGAACTCTGCAAATGTTCGATATCGTCGGTAACTGTTTCTTTTAGAAGGTTTAACTGTTCCTTTACCTTCGGGTACTGGATAAGAGTTTCTTCCTTTTCAATTACGTCAATAAGATTCTGGCAATAATCGATTTCATCTTCCAAAACATCGGTTGTATTTTTGTCAGGGAACTTATTTTTCATTGATTCATCTATTTGATAAATAGCTTTCCTCAGCTTTTTAGAACGTTCCAATAGTATTTCTTTTGGTGACATTTGATTGTAGCGGGCTTTCGTATGGGTGGCATCCACGATAATGGATTTACTTTTGATGATTTCCTTCTCGATGGCAATTTCAACGGTTTTGTTGATCAGCATGTCCAAAAGGTTTACATTTATTAAACGAAGTTTTCGAAACTTGGTTAAAGAGCTTGGCTCGATTACGGGCTCCTCCGGAGCCATGTTAAGAAAATACTTAAAAGACATGTCGTATATGGAACGATCAACAATGTCAACATCAGACAAATCATAGATAGTCTTTAACAATAAATATTTGAACATACGAATAGGGTCGATAGCATTTCGACCATTATTATGGCAATAATTATCCTTAAGTTCGTCATAAACAAAAGAGAAATCGACCAGATCGTTAAGTTTACGCAAAAGATTATCTTTCGGAACAACTAAATCATAAATATCCATATATGGACTGAAAATCATTGATTGTTGATTTTGTATCATAGTACACACCCGTTCAAAATTGATACTATAATTATACAGCAAAAAAGGTATAATTCCCTCAGATAATGAGGTATTATACCTTTTTTACATTATTTAGGAG
>NZ_JAMBNQ010000082.1 GCF_023715155.1 Neobacillus mesonae
ACCCACTAGCGTTGCACGCCATTAAAATATTCCCATATTTTCAAAAAATAGTATTTACACACAATAAAAAAACTCCTATTGTAGAAGTTGTTGACCTTGTTTTGTTCCCTTTAACAAACAAGTCTTCTACAAAGGAGTTTTTCACTTTGAACAATAAAATTATAGGCCGAGAATTGCTCATTAGTCAATGTCTATCGCTACTTCCAACTGAGGACTTTGATTGTCCGCTTATAGATTACGGCAAGTATAAACTTACTACGAAGTCTCTATTAAAAATTTTTGTAGCGGCTCAGTTGGATCAATGGAGTTCATATGCTCACATGGAAGAAAAACTAAGAGCTTACCCAAAACTATGTGAAGAAATTGGAATTAAAGATATTAGTGGGTCTCAGTTAAGCCGAAGAATCAACGATCTCCCAACAGAATGGGTAAAAAAGCTGTTTGAGAAAGTGGTCAGTAGAATCCAACAACTTACACGGGGCAACCAAGGGATTCCTAACGGAATCGGAAAACTAAAGATTGTAGACTCTACTGAAATTAGACTTCCTGAACAATTATGTGATTGGGCTTTTATATCAAAAGGACATAATGCTGTAAAGATGCATACCCGTTTAGTTGTCGCTTCACCAGATACTGCTTATCCAGAAAAGATTGTTCCATCAATTGGCACTGTAAGTGATTTTGAAAGTTCAGAAGTACTAATAGAAGAGACAGACGCAACTTATGTAATGGATAGAGGTTATCCCTCAAGGAATAATTTAATGGATTGGCAAAAGAAGAAAATATCCTTTGTTGTTCGTATTACAAAGAGCCTTCGCTTATATTCATTAGAGGAATATCAACCAACTCATCCTTCTGTTATTCACGATGCCAAGGTATTGTTCGGAATATCAAAAGAACCTGTTAGGTATATTGAATTTATTGATGAGAAAAAGATAACCTTTAGAATTCTTACAACTAGATTTGACTTAACCGACCAGCAGATTATGGAGATATACCGGAATCGTTGGATTATTGAACTCTTCTTTAAATGGATTAAGCAACATTTGAGAATGACGAAGATATGGAGTACAAAGCCGCAAGGCATTTGGAATCAGATGTTCCTGGCTTTGATCGCTTTTGGGCTTTCTCTGATAGTTAAACTCCAAACGGGTATCACAACGACACAATGGAGATTCTTTCGAGTCTTACAAACCTATCTCTATAAATCAGTAAGCACTTTTTTAAAGGAATTTAAGAGAAAAAAGAAAAAGTCTAAAGGAAGACAAAAAGTGCCTATTCCGATAGATAAGAAAAACCTATTATTTGGAAACGTAGCTATGGTGAAGGAAGTTAAGAAAAAACAGGTTAAAAAACAATTGAGAAAAAATGAACAAAAACTAGGTAATTATTAAAAGGAAAAAAAAGGGAACAGGTCAATTTAGAACCTTTTTCCCTTTTTTTCTTTTGAAGACCAAACCCAAATGTAAAATTATTGAATATTTTCAAATCGATTACTTACGTGCAAGGCCAGTG
>NZ_JAMBNQ010000083.1 GCF_023715155.1 Neobacillus mesonae
AGTCAAGTCCTAGTTTTTGTGTAAAATCACTGGCAAGTGCTTTCATCCTATACCCTTTCATTTTTTTTGCGAAACTTCCATGGATTTTAAACTTCATATCCGGAAAGGGATGTCAAATGGTTTTCAATTTGATATCCCTTTCCGGATATGTAACCATCCATGATGGAAGTTTAGCAAAAAATGCATCCGTACTAGCTTCCCCCCTTTAGTGACTTTCTCTTTGCGTAGACTGTGTCCTGATATTGCATAAGAACGGCTCCAACTAAACGGAACGCAGATTGAGTGTTGGGAAAAATCCGAATAACCTTTTCCCTTCTGCGGACCTCCTGGTTCAACCGTTCCAGGGAATTGGTACTGCGGATGTGGCGTCGGATATTTTCTGGAAAGTTCAAGTATTGGATGGTATCTTCGAAACCTTCATCTAAAATTGCAAGTGCTTTTTCAAACCTTGATTCTTCCCCAAACCGACTCATGAGCTCATCCTTAAACTGACGGATATCGTCATAGGTTACTGCTTCAAAAACACGTTTGATCATTGTCTTGATTTCAGCTGAGTCCTTTTTGGGAAGTTTATCAAAGATATTCCGTTTAAAATGTACGTTACATCTTTGCCAGGAAGTCCCGATAAATTCACGCTGTATCGCTTTCTGAAGACCTTGATGAGCATCAGAAATGACTAGTTTGGGAGATTGAAGACCACGTGATTTTAGCTGTTGGAAGAATCGGCTCCAACTCTCGTGACTTTCTACATGGTCAACGCTCAAACCGAGTATTTCACGTGTGTTCTTCTCAGTAATGGCTGTCGCAATATAAACAGCCTTGGAAACCACGGTTTGGTGCTCACGCACTTTTATATACATGGCATCCACGAAAACGAAAGGGTAGTATGTTGTATTCAAGGGTCTCTTAGCCCAATCATTCACAATGGGATCAAGTTTCTGCGTAAGTGATGATACAAACGACTTGGATACGTTCTTCCCGCAAAGCTGCTCAACAACATTAGTAACCTTCCGGGTTGAAACACCATTGATGACCATTTCCAGCATGGAGAGGACCAGAGCTTGGTCACACCGGGCATATCTTTCGAAAACAGTAGTTGAGAATTCCCCATTGCGTGTCCGTGGGACCTTAAGCGTCAAGGTGCCGATACTCATGATCAGTTCACGCTCATAGTAACCATTCCTGTAATCACGGCGTTCTACAGCTCTTTCGTAAGGGGCCGCCTTTAAATAGTCGTCCCTTTCTTTTTCCATAAATTCGTTTAATACTAAGACAACCGCTGATTTTATTACCATATCAAGGTTGGAGTTCAGAATAGCTTCTTTTAAAACATCCATATTTAGGTTAAACTGTACTTGAGTCATTTTATTCCTCTTTTCATTGTTTATCGTGGTTGAAAACAGTGTTGCCAGGAATGAATAAAATGACTCATTTTTTTTTACACAATTATACGGACTTTATC
>NZ_JAMBNQ010000084.1 GCF_023715155.1 Neobacillus mesonae
AAGTGTACCCCTTGTAAAGGACATTTTAAAAAAAGGCCTAGGCTACCTGTAACAGATGATTCCTGTACTGTACAGGAGTCATCTTTTTTAGATTCCATTGATATCTAGTATGGTTATAGTGGCGGATATACCTGTCAATTTCTTTTTTAAGCTCCTCAAATGTTTTACATGCTTTAATGTCTACTTCATCTTTAAGATGACCAAAGAATGACTCGATGGGGGCGTTATCCCAACAGTTTCCTCTTCTAGACATGGATTGTTGTAATCCTAGTTTTCTAACCTGTTTCTGAAAATCCGGGTGTGTGTAATGAGTACCCTGATCAGAATGGATGAGGGCCTCTTTATCTTTCTTGAAATTTCTGTTCTTCTTCAATTTAGTAAGGGTATCTGTGGCCAAGTCCATGGTGATACGTCTTGACATATGATGTGCCAAAACTTCACCTGTAGACCCATCTTTAATAACGGACAAATAGGCTCTTTGTCCACTGTAATAGTTCAGGTAAGTGATATCTGTTAGAAGAACTTTGCCAGGTGTCTCCTGTTTAAATTGACGCTTTAGTAAGTTCGGAACCACTCGGTGTTCCTGAGTGGCTTTCATCATTCTCCGGTACGGATTTGCCTTCCTGATAGGGCAGACAATATCAAATTTTCTCATGATTCTACGGATCTTCTTCAAGTTGAAGATACACTGAAATTGACCCGCCAATGTCATTTTAATCTGGCGTGCCCCTTTCTTTTTTCCTTTAAAGTGAAAGGCCTTTAGAATCATTTCTTTAGCCTCTTCATCCTTCTTATCTTGCCGTTTCCTTTGTTCTACTGATTTAGCGGAGAAGTAATTATAGTACCCACTTCTCGAGACACCAGCCGTTTCACAAAGGTACTTCACCATGTGATTAAGACTGTATCTTTCAATCACTTCGCGAATCAGTAGATATTTCTGACTGGCAGGAAGCTTTATTTCCCGAGCCCCCTTTCTAACATTCGAATCTTTTTTAAAAGCTCATTTTCCGCTTCTAAAAGCTTTATCTTCGCTTCCATTCTTGCATATTTCTCTTCAAGTGTTAGTTCTTTTAATCGAGGTCTCCCAGAGCTGTCTTTTCTGGTATCTTTAAGGCCCAGCACTCCTTCAGCTTTATAAGCAGCTTTCCAGCGATCTGAAGCAGATTTAACTCTTTTTATACCAATAATATCAACATTAAACCCTGCTTCTTCAAAGATTTCTCTTGGAAGCTTTCCCTCACCGTATTCAGCAATAAAGTGTCGTTTAAATTCATCAGAGTACGTTATGCCTTTTGAACTTACTGTCTTAACATAACGGTTCTTAGATAGTGTTGCGATGTCTTTCTCTGTAAACAGTTTTTTACTCATAATTCTCCGTCTCCATGTATATCTCTATGTTGTTCTTTAAATTATACAAAAAA
>NZ_JAMBNQ010000085.1 GCF_023715155.1 Neobacillus mesonae
CTATTGATTTTTCATTTATCTATGGACTAGTTCAAGACTTATATTCATCTGAACGAGGACGACCAAGTATTGATCCTGTTGTATTAATAAAGATGGCTTTCATTCAATATACCTTCGGTATTCGTTCAATGCGGCAAACAATAGAAGAAATTAAAACGAATATGGCTTATCGTTGGTTTTTGGGTTTTGGATTTTATGATAAGGTACCTCACTTCTCAACCTTCGGTAAAAATTACGAGCGTCGTTTCAAGGATACAGATTTATTTGAACAAATTTTCTATCGCATTTTAAAAGAAGCGTCAGAGAAGAAATTAATTAGTAGCGAACATGTTTTTATTGACTCTACTCATGTTAAAGCAAGCGCAAATAAGCATAAATTCGAAAAGAAGGTTGTTCGCAAAGAGACGAAAGCATATGAAACGCGTTTACAAAAGGAGATTAACCGGGACCGGGAAGAACATGGAAAAAAGCCATTTCCCCCAGATAAATTTAATCAGGAAGAATTTAAAGAGATTAAAGAAAGCACAACTGACCCGGAGTGCGGTTATTATGTAAAGGACGAGCGCACAAAACAGTTTGCTTATTCGTTTCACGCTGCAGCTGATCGAAATGGTTTTGTTCTAGGTGCAATTGTAACACCAGGGAATGTTCATGATAGTGCTATTTTCGAACCGCTGTTGGAAAAGGTTATTGAAAAACACGGAAAACCCGAAGCTATTGCTGCTGATGCTGGATATAAAACACCTGCTATTGCTCAATACATATTTGAAAATGATATGACACCTGCTCTGCCTTATACTCGTCCTCGTACAAAAGAAGGTTTTATGAAAAAACATGAATACGTTTATGATGAATACTATGATTGTTATATCTGTCCACAAGAGAAAATATTAAAATATGCTACGACGACGAAGGATGGAAAACGGCAATACTTTTCAAATCCGCTTGAGTGTCAAAATTGCCCTCTTCTTTCACAATGCACGCTAAGTAAAGAACATAAAAAACTGATTGAGCGTCATGTGTGGGAGCACTATATAGAAGAAGCGAATCATCTTCGTCACACACAAGAGAATAAAAGCATTTACGCAAGACGTAAAGAGACGATTGAACGTGTATTTGCAGATGCAAAGGAAAAGCATGGTATGCGATGGACAACCCTTAGAGGACTAAAAAAATTGTCGATGCAGGCGATGCTTACTTTTGCTGCCATGAATTTAAAGAAGATGGCGACATGGACTTGGTCCAATCCAAAAATGGCATAAAAATTGACCCCTGAGGGGTCTGATTGAGGATAAAACAAGCAAGAAAATGCTTAAAAATGGAAAACGGCACCCGAATGGGGATATTCGGAATGCCTTTTGTCTACAATCTGA
>NZ_JAMBNQ010000088.1 GCF_023715155.1 Neobacillus mesonae
TTTTAGGTTAAGTTAGAAAGGGCGCACGGTGAATGCCTTGGCACTAGGAGCCGATGAAGGACGGGACTAACACCGATATGCTTCGGGGAGCTGTAAGCAAGCTTTGATCCGGAGATTTCCGAATGGGGGAACCCCCTGCTCGTAATGGGGCAGGATCTTTACCTGAATACATAGGGTATTGAAGGCAGACCCGGGGAACTGAAACATCTAAGTACCCGGAGGAAGAGAAAGCAAACGCGATTCCCTGAGTAGCGGCGAGCGAAACGGGAACAGCCCAAACCGAAAGGCTTGCCTTTCGGGGTTGTAGGACACTCAACATGGAGTTACAAAGGAACGGGGTAGATGAAGCGATCTGGAAAGGTCCGCTATAGAAGGTAAAAGCCCTGTATTCGAAACTTCGTTCCCTCCTGAGTGGATCCTGAGTACGGCCGGACACGTGAAATCCGGTCGGAAGCTGGGAGGACCATCTCCCAAGGCTAAATACTCCCTAGTGACCGATAGTGAACCAGTACCGTGAGGGAAAGGTGAAAAGCACCCCGGAAGGGGAGTGAAAGAGATCCTGAAACCGTGTGCCTACAAGTAGTCAAAGCCCATTTATGGGTAATGGCGTGCCTTTTGTAGAATGAACCGGCGAGTTACGATTGCATGCGAGGTTAAGTTGAAAAGACGGAGCCGCAGCGAAAGCGAGTCTGAACAGGGCGAATTAGTATGTAGTTGTAGACCCGAAACCAGGTGATCTACCCATGTCCAGGGTGAAGTCCAGGTAACACTGGATGGAGGCCCGAACCCACGCACGTTGAAAAGTGCGGGGATGAGGTGTGGGTAGCGGAGAAATTCCAATCGAACTTGGAGATAGCTGGTTCTCTCCGAAATAGCTTTAGGGCTAGCCTCACGAAGAAGAGTCTTGGAGGTAGAGCACTGTTTGGACTAGGGGCCCTCATCGGGTTACCGAATTCAGACAAACTCCGAATGCCAATGACTTATCCGTGGGAGTCAGACTGCGAGTGATAAGATCCGTAGTCAAAAGGGAAACAGCCCAGACCACCAGCTAAGGTCCCAAAGTATACGTTAAGTGGAAAAGGATGTGGAGTTGCTTAGACAACCAGGATGTTGGCTTAGAAGCAGCCACCATTTAAAGAGTGCGTAATAGCTCACTGGTCGAGTGACTCTGCGCCGAAAATGTACCGGGGCTAAACGTATCACCGAAGCTGTGGATTGACATC
>NZ_JAMBNQ010000089.1 GCF_023715155.1 Neobacillus mesonae
TGAGCGACATCCTCAAAGGATTTGTAATCATGGTGATAGATTTTTTCACATTTCAAAAGGTGGAAGAAACTTTCCATTGCCGCATTATCAAGACAATTTGCTTTTCGTGACATACTTTGAAATACATGATGTTCCTTAAGTTCTTTTACCCAGCTATGATGCTGATATTGAAATCCTTGGTCTGAGTGAACGGTTGTCCTATAAGGAAGTTTAGGTAGTGATTCCAGAGCTTTATGCAAAGGTTTTAAAGCAAAATTCACTGTAGGATGAAGATCAATGTTAAATGCCAAAATTTCACCAGAATAGAGATCCATGACAGGTTCCAAATAACAGCGATGCTCTGTGGTCATATCTCCCCAGCGCAGTTCTGTAACGTCCACCGTAAGCTTTTGATAAGGGCGGTCCGTATTAAAGCGACGATGCAGGCGATTAGGGGCAATTTTACCGACTGTTCCTTTGTATGAGTTATATTTCCGATTTTTCTTCCTATAAGCTAGTGACTGTAAGTGTTGCTCTTGCGTAATACGTTGTACTCTTTTGTGATTAACCTTCCATCCTCGATTATGTAATTCTAGTGTCAAGCGACGATAACCGTAAGCTGGATTTTCCTTTTTAATCTCTTTCATTTCTTTTATCAGTTCTTGGTCGTTCCGTTGAAATTCTTCATGATTCTGATAATAGTAATACACACTTTTGGGGAGGTCTACGACCTCCAAAATCTCTGATAAGCTATATTTCTGCCTTAATTCAGTGACTACTTGCGCTTGCTTTTGTCTATATTTTCTGGTTCCTGCATTAAGGCTCTTAGTTTTTTTAGGTATTCATTTTCAATCCTTAACATACGATTTTCACGTTGGACTTTTTCAAGTTCAGAGGATTCCTCTACTTTCTTCTTATTGCTTTTATTCTTGGCTGTCATTTGCTTCGGCCTTCCTCTCCGCTTAAACAAAGCCTCGACACCTTGCTCTTCGAACTTTCTCTCCCACGTCCAGATGGTACT
>NZ_JAMBNQ010000008.1 GCF_023715155.1 Neobacillus mesonae
TTTCTTTTAGACATTTACAATGAGCTACATCCCCAGCGGGGATAAGCATGGAGGAGCCGTATGCGATGACCCGCACGTACGGATCTGTGAGAGGCGCATGAAATTTTTTCATGCGCCTACTCTATTTTTTGCCTAAAAATTTTCCTTAAACAGGATGTTCACCCAAGACATTGCCGGGCTGATTGCATAATCTTTAGTGACAATACATGAGGAGGTTACATGATGAATACAAATATGTATATGGGCCCGAGTTATCAGCATATGTCTTATTATCCTGCTATGAATTATCAAACGGGTGATACCCGTCTCTGGGGTGGATTTGGCTGGGGCTGGGGAAGACCTTGGGGATTCTGGGGAGGACCATTTGGCTTTGGTTATCCGTTTGGATTTGGTTTTGGCTATCCGTTTTTCATTTAATAATCAAAAAATGCCTTGCCTCCTTTGGCAAGGCTTTGACCATATTATTCTGAATGTAAGAATTATAGTAATGGGAGGTAAGAACCATGCGGATTGGAGTACCTAAAGAAATTAAGAACAATGAGAATCGGGTGGCAATGACGCCTGCAGGGGTTGTCAACCTTACAAAATTTGGCCATGATGTGATGATTGAAAAAGGCGCAGGACTCGGTTCGGGATTTTTAGATGAAGATTATAAGGCAGCAGGAGCTGTAATAGTGGAAACTGCAAAGGAAGCATGGGCGGTGGAAATGGTGATGAAGGTAAAAGAACCTCTGCCAAGTGAATATCAATACTTCCGTGAAGGCTTAATTCTATTTACATATTTACATTTAGCAGCTGAACCGGAATTAACGAAAGCAATGCTTGATTCAAAAGTAATTGGAATTGCCTATGAAACTGTTCAGCTTCCCAATCGCAGCCTGCCATTATTATCTCCTATGAGTGAGGTTGCGGGAAGGATGGCTGCCCAGGTTGGAGCCCAGTTTTTAGAAAAGATATATGGAGGAAAGGGTATTCTTCTTTCAGGAGTTCCTGGTGTGCATAGAGGAAAAGTGACAATTATTGGGGGCGGTATGGCTGGAACAAATGCCGCAAAAATGGCGGTTGGATTAGGCGCAAGGGTTACGATTATCGACTTAAACCCCGAGAGACTTAGGCAATTAGATGATATCTTCGGTTCGGATGTTACGACTTTAATGTCAAATCATTATAATATTGCTGAAGCCCTCAGTGATTCGGATCTTGTCATTGGAGCGGTTCTTATACCAGGTTCAAAAGCACCAAAGTTAGTAACGGAAGAAATGGTTAAGTCGATGAGGCCCGGCAGTGTAATTGTAGATATTGCGATTGACCAAGGCGGTATTTTTGAAACTACCGATCGAATTACAACCCATGATCAACCAACGTATGTAAAACATGGTGTTGTCCATTATGCGGTAGCTAATATGCCGGGGGCTGTGCCTAGAACCTCAACAATTGCCCTGACAAATGTGACGGTTCCATATGCAATAGATATTGCTAATAAGGGATACAAAAAAGCGTGTCTTGACAATGAGGCATTGTTAAAAGGGATTAATACACTTGAAGGTTATGTTACCTATAAAGCAGTTGCTGAGGCTCATAAGGTGGAGTATAGAGATACGATGGAACTTCTCTTGCGATAATAAAAAACCAGCATCTAAACGATGCTGGTTTACTTGTGAAATAAAAGCAGGCCGCATTTGCCGTACTTATTATAAGAAAGTTTTAAACCACCACTCCTCAAAGTGGGTGTTCGCACGAAGCTTCCTGCTTGTCCTCCATGTCCTATAGACAGAGGTTTGTCATTTCATCTTCGTAATAAAAACTCCCTATTACAGTTTAAAGGTTAAAACTTTATTATCATTACGTACAACGCAGCTTGTATAAGTATAATACTGCAAAATCATTAAAAATTCAATGTAAATAACTGTAAAAATTTTATCCTGTATTTACGGGCAGTGATCCCCCGCTTCAGTATAAGCCAGGAATGGGGAAACTCCTCACTAATTTGAATTCTTACTTTATTTTATGATTTGCAGTTCTTTCGGGAATTTAGTCAGTACTTTTACACCATTTGCCGTAATATAGACATCATCCTCAATTCGAACTCCTGCAACATTTGGTACGTAAATGCCTGGCTCAATCGTATAAACCATGCCCTCTTCAAGGACAAGCTGGTTTGTTTCTGTCATGGATGGATACTCATGTACACCAATTCCAAGTCCATGTCCAAGTCGATGAGGGAAATATTCACCATAGCAGGCATCTGCAATTACTTTTCGTGCGGTGAGATCAACTTCGGCAGCTGTAACTCCTGGTCGGCTTGCATCTATTGCAGCCAATTGCGCCCTTAACACAGTATCATAGATTTCTTTTTGTTTATCATTGATATCACCATATGCAACAGTTCTTGTAATATCCGAGCAATATCGGTCTACCACTACTCCTAAGTCAAATAAAACCAAATCTCCTTTTTGAATTTTGGTCTCTCCAGGATTTCCATGAGGCGAGGCGGCATTGGCACCGGTTAAGACCATGGTGGAAAAGGACATTTCAGTAACCCCTTTTTTCTTAAGGGCGTATTCCAGGGCATTTAGGACATCAAGTTCTGTTTTTCCTTCCTTAATTTCGCTTGCCCCAAATTCAACAGCATAGTCTGCAAGAGCACAAGCTTCTTCAATCTTTTTCAATTCTTTTGCATCTTTTATCATGCGAAGCATTCTAATTTTTTCTTCTGCTGAAACAAACACAGCATTCGGGAACAAATGCTGGAGCTGCTCATATCGGTCTACATTCATATGTTCCTTTTCGATGGAAGCCTTGGAAATATGATTGATTCTTTTATTAATAGATTTTTGAATTAGTTCCCAAGGGTTTTCGATATCACTAAAACCGATAATTTCTTGTGACCAGCCAGCCTGCTTTGCATCATGAACCTCCATTGCCGGGCAAACTAAAAATGGTTCTGCTTCCTGAAACACTGCTAATGCCAGCAGCCGTTCGTGGGGATCAGTAAAATAACCGGTTAAATAAAAGACATTCTCTGAAGAGGTTAGGAAACTAATCTCTATTTCATTTTCCTTCATCCATGCTTGCAGCTTTTCTAATCGCTGATTCATTTATTTTCGGCCTCCTTAAACATGTAAATCCATTTTGAGAGTATCAATTTAAAATCAAAAAGTAAACTATCAGAAATCCGCAAGTCCTAAAACAAGAAGGATTTGGGTATAAATAGAGAAGGAATTTTCATTTTTTTATGGAAGTACAATATAGATCAAATTTTTTAAAGGAGCTGGTAAGATGAAAATCTCATATCATGGACATTCAGTAGTTCAAATACAAACAAATGGAAAGACCATATTAATTGACCCGTTCATTACTGGCAATAGTTTAACTGATCTTAAGGCTGATGAAGTAAAAGCGGATGTGATTATCTTAACGCATGGTCATAATGATCATGTGGGCGATACAGTCGAGATAGCGAAAAGAAATGATGCCCTTGTAGTGGGCAATGCAGACCTTACTACTTTCTTAAGCTGGCAGGGTGTCAAAACTCATGGAATGAATATTGGTGGTGCTTACCAATTTGATTTTGGAAAAATCAAGTTTACCCAAGCTTTCCATGGTTCAGCCTTTGCAACCAATAATAATGAAATCGTTTATTGTGGAATGCCTACAGGTGTTTTGTTCAGTAATGAAGGAAAGACCATTTACCATGCCGGGGACACGGGTCTTTTCTCAGATATGAAATTGATTGGTGATCGTAATCAAATTGATGTTGCATTTCTGCCGATTGGTGATAATTTCACCATGGGACCTGAGGATGCTGCCTATGCTGCTAAGCTTTTACAGGCGAAGACAGTTGTTCCTATTCATTACAACACATTCCCGCCAATTAAACAGGACCCATATCGTTTTACGGAATTACTAGTAGATAAAAATGGCAAAGTACTAAATCCTGGAGAATTTATTGAAATATAGAAGTTATTCCGCTTAACGGGCGGTAAGCCCCCCGCTTCAATGCTTAGTGTAAGCTAGAAGCATTGAAGTGGGGAATCTTCTGCTCGTAGAAGCCCGATTGGTTCAACTAACAATCAGTGGGGGATGAAAAAAAACCACTGATTGAAGTTTCACTTTATTAGGTTTTCACATACTTTTTTTCCTCCCTTATGCATAAAAATGAAACAAGCAGTTTTTTTAAGGGAGGAAATAGTGTTGAAGAAAAACAGATACTTATTGTGTTTATTACTTTGCGGTTTTATGCTTTATTTTGCTGTTCCAAGATTATCCGTAACAGCTGACGGACTTCAGGGGATTTTCGCGATTGCTTGGCTTGCATTTGCTCTGATGGTGATTGCAGGCAATTTAACCGGCTTGCTTTATGCACCGAAAAGACAAACAAATAAAGTGCAGACTCAGGACTTAAAACGAAAATCCCGCTCATTGTAATAAAAGGTTTTGTTAAAAAATCCGATCCTTCAGCACCTTTTCAAGGTGCTGAAGCTTTTTAATGTAAGAAACGACATTGAATCAGGCCTTTTAAAACTTTATAATGGAATTTAGATATAATTTTCTGGTAAGCAGGAGAGAGATATGAATTCGAAAGTATAAAGGGTGAAGGTCTTGGCTACAAAACACGAACAAATATTACAGTATATTGATGGACTTCCAGTTGGTGAAAAAATATCAGTCAGACAAATTGCCAAAGCAATGAATGTAAGTGAAGGGACGGCCTATCGCGCAATCAAAGAAGCAGAAAATAAAGGATATGTCAGCACTATTGAACGGGTAGGAACCATTCGCATAGAACAGAAGAAAAAGGAAAATATTGAAAAGCTGACATTTGCTGAAGTGGTAAATATCGTGGATGGCCAAGTTTTAGGCGGACGGACAGGATTACATAAAACTTTGAAGCAATTTGTTATTGGTGCCATGAAATTAGAAGCTATGATGAAATATATAGACGCTGGGAGCCTTTTAATTGTCGGTAACCGGATAAAGGCACATGAACTTGCTTTAAAGGCAGGAGCAGCGGTTTTAATTACAGGAGGTTTTGACACAGAAGAGCATGTAAAAAGGCTTGCCGATGAACTCGAACTGCCAATCATCTCCTCCAGCTATGACACGTTTACAGTTGCAACACTAATTAATAGAGCAATCTATGACCAGTTAATCAAAAAGGAAATTATCTTGGTAGAAGATATTTTAACCCCTTTATCAGAAACTTATTATCTTAAAAATACAGATAAGGTCTCAAAATGGCATGAATTAAACCAAGAGACCACCCATAGCCGTTATCCTGTTGTTGATCAAAATATGAAGATTCAAGGAATGATTACAAGTAAGGATATTCTAGGTCAAGACCGGGAAACTGCTATTGAAAAAATCATGACGAAACATCCAATGGCAGTAAACGGCAGAATCAGTGTTGCTTCAGCAGCCCATATGATGGTTTGGGAGGGGATTGAAATGCTGCCGGTAATTGATGATTCGAGTCGTTTAGAAGGAATCATCAGCAGGCAGGATGTTTTGAAGGCACTGCAGATGAATCAGGGACAGCCTCAAGTGGGTGAAACGATAGATGACATCGTCACAAATCAAATGGATATCATGAATAATAAAGAGAAAGGTGAAAATGTTTTTACGTTAGAAGTGACTCCACAGATGTCCAATCATCTTGGTACGATTTCATATGGGGTATTTACAACACTTGTTTCTGATGCGGCTAATCGAGTATTACGCGGTTACAAAAAAGGTGATTTGGTCGTTGAAAATATGACAATCTACTTTATTAAACCCGTTCAAATAGAAAGCAGGCTGGAAATATATCCTAAGGTTTTAGAAGTTGGACGAAAGTTTGGAAAAGTGGATGTGGAAGTTTTTAATGGCGGAACTCTGGTAGGAAAAGCTTTGATGGTATGTCAGCTGCTTGATAGAAGCTGACATATATTTTATCTTACATAATGAAAGCCGCTTCCATCAAGGAGCGGCTAAAATGATTAGTTTTCTGTGTTTAATTCCTCTGCTTCTTTAATGGCAAAGGGAAGATAGTGTTTATATTTTTTGAATCCAATCCAGGCAAAGTAAGCCCCATAAAGAATAAATATGACTGCAATAATGTAATTTACTGTGGATTCAGCAATATAAATCAAATGATTTAACCCAAATAAAAAGACAAATAAGCCAAGGACAATATTTGACTTAGCAGATAACCATTTCTTTTCAACAGGACGGCTGCTTCTAAAATATTTTGTTTTATAAAATAAATAGAAAACAAGTAAAATAATAATGAGAAACACGAAGATAAACATGCTCTACTCCTTCCAGTTTAAAATCAATTTTAATACCGCCTTTAACGGGCAGTAAAACTTCCGAATTAAGGTTTAGCATTAGCAAAAGGGATGGGGGATTAACGGCCCATAACTGCCTGATTCATTCATCTAAAAAATTGTATTGAAGTTTCACTTTATTGTAACTTTAATTAGTGAAAAATGCCATAAGAGGTTTAAGTTATCTCGTGCTTACGGGGGAGTAAGACCCCGCTTCGAAGGAAGTATGAACGAGGGGATATCTGCCCGTATAAGCCAGATTAGTAAAACTAACAGCCAGCAGAGGGTGGGAAAAACCCCGTTGATTGAAGTTTCACTTTATTAAATGTTAAGGAGCGCTTATGAAAGAGAAAATATTAGAAACTATTAAACAATATGAAACCATCATTGTTCACCGGCATGTCCGTCCAGACCCTGATGCATACGGATCCCAAGGCGGTCTGGTGGAAATTTTAAAAGAATCCTTTCCTGAAAAGAAAATTTATGCAGTCGGCAATGATGAACCGACTCTCCAATATATGCGGATACTTGATGTAATCGATGATGAAGTATATAAAGGAGCATTAGTCATAGTTTGTGATACAGCAAATACCGAAAGAATATGTGATTCCAGATATCAAATGGGTGACAGGCTGATTAAAATTGATCACCATCCAAATGTTGATCCATATGGGGATTTAGTATGGGTAGATACAACGGCAAGCTCCTGCTCTGAGTTAATATATGACTTCTATTTATTTGGAAAAGATCAGGGATTGAAACTAAATGATGAAGCGGCAAGGCTGTTATTTGCAGGAATTGTCGGGGATACTGGTCGTTTTCTTTTTCCAAGTACCACAGAAAAAACATTTGCTTATGCTGGGGAGTTAATCCATTACAAGTTTTCACGGCCGGAATTATTCGACAAAATGTACGAGCTCGAACCTAATATTATTAAGTTAAAAGGGTATGTACTGCAAAACTTTGAGTTTCATAAGAATGGTGTGGCTGTTGTTAAACTAACAAAAGAGCTGATGAAGGAATTTCAGGCAAGACCTGCAGAGGCTTCTCTATTAGTTGGAGTTTTAAGTGATGTAAAGGATATTAAGGCCTGGGTATTCTTCATTGAAGAATCAGACCAAATAAGGGTCCGCCTCCGTTCTAAAGGACCGGTTATTAATGAGGTCGCCAGGAAATTTAATGGCGGAGGCCACCCGCTGGCAGCCGGAGCTTCTATTTATTCATGGGATCAAACAGCTGATGTAATAAATGAATTAAACAAGGTTTGTGAGTAGATTATAAAAAAATGGAACGGCCAGTGAAAGCTCGGCCGTTTCTATTCATCGAATTGAATTTCCAGCTGCACGGTTAGTGTGGTAAAAATAATCATTTCTTTTACCTTTAATTTATACCTTTTTTCATTGATTTTAATCGGTTTATTTTCAATGATTTTTTTTATTAAATCCTTGCTTTTAGCGACGGTTTCCAAATCCTTTGCTAAAACCATTTTAATGTCATCGCGAACAGCTTCTTCTGTTTCAAAGACACTGAAATCGTCCAGTTTATATCTCTGGGAATTAGTAATTTTAATTTGAATCTTTTGAACAGTGATTTTTTCTAAATTACGGTTATTTAACTCCCTATAATCTTCCTGCCATATCTTAATATCATGATTAAGTTCTAAAATATCCTGCCGCTGTTTACGAATAAGCTTTGCATTATCTTCCTGCCAGACCCCAAAAATATATAAAAAAATGCACCAGCTTATCGCACCGCCAATGGCCATACCAGCAAAAAAGCGCTGCCATGATGGTCTCCTGTAATAGGGAGGGATTCTCATGATATATGCTCCTGTGTCATCCAATTTATGATAAGGGCGCCTGTCTGGGCTCCTCCTAAAGCAGACAGGATTAATAAAAATTGTTTAAACAAATCTTTTGTATCTGCATTTAACAGTCCCCGTTCAAACGTGTAGACGGCGTCAAATGTACCGCCAATCGCCGCAACAATTGCCCATATTCGAAGAGCAGAGGACAGCCGGTAGACGGTGGTCAATGGAGGCTGTCCGGTCAAAAAGGAAGCAATTCCCCCAATCAATGAGCCGCCGAGCAAGACTCCCAGGGCTATAAAATAACTTTCAATAAAAGCAGGAAAAAAGCCGATTTCTTTCATTCTTCCTCCGTCCTTTAATTAAAATAAATACTCATACCACCATTTATATGGACAGGCATAGGGAAATATGAATTTTAAAATGAGAACATATTTTCTTTTTTCTAAGTAAAGATTTATAATAGAATTTGAATTCATGTATTTAAGGGTGTGATGAAATGGCTTTTATTCACCTGCATGTTTATAGTGCGTATAGTTTATTAACAAGCACAGCCTCAGTGCCTGAGTTAGTAAAGAAAGCTCAGGAAAAAGGGTTTCGTGCGCTTGCTTTGACGGATCGAAATGTAATGTACGGAACAATTGAATTTTACAAACTATGTAAACAGCATGGGATTAAACCCATAATTGGTTTAACAGTGGATGTGGAAGGCACACGGGATAGTCATGATGCATTTCCGCTTGTGCTTTTAGCAGAAAATGAAACAGGATATAAGAATCTATTGAAAATTTCCAGTGCGGTTCAGACGAAGTCTGAAAAGGGAATTCCATATAAATGGCTGCGGCATTATGCTGCTGGTCTTATTGCGATTACACCAGGCATAGAAGGAGAAATTGAACAGGCCTTATTAAATGAGGAAATTGAAATTGCAAAGGAATTAATTCAAAAATATATTGCTCTTTTTGGCAGTGGAAACTTCTTTCTTTCCATGCAAAATCATCAATTAAAACAAGAAGCAGCTATTTATCCTCAAATATTATTGCTGGCAAAAGAAATGAAAGTCCCGCTTGCAGCGACCAACCAAGTATACTACATCGAAAAGAATGATATGTTTGCTCATGAATGCCTCCTGGCCATTAAGAATGGAGATAAATTACAGGATGACACTCGTGAGAAATTAGGAAGCGACCAGTTTTATCTAAAATCAGCGGAAGAGATGGACGGTGTTTTAGCTGATTTTCCGGAAGCGATAGAAAATACACTTCGAATTGCCGAACGATGCAATGTGAATATTGAATTTAATAGGACGTACCTGCCTGCTTTTCCGACTGGTGATGAAAGTCTGTCTGCAGAGGAATACCTGGAACAGCTGTGCCGCAAAGGCCTAATGGAACGCATTTCTTCTCCTTCCGAGGAGTATATAGAAAGATTGACCTATGAATTAACAGTCATTAAAAAAATGAAATTTAGTCATTATTTTTTAATTGTTTGGGATTTTATGAATTTCGCAAGGGAGAATGGTATCTTAACAGGTCCGGGCCGGGGATCGGCAGCGGGATCACTCGTTGCTTATGTTTTATATATTACAGATGTTGATCCGATTCAACATAACCTTTTATTTGAGCGATTCTTAAACCCTGAAAGGATTTCAATGCCTGATATCGATATTGATTTTCCAGACCATCGCCGGGACGAAGTGATTGATTATGTTGCAAGAAAATATGGCGAGCTCCATGTAGCCCAAATTGTTACATTTGGTACATTGGCAGCCAAGGCTGCCTTACGAGATGTTGGACGTGCCTTTGGATTGAATTCAAAGGAATTGGATTATGTATCAAGATTAGTGCCTTCAAGGCTGGGGACCAGCTTATCAGCCGCATATAAAGAATCCGAAGGTCTGAGGAAATTTGTTAACGATACACCCATGAATCAAAGGCTTTATGAAACAGCCTTGAAATTAGAAGGGCTTCCTAGACACACCTCTACACATGCTGCTGGTGTTGTGATAAGCGAAAAACCGCTTATTGATTTAGTTCCCATTCAGCAGGGTTCCGGTCATGTTTATTTAACTCAATATTCAATGGAATATCTTGAGGAAATGGGTCTTCTTAAAATGGACTTTCTCGGACTGCGGAATTTAACCTTGATTGAAATGATTCTAGCCTCTATTAAACGTCATACCGGGAAGACTTTGGACATCCACTCGTTCCCTCTTAGTGATTCAAAGACTTTTACATTATTAGCAGCAGGAGAAACGACCGGGATTTTTCAGCTTGAATCCGAAGGTATGAGAAAAGTATTAAAAAGATTAAAACCGTCACGGTTTGAAGATATTGTGGCAGTTAATGCTTTATATCGTCCAGGGCCGATGGAAAATATTCCGCTTTTCATTGATCGGAAACATGGGCGGGAGCCGGTTGAATATCCACATCGTGACCTAAAGCCTATTCTCGAGAATACGTATGGTGTTATTGTATACCAGGAACAGATTATGCAGATTGCCTCGAAAATGGCAGGATTTTCACTTGGTGAGGCTGACCTGTTACGAAGAGCTGTATCAAAAAAGAAAAAAGAAGTGCTTGACCAAGAGCGGCATCACTTTGTTCAAGGCGCACTTCAAAAGGGTTATAAACAAGCAGCTGCCAATGGAATTTACGACTTAATCGTCCGTTTCGCCAATTATGGGTTTAACCGCAGTCATGCGGTTGCTTATAGTATGATTGCTTATCAATTAGCCTATTTAAAGGCGAATTATCCAGTCTATTTTATGGCAGGGCTATTAACATCTGCAATTGGCAATGAGTCGAAAATTGCCCAATATGTAATGGAAGCAAAACAAAAGGATATTACCGTTCTTCCACCGTCCATAAATCAGAGCAGTTTTTCTTTCAAAGTTGAAAACGGCGCTATCCGCTACGGCCTTGCTGCTATTAAAGGTGTAGGTGCAGCGGCTATGAAGGAAATTTTTCAAGTTAGGAAGAAAAAAAGGTTTGCAGATTTATTCGATTTTTGCATAAGAGTGTCCAATAAGGCTATTAACCGAAAAACATTGGAATTTCTTGTTCACTCCGGGTCCTTCGATGAATTTGGCATGGATCGGGCGGTTTTACTGGCAAGTCTGGATGTTGCCATAGAACATGCCCAAATATTCAAACCGGATGACTCCAATCAAATTGATTTATTTGAAGAAGAATTTAACCTTAAACCGAAATATGTCATAGTTGACCCTATCAGCCAGGAACATAAACTATCATTTGAAAAAGAGGCGCTTGGACTGTATCTTTCTGATCATCCAATTTCCATTTATGAAAAAGAACTTAGTCAAAGTGGTGCACAGCCTTTATTTCATTTGAACTCAGGCTCTCATCGGGCTGCTGTTGGCGTTTATATCTCTGCGTTAAAAACCATTCGCACAAAACGAGGAGAGCTAATGGCATTTTTAACTATCAGTGATTCTAGCGGAGAGATGGAAGCAATCGCATTTCCCAATATTTATAAAAGGTTTTCTGTACTATTAAACCATGGAAACTTTGCATTGCTGGAAGGAAAGGTTGAAGAGAGAGAGGGGAAACTGCAGTTTATCATTCAGCAGGTTCATGAAATCGGTGAATGGCTAAAAAGCCATTCCGACAAGCAGTCTGTACTATATTTAAAAATCAGTAAAGATAAAGATGAAGAAATAGTTCTTAAGGACGTGAATCACCTCCTTGAAAACAATAAAGGGAAAACGAGTGTTATTATCCATTTTGAAGCGGTTCGGAAAACTCTCCGTTTAGGCATGGAAAAAAATATCACCCCAACGCCTAAATTGATGCATTCTTTAAAAGAAATACTGGGAATGCAAAATGTGGTTCTAAAAGATTAAATCTTTACAACTATTGAGATTATGTTATATTGTTAAAGGGACAGGCGTGGTCTGACCACCGCCATAATAGTTTTTTTATCCCGCATTATCGAGAAGTAAGACCGCAGCTTCAAGGTTTAGCATTAGCAAAAAACAATAATTATAAGCGGCGGATCAACTGCCCGTAAATGCCCGATTGGTAAGATACAGCAAAACTTACCGATGCTTATAGCAGGGCAGTCTGAGCCAATCGGAGCAGTATTGACTCTTTCTCGGTGGCAGCCAACGATAGTAAAACAGTAAACCGGGTTTAACTATCAATGGAATGAAAAAAACTATTGATTACAGTTTCACTTTATATTTGCAATGTTTTCTAAAATATAGAATAATAAGAAAATAATAAATAATTTAGAAAGCAGTCTGCTCCATTACCATGGGACTTATTATTCATATGTCCTGCAATGGCAAGGTGCTTCCGCTATTCTATTGAGGGGTGACAATTCATGACTTTGCGGGAAGAAGCATTACATATGCACCGAATTCATAAGGGAAAATTAGAATCAAAATCGAAAGTACCTGTTAGAAATGCTCATGATTTAAGCTTGGCTTATTCACCAGGTGTTGCTGAACCTTGTAAGGATATCTATGAAAAGCCGGAAACAGTATATGACTATACTATGAAAGGCAATATGGTGGCTGTCGTATCTGATGGTACTGCTGTTTTGGGCTTAGGAAATATCGGAGCGGAGGCAGCTTTGCCTGTTATGGAAGGAAAAGCTGTATTATTCAAAAGTTTTGCTGGTGTCGATGCTTTTCCTATCTGTCTAAATACAACGGACGTGGATAAAATTATCGAAACTGTTAAGTTGCTGGAACCGTCCTTTGGCGGGGTAAACCTTGAGGATATTGCTGCACCGAATTGTTTTGTCATCGAAGAAAGGCTGAAAAAGGAATCAAACATTCCAATTTTTCATGATGATCAGCACGGTACTGCTATTGTTACTGTTGCAGGCCTTGTTAATGCTCTAAAACTTGTCGGAAAAAAAATGACGGAAATAAAAGTTGTTGCAAGTGGTGCCGGTGCAGCAGGAATTGCTATTATTAAATTGCTGTACAGCTACGGAGTCAGGGATATCATCATGTGTGATACAAAAGGGGCTATCTATGAAGGCCGTCCTCAAGGAATGAACACGGTCAAGGCGGAAGTTGCAAAATTTACTAACCGCGATAATTTAACCGGGAGTTTAAAAGATGTAATTAAAGGTGCAGATGTTTTTATCGGTGTTTCTGTAGCTGGTGCCTTAACTAAAGAAATGGTTGAATCAATGAATTCAGATTCTATTATTTTTGCAATGGCCAATCCTGTGCCGGAAATTATGCCTGAGGAAGCAAAAGCAGCTGGTGCAAAGGTAGTCGGTACAGGCCGTTCTGATTTCCCAAATCAGGTCAATAATGTTCTTGCCTTTCCTGGCATTTTCCGCGGGGCACTTGATGTCCGTGCGACACATATTAATGAAAAAATGAAAATTGCTGCAGTAAAGGCAATCGCAAATTTAATCAAAGATAATGAATTAAGCGCGGATTACGTTATTCCCGCCCCATTTGACCCTCGTGTTGCACCAAATGTTGCGGCAGCAGTTGCTAAAGCAGCTATGGAGACAGGTGTTGCTAGAATAAAGGTAGATCCTGAAGATGTAAGAGAAAAAACCAAGAGGCTCGCTATTATTGGAAAAGAGTGATTTGTTAAGTGGCAGCTTCAAAAGTGTACTTGAAAATTGTTGAATATTTACGAGAAATGATAAGTGCATATGGGCTAAAGCCTGGTGATAAAATACCTTCTGAGCGGGAACTATCAGAGCGCCTGGATGTCGGGCGCTCTTCCGTTAGGGAAGCCTTAAGAGCTTTGGAACTTCTAGGTTTAATTGAGACAAAGCGAGGGGAAGGGACGTTTCTCCGGGATTTTCGCGGTCACCAGCTCGTACAGCTTCTAGGTACGTTTATTTTACAAGATGAGAAAGCTAAAAAAGATGTATATGAAACAAAAAATATTATTGAAATGGACTGCCTTCAATTAGTACAAAAGCGTGCTGAACCAGAAGAATTTCTTAATCTGATTGAATGGGCAGCATTCAAAGAAAACATTGAAGATGATGAATTTTTCTACCGTATCGTGCTATTAGCGGATAATAACCTATTTTTAAGAATATGGTTAATACTAAAAGATTATTATTATTCTTTAACACCAATTCCTCCCAAATATAAACGTGAGGATTATTTGTTTTTATTGGAGGCTTTGGCGGAAAAAGATGAGAG
Source organism: Neobacillus mesonae (assembly GCF_023715155.1). Taxonomy (GTDB): domain Bacteria; phylum Bacillota; class Bacilli; order Bacillales; family Cytobacillaceae; genus Neobacillus; species Neobacillus mesonae_A. The sequence goes on from NZ_JAMBNQ010000008.1 coordinate 14,273, forward strand.
TAAAGTTATTTCCGCCTATCGCGAATTACGAAATTTGTCTGTTTAATGACGACAAATACTTACAAAAATTAGACCTGTTTTAATTTATAGTAGAAATGATACAAGCCTTGACTATTGGGCATTTTTAACAAATGAGTGGTCTGACCACTTTTCGGTCATCTGCAATGTATGAGATTTACGTCAGATAGAAAGACTGCTGAATAGATTTAATAGGGAGCTTTTCATCTGGCAGGGTTATACAAGGGAGGATTCAAACTTGGCGTTAAAAGATCTTTTTACAAAAAATCAGACCAAAAAGAAAAAATATGCGACCATTCCAACGGAAGCTGCGAAACATGATGTTCCCGAAGGAATTATGTCTAAATGCCCATCATGTAAGAAAATTATGTATACAAAGGAATTATTAAAAAATCATAAGGTATGCTTACATTGCCAGTACCATTTTCAAATGAATGCCGGTGAGCGGATTGAAAGCTTTATCGACGAAGGAAGTTTTGAGGAAATAAACGATAATATGATTTCAAAGAATCCGCTTGGATTCCCAGGATATCTAGAAAAGATTGAAAAGGACCGGCAAAAAAGTAAGTTAAATGAAGCAGTAGTAACGGGGATAGGAACTATAGGCGGCTGTAAAGCGGTCGTGGCTATTATGGACGCTTCATTCCGTATGGGAAGTATGGGTTCAGTTGTTGGTGAGAAAATAACATTAGCAATTGAAAAAGCAGATGAGCTTAATGTGCCATTTATTATTTTTACTGCCTCTGGCGGCGCGAGAATGCAAGAGGGTGCTATTAGTTTAATGCAAATGGCGAAAACTAGTGTGGCGTTGAAAAAGTTTTCGAGCCATGGGGGATTAATTATATCTATAATGACACATCCAACTACAGGAGGAGTGTCTGCAAGCTTTGCATCTTTAGGAGACTATAATTTTGCAGAGCCGCAGGCTCTCATTGGTTTTGCCGGACGGAGGGTGATCGAACAGTCGATTCGTGAAAAGCTTCCTGAGGATTTTCAAACAGCAGAATTTCTTTTAAAGCATGGTCAATTAGATGCCATTATTTCACGCTTGGAGTTATCAGAGAAAATTGCCAGTATCCTTGAAATGCATCAGCCTGGAGGTGAAATCAATTGGTTGGAGAATTAGAATTTGAACGTCCGTTAATAGAATTAAGAAAAAAGATAGCAGAATTGAAAGAATTCACTCAAAATACTGATGTGGATTTAAGTTCCGAAATAAGTAAATTAGAGACAAGATTAGTTAGACTTGAGCAGGACATATATGAAAATATCAAACCATGGGATCGTGTACAAATTGCTAGACATCCCAATCGTCCGACGACACTTGACTATATTTCATACCTATTTGAAGATTTCTTTGAATGTCATGGTGATCGTGTTTTTGGTGATGACGAGGCAATTGTAGGCGGGATTGCTAAATTTAAGGGATTGCCTGTTACTGTAATTGGACATCAAAGAGGAAAAGACACGAAGGAAAATATTCGCAGAAACTTTGGCATGCCACATCCTGAAGGATATAGGAAGGCATTAAGACTGATGGAGCAGGCTGATAAATTTAATCGGCCAATTATCAGTTTTATTGATACCAAAGGGGCCTATCCTGGAAAAGCAGCAGAAGAGCGGGGACAAAGTGAAGCAATTGCCCGCAACTTATTTGAAATGGCTGGTTTAAAGGTTCCTGTCATTTGTATTGTGATTGGTGAAGGCGGAAGCGGCGGTGCACTCGGCCTTGGAGTCGGAAACCGAATTTATATGCTGGAGAACTCAACCTATTCAGTTATTTCTCCTGAAGGGGCTGCTGCAATTTTATGGAAGGACGCAGCACAGGCAAAACGCGCTGCTGAAACAATGAAAATTACTGCTCCTGACTTAAAAGAATTAGGAATTATTGATGAAATCATACCTGAAATTAAAGGCGGAGCTCATAAGGATGTTAAAAAGCAGGCTGAAGCAATTGAGAAGACTATTCTAGATGCCTTAAAAGAACTATTGAAGTTTACTCCGGAAGAGTTAATTGATGACCGATACAATCGATTCAGAATGATTGGTGAGTTTGATTTTATCAATGATTATGTCGGGGTGAATTAAGATGTACTCATTTGGGTGCATCTTTTTTCTTTCATTTCAAGACGTTAAAAAATGTTCACAAAAAAACGATTACATAGATGTATAAAACGATTGCAATTAATCGATTATTCCGTGAATTTCAGATTCCAGTTTGATAATGTTGTTAACCCATTTCCTTCATGTTATTTTATTAATATTCAAGTGTCTTATGTTAATAATAAAAAAAGATTAAAATCATGATGAGACATATGTTCATAACCCAGTTTTTAGTGAAAAGATTTACATATTTTTTAATTAAATTTTGAGGTGAAAAACCATGAAAAAAATAGGTGTACTGACGAGTGGAGGAGATTCTCCTGGAATGAATCCGGCAATTCGGGCTGTTGTCCGGAAGGCTATTTATCATGATATAGAGGTATATGGGATTTATGGCGGATACGCAGGATTAATTTCTGGAGAAATTGAAAAGCTTGGATTGGGTTCAGTAGGTGACATTATCCATCGCGGCGGAACTATGCTCCATTCCGCGCGATGCCCTGAATTTAAAACGAAAGAGGGGCAGCAAAAAGGAATTGAACAACTGCGTGCACGTGGGATAGAAGGACTTGTTGTTATTGGCGGTGATGGATCATATCAAGGAGCCAAGGCCTTAACTGAACAAGGTTACCCTTGTATTGGTGTTCCAGGAACAATTGATAATGATATTCCGGGAACAGATGTAACAATTGGATTTGATACTGCACTAAATACAGTAATTGATGCTGTAGACAAAATCAGAGATACTGCAACCTCCCATGAAAGAACATTTATTATTGAAGTTATGGGGCGTGATGCAGGAGATATAGCATTATGTGCAGGACTTGCTGGCGGTGCAGAAACCATATTAATTCCTGAGGAAAACTATGATATAAATGAAATTACTGAAAGACTTCTTAAAGGGCAAGAACGCGGTAAAAAGCATAGTATTATTATTGTAGCCGAAGGAGTCTGCAGCGGCGTTAAATTTGCTGATGAACTGCAGAAAGCAGCTAATCTGGAAACGAGAGTATCAGTATTGGGACATATTCAACGCGGTGGCTCTCCTACTGCTGCTGATAGAGTACTTGCAAGCAGATTAGGTGCCAAAGCGGTTGAACTTCTAATTGAAGGTAAAGGCGGCAGGGCTGTAGGAATCGAAAATAATGAGCTGGTAGATTATGACATTGTTGAGGCGCTGGAGAATAAAAAACATAAATTAGATCTTAATCTCTATAAACTTTCGAAAGAATTATCAATTTAACTTTTTTCGTTTGTATAATGACCGTTTTAACTAGGAGGAAAAAGAATGTTGCGAAAAACAAAAATTGTTTGTACGATTGGCCCCGCAAGTGAGAGTATTGAAAAACTGGAACAATTAATGGATGCTGGCATGAATGTCGCACGGTTAAATTTCTCACATGGTAATTACGATGAACATGGTATGAGAATCAAAAATATTCGTGAAGCAGCAAAAAAGACAGGAAAAACCATAGCGATTTTACTTGATACAAAGGGCCCTGAAATTCGTACAAATAATATGCAGAACGGTGCAATAGAGCTCAAAGCTGGAGAAAATATTACGATTTCTATGAATGAGGTCGAAGGAACTGTAAATAAATTTTCCGTTACATACCCAGGATTAATTGATGATATCCATGTTGGCTCAAGGATCCTGCTTGATGATGGATTGATTGGGCTTGAAGTGGTAGAAATTGATCAAAATGCAAAAGAGATTCAAACAAAAATTTTAAATAGCGGTACATTGAAAGATAAAAAAGGTGTAAATGTGCCAGGAGTTTCGGTAAATCTGCCAGGTATTACTGAAAAGGATACGAATGATATCTTATTTGGTATTGAACAGGGGATTGACTTTATTGCTGCTTCCTTTGTCCGCAGAGCAAAAGATGTTCTTGAAATCCGTAAGCTTCTGGAAGAAAATAATGCAACCTATATCCACATCATTCCAAAGATTGAAAACCAAGAGGGAGTAGACAATATTGATGAAATCCTTGAAGTTTCAGATGGACTTATGGTAGCCCGTGGGGATTTAGGCGTTGAAATCCCAGCTGAAGAAGTGCCTCTTGTGCAAAAAATGCTTATTAAGAAATGTAATGCATTAGGAAAACCGGTTATTACAGCTACCCAAATGCTTGATTCAATGCAGAGGAACCCTCGGCCTACACGCGCTGAAGCAAGCGATGTAGCAAATGCGATTTTTGACGGAACGGATGCAATCATGCTTTCGGGCGAAACAGCTGCGGGGAATTATCCTGTAGAAGCTGTTCAAACGATGCACAATATTGCTTCACGAGCTGAACAGGCGTTAGATCATAGGGAAATTCTATCCCAGCGCAGTAAATGTATGGAACATAATGTCACGGATGCGATTGGGCTATCTGTAGCGCATACAGCATTAAATCTAGAGGTTAAATCAATCATAACTCCGACAGAAAGTGGTCATACAGCCAGAATGATCTCTAAGTATCGTCCTAAAGCATCTATCGTGGCTGTAACAGCTAATGAAACAGTCTGCCGTCGTTTATCCCTTGTTTGGGGTGTTTATCCACAGCTAGGGGCATTTGCAACAACGACAGATGAAATGCTTGAAAGTGCGGTTGAAGAAAGCCTGAAAAGCGGAATCGTAAAACGTGGAGATTTAGTAGTCATCACTGCAGGTGTACCTGTTGGAGAAGCGGGGACAACAAATTTGATGAAAATTCATGTTGTAGGTGATATTATTGCAAAAGCTCAAGGAATCGGCCGGAAATCTGCTTTTGGAAAAGTAGTTCTTGCCCATAATGCAGAGGAAGCTTTGGCAAAAGTTAAGTCAGGTTCCATTCTAGTTACTATCGGCTCAGATCGTGAAATGATGCCGGCTCTTGAGAAATGTGCAGCCCTCATTACCCAAGAAGGCGGGTTAACCAGTCATGGAGCTGTTGTTGGATTAAACTTAGGCATTCCGGTAATTGTAGGAGTAGAAGATGCCCTGAACTTATTTAAAGAGGGCCAGGAAGTAACCGTTGATGCGGCAAGAGGCTTTGTTTATAACGGTCACGCTAATGTATTATAATAAAAAAGACGTCAGCGAGGCTGACGTCTTTTTATACTTCTTTCCCTTTGATAAACGTCCATAAGTCATGGAATACTTTAGCACGGTAAAGGGTATTAATAATCACTAATGTAACCGGACCAATGATTAATCCTAAAAAACCAAATAATTTAAAACCAACGAATAAAGCGATAAGAGTCGCTAAGGGGTCTAAACCAATGCTGGAAGATAAAATTTTTGGTTCCATAATTTGTCTTTGTACCAAAACAACAATATAGAGAATTCCTAAGCCAATCGCCAGCCCCATATCTCCACCAATTGCTTCATAAATAATCCATGGAACAAATACTGCTCCAGTACCGAGATAAGGGATTATATCGACAATTCCCGTTAGTAAGGCGATGGTAATGGCATAATCAACCCTGAGAATCAGTAAACCAATTAAAATAATGACTGTCGTAATTGAAATAAGGGTAAGCTGTGCTTTGACAAATCCAAATAATGCCTTTTTTAAATCAAGGAAAACGGTTCTGCTGCTTGCTTGCGCTTTTTTTGGAAGAAGCCTGCCTCCCATTGCAGACAGTCTTTTCCAGTCTTTGCTGATAAAAAAAGTAGCCAATAATGAAAAAATAAGTACGGTTGCTGCATTAGGAATCCATGAAAAGAAAGTTGGAATATTTCCAAACAGATTTTTTATGAAATCCCCAACGGTAGAACCGATCGTTTTTCCTACATTTTGGATATTCGTAATAATCGTATCCTGCTGTCCGGTCCCAAGCTGGTTAAACATAGATGCTAATTGATTATATAGCGGAATAATTTGAGCCGTAAAATAGGTCTCCAAATAATTGATCAAAGTGTCAAGATGTTCGGGGACAACTTTTGCCAAATAGTTCGCACCAGAAACAACTTCAGCTACCAATAATGTTACCAATCCAGCAAAAACTGCAATTAAAATAATCAGTGCAACGACTACCGCAAGTGCACGCGGCATTCTAGCTTTTTTTTCAAAGAAATTAACCAGCGGGTTAATCATAAAGGCTATGACAATGGCAATAATAAATGGGTATGTTACTTTGGATAATTGAAAAAGTGCCAAAAAACCTAATACAACAACACCAATAACCACGAGAAAACGTAAGGTTCGGTACAGGTATTTTACATTCAAAGTAAAACCTCCTAGGGAAGAAAAACTAATTCATATTTTACCATTTATTTAGCGGTTCTGCATAATTTTCCAAGATTTGATTTTAAAGTAGTAAGATATACGATTTAATTAGAAGAAAGTTTCAAAATTAAAATAAAAAGATTAACATATCTACTTATTTCATTTATTATGGTAAAATAATTAACATACAGGTATGGCAAAATATTTTTTTGCAATTTGGATTCCTTACCATTCACAAAAATCTGATTATTGTTTATAATAAGCTTGTAAGCGTATCCTTTCTACATAAACCATTTTATAATGGTAATTACTTGTGAAATAACTTTTAGTTGTGAATGATAGGCATGCAATTATATGTTCTTTTCCCGAGCAATCGCTCAGCTGTTAAGTATATGAGCCGAAGGGACTAAAAGAGATGGAATACTTGTAAAGTCATTCATCCAAAACAATCGAAGCAGTTTAAAAGCTTCGGTAAACCATTTTTTAAATAAAATATGGGTAATGGGGAAATTTAGAAAGCGAAGGAGAGAATTATTATGACAGTAACACGCGGTCTTGAAGGAGTAGTGGCAACAACTTCCTCTATCAGTTCAATTATCGATGACACGCTTACATATGTAGGCTATAATATTGATGATTTAGCTGAAAACGCTAGTTTTGAAGAAGTTATTTATCTGCTATGGCATCTTAAACTGCCCAATGCTGAAGAATTGGCTGAATTGAAGCAGCAGCTTGCTGAAAATGCAGCACTTCCACAAGAAGTAATTGAGCATTTTAATATGTATCCTATTAAAAAAGTGCATCCAATGGCAGCATTACGCTCAGCTGTTTCATTATTAGGTTTATATGATGAAGAAGCAGACGTGATGGAACCAGAGGCTAATTACCGTAAAGCAATTAGACTGCAGGCTAAACTGCCGTCCATCGTTGCAACTTTTGCTCGCGTAAGAAAAGGTCTTGAACCAGTTGCACCTAGAAATGATTTAAGCTTTGCTGCGAACTTCCTTTACATGTTAACTGGCAAAGAGCCGCAGCCAATCGCTGTTGAAGCAATGAATAAGGCACTTGTTCTTCACGCTGATCATGAATTGAATGCATCTACATTTACAGCACGTGTCTGTGTGGCAACGTTATCTGATGTTTATTCTGGCATTACTGCTGCAATTGGAGCATTGAAAGGACCTCTTCATGGCGGAGCTAATGAAGCAGTTATGAAAATGCTGACCGAAATTGGCACACTAGAAAATGTTGAACCATATATTCGCGGCAAACTGGAGAGAAAAGAGAAGATTATGGGCTTTGGCCACAGAGTGTACCGTCAAGGCGATCCTCGAGCCAAGCATTTAAAAGCAATGTCTAAGAAATTAACAGAACTTACAGGTGAACCATTCTGGTATGATATGTCTGTTAATATTGAGGAAATTGTTACAGGTGAAAAGAAATTACCGCCAAATGTGGATTTCTATTCAGCATCTGTTTACCACAGCTTAGGTATTGATCATGATTTGTTCACGCCTATTTTTGCTGTAAGCCGTGTGTCTGGATGGCTTGCTCATATTCTTGAACAGTATGCAAATAACCGCCTAATCCGCCCTCGTGCAGAATACACGGGTCCTGGAATGCAAAAATATGTTCCAATTGAACAAAGAAATTAACATTTTTTGTTTTACTTTTTTCAGAAAAATTGATTCAATAGAGATGAAAGTCTAAGGTTAGGGGAGAAACCTCTAACCTTAGGCTCAGTATACACATCTATTTTAAGGCTTTTTACATAAGCAGAAGGGAGACACAACATGCAAGGCGAAAAAATCTTAGTTAAAGATGGAGTATTAAATGTACCAAACAATCCAATCATCCCATTTATCGAGGGGGACGGTACTGGTCCTGATATCTGGGCTGCTGCTTCTAGAGTTTTGGATGCGGCTGTTGAAAAGGCTTATAAAGGGGAACGCAAATTAGTATGGAAAGAAGTATTAGCCGGCGAAAAAGCTTTTAATAAAACTGGTGAATGGCTTCCACAAGAAACTCTTGATGTAATCAGAGAATACTTAATTGCCATTAAAGGACCTCTAACCACTCCTGTAGGCGGAGGGATTCGTTCTTTGAACGTTGCTTTACGTCAAGAATTAGACTTGTTTGTCTGCCTTCGTCCGGTAAGATGGTTTGAAGGTGTTCCTTCTCCTGTTAAGCGCCCGCAGGATACTGACATGGTTATCTTCCGTGAAAATACTGAAGATATTTATGCGGGTATTGAATATGAAAAAGGATCAGATGCTGTTAAGAAAGTTCTTAATTTCCTGCAAAAAGAAATGGGCGTAAATAAAATCCGCTTCCCTGAAACTTCTGGTATTGGTATTAAGCCGGTTTCTGAAGAAGGTACAAAACGTCTTGTACGTGCTGCTCTTAATTACACAATTAAAGAAGGACGTAAATCATTAACACTTGTTCATAAAGGAAATATCATGAAGTTCACAGAAGGTGCCTTTAAAAACTGGGGCTATGAGCTTGCGGAAAAAGAATTTGGTGATAAGGTATTTACTTGGGCTCAATATGACCGTATTAAAGCCGAACAAGGTACAGATGCGGCTAATAAGGCACAGGCTGATGCAGAAGCAGCAGGTAAAATCATTGTGAAGGATGCAATCGCCGATATCTTCTTACAACAAATTTTAACTCGTCCACGTGAGTTTGATGTTGTTGCGACAATGAACTTAAACGGAGACTATATTTCAGATGCATTAGCAGCTCAAGTTGGCGGTATCGGTATTGCCCCAGGTGCTAACATCAACTATGAAACAGGACATGCTATTTTTGAAGCTACACATGGTACTGCACCTAAATATGCAGGACTAGATAAGGTTAATCCTTCATCAGTAATTCTTTCAGGTGTGTTAATGCTTGAACACTTAGGATGGAATGAAGCAGCTAACATGATTGTTAAATCAGTAGAGAAATCAATCGCATCTAAAGTAGTAACTTATGACTTTGCCCGTTTGATGGATGGGGCAACAGAAGTTAAAACTTCTGAGTTTGGTGATGAATTAATTAAGAATATGGAATAATTTTTCCGTAATCATATAGAATAAGAGGGCTGTTATTCAACAGCCCTTATTCTACATATTTTAAATTGGAAGAAGGGATAATTATTATGTCATCTTTAAAACGCAAAAAAGTTTCTGTTGTTGGGGGAGGATTCACTGGAGCAACCACAGCATTTTTGCTAGCGCAAAAGGAGCTGGGAGACGTTGTTTTAGTTGATATTCCGCAGATGGAAAATCCCACGAAGGGAAAAGCTTTAGATATGCTCGAAGCAAGCCCTGTTCAAGGTTTTGATGCAAATATTATCGGTACTTCTAACTATGAGGACACAAAAGACTCTGATATTGTTGTGATTACTGCTGGTATTGCCCGTAAACCAGGCATGAGCCGTGATGATTTAGTTCAAACTAACCAAAAGGTGATGAAAGCAGTAACACAGGAAATTGTAAAATACTCTCCAAATTGTACAATCCTTGTATTAACCAACCCTGTTGACGCTATGACTTATACTGTCTTCAAAGAGTCCGGATTCCCTAAAAACCGCGTCATCGGCCAATCTGGTGTTCTTGACACCGCCCGATTCCGGACATTTGTTGCACAAGAATTGAATCTTTCGGTTAAAGATATAACCGGGTTTGTTCTTGGTGGTCATGGCGATGATATGGTTCCTCTCGTACGTTATTCCTATGCAGGCGGTATTCCTTTGGAAACATTAATTTCGAAAGATCGTTTAGAAGCAATTGTTGAACGAACAAGAAAAGGCGGCGGAGAAATAGTTAACCTGCTTGGTAATGGAAGTGCTTACTATGCACCCGCAGCTTCTTTAGTTGAAATGTGTGAAGCCATTTTAAAAGACCAGCGCCGGGTATTACCTTCCATTGCTTATCTTGAAGGTGAATATGGTTATCAAGGCATTTACCTGGGCGTTCCGACAATCCTTGGAGCAAATGGAATTGAAAAAGTGATTGAACTTGAATTAACTGCAGATGAAAAAGCTGCATTAGACAAATCCGTTGAATCCGTTCGAAATGTTATGAATGTATTAGTATAAAGCAAACTTTGTTTCGGGTGAAGGTGCATTCTGTCTTTACCCGAATTTTTTATACTCAGTAAATTTAAAACTTAAAATGAGAGAAAAGGAATGTGCTTCCACATTCCTTTTATTATGCTGAAAAATAGTAGTATGCAAGTAATCCTATTAAATTTATATTATAATGGAGACGTATATATCATGGAAAAGCGGGGGTAATCATGAAAACAAAGGTACTTGTAGTCGATGATGAACAGTCAATTGTAACATTGCTTCAATATAATTTGGAACAGGCTGGGTTCGAGGTCATTACAGCGATGGATGGTGAAGAAGGGAAACGACTGGCAGAACAGGAATCACCGAATATAATCATTTTAGATCTTATGCTGCCTCAATTAGATGGTATGGAAGTATGCAAGCAGCTAAGACAGGAGAAAATTATGATACCTATTTTAATGTTAACCGCCAAGGAAGATGAGTTCGATAAAATATTAGGCCTTGAGCTTGGTGCGGATGATTACATGGTGAAACCGTTTAGTCCACGGGAAGTCATTGCACGGGTAAAAGCTATATTAAGACGATCACAGGTACCTATTGAACCTGCTGAAGAGGCAGTTGACGAAGATGTGGCCATTGAGATTGGAAGTTTGAAAATTTATCCGGAAAAATACGAAGCTTTTTTTCAGGGAGATCTTTTGGAATTAACTTTAAAAGAATTTGAATTACTTCTATATCTTGCGCAAAATAAAGGACGTGTACTGACTCGTGATCAATTGCTGAGTGCTGTTTGGAACTATGACTTTGCTGGAGATACTAGAATTGTGGATGTACATATCTCTCATTTGCGGGAAAAAGTTGAAAAAGATACCAGAAAGCCGGTCTATATTAAAACTGTCCGCGGGCTTGGCTATAAATTGGAGGGGCCAAAAGAGGAATGACCAAATTTCGGACAAAACTTCTAATTGCCCTAATTACGTTAATTATCTCAGTATTAATTGGTTTAGGGATTTTGCTTGGTCAGCTATTTAAAAGCTATTACTTACAATCCTTTAATGAACGACTAATCATTGAAAAAAATCTTCTGGGTATTTACATTGAAGAAAATGGCGGTATTTCTTCATTTAATAAAGTAGATTTGTTAAAGTTTAGTGATTTATTAAATGTCAGAACAACGATTACAGACACCAAAGGAGATTTTATTTTTGATAGTGGTGAAATAAGCGACCATAATTCCAGCAGACTGAAGAAAATTATTCAAGAGGTTATTAAGAAAAAGACACAGCAAGAGGATCGATTTGAAGAAGGCGATGGTTATGATCTTCATTATTATTGGAAGCCGCTGACAAGAAATGGACAAAATGAAGGGTACATTTTCTTAAGTACCAAAACGAATGAGCTCAACCACGCATATGGTCAAATATGGTGGATTTTATCAATCAGTCTTGGCATGGCACTTGTTGTAATTATATATCTTGGTATACGAATTACCACCAGATATACTAAACCCATTGAAGAGGCGACGAATGTGGCCATCGAATTGGCGAAAGGGAATTATCGGGCAAGAACTTTTACCCATTCATTGGATGAAATTGGAATGCTGGGGACATCTATTAACAGGCTTGCAAAAAATCTGCAGGATCTTGTAAAAAATCAGGAAATGCAGCAGGATCGTTTAAGCGTATTAATTGAAAATATTGGCGCAGGATTAATTCTTATTGACAGCCGTGGATATATCAACTTAATCAATAAAGGCTATATTGATATTTTTCATGTGAATCCAGGTGATTTTTTAAATAAGCTTTATTATGAAGTAATTGAACAAAATGATATATGCCACATCGTTGCGGAAGTATTTCGGACTGAACAAAAGGTCAGAAGTCAATTGTTAATTCCTTTGCATATTGAGAGAAGGTATTTTGACGTTTATGGTATTCCAATTATTGGATCTAGTAATGTTTGGAAAGGTGTATTACTAGTATTTCACGATATAACCGAAATAAAAAAACTTGAACAAATGCGTAAGGACTTTGTTGCAAATGTATCGCATGAGTTAAAAACGCCGGTTACCTCCATTAAAGGATTTGCGGAAACTTTAATGGATGGGGCAATGAATAATCCAGAAACATTAGAAGCATTTCTTTCCATTATCTTAAAAGAAAGCGATCGTCTTCAATCTTTGATTCAAGATTTATTAGAGCTTTCAAAAATAGAACAGCAAGGATTTCAACTAAATATACAACAAGTTGATATTAATAAACTGTTGAAGGAAGTTGTTTCCTTACTTGCAGGAAAAGCCGAAGCCAAACATATTCAGCTTGAATATAACAGCTTACCTGATCAACTCTTGGTTAGCGGTGATCTTGACCGTTTAAAACAAGTGTTTATTAACCTTGTAAGCAATTCCATTAACTATACGCCAGAAGAGGGTAATGTGAAGATTATCCTGAAAGACGATGTTAAGAATGTCCGGGTCCATGTAATAGACTCTGGAGTCGGAATAGAGAAAGAAGAAATTCCGCGGATTTTTGAACGCTTTTACCGGGTAGACCGTGCGCGAAGCCGAAACTCCGGCGGGACAGGACTTGGCCTTGCAATTGTGAAGCATTTAATCGAGTCACATCATGGAAATATAATTGTGAAAAGTGATGTAGGAAAAGGAAGCGAGTTTATTATTGAATTGAAAAAATAGTTAGGTATTGGAAGGTGAAATCAATGGAAAAGAAAAAACTAGTGCTGATAGATGGCAACAGCATTGCTTATCGGGCCTTTTTTGCTCTCCCCTTGCTAAACAATGAAAAGGGGATTCATACCAATGCCGTTTATGGCTTTACAATGATGTTAATGAAAATCCTGGAGGATGAAAAGCCAACCCATATACTTGTGGCATTTGATGCAGGGAAGACCACATTCCGTCATAAAACCTTTGAAGAATATAAGGGAGGCAGACAAAAGACACCGCCGGAATTATCCGAACAATTTCCATATATTCGTGAATTGCTTGATGCATATGGCATCTCGAGGTATGAACTTGAAAATTATGAAGCGGATGATATCATTGGTACTCTTTCATTAAAGGCTGAAACAGATGGATATGAAGTAAAAGTGATTTCTGGTGACAAAGACTTAACACAGCTGTCATCAAAGACAACAACTGTTGGAATTACAAGAAAAGGGATTACAGATATTGAGGAATATACGCCCGAACACATTAATGAAAAGTATGGTCTTACGCCTGAGCAAATTATTGATATGAAAGGATTAATGGGGGATACCTCAGATAATATACCAGGCGTTCCCGGTGTGGGTGAAAAAACAGCAATCAAATTGTTAAAAGAATTTTCTACAGTAGAAAAGTTAATTGATTCACTTGACCAGGTAAGCGGGAAAAAGCTAAAAGAAAAACTTTCTGAGTATACTAATCAGGCACTTATGAGCAAAGAACTGGCGACAATTGAACGCCATGCACCCGTTGAAGTAAACATTGCGGAAATTGGCTATGACGGTTTTGAAAGGGACAAAGTGATTAAAATATTTAAAGACCTTGGTTTTTCCTCGTTATTGGACAAGCTGGGTGAAACTGTTCAAGATATTAGCCCTGATCAATTTGAAGACATTGAATTCACTATTCCGGATGAAATTACCAATGATTTATTCACAGAAGACAGCTGTTTCTATGTCGAAATGCTCGATGATAATTACCATTATGCTGATATCATTGGTTTTTCTATCGTTAATGAGAAGGGAGCCTTCTATCTGCCGGTTGATCTTGCACTAAATTCTGAAGCTTTTAAAAGTTGGGCAGAGGATGAAGGAAGAAAAAAAACTGTATATGATGTAAAAAGGTCAGAGGTTTCTTTACGAAGATTCGATATCCATTTAAAAGGAACAGACTTTGATATTTTAATTGCTTCATACATAATCAACCCCTCCGATTCACAGGAAGATTTGGCTGCTATTGCTAAAAAATATGATATTCCGAATGTCCAATCAGATGAATCTTTTTATGGAAAAGGTGCAAAGCAAAAAGTTCCCGATACTCCATTACTAGCCGAGCATCTTGTAAGAAAAGCAACAGCCATGTCAAAGTTAAAGGGTAAGCTTGAAGATGAATTAAAACGAAACGAACAGTACGAATTATTTATTGATCTCGAGATGCCTTTAGCATTGATTCTAGCTGATATGGAATCTTGCGGGATTAAGGTAGAACGGAGCCGTCTTGAATCCATGGGAAGGGAGCTTGGGCAGCGGCTGAATGAAATAGAAGAAAAAATATGCGAATTAGCTGGAGAAAAATTTAATATTAATTCTCCAAAGCAATTGGGAATTATTTTGTTTGAAAAATTAAATCTCCCTTCATTGAAGAAAACGAAAACAGGTTACTCTACTTCCGCTGATGTATTAGAAAAATTAGCACCTCATCATGAAATAGTAGAAAATATTCTCCTCTATAGACAATTAAGTAAGCTGCAATCTACTTATATTGAGGGGCTGCTTAAAGTAATCAATCCAAAAAATGAAAAGGTTCATACACGCTTTCAGCAAACGTTAACTGCAACAGGGCGATTAAGTTCCGTTGACCCAAACCTTCAGAATATTCCTATTCGATTAGAGGAAGGCCGGAAAATTCGTCAGGCCTTTGTTCCGTCAGAAAAAGGCTGGGTGATATTCTCCGCCGATTATTCGCAGATTGAACTGCGCGTTCTTGCTCACATTGCCGGGGATAAAAAGCTGATTCAAGCATTTAAAGATGATATGGATATTCATACCAAAACAGCGATGGAGGTATTTCATGTTAACAGGGATGAGGTAACTTCCAATATGAGAAGGCAGGCTAAAGCTGTTAACTTTGGAATAGTTTATGGAATCAGCGACTATGGCCTTTCGCAGAACCTAGGGATATCGAGAAAAGAGGCAGGCCAATTTATTGAGCGCTATCTTAACAGCTACCCAGGTGTAAAAGAATATATGGACGATATTATTCATTCTGCAAAAGAAAAGGGCTATGTATCCACATTGCTGCAAAGAAGACGTTATATTCCAGAAATCACAAGCAGAAATTTCAATTTAAGAAGTTTTGCAGAACGGACTGCGATGAATACGCCTATCCAGGGCAGTGCCGCAGATATAATAAAAAAAGCAATGATCGATATGGATGAAGCATTAAAAGATAAAGGCCTTAATTCACGCTTGCTTCTGCAGGTACATGATGAATTAATCTTTGAGGTACCTGAGGACGAGGTCGAAATACTGAAGGAATTGGTTCCTTTAGTAATGGAAAATGCAATTGAATTAGATGTACCATTAAAAGTGGATTATGCTTATGGTCCAACATGGTTTGATGCAAAGTAAAGGGGTTATAGGCAATGCCAGAGTTACCAGAAGTTGAGACGGTACGAAAAACATTAAAAAATCTTGTACTTCATAAAACAATTGAGAATGTCACCGTCTTCTGGCCGAAAATCATCAAATATCCTTTAGAGATTGAACAATTTATCGATGCCCTAAAAGGTGAAACGATTGTTGATGTCGGAAGAAGAGGAAAATTTTTAATCATTTATACGAATCAATATGCCCTTATCTCCCATTTAAGAATGGAAGGGAGATATGGGCTTTATCCAAAGAACGAACCTTTTGATAAACATACACATGTTATCTTTTATTTTTCTGATGAGACCGAATTAAGGTATCGTGATGTACGTAAATTTGGAACCATGCATTTATACCTTAAGGGGGTTGAATTTAATCAGCCGCCTCTTTCCGGCCTTGGTCCGGAGCCATTTTCGGATGAATTTACTGTGAAATATCTGCAAACTAAGCTAAAGAAGACAAATCGAAAGATTAAGCCTGCATTGCTGGATCAAAAACTGCTTGTCGGTTTAGGAAATATTTATGTGGATGAAGCTCTTTTCCGTGCCGGTATCCATCCTGAAAGGCTGGCAAGTTCACTTAAACGAAAGGAAATTGCTTTGCTTCATGATGAAATTGTTGCGACCTTATCGGAAGCGGTTAAAATGGGCGGCAGTACAATCCGTTCTTATGTTAACTCCCAAGGTGAAATCGGCATGTTTCAGCTAGAACTTTATGTATACGGACGTAAAGGAGAAGAATGTAAAAAATGCGGACGCCCCCTAGTAAAAACAACGGTCGGGGGCAGAGGTACACATTACTGTCCTAACTGCCAAAGGATTCGATGAATTTAGAAAAGCGTAAGTGTTTCCTAAGTAAACAGCTTGTTCCGAAGTCCCTTGAACTGGACAATTCTCAAGGTGAAAATATTTTAATTTCTGATATGACCATATAAAAGAAGTGGATGAATTAAAACACACCGGATAGGCTCCTGCCATATACTATCGTAGTGATTTTGGAGGAAGGGGTCCTAGACAACATGAGTCAATTCATCTCACTTCTCATTTTAGCCTTTGCTCTAAGTCTTGACAGCTTTAGTGTTGGTTTTACCTATGGCTTAAGAAAAATGGTTATGCCGCTAAAATCCGTTATGATTATTGCGACATGCTCGGCTCTTTCTTTATTAATAGCCGTATCAATTGGACATGGGCTTGAAAAGATGCTTTCGGAAAAAGTAACAGCCAGCCTTGGAGGCATTATTCTCATAGGATTAGGAGCATGGGTGTTATATCAATTTTTTCGTCCGGAAAAGGAAAAGGAGATTCTAAACCAGGAAAAAACAATTGTGAACTTTGAAATTCGTTCCCTGGGTTTGGCTGTTAACATATTAAAGAAGCCGATGTCTGCGGATTTCGACCAATCCGGAACGATAACTGGAATTGAGGCTCTAATGCTGGGGTTAGCCCTATCCTTGGATTCTTTCGGTGCCGGGATTGGAGCTGCGATGTTAGGCTACTCACCAATTTATTTAGCGGTTTCGGTTGCTGTTATGAGCTCCTTATTTGTCCTCTTTGGCATCAGAAGCGGACGCTTTTTACATCGGTTTGGATGGGTGCAGAGACTGACATTCCTGCCGGGAATTTTATTAATTATTATTGGAATATGGAAAATTTAAAAGGTAGAAAGGGAAATAGTATGACATTAATCGTCGGTTTAACAGGCGGAATAGCCAGTGGAAAAAGTACAGTTTCTAATATGTTGAAGGAAATGAATATAACGGTCATTGATGCAGATGTTGAATCACGCCTTGCTGTTCAAAAGGGCGAGCCGGCATATTATAAAATTATTGAAGAATTCGGAAGCGACATTTTATTGGAGAATGAAGAAATCGACAGACCCAAGCTTGGGTCAATCATTTTCCATCAAGAGGACAAAAGAAAGCTGCTGAATCAAATTGTTCATCCTGACGTAAGAAGTAGAATGAATAACAAGATTGAACAAGCAAAGCAGAACAGGGAAGATGTCATTATACTGGATATCCCATTATTATTTGAAAGCAAACTTACCTATATGGCAGATAAAACCATCCTTGTTTATGTAAATGAGGAAATACAATTAAAACGCTTAATGGAAAGAAACAGCCTATCCGTAAGTGATGCCAAAGCAAGGATGCAATCCCAAATGCCTTTATCCGAAAAGGTAAGTCTTGCCGATGCTGTTATCGATAATAATGGATCAGTGGATAAGACCAAGAATCAGCTTATGAAGATACTGGCTGATTGGGGAATTCATAAAGAATAAGTACAAAACTTCAAGGAAGGAGCCTAAAATGGTTCCTTTTTTTTTTATAGTAAGCAAGGAAAATAACATGAAAAAATTATTAAAAAATAAACTTTTTATTCATCACAATTAATTCTAAATGTGTTATACTAATAACAACTTATAAAGATAAAAAGTATAACACTAATACGGAAGGGGCCGTACAATGAAGGCGAGAGTTGCGATTAATGGTTTTGGAAGAATTGGAAGGATGGTTTTTAGACAAGCAATCCTTAATCATAAATTAGAGGTAGTTGCAGTTAATGCAAGCTATCCAGCAGAGACATTAGCGCATTTAATTAAGTATGATTCAAATCATGGGGCATTTCAAGGGGAAGTAATTCCGTTAGATGATGAATTACTTGTTAATGGAAAAAGAGTTAAACTTTTAAATAATCGTAATCCGGAGCAGCTTCCTTGGAAGGAATTGGACATTGATATTGTTATAGAAGCTACTGGGAAATTTAATGCACGGGAAAAAGCTGCACTGCATTTAGAAGCTGGGGCTAAAAAGGTTATTCTAACTGCACCTGGTAAAAATGAAGATGTCACAATTGTTATGGGTGTAAATGAAGAAGTACTTAATTTAGAAAAGCATGATGTCATCTCCAATGCATCTTGCACAACAAACTGCCTTGCACCAGTTGCAAAAGTGCTTGATGAGAAGTTTGGAATTGAAAGCGGTCTTATGACGACTGTTCATGCCTATACAAATGACCAAAAGAATATTGATAATCCACATAAGGATTTACGAAGAGCAAGAGGATGTGGACAATCTATCATCCCGACAACAACAGGTGCAGCAAAAGCATTAGCACTGGTACTTCCGCAATTGAAAGGGAAATTGCATGGGATGGCGCTTCGCGTGCCAACACCAAACGTTTCACTTGTAGATTTAGTGGTTGATTTAAATACAGATGTTACGATTGATGATGTGAATAATGCGTTTATTGAAGCTGCAGATGGCCCATTAAAAGGTATTTTAGATTTTACGATGGAGCCTCTTGTATCCATTGATTTTAATACAAATAATCACTCTGCTACAATTGATGGATTGTCTACAATGGTCATGCGCACGAGAAAAGTGAAGGTGCTTGCTTGGTATGATAATGAATGGGGCTACTCTGCACGTGTGGTAGATTTATGTCTTTACGTAGCAGCAGAGATGGCTAAAATGTCCCGTGTTACAGCAGGCTGACAGCCGCTTAATAAATAATACGAAAGGAGGTGTACTTGTTTACATCTCCTTTTATATTTTTAAGACCAATGATTTATACTAAGACAAATGATATTCAGGAGGCTTATATATGGCTTTATTGGTCGGTTTATTTACCCGTTATAAAAAAGAAATAAAGACATCTGATTCTCAAAGCGACTCAAGCTTAAAAACACATTACTATAAAGCTGATTTTGAACAAGTGTTTGATTCGGTTGAAAAAATATTTACAGATGATGCAGATTGCCAAATTACCACTATTTCAAAAGTGCGTGGAGAAATTTCTGTTGAAATTAATAAACCATTCTCCTGTTCTCTTACCGCGATAATCGTTTCGGTAGAACCAATGGAAACTGCTGTTAATTTTTCTATATCCTCGGAGAAGTTTTCGATATTAGGAACATTTCCCGAATTAAAAAAACGCCTCAATTCTTATTTTAATAAGATAAACCAAATACATACGAATATTGGGATAAAGTAATTTTTAAAGCAAAGTTTCCGCTTTGTTGGTACGTGAAACACTTACTATCCGGTTGAACAGGGATAAAAAGAAATTAAATAAACACTTCTACTTGTCCAAACGCTGACTTTTTTATAAGATAAGATTAAGAAAACTATCGGATTTTGTCAGGGATTACCCCATTTTTGGGCAGTAAACCTTTACTGACTGAAGTTCACTTTAGCGTAGTTAAGAGTTGGAGTTGATTAAACAATGAAATGCCCTTCATGTCAGCACTATGGTACACGTGTACTGGATTCTCGACCGGTTGATGAAGGACGAGCAACGAGAAGGAGACGGGAATGCGAAGAATGCGGCTACCGATTTACTACTTTTGAGAAGATAGAAGAGATTCCCCTCATAGTGGTAAAGAAGGAAGGCACAAGGGAAGAGTTCAGCCGTGATAAAATATTAAGAGGTTTAATTAAGGCCTGTGAAAAACGGCCGGTTGCCCTGAAGGAATTGGAAGATATTACGCATGGGGTTGAAAAGGAGCTTCGCAGTCAAGGGATTTCTGAAATAAAAAGTGAAGATATTGGCGAAATGGTCATGGATCGGCTCGCCCATGTTGATGAAGTGGCATATGTTCGTTTTGCTTCTGTTTATCGCCAATTTAAAGATATCAATGTTTTTATTGAAGAATTGAAAGAACTAATAAAAAAAGAGAAATAATAGGGGGCTAAAGCGGGCTTTGGCTCTTTTTTTATACTAATGATTCTACTAAAAAAGAATACGGATATGAAGGTGAAATTTTATGGTGCAGCATTGGCAGGAAATTCTTCCGATTGATCGTTATATTGTATCGGCAAATGGGCTGCTCCATGATTATGACCGCAAAATACTGACGTTTTTATACCAGCCCTTAATTGGATCAACTTGTTTCAGCTTATATATGACACTTTGGGCTGAGCTTGAGGAGAATAGACTTTGGGGAGAATCTTCTACCCACCATTTATTGATGAATCTGTTAGGAATGAATTTAAAGCAAATTTATGAAGCAAGGTTAAAGCTGGAAGGTATTGGTTTGTTAAAAACGTATGTGAATGTGGAGGATGGAGAACGGTCTTTTATTTATGAACTATTTCCACCGCTTACTCCTGAGCAGTTTTTTTTAGATGGTATGTTAAATATTTATCTCTATCGAAAAATAGGAAAAAATCATTTTGCCCGTTTAAAACGCTTTTTTACTGATCAGCAGATTCCGACAGAAAAGGAATTCACTGAAATTACGAAGGCCTTTCAGGACGTATTTTCTTCGGAAACCCCAGGAAGCCTCCATTATCTTCAAGACGTGTCCGCTGATTTAGCCCCTGAGGAAAATGAGCGGTTCGTAGGGAGGCATGAGGCTAAAGAAATCCAAATCGATACTCAATCCTTTGATTTCAACTTATTGGCAGCGGGTTTGAATGAAACTCTTGTGCCCCAAAAAGCATTAACACCAAAGGTAAAAGAGGTTATCAGTAATCTTGCTTTTCTTTATGGTATTGACCCGATTCAAATGAAGAATATCGTTTTAAGTGCAGTTAATGAATCAAGTGAAATAGATATTGAGGAATTACGAAAAGGTGCGAGAGATTGGTATCAATTTGTCAATTATGATCAGCTGCCAAACTTGGTTGAACGTACGCAGCCTTTAATACATCAAGTACAGGTTTCAGAGCCAAAAACCAAAGAAGAGAAATTAATTCGATATTTGGAAACTACTTCGCCATTACAGTTTTTAAAAGATGTTTCCGGAGGGGCTGAGCCTTCAAAATCGGATATTCAAATCATAGAAGATGTGATGTTTAAACAGAAACTTTTGCCAGGTGTAATTAATGTTTTACTCCATTTTGTGATGCTTCGAAATGAAATGAAGCTGACAAAAGGATATGTTGAAAAGATTGCCAGCCACTGGGCAAGGCTGCAAATTAAAACGGTGAAAGATGCAATGGAAATGGCAAAGAAAGAATATCGAACCTATCTTAGCTGGGCCGAGAACAAAAAGTCCGGTGGTAAAGGAACAAAACAAAAGCCGACAAGGACTGAACTTTTGCCGGATTGGTTTGATGAACCTCAAGCTAATCAGCAGAAAAAACAGGAAAAGCCAGCCAGCCCTGACCTGGAGGCTAAGAAACGTGAAATAGAAGAAATGCTTAAAGCATTTGATGATTAGGCGGTGATTATATGGAGAATATAAATCAGACATTGAAACGGTTAGCTTCAAATGAAAATTTTCAAAAACGGTATGAAAAAATGCGTCAAGAAATTCTTACAAATCCCGACGTTCAAGCTTTTATAAAAGAAAATCAAGATAAAGTTCATTCAGAAATGATTGAGAAAAGCTTGAATAAATTATATGAATATATTAACCAAAGCAAGGAATGCAGTAAATGTGAAAATCTTGAGTGCTGTATCAATATGATGAAGGGGTATCACCCTGAATTGGTTTTAACAAGAAACTCTATTGATATCCGTTATGACCGCTGTCCGCGAAAAGTCATGGATGATGAAAAAAGAAAGAATGAAAAGCTAATTAAAAGTCTATATGTTCCGAAGGATATCCTTGCTGCTACATTTGAAGATTTTGAGCAGGATGCTGACCGGATTGATGCAGTTCAAAAAGCTGCTGCCTTCTTATTACATTATGAACAAGGGCAACGGGCAAAGGGTTTGTATTTTTATGGGAAATTCGGTGTCGGAAAATCCTATTTATTAGGAGCGATAGCTAATAAGTTAGCTAAAAAACAAGTTTCATCAATGATTGTGTATGTTCCAGAATTATTTAGAGAATTGAAAAGTTCTATTGCTGATTCAACATTAAATGATAAAATTGAGGCGTTAAAGAAGGAACCTGTTTTAATGCTGGATGATATTGGAGCAGAGGCAGTTTCAAGCTGGACCAGGGATGAGTTATTAGGACCTATCCTGCAGTTTCGAATGCTTGAAAATCTTCCGACCTTTTTTACCTCCAATTTTGATTTGCAGGGATTGGAGCACCACTTAGCCCATAGCCAGCGGGGCGAAGAGGAGAAGTTAAAGGCACGCAGATTGATGGAGAGGATTCGTGCCATAAGTGATCCAGTCTTGGTTGATGGACCTAACCGCCGAGGATAAATTGTGAATAGACAAATGATAAGGATTGCCGGAGATTTTGGCAGTCCTTTTTTTTGCTTTTGTTCAGCCCCAGAAGCTATACTTCTCTCTTTTCCCTGCGATAGTCATATCATTGATGTAACGCTCATTCCTTTAACTCAGTCGAAGCGCCCATAAGGAGGGCTTCAACAGCATTAGCTTTGCACGAAGGAAATGTGTCAGCATTCCGAGTCCATATGCTGCTAAACGGGCGCTTTCGCTTTTCTAGTCTAAATTGGTCAAGTTCCCCATATATATTAAAAACAGAGATTTTGTGTGAAGGGGGGATTTGGTTGGTAGAAATCATCTTCCAAAATAGGCTGGATGCCATTAGGTTTTATAACCATCTAAAGAAATGGTTAAATCGTGATCCTGACTATGAAAAAAATATTCTTCTTATTGAAGATCGACATATAGTAAAAATAGAAAATGACTATTTTAGCATTAATCACATACTAGAAAAAGTTAAACATGCTTTTTATGAATTCATTACAAATATAAAACGAGATGATTGGCTGCAGGATATATTAAAGAATAAATATTATTTTGAGGATGTTGAAGAACAGCAGCAAATTCTTGACATTCTTTATTCAGTGCTTGATGGCCAAAGAGAGGATCTGGCTGTTTTTTTAAAAGAAACCAATCTGGAACCGATGATCAATGAAGCAATTAGTCATGTCATTCATGAAAATGTTTCATTTTCGTTTGATTCCTTTTTGAAATTCCGTCTGCGGTCTTATTTGCAGCTGCTTGAAAACTATGTCGAGATTTCAATTGATGAATATAAAATGGAGCAGGAGTATCAAATGTTTGTCCACATGCTGCGGGAATTCTTGACTGGCCGTGAGCCGAAAATGAACCTGCTGCATCTTTTGCTTGATGATGACATTGTTTTTTATGATGAAAAATATGTTGAAATCAAAAGAAGTGAATTAGCAAAGATGATTGACCGTAAGCTTTTGGTGAATCATCCTGTTTATATTGATTCTGCTTCGATTGCTCCACTCTTGTCATTGGCACCGACAAAGATTTTTCTCTACACAAAAAATGCCGATGCACCATTGGTAAGAACAATTAAAAATATTTTTGAAGAAAGAGTGATTATAAAATCATATCAGGCACTAAGAAAGCTAAAAGGCGAAGAATTTGGTGACAGTGCAATCGAAGGGAAGGCATAAAAGGAAAATGTCGAAATAACTTGTTTTATCAGGCTGGTGGACTTGATTTTTTATAATGGAGTGTTTATAATAACGTACATAGAAAAAATCATGACCAAAAGTAATGATAAGGACAACAGTATTTTTTTACGGTTTATAGAGAGGGAGGCCGCGGCTGAAAGTCTCCTAACACGAAAGAGATACTTACCGCCTTTAAACTTCAGCAGTGAACGTTTTATGCATGCAAGTAATTGCTGACGGCAGCAGCCGTTACCTGACCTAAAGTCATTTTTTGCTGCTTAACATTGCAGAATGAAAAATTTGGGTGGAACCACGTGTTAATAATAACTCGTCCCTTTTCTAGGGGCGGGTTTTTTTATTTTTTAAAGCGTTTATTATAACGCTAATTGAAAGGGAGGAATAAAAATGTCAGACGTTGTAAAAATTACGTTTCCAGATGGAGCAGTAAAGGAGTTTCCTAAAGGAATAACAACGGAAGATATTGCTGCGTCCATTAGCCCAGGCCTTAAGAAAAAGGCGATTGCAGGCAAATGGAATGGAAAAATGTATGATCTTCGCCGTCCAATTATAGAAGACGGAGCAATAGAAATTGTTACACCTGACAAACCTGAAGCTCTTGAAGTGCTGCGTCACAGCACAGCCCATTTAATGGCACAGGCGGTGAAAAGACTATTTCCAAATACGAAATTTGGAGTAGGACCAGTCATTGAAGGCGGATTCTATTATGATATGGATTTGGAAGAGTCATTAACACCAGAAGATCTTCCAAAAATCGAAAAGGAAATGGCAAAAATCGTGAACGAAAACCTTGAGGTTGTCCGCAAGGAAGTAAGCCGTGCCGAAGCCATCCAGCTTTTCAAAGAAGTGGGTGATGAGTACAAACTGGAATTGATTGAAGCTATACCTGAAGATGAACAAGTAACCATTTATGAACAGGGAGAATTCTTTGACCTTTGCCGCGGTGTGCATGTGCCGTCAACAGGAAAGATTAAGGTATTTAAACTTTTAAGCATAGCAGGCGCTTATTGGCGCGGCAACAGCGATAATAAAATGCTGCAGCGTGTTTATGGTACTGCCTTCTTTAAAAAGGAAGATTTAGAAGAGCATCTTCGTTTGCTAGAAGAGGCAAAAGAGCGTGACCACCGTAAACTCGGAAAAGAGCTTGACCTTTTTACGACTTCTCAAAAGGTTGGACAGGGGCTTCCGCTTTGGCTTCCAAAGGGTGCGACAATCCGCCGTATTGTGGAGCGCTATATTGTCGATAAGGAAATCAGCTTAGGTTATGACCATGTGTATACACCAATAATGGCAAATGTTGAGCTTTATAAGACTTCCGGACATTGGGATCATTACCATGAAGATATGTTCCCGGTAATGGATATGGACAATGAGCAATTGGTTTTGCGCCCAATGAACTGTCCGCATCACATGATGGTCTATAAAAATGCTATTCACAGCTACCGTGAACTTCCAATCCGCATCGCTGAGCTTGGTACGATGCACCGCTATGAAATGTCTGGTGCTCTCTCAGGATTGCAGCGTGTCCGCGGTATGACTTTGAACGATGCTCATATTTTTGTTCGTCCTGATCAAATTAAGGAGGAATTCCAGCGGGTTGTTCAGCTGATTTTGGAAGTATACAAGGATTTTGATATCAAAGATTATTCGTTCCGTCTATCCTACAGGGATCCTCAGGATAAAGAAAAATACTTTGATGATGATGCAATGTGGGAAAAAGCTCAAAGCATGTTGAAGGAAGCAATGGATGATCTGGGTCTTGAGTATTTCGAAGCTGAAGGCGAAGCTGCTTTCTATGGTCCTAAACTTGATGTTCAGGTCAGAACAGCATTAGGAAAAGATGAAACACTTTCCACAATCCAGCTTGACTTCTTGCTGCCTGAACGTTTTGATTTAACATATGTCGGGGAAGATGGAAAACAGCATCGTCCAGTTGTTATCCACCGCGGGGTTGTTTCTACGATGGAGCGTTTTGTCGCTTACCTGATTGAAGAATACAAAGGCGCTTTCCCTACTTGGCTGGCACCAGTTCAAGTCCAAGTGATTCCAGTATCACCAGATGTTCATTATGATTATGCAAGATCGGTTCAGGAGCAATTGAAAGCTGCAGGCTTCCGTGTTGAACTGGATGGCCGTGATGAAAAAATCGGCTATAAAATTCGTGAAGCTCAAATGCAAAAAATTCCGTATATGCTCGTTGTTGGTGATAAGGAAGTGGAAGAAAAAGCTGTCAACGTACGTAAATATGGTGAACAAAAGTCAGAAACTCGCAGCTTTGCAGACTTCTTAGCAGCACTGAAGTCGGAAGTGAAAAAAGGTTGATTTAGTAAAAGGGAGGTTTTTCCTCCCTTTAAATAATAAAAATTATATTGAATAATTTTTGATTTCTTGTTAAAATAATTTTTGTTGTCGTATAAAAAGTTCATTTGACAATTTGTCTTTGCATATGATATAGTAACAAAGGTAAAATTGAATACGAATTTTTTGGGAAAAGAAGAAGCACCCGCTTCTCACCTGATTGACGCTGATTAAGCAGTTGCCAGGTTTTACGTGAATTTGTTATTTATTAACTATGTTCATAAAGTGTGGGTGTGTACATCCACACTTTTTTATTTTGTGACTTATCGAAAAGAAGCAAAAAACATATTCAGCCTGCTCTATCAATATAGTGTCAATAGTCAGGTTTGAGTGAGCCTGTCTGATATTCTTAACCCGAATTTGTATTCGTGATTAAACCTTGGAGGTGGCTAATTATTAGCAAAGACATGTTGGTAAATGAGGGTATTCGCGCTCGTGAAGTTCGCCTGATTGATCAAAACGGAGAACAATTAGGAATTAAATCTAAAAACGAAGCGTTGGAGATTGCCGGACGAGTGAATCTTGATTTAGTGCTTGTTGCACCAAACGCAAAGCCGCCGGTAGCCCGGATTATGGACTATGGTAAATTTAAATTCGAGCAGCAAAAGAAAGATAAAGAAGCTCGTAAAAATCAAAAGATTATTACCACGAAAGAAGTGCGTCTAAGTCCAACAATTGATGAGCATGACTTTAATACAAAGCTTCGCAATGCAATTAAATTTTTGGAAAAAGGCGATAAGGTAAAAGCCTCTATCCGTTTCAAAGGCCGGGCAATTACCCATAAAGAAATTGGTCAAAAGGTTTTAGACCGTTTTGCCGCAGAGTGCAAGGAAGTAGCTGCAATTGAATCACATCCGAAAATGGAAGGCCGCAGCATGTTCCTAGTTCTTGCACCGAAAATCGAAAAGTAATAAGGAGGATATCCCAAATGCCAAAAATGAAAACACACCGCGGCGCTGCAAAGCGTTTCAAAAAGACTGGATCTGGTAAATTAAAACGTGACCACGCATATACCAGCCACTTATTTGCTAACAAATCTACAAAAGCTAAACGTAAATTACGTAAATCAGCTGTAGTATCATCTGGTGACTACAAGCGTATTCGTTCATTATTATCTAATATGAAGTAAGTAGAAAGTCTCGATTTATCTTAGGAGGGAAAATTAATGCCACGTGTAAAAGGCGGTACAGTTACTCGCAGACGTCGTAAAAAAGTTCTTAAATTAGCTAAAGGTTATTTCGGTTCAAAACATACATTATACAAAGTTGCTAACCAACAGGTTATGAAATCATTAAACTACGCTTATCGTGACCGTCGTCAGAAAAAGCGCGATTTCCGCAAACTTTGGATTACTCGTATTAATGCAGCAGCTCGTATGAACGGTCTTTCTTACAGCCGTTTAATGCACGGATTAAAGCTTGCTGGTATCGAAGTAAACCGTAAAATGCTTGCTGATTTAGCAATTAGCGATGCAAATGCATTTAATCAATTAGCAGAAACTGCTAAAGCACAATTAAATAAATAAGCGGAAGCTGCTTGATCCGGGACATCAAGCAAAGGGCATGAGGGCTGCATTTCAGCCTTCTTGACGGATTGGCTTATAACCTCGAATCTATAGGCGCTGAAGCTGGAATAATAAATCATTTTATGTATAAATGCCATTCTCTTATTGAGGATGGCTTTTTCATTAGGGAGGGTGACTTCCGGGAAATGGATGGACAGATAATCGTAACAGCAATTATCATCATCATGAATATTATAGGTTTTTGGATTATGGGGGCGGACAAGAGACGGGCAAAGATGCATAAATTTCGCATCCGTGAAAGAACCTTATGGCTTGTGGCGCTGTTTGGCGGAGCTGTTGGGACTACAGCAGGAATGCAATTTTTCCGGCATAAGACAAAGCATTTTAGTTTTAAAATAGGCTTTCCAATCCTTGCGGTGATAGAAATAATTCTTTTCTTAAAGCTCTATTAAAGACGGATGTTAAGTTTAAATGAAAATACTTCAAATCAAATTATTAAATAATTAATTGGCAACTGATTGACAACTTAATTGATATCTAAGGTCGCCAATAGCCCAAATTTGCGGCTGATTGACATCATTATGGAGGACTAAGGCAGTCAATAAAACCATGAGGTTGATGAATTGTTTACATAAGGAGCCTTCATGTGATTTTTATGATCACATATCAATAATGAAAATTATCAAGTTTTAAAAATAGAAGGAGTGTTTAAACCATGGATTTTAACTTAAAGGTTAAATTGATACATAAGGATGCTATTTTGCCGTTCCAAGCTAATCCAGGAGATGCGGGATTAGATTTATTCGCTATCGAAGAGAAGGTAATAAAACCTGGGGAAGCGGAATTGATTCATACGGGGATTATTTTAGAGCTGCCCAAAGGAACAGAGGCTCAAGTTAGACCAAGAAGCGGCTTAGCATTAAAACATTCTGTAACAGTACTTAATAGTCCTGGTACGATTGATGAGGGATACAGGGGGGAAGTACAAGTTATATTAATCAATCATGGAAAGAAAGACTTTAAAGTAGAAAAACAAATGAGAATTGCCCAAATGGTGATTGCTCCAATTGCAAGAATAAATATCACTCAAGTTGAAGAGTTAACTGATTCAGAAAGAGGTATTGGAGGCTTTGGATCTTCGGGTATCAAATAGAAGGTTTTACAAGCAGAAGCAAGTATCCAGTAATGGAATACTTGCTTCATCAACAAAAAGAACTATAAAATTTTACAAGTTAAAAATGCGGTTAATTTCTGCATAAGTCCATCAAAAATGAATGATTGTGCAGCTTCGTTCTTTTTATTTATATGTAGTATTATTGCTAATATTATTGTCCTCAAAAAGGTAGACAGTTACTTCTTTGTTGTCTGGATTAACAATCCAGTACTCGTTAACCCCGCTAGACATATAAAGATCCAGCTTTTGAATAAGGTCTTTTCTTCTAATTATCTAGTTGGTCATTATTCTCTACTGATGTTTCTTTAATTGCCGTTAGTTTAGCAATTTCTGTACCGTTTCGTGTAATGATAATATCCTCTTGTGCAACAAGCATTAAGTACTTTCCAAAATTATTTTGCAATTCAGTGGATTTAATAATCAATTTCTAATACCTCCAATAGTAGATAAAATAGCTAAATTAACTAATTTAATTATGTTATTATTTTTATTTTAGGAATTAGAAAAGACATATTTTACAAAAAATGAAGTAAATTATCAAAGACAACTAAATAACACTTAGCAAAAAAATTGTAAAATGATTATTTTCTTCGCTATAATTGAAGCAATACATATTGAACCAGGGGGGCTTATGATTGGCACAGTTCGATGAAACATTAACCATGCTGAAGGAATTAACCGATGCCAGGGGAATTCCCGGCAATGAGCGTGAAGTTCGTGAAGTGATGAAAAGATACATAGAGCCATTTGCAGATGAAATCACAACGGACGGACTTGGCAGTTTGATTGCCAAAAAAGCAGGAAAAGCAGACGGTCCCAAAATCTTAGTGGCAGGTCATTTAGATGAAGTCGGTTTTATGGTGACGAAAATTGATGATAAAGGTTTTCTTCGCTTTCAAACAGTCGGCGGCTGGTGGGGCCAGGTAATGCTTGCTCAGCGGGTTACGATTGTCACTAGAAAAGGGGACGTTACGGGGATCATTGGGTCTAAACCTCCTCATATCTTATCAGCCGAGGCACGAAAGAAACCAATTGAAATAAAAGACATGTTCATTGATATTGGTGCATCGAGCCGTGAGGAAGCAGAAGGATGGGGCGTGTGTCCTGGAGATATGGTTGTGCCTTATTTTGAGTTTACAGTCATGAATAATGAAAAGATGTTGCTCGCAAAAGCATGGGATAACCGTATTGGCTGCGCTATTGCCATCGATGTTTTAAAGCAATTGAAAGATGTTGAGCATCCTAATGTTGTTTATGGTGTTGGCAATGTTCAGGAAGAAGTTGGACTACGCGGCGCTAAAACCGCTACATATAAAATCGAACCAGATATCGGTTTTGCAGTAGATGTAGGGATAGCTGGAGATACTCCTGGAATTTCTGAAAAAGAGGCCATGAGCAAAATGGGCAAAGGTCCGCAAATCGTTGTTTATGACGCGTCAATGGTAAGCCACAAAGGTTTACGCGATTTTGTGACCGATGTTGCGGACGAATTGAATATCCCGTATCAGTTCGAATCACTTCCTGGAGGCGGCACAGATGCTGGTTCCATTCATTTGGTTCATAATGGTGTACCTGCTCTGGCCATTACGATTGCAACCCGTTATATCCATTCACATGCAGCCATGCTTCACCGGGACGATTTCGAAAATGCCGTTAAGCTGATTGTCGAAGTAATTAAACGTCTGGATCGGGAAACGGTTAATAAGATTACGTTTGAATAAAAAATGTAAGTCCTCGGTATTAGTATAAGTAGTTCCGTTTCGGTGGAGAAACATACCAAATAGTATGTTAATTAGCAGACCAAATCGCATATGATTTGGTCTCTTATTTTCCTCTTATATATCAACAATTATGAGATATTACCACGTTAATTAGAGAGCAAAATCGCAGCCTAAAAAAACATATTGACAATAATTATTGTCAACGTGCTAATTACTATGTGAATTCGTAAGCAATTTGCTATGTTGTTTTTTTACTTAAGCAGGTAACCAGAGATAATTAAAATAAGCGGAGATTTTTCGGTTAGACTGCTTAATAGAGCTTGGTTCGGGGGATATAAGCGGAGGTTTTCCGATTAAGCAAAGCAAAATGACCCATTTTTACGTTTTTCGAGTAAATAGTCGGAATCCTTCCGTCTATTTAAACTATTTTCAGTGCTATTTCCTATTTAAGAGAAATTTCTCCGCTTATCTATCAAACTCGCCTTGGTGTCTAATGAACTTGTACAACTTCTCCTTTAATTAAAGAAAAACATATTAAAGACAAAAGCTTGGGAAATCCCAAGCTTTTTTGTTGCTAGTTATATTGTTATTTACTTGTTATTCATGCTGCGAAATCTTATGTTATTCATGCTGCGAATTTTGATTTTCTCCACATTATCGGAACTACTTAGTATTAGTACCGGGGACTTTTTTAAATAAAAGCTGCCGACCATTTGATCGACAGCAGCATCATGATTAATGCTTTAACCCGCTTTCAAGCGTGTCCAGCATCTCTTTTTTCTCATTTTCAGAAGCGTTTTGCCAAATTACTTCAAATAAGACGCCTAAGCCAGGAAGCATTTTTTCCTCTCCGCTTTGAATCGCATCAACAATTGTATCTTCTAGTTGATCTTGTGTGTTACCGGAAACATTGTGAATAATGGCATTTCGTAAATTTAAATTCATCATTACACACTCCTTTAAAAACAATCTTTTCTCTTATATGATTTACTGCTTTTGGTGTTATTATGTATTTTAGTTATAATATTAAAAACAAAGGTATAATTAAAGGGGATAAGGCATTGAAATACATACAATCATTACAAAATTCACAAGTAAAGCAATGGAAAAAGCTGTTAACCAAAAAAGAACGCGACCGTTCTGGTACTTTTATAGTCGAAGGCTTTCATTTAGTTGAGGAAGCACTCAAAGAAGGAAAGGTCTTAGAAGTAATGGTTTCTGAACAAATAGAACTGCCTCCAAGGCTCGATATAGGGGCAGCAGACGTTACGACAATTACAGAAGAAATTTCTAACGCACTTTCAGATACAGAAACAACTCAGGGTATTTTTGCTGTTTGCCGGCAGGAGAGAACAAAAGAAGGGGTTTCAGCAGGAAAAACCTTTTTACTGATTGATGCTGTTCAAGATCCGGGAAATCTTGGGACAATGATACGCACTGCTGATGCGGCCGGGATTGATATGGTTATTGTCGGCCGCGGCAGTGTGGATGTGTACAATTCAAAAGTATTAAGATCTGCACAGGGCAGCCATTTCCATTTACCCATTTTAAGAGGCGATTTAGGAAATTGGATAAACCAATTAAAAAATGAAAATATCCCTGTCTATGGAACAGCACTTGAAAATGCATCAACATATACTGATATTCAACCACTAGAATCCTTTGCTCTATTGGTTGGAAATGAAGGAGGCGGTGTAAATCAAGAACTGCTTTCAACCACATCAGCTAACCTTTATATTCCCATTTACGGTAAGAGTGAATCATTGAATGTTGCTGTTGCTGCAGGAATTTTGTTATATTATTTGAAAAAATAGGCGAAACTTTGTTTGAAAGGTTCGAAAAATTATTATATAATAGTGAACAATGTTAATGAAATGAAAAGACGATGACGGAGAAAAGTATCATACTTGTTTAACCAATTAGGGAGAGAGTGCCGTGACTGAAAGTATTCTTATGGAAACAGTATGAGAAGTTCACCTCCAGAGTTGGCATCGGGACCACGAAAGTTAAAGTTTTTCGTGTAAAGATGTATCGGCTAAAAGGCCGTTATCCTAATGAAGTGAACACTAGTGTATACATATGTGTTTATAAGGGTGGTACCGCGACTATAACCTCGTCCCTTTTTGGGATGGGGTTTTTTTGTTTTTTACATTGTCCAGCTGCAGCGCATAGGGGCTCGAGATCACCCCTGACCAAGGCGCTTCCGCATTTCGCGGTGCCCGACATTAAATATAAGGAGGAAAAGAAATGCAAGAGCGTTTAAAGGAATTGCAGGCAGAAGCGATTCAAAAAGTGGAACAGTCTGCAAACTTAAAAGAGTTAAATGACATCCGTGTTTCTTACTTAGGTAAAAAAGGTCCAATTACTGAAGTATTAAGAGGAATGGGAAAGCTTTCTGCAGAGGAACGCCCATTGATGGGAGCACTTGCCAATGAAGTGCGGGCAGCGATTACAGCCAAAATTGAAGAAAAACAAGCTGAGCTGGAGGAAGCAGCAGTCCAAGCAAAATTAGCATCAGAAAGTATTGATGTTACACTGCCAGGCCGTCCAGTTAAAGTAGGAAACCATCATCCGCTGACTAAAATCATCGAAGAAATTGAAGATTTATTTATCGGAATGGGTTATGAAATAGCGGAAGGTCCAGAAGTGGAGCAGGACTATTACAATTTTGAGGCACTTAACCTGCCAAAAGGACATCCAGCCCGCGATATGCAGGATTCTTTTTATATCACAGACGAAATACTATTGCGCACCCATACATCACCAGTTCAGGCAAGAACAATGGAGAAACATCAAGGAAAAGGTCCTATTAAAATTATTTGTCCTGGTAAAGTATACCGCCGTGATAATGACGACGCGACACACTCTCATCAATTTATGCAAATTGAAGGTTTAGTGGTTGGTGAAAATATCCGTATGAGCGACTTGAAAGGAACTTTGGAAGTATTTGCGAAAAAGTTGTTTGGTGAAGACCGTGAAATCAGACTGCGCCCAAGCTTTTTCCCATTTACAGAGCCATCTGTCGAAATGGATATTTCTTGTAAGATGTGCGGCGGCCATGGCTGTAATGTCTGCAAACATACCGGCTGGATTGAAATTCTTGGTGCTGGCATGGTTCATCCAAATGTACTTGAAATGGCTGGGTATGATTCCAAAAAGTACAGCGGATTTGCCTTTGGAATGGGTCCGGAGCGGATTGCCATGTTGAAATATGGTATTGATGATATCCGTCATTTCTATACCAATGATGTACGGTTTTTAAAACAGTTCGCGATTGAAGAATAATGAGATATTTAAGCTGGAAAATAGGAGGTTGACGAGATGCTCGTTTCATATAAATGGCTTCAGGACTATGTAGACTTAACTGGAGTGTCAGCTGGTGAACTTGCGGAAAGAATCACCAAAAGCGGAATAGAAGTAGAAGGTGTAGAGGTTTTAAATGAAAAAATTAAAGGTGTTGTGGTTGGTCATGTACTAGAACGCGAACAGCACCCAAATGCCGATAAATTGAACAAATGTTTAGTTGATATCGGTGCTGGCGATCCCGTACAAATAATTTGCGGAGCACCGAATGTGGACAAAGGACAAAAAGTGGTAGTCGCTACAGTAGGAGCAAGACTTCCAGGCGGTGTGAAAATTAAAAGGGCTAAGCTTCGTGGTGAAGAATCTAACGGGATGATTTGTTCACTGCAAGAGCTTGGCATGGAAGGCAAAATTGTTCCAAAAGAGTTTGAGAAGGGGATCTATGTTTTACCTGAAGATGCAGAGGTCGGTTCAGATGCCATTGCCTTATTAAATAGAGACGATCAAGTTCTCGAGCTTGGACTGACACCAAACAGAGCAGATTGTTTAAGCATGCTTGGTGTTGCCTATGAAACAGCCGCCATTTTAGGAAGAGATGTAGAACTTCCGGAAACAAATCTTGAACCAGTCTCTGAAAAAGCTTCTGATTATGTAAAGATTGTTGTAGAAGCAAAAGAAGATAACCCATTATATTCAGCAAAAATCATTAAAAATGTAAAAATCGGCCCGTCACCATTATGGATGCAGACTCGTTTAATGAATTCTGGGATTCGTCCCCACAACAATGTAGTGGATATTACAAACTATATTCTGCTTGAATATGGACAGCCGCTGCATGCGTTTGACTACGACCGTCTGGGATCAAAGGAAATCCTTGTCCGCCGTGCAAACGATGGGGAGAAATTCACTACTTTGGATGATGTTGAGCGGACATTAACATCTGACCATCTTGTTATTACTAACGGAAAAGAACCTGTTGCATTGGCAGGAGTTATGGGTGGAGCTAATTCCGAAGTTACATCTGATACAACAACTGTTTTATTGGAATCTGCCTATTTTAATGGTCTTACCATTCGAAAAGCTTCAAAAGATCATGGCCTTCGCAGTGAAGCGAGTTCCCGTTATGAAAAAGGTGTGGATCCAAACCGTGTAAGACCTGCAGGTGAAAGAGCAGCATATTTAATGGCCAAATATGCTGGGGGTGAAGTACTTGATGGAACAGTGGAAGTGGATACTTTGACTGTGGAACCAGCGGTGGTTTCTATTACCCTTGAAAAAATTAACCGAGTACTTGGTACAAATCTTGAAATGAACCAGGTCAAAGAAATTTTTGACCGCCTTCAATTTGAATCTTCAGTTGATGGGGATACAATTACCGTAACTGCACCAACCCGCCGCGGTGATATTAAGATTGAAGAGGATTTAATCGAAGAAGTGGCTCGTCTATACGGATATGATAATATTCCTAAAACATTACCAATTGGGTCTGCAACACCAGGAAAACTAACAGCATATCAACAGAAACGCCGTGTTGTCCGCCAATATCTTGAGGGAGCCGGACTTTATCAGGCAGTAACCTATTCATTAACCAGTGAGGAAAAAGCTGCTCAGTATGCTCTTGAAAACCGTCATACGATTCGTTTAGCAATGCCAATGAGCGAAGACCGCAGTATTCTTCGTTTAAGTCTTACACCACATCTTTTGGAGGTTGTAAAATACAATAGCGCCCGTCAAAATGACAGCCTGGCTGTTTATGAAACAGGCAATGTATTTTTAGCAAACGGTACTGAAGCCCTTCCAGAGGAAAGAGAGCATTTGGCTGGAGCTATTACCGGCCTTTGGACAAATCATTCTTGGCAGGGTGAAAAGAAACCAGTTGATTTCTTTGTATTAAAAGGAATTTTAGAAGGCCTGTTTGCGAAGCTTGGTCTGACAGAC
The DNA here is from genome assembly GCF_023715155.1 of Neobacillus mesonae. GTDB lineage: Bacteria > Bacillota > Bacilli > Bacillales > Cytobacillaceae > Neobacillus > Neobacillus mesonae_A. The sequence goes on from NZ_JAMBNQ010000008.1 coordinate 50,371, forward strand.
AGAGTTGACTATGTCAAAGCGCAAGTGGAGGGACTTCATCCCGGACGCACTGCGGAAATCCAGCTGAATGGTACTGCAATAGGTTTTATCGGGCAGGTTCACCCTAGTGTTCAAAAGGAAATGGATTTAAAAGATACGTATGTATTTGAGCTCTTATTAAAAGCTGTATTAGAAGAGGATACGGATGACTTACAATATGCAGCCATCCCGCGTTTCCCATCTATTTCAAGAGATATTGCTCTTGCTGCTAATAAAGAAACGATATCAAGCACTTTGAAAGATATTATTCTTGAAGCAGGAGCCCCGCTTCTAAAAGAAGCATACGTATTTGATTTATATGAAGGCGAGAAAATGGAAGAAGGCAAGAAATCTATTGCTTTCTCACTAAAATATGCTGACCCTGAACGCACGCTGACAGATGAGGAAGTAACGAAAGTGCATGAAAAAGTGCTCGAAGCTTTGAAAGAAAAAGCTGGAGCAGTTTTACGGGGATAATCACAAAAAGCCAGCTGAGAATGCTGGCTTTTTTGTTTGAAATTTGGATTCGCGGCTAACTTTTCAGATTCGCGGATAAGTAGTTCAGATTCGCGGAAAAGGAATCGAAATTCGCGGATAAAAAAATTAAAAAGTAAATCCGCTTTTTAGAGTAAAAGCTGCCGTATAAAAGATAATCTTTTCATGAAAATTGTTCGAAAAGCTAAAAAAAGACCGCTCCCTATCTGAAAATTTAAGGGACAGTCTTTCCAAAAACTAATAGTTTTCAAAGATTTCATCATATTTTTTTGCCAAACTCATATCTAAATCTGTTAATCCTCCTGCATGCCAAGAGGTAAGTTTCAATGTGATTAACTTATAATCAATTGAGATAAAGGGGTGGTGGTTCTGATCCTCCGACAGCCGGGCGATATCATTTACAAAAGAAACACCTTTTAAAAATTCCTTAAAGCGATACTTTTTCACAATGAATTTTCCGTCCAGCTTCCAGCCGTTTAAACTGGATAGAGATTCGCTCATTTCAGTTTCTGTTAACCGTCGCATAAAACCCTCCTATTTCCTTTTTTTCTGAGCTATAGCCATTGCTTTATCTGTATTAGCAAAGTGTAATTTTACAAATGAGCCCAGGCTTTCCCTGCCTTTGTTCAAAATCAGTTTTGCAGCCGCTGCATCCACTTGTGAACCAGCTCCTTTTGGAATGGAAAAACCAGCCGCTTCACTAAGTTTATCGATATATTGAATAAAGGCATAGCGGGCAAGGATACTGGCAGCTGCAACAGATAAATGAATTCCTTCGGCTTTGGTGCTGAAATAAACATTCTCACGGGCAATTTCCTTTTGACCTTTTATATGCTGAAAATAAGTAGTAGATTGGACAAATTGGTCAATTAAAATAGCATCCGGTTTTTCCGGGGCAATTTTCTTTAATACGTTTAAAATAGCTTGATTATGAAGCAGTGCCTTCATTTTTCCTTGTGACATGCCTGCCCGTTGTACCTGATTATATTTTTCATTTTTTAAGGTCATGAGGCTGAAAGGAACGACATCTTTTATCACCTTAGCAATTTCAATGATTTTTTCATCATTTAAATCTTTAGAATCCCTGACTCCTAATTCCTTTAATAAAGGAAATTGCTCTTTTTTTACATAAGCTGCGACGACTGTGATTGGTCCAAAGAAATCACCCGTGCCGACTTCATCAGAGCCAATAACAGACAGTTGTCCAATACCTGCGGGGACATCGCCTTTGGCAGCTGACGTTGATTTAGAAGAAGATTTTAAGGCTCCTGATTTTGCTGGCGTTACTCTCAAAGCCGAATCTTTCCATCTTTCAGCTTCCTTTTCACAGGTATTCCCTTGGAACAGTACTTTACCTGATTGATAGGCTGTGATGGTACAGCCGGAGATTTTCGCAGAAAAAACACTCCCTGGCGGATTTTTTCCCAGAAGCTGTTTTTCGTAAAAATTTTTCATTTCGTTAATCGTATTTTTTCCACAATTTAAGACGACTTGTCCCATAATTAAACACCACATTTCTTTTGGCTTTTCCTAATTTAGAGGTTCATGGTATGATTATGTGTAGGATTCTTCGATTGGAGGCATTGACGTTGTCGAATATACAAAAAAATAGAATATCCGTTGATATTTTCGGAACTCAATACGTCATTTTAGGAACAGAAAGTAAAGACCACATCCGCCATGTCGCATCATTAGTTGACAATAAAATGCGTGAAATCAGTTCCAAGAATCCTGGATTAGACGTTAGTAAACTTGCTGTTTTAACAGCGATTAATGCAGTTAATGATTATCTTATCATGAAAGATGAATTGAAACGACTGCAAAAAGAACAACAAAAAGAAAAGGAATAATAACATATGTTAGATTTAGCGATTATTATTTTACTTGTCCTCGGTTTCTTTATTGGACTGAAACGAGGCTTGATTTTGCAGCTAGTACATTTAACCAGTTTTATTATCGCATATGCGGCCGCCTATTTGTACTATGATCAGCTTGCACCAAAATTAACATTGTGGATTCCATATCCGAAATTTGGAGATGATTCAACATTAAAGATCATAACAGGATCAAGTGATATGGAAACAGCCTTTTACCGGGCGATTGCGTTTGTCATCATCTTTTTTGCTGTGAAAATTCTTTTGCAAATTATTGGATCAATGCTTGATTTTATTGCACTTCTGCCAATTCTGAAGCAATTAAATATTTGGGCCGGCGGAATTTTTGGCTTTTTAGAAATCTATTTACTTATTTTTATTGTATTATACATTGCCGCACTCATCCCAATTGATCATTTTCAAACCATATTGGATAATTCTTCTTTAGCAAAGATGATTGTAAATTATACACCAGTTCTATCGGAACAATTAAAAGGATGGTGGATTGATAGGACGGCTGCGTAAACTTCTCTACAGCAGAGAAGTTTTTCTATTATTAGGCTGTTAAGGGCAAAATAAAAACAATAGTTTAAGCAGGTGAAAGTTCATGAAAGTGAATAAAAAAGAATTAGTGCAACTGTTAGAGATGATTGCAATTTATATGGAATTAAAAGGGGAAAATCCTTTTAAGGTTTCAGCCTTTCGGAAGGCTGCTAACGCCTTGGAAACGGATGACCGCAGTTTATCGGAAATGGAGGATTTTACGGCCATTCCCGGTATTGGCAAAGGCACTGCTGCTGTTATTGAAGAATACATACAGGAAGGCACGTCAACCGTGTTAAAGGAACTAAAAGAAGAAGTTCCTGCCGGCCTTATCCCGCTGCTGCAGCTCCCGGGACTTGGCGGTAAGAAAATTGCCAAACTATATAAGCAGCTGGGGGTAACCGATGTAACCAGTCTAAAGGAAGCATGTAAAGCTGAGAAAGTTCAAGGACTTCAAGGGTTTGGCAAAAAGACAGAGGAAAAAATTTTAGCAGCCATTGCAAACGTTGGATCAAGACCTGAGCGGCTGCCGATTGCGTACATGCTGCCGATTGCTCAGCAGATAGAGGAGAGGCTGGCTGAAATAAAAGAAATTAATCGTTTTTCTCGTGCTGGAAGTTTAAGGCGGATGAGAGAAACCGTTAAAGATCTTGATTTTATTATTGCTGCACAAGAGCCCGAATCAGTGCGCAGGTCTTTATTGAACTGGCCGGGAATTAAAGAAATAATCGGGGCAGGTGACACCAAGGTTTCGTTAGTTTTTGCCCTTGATTATGATGTTTCTGTTGACTTTCGCTTAGTAAAGCCAGAGGAATTTATCACTACCCTGCACCATTTTACAGGTTCTAAGGACCATAATGTCCGGATGAGGCAGCTTGCGAAAGAACGTGGAGAAAAAATAAGCGAATATGGCGTAGAAAATAGTGAAACAGGGGAAGTCTTAACTTTTTCTTCAGAACAAGAGTTTTTCAAGCACTTTCATTTGCCGTTTATACCGCCTGAAGTCCGCGAAGATGGGAAAGAAGTCGATACATACTCAGCACATGAAGGTTTAATCGAGATTTCAGATATAAAAGGCGATCTTCACATGCATACGACATGGAGTGATGGGGCTCATTCCATTGAAGAGATGGTGGAAGCGTGCCGTGCAAGAGGATACCGCTATATGGCAATTACAGATCACTCCCAATATTTAAAAGTAGCGAACGGGCTTAGCACGGAGAGATTGCTTAAACAAAACAAGGAAATTAAGAACTTGAATGAAAAATATGATGATATCCTGATTTTATCAGGCATTGAAATGGATATATTACCAGACGGCACTTTAGATTATGAGGATGAGATACTAGCAGAAATGGATTTTGTGATTGCTTCCATTCACTCTGCTTTCTCCCAGTCGAAGGATAAAATTATGGAACGGTTAAAGACGGCACTTAAAAATCCGCATGTTGATTTAATTGCCCACCCGACAGGAAGGAAAATCGGCCGGCGTGACGGCTATGATGTGGATATTGATTTACTTATTGAATTGGCAAAGGAAACGAATACAGCGTTAGAATTGAATGCAAATCCCAACCGGCTGGATTTAAAAGCAGATTATTTACGGAAAGCGCAGGAGGCAGGAGTGAGAATATTTATTAATACCGATGCGCATCGGATGGAAACATTAAGCCATATGGAGATTGGTGTTTCAGCCGCCAAAAAAGGCTGGATTAAAAAATCATCTGTGCTCAACGCTTTAGAGCCGCATGATTTACTTAACTTTTTGCATAATCGACATTGACAATATAAAGGAGGATTATCCTCATGCAAGAAAGGGCTTTAAAAGTATTAGAATTCACCAAAGTAAAAGAGCAGCTGTTAGAGCATGCTGCCTCATCGCTCGGGAAGGAAAAAATAACGAATTTGATGCCTTCCACAGATTTCAATGAGGTTGTGAAGCTGCAGGCAGAAACGGATGAGGCGGCAACCGTTTATCGAATAAAAGGCAATGTCCCATTATCGGGAATTCATGATATAAGACCTCATATTAAACGTTCCGTCATTGGCGGTGTATTAAGCCCGCATGAGCTGATGCAAATTGCCAGCACCATTCATGCTAGCAGGCAGATCAAACGCTTTATTGAGGAGGTTAATGAAGAACGGACAGAAATTCCGATTTTAATGGAACAGGTCGGGCATATTATTCCTTTAACAAATCTTGAACAGGATATTAAACAGGCTATTGATGAAAGCGGTGAGGTTTTGGATGGGGCAAGTGAGCTGCTTCGTTCCTTAAGACACCAGCTTCGCGCAAATGAAGCACGGGTTCGGGAGAAATTAGAAAGTATGATTCGTTCCTCCAGCGCCGCAAAGATGCTGTCTGATGCGATTATTACCATTCGTAATGACCGGTTTGTCATTCCTGTAAAACAAGAATACCGCAGCCATTACGGCGGTATTATTCACGACCAAAGCTCTTCAGGGCAAACATTATTTATTGAACCGCAGGCAATTGTTCAATTAAACAATCAATTACAAGATATCCGTGTCAAAGAGCAGCTGGAAATCGAACGTATTCTGACTGAATTATCGGCAAAAACAGCAGAGTATGAGAGAGAACTGGAATTCATTGTGAAAATATTGGCTAATTTGGACTTTGTTTTTGCGAAGGCAAGATATGGGAAAAAAATAAAAGCTACGCTGCCTATCATGAATAACGAAGGCCGCATTGCTTTATATAAAGCTAGACATCCATTAATTTCAATGGATGAGGTAGTAGCTAATGATATAATGCTTGGCAATGACTATACAACCATAGTCATTACTGGTCCAAACACTGGAGGAAAAACGGTTACTTTAAAAACCCTTGGTCTATGTTCATTAATGGCTCAAGCAGGTCTCCAGGTGCCGGCGCAGGAAGGTTCCGAACTGGCGGTTTTTGATGCTGTTTATGCCGATATTGGCGATGAACAGTCCATTGAACAAAGCTTGAGTACGTTCTCTTCCCATATGGTGAATATTGTTGATATTTTAAATAAGGTTGATTCTAACAGCCTCGTCTTGTTTGATGAACTCGGGGCTGGCACTGATCCTCAGGAAGGGGCCGCACTGGCCATTTCGATTTTAGATGAAGTTCATCGTATTGGGGCGAAGGTAGTCGCTACTACACACTATCCGGAATTAAAGGCTTATGGCTATAATCGTGAAGGGGTATTAAATGCCAGTGTTGAATTTGATGTTGAGACATTAAGTCCGACCTATAAATTATTGCTTGGTGTTCCGGGCCGCAGTAATGCGTTTGAAATCTCCAAACGTTTGGGGCTGAATGATAGCATTATAAGTAATGCACGATCCCACATCAGTGAAGATACTAATCAAATCGATAAAATGATTGCTTCACTTGAGGAAAGCAGACGACAAGCCGAAATGGATCAGCAGGAAGCACAGGATTATTTAAAACAGGCAGAAAGACTTCACAGAGATTTACAAAAGCAAATAATGGAGTATTATGAAAAGAAAGATTCTATGATTGAAAAGGCTGCTATGAAAGCTGAAGAGATTGTGGATGAAGCGAAAAAAGAAGCCGAGCAGGTTATTCGCGATTTACGTAAAATGAGAACAGAAAAGCATGCTGAAGTAAAGGAGCATGAATTAATTGATGCCAAAAAACGCCTGGAAAAGGCTGCTCCGGAAGTCACTAAATCAGCTAAGCTGGCAAATAAGAAAAACAAGAAGCATAAATATATGCCTGGTGACGAGGTGAAGGTTTTAACCTTTGACCAGAAGGGCGTTCTTGTAGACAAAGTATCAGATGATGAATGGCAGGTTCAAATGGGAATCTTGAAAATGAAAGTGAAAGAAAAAGATATGGAATATATTGGAACATCATCTGTAAAGCAAGAAACAAGACCGCTTGCAATTGTGAAAGGAAACGACGCACATGTTAAAATGGAATTAGATTTACGTGGGGAAAGGTATGAGGATGCATTGTTAAAAGTAGAAAAATACATTGACGATGCCCTTTTGGCAAGTTATCCGCGTGTATCGATTATCCACGGAAAAGGAACAGGTGCCTTAAGGCAGGGAGTTCAGGAGTATCTTAAAAATCATCGTTCTGTAAAGAAAATTCGTTTTGGCGAGGCTGGTGAGGGCGGTACCGGCGTTACCATAGTGGAATTTAAATAATGTCCCGGGGAGATTTTAGCTATGGATCATTTTTGGGAAAATGAGTATATTCAAATTGCAGCTTATTACAGTGTCGTCATTCTGTGTATGATTGTATTTTTAGCTGTGTTTGAATTAGTCACAAAATATAAGAACTGGGAAGAAATAAAAAAAGGCAATGTAGCAGTAGCACTTGCAACAGGCGGGAAAATCTTTGGAGTTGCGAATATTTTCCGCTTTACTATTGAAGAACATACCTCACTTCTTTCCATGATTGGCTGGGGGATATACGGTTTTTTTCTATTACTTGCCGGATATTTTATCTTTGAATTTTTAACACCCAAATTTCTAATTGACGAAGAAATTCAGAAAGATAATCGAGCTGTCGGCCTGATTTCACTGATTATTTCAGTTGGTCTATCCTATGTAATTGGAGCAGGGATTTCTTAAAGGGAGAAGAAAAATGGAAAACTTGTCTAAAATATTATTTGGTCTATGCGGCTTATTTTTGTTGATTGGGATTATTTATCTTATATTTTTTGCATAAAATGGTAAAAAATCATCGTTGAATCCATGTATTTAACGGTGATTTTTTTATAGGCATGGATGATGGAAAAAACAAGAATATGAATTGTTAATAGTACATGACTGTTCTATAATGGGTTTAGTAGTTAGAATTTTTTAAAAATAGGAAAAAGGGAGGTTTTTGAATGACGGGGTCCAAACCATGGTTAGCCGTATACCCCAAAGAAATTCCGACCACTATTGATTACTCTTTAGACCCAGTCCAAACATACTTGGAAAATTCCGCTCGGGATTTCCCTGATCAAGCAGCGACTTATTTTATGGGCAAAGAAACAACCTTCAAGCAGCTGTATGAAGATGCCGTGAATTTAGCTGGCTACTTTCAAGGAAGAATTGGAATTTCGAAAGGCGACAGAGTCGCCATCATGCTCCCAAATACACCGCAGGCAGTTATCTGTTATTTTGCAGTACTTTTTGCGGGCGGCATTGTGGTTCCGACCAATCCATTGTATACAGAGCGTGAACTGGAATATCAGATGAAGGATTCTGGAGCTATTGCTATCATCACGCTTGACATCCTCTACCCGCGTGTTTCTAAGATCATGCCGCAAACTGATTTAAAGCACATCATTGTTACTGCAATCAAAGACTACCTGCCGTTTCCAAAGAATCTTATCTATCCCATCATCCAGAAAAGACAATATGGAATTGTTGTAAAAGTGAAACATGAGGGCAGCTCACATCTGCTTTCAGAGATATTAAAAATGGAGCCGTCTCCGTTAACGAAATATGAAAGTAACCCTGAAGAAGATATAGCACTGCTGCAGTATACAGGAGGCACGACTGGTTTTCCAAAGGGAGTCATGCTGACACATAAAAATTTAACAGCCAATACCACTATGAGTGAAAAGTGGATTTACAAATGTGAGAAAGGTCAAGGAACGGCTTTGGGGATTGTACCATTCTTTCATGTATACGGAATGACTGTATGCATGCTTTTATCGATAAAAATGGCCAATAAAATGGTACTATTACCGAAGTTTGATGCGCTTGAAACTTTAAAAATAATTCATAAACAGCGCCCAACCTTGTTCCCAGGGGCCCCAACCATTTATATTGGAATACTCAACCATCCTGACTTAAAAAAGTATGACTTGTCTTCTATTCAGGCATGTATCAGCGGCTCAGCGCCATTACCGGCGGAAGTACAGCAGAAGTTTGAAGAGGTAACCGGAGGAAAACTTGTCGAAGGGTACGGCTTATCAGAAGCGTCGCCTGTTACCCATTCAAATTTTCTTTGGGATGGTGAAAAAGTAAAAGGCAGTATTGGAGTTCCATATCCAGACACCGATGCAAAAATTGTTTCAGTTGATACAGGCGAGATCATGCCGATAGGAGAAATTGGTGAAATTGTTGTCAAAGGACCCCAAGTAATGAAGGGTTATTGGAACAAGCCTGATGAAACTCAAGAAGTTTTAAAAGATGGGTGGCTGCATACAGGTGATCTTGGGTATATGGATGAAAAAGGATATTTTTATATTGTAGACCGCAAGAAGGACATGATTATCGCTGGCGGTTATAATATTTATCCTAGAGAAATAGAAGAAGTTTTATATGAACATCCAGATGTACTTGAAGCAGTTGCGGCAGGAATTCCGGATCCGTACCGTGGAGAAACTGTCAAAGCATATATTGTTTTGAAAAAAGGAGCGGCGGTTACACCGGAAGAAATGAATGAATATGTGAGAAAATATATTGCAGCATATAAAGCACCAAGAATCTATGAATTTAGAGATGAGCTTCCGAAAACAGCCATCGGAAAAATTTTAAGACGGAAACTTGTCGAAGAAGAAAAGAAAAAAATAGACGATGAAAATAAAAAACATGCATGAAGCAACAAATTTTTTTTCGAAAGAAATGCTTGTCCTGTCTCTTTTATAGAAAAAGTATTTCAGTACTTCTTGACAGAACTGAATTTAAAAACTATTATAAAAATATGAATGATTATTCATTCATATTTTTTCTTTCAAATACAATATCTAACTTTATTTCATATAGATTCTTCAAAGGGGGGATAGCAGTGAAAAAATCCAAACCAAAATATATGCAAATTATTGATGCAGCAGTGATTGCGATTGCTGAAAACGGCTATCATCAGACGCAGGTTTCAAAAATCGCGAAACAGGCAGGGGTAGCCGATGGTACAATTTATCTTTATTTTAAAAATAAAGAAGATATCCTTATCTCTCTCTTTGAAGAAAAAATGGGAAGATTTATTGAAGAAATAGATAAAACGATAGCAGGAAAAAGGACAGCAATGGAGAAGTTATTAATGATGATTGAAGCTCATTTTGATTTGCTTTCAAATGATCATCATCTTGCCATCGTAACACAGCTGGAGTTACGTCAATCAAATAAGGATTTGCGATTAAAAATTAATGATGTCCTTAAAGGGTACTTAAAAGTAATTGAAAAAATACTTATTGAAGGCAAAGAAAATGGTGAGTTTTCAAGCACTCTTGATGCTCGTCTTGCCCGGCAGATGGTTTTCGGCACGATTGACGAAGCTGCCACCTCATGGGTAATGAACGAAGAAAAGTATGACCTAAAAGCTTTGGCAGCGCCAGTTCACCAGCTTTTAATTCATGGATTTGGCAGCCGCTAAGCAAAGAGACGTTACAACAGTAAGGGAGGGGATTATTTGTAATGGAATATTTAAAGTGGTCCAGTGAAGACCACATTGCCACAATTACGATTCAACGGCCTCCAGCAAATGCTCTTTCATCTGAGCTTTTAAAGGAATTATCTGCTGTTCTTGATGAAATGGAATCTAATAGTGAAATCAGGGTGCTTGTTATTCATGGGGAAGGACGCTTCTTCTCGGCTGGGGCAGATATTAAAGAATTTACTATGGTTGAGTCTTCAAAGGACTTTTCAAAACTTGGGAAAAATGGACAAGATTTATTTGACCGAATGGAGAAATTTCCGAAACCAATCATTGCCGCCATTCACGGGGCTGCACTTGGCGGTGGTTTAGAACTTGCAATGGCATGTCATATCCGTCTGGTCAGTGAAACAGCGAAACTGGGGCTGCCTGAGCTGCAGCTTGGGTTAATTCCAGGATTTGCTGGGACACAGCGCCTACCAAGGTATGTCGGAACAGCAAAGGCAGCAGAGATCATGTTTACCTCAGAACCCATTACCGGTTTAGAAGCTGTACAATACGGTCTGGCTAATCATGCCTATCCTGAAGCTGAAGTGCTGGGCGAGGCTGCTAAGCTGGCTAAGAAAATAGCAAAGAAGAGTCCGATTTCTCTTAATGCAGCAATTACTCTATTAAACTATGCAAAAAACGAAGATTTCTATAGGGGCATGGAAAAAGAAGCTGAATTATTTGGCCAAGTATTTGTATCAAATGATGCAAAAGAAGGAATTCAAGCCTTTATTGAAAAAAGGGAACCAAAGTTTAAAGGAGAATAAACTTACCGAATCATTCATTAGGTAAGTTTCCATAAATTTTTTTGAAATAAATTTTCTCAATCTTTCAAACTGAAAAAATGTTTGAATTTATTAGGAGGGGCTAAAGGATGAACATTTTTGTGTTAATGAAAAGGACCTTTGATACTGAGGAAAAGATTTCCGTTTCAGGTGGAAAAATTAATGAAGATGGTGCCGAATTCATTATCAATCCTTATGATGAATATGCGATTGAAGAAGCAATTCAAGTTCGTGATGCTAACGGTGGTGAAGTAACAGTTATCTCTGTAGGAAATGAGGAAGCAGAAAAACAATTACGCACCGCTCTTGCCATGGGGGCTGATAAAGCTGTCCTGATTAATACAGAAGACGATGTTGAAAATGGAGACCAATTTACTACTGCGAAAATACTTGCTGAATATTTAAACGATAAAGAGGCTGATCTCATTTTAGGCGGCAATGTAGCCATTGACGGCGGTTCTGGCCAAGTTGGCCCCCGCGTAGCTGAACTGCTTGGAATTCCTTATGTAACAACCATTACGAAGTTGGAAATTGACGGAAACCAAGTAACCGTAACCCGTGATGTTGAAGGCGATTCTGAAGTAATTGAAACAAGTCTTCCATTATTAGTGACAGCACAGCAAGGCTTGAACGAACCGCGTTACCCATCTCTTCCAGGAATTATGAAGGCCAAAAAGAAGCCTTTAGAAGAATTAGAATTAGATGATCTTGACCTTGAAGAAGAAGATGTTGAAGCAAAAACAAAGACAATTGAAATTTATCTGCCGCCTAAAAAAGAAGCAGGGAAAGTATTGTCGGGTGAATTGACAGATCAAGTAAAGGAACTTGTAAATCTTCTTCATACTGAAGCAAAAGTTGTGTAAACGTCCCATTGTTAGTTCATAAAATTTTTTGCAGGGGGTAAACTCATATGTCAAGAAAAGTATTGGTATTAGGAGAAGTACGTGATGGCTCCTTAAGAAATGTATCATTTGAAGCGGTTGCTGCTGCTAAAACTGCAGCAGAAGGCGGAGAAGTTGTTGGCATTTTAGTCGGCCAGGCTGTAAGCGTTTTAGGATCTGAGTTGATCCAATATGGCGCCGACCGGGTTGTTGTGGTAGAAGATGAGAAATTGGCGCAATATACATCTGATGGTTATTCCCAAGCATTGTTAGCTGTTATTGAGCAAGAAAAACCGGAAGGACTTGTTTTCGGTCATACAGCTCTTGGAAAAGATCTTTCACCTAAAATTGCTGCTAAACTTTCATCAGGTCTTATTTCCGATGCAACAGCTGTTGAAACAGCCGGCGGTAATGTCGTTTTTACAAGACCAATCTATTCCGGAAAAGCGTTCGAAAAGAAAATTGTAACGGAAGGATTAATTTTTGCAACAGTTCGTCCAAACAATATTGCTCCACTTGAAAAAGATGAAACAAAAAGCGGTGATGTCACTTCCCTTTCTGTTGAAATCAAAGACCTTCGAGCTATTATTAAAGAGGTAGTAAGAAAAGCATCTGAAGGTGTGGATTTAAGTGAAGCAAAAGTGGTAGTATCCGGCGGACGCGGTGTAAAAAGTGCAGATGGATTTAATCCGTTAAAGGAATTAGCAGATGTATTAGGCGGCGCTATTGGGGCATCCCGGGGTGCATGTGATGCTGAATACTGTGACTACTCTCTGCAAATCGGGCAAACAGGTAAAGTGGTTACACCTGATCTTTATATCGCCTGCGGTATTTCAGGTGCGATTCAACACCTTGCCGGTATGTCAAACTCTAAAGTTATCGTAGCCATCAATAAAGATCCGGAAGCAAACATCTTTAAAGTGGCAGACTACGGAATTGTGGGCGACCTATTCGAAGTTGTCCCAATGTTAACGGAAGAGTTTAAAAAACTTAAAGTTCATCAATAATAAATACAGGCGAGCGGTCCAGTGCCGTTCGCTTTTTGAATACCTGTCTTTAAACCAGGGGAGAATACTTACGAACCTAATTATTAGCGTGATGTTCCAAACAATGTTATACTGTCGGTAGTATTTTAAGACATATTTAGGAGGTTTATGAAATGGCTATTTCACACGTTACAGATCAAAACTTTACTGCTGAAACAGGCTCCGGTCTTGTCCTTGTAGATTTCTGGGCAACTTGGTGCGGACCTTGTAAAATGATTGCTCCAGTTTTAGAAGAACTTGATGCAGAGATGGGCGATAAAGTAAAAATTGCTAAGCTTGATGTAGATGAAAATCCACAGACAGCTTCTAATTTTGGTGTAATGAGCATCCCTACATTAATGCTTCTAAAAAATGGCGAAGTAGTTGACAAGGTTGTCGGCTTCCAGCCAAAAGAAGCCTTAGCTGGTTTTGTTCAAAAACATATTTAATAACCGAACTTTAATGGACCCTGGCTGGATCATACTTCCGGCCGGGGTTTTATTTTTGAAATGGGATTTAAAGAAAATTATTGAATGTTTATAATAATGCTTTTGAAAAACATGCCACTTTCTTTTAAAGGCAGTTTGATTTATATTGAGAATAGAGATTGACGGAGGAGAGTGGCTGGAATGAATGAAACGATTAAGCAAAAACTAACATTGCTGCCTGACCAGCCGGGCTGTTACTTAATGAAAGACCGTCAAGGGACAATCATTTATGTCGGTAAGGCAAAAGTTTTAAAAAACCGTGTTCGATCTTATTTTACCGGATCACATGACGGAAAAACGCAGCGGCTTGTTCAAGAGATAGAAGACTTTGAATATATTGTTACCTCCTCAAATATTGAAGCATTGCTTCTTGAACTTAATTTGATAAAAAAATATGATCCCAAATATAATGTCATGCTAAAGGATGATAAAACATATCCATTCATAAAGCTGACAGCAGAAAGACATCCGAAGCTTGTCATTACAAGAAAAGTAAAAAAGGATAAGGGGAAATACTTCGGGCCATACCCAAATGTTGGAGCAGCCAATGAAACGAAAAAACTGCTTGACCGGATTTACCCGTTAAGAAAATGTGCAACTTTGCCAGATAGGGTGTGTTTGTATTACCATCTCGGTCAATGTCTGGCGCCATGTGTTAACGAGGTCAGCGAAGCACAGTATAAAGAAATTACGGATGAAATTACCCGGTTTTTACATGGCGGTTATAAGGAAATAAAAAAAGAGCTGTCAGAAAGAATGACAGCAGCGGCAGAGGAACTAGACTTTGAACGGGCCAAAGAATATCGTGATAAAATTACTCATATTGAGACAATTATGGAGAAACAAAAAATCACGATGACAGATTTTACTAATCGTGATGTGTTTGGTTATGCAGTGGATAAAGGCTGGATGTGTGTACAAGTCTTTTTTGTACGCCAAGGAAAAATGATTGAACGGGATGTTTCCATGTTCCCAATCTACAATGAACCTGAAGAGGAAATTTTAACATTTCTTGGAACTTTCTATCAGCAGCCCAATCATTTTAAACCAAAAGAAATTTTAATCCAGGATGAGGTAGACTTAAGTATGGCTGAACAGCTGCTCGGAGTTAAAGTACTGCAGCCTAAAAGAGGCCAAAAAAAGGAACTAGTCAAAATGGCCATTAAAAATGCCAAATTTGCCCTGAATGAAAAATTCTCCTTAATTGAAAAAGATGAAGAAAGAACCATCAAGGCTGTTGAAAATTTAGGGGATCTTCTGGGGATTTACACCCCGCACCGGATTGAGTCCTTTGATAACTCCAATATTCAAGGAACAAACCCTGTATCGGCAATGGTGGTATTTATCGATGGGAAGGCAAATAAACGGGAATACCGAAAATATAAAATTAAAACCGTTCAGGGACCTGATGATTATGAATCAATGAGAGAAGTTACTAGAAGAAGATACTCGAGGGTTCTTAAAGAAAACTTGCCGCTCCCTGATTTAATTATCATTGACGGAGGTAAAGGACATGTAGAAGCTGTCAGGGATGTTTTAGAAAATGAACTAGGATTGGATGTACCGTTGGCAGGGCTGGTAAAAGACGAGAAACATAGAACATCACAGCTTTTGTATGGTAATCCGCTGGAAATTGTGCCTCTTCCACGGAACAGTCAAGAATTTTATCTGCTGCAGAGAATTCAGGATGAGGTTCACCGTTTTGCTATAACGTTTCACCGCCAAACCCGTGGTAAGACTGCTTTCCAATCTTTGCTGGATGATATTCCGGGTATTGGGGAGAAACGAAAAAAACATTTATTAAAGCATTTTGGCTCTGTGAAAAAAATGAAAGAAGCCAGTGTGGATGAATTTACGGATATTGGTATGCCGCATAATGTGGCCGAGGAACTGGTAAGGAAATTACAGTCATAAAGTGATTGTCAGGAATACTAGGCTATGCTATAATGATGAAAATCAAATACTATCACTTTTATAAGATAAAGTGAAGGTAGAGGTGCGAGCTTCAAGAGTAAAGGTTCGGAGAAAGATGAGATTCGTTGAAGAGCCTTGAAAGGGAATGATCGCCGAAGCGGGAAAGACTCATTACTTTCTTTGCTGGTCCTGTATTGAATAAATACCGGATTGTCAAGACTAACGGTCTTGGAGAGCTATCTTTCATTGTCCGCACAAGAACTTTTTCTTCGTGTATACCAAAGCAATGGGATAACCTCTCATTGCTTTTTTATTTGTGCAGGATAGTTCGGCTTTAATTAACTGAAAGCAGGGGGAAGAAAATGGGATTAATTGTCCAAAAATTCGGAGGCACTTCTGTAGGTAGTGTCGAGCGCATTTTAAATGTAGCAGAATGTGTAAAAGAGGAGACAGACAGAGGAAACCAGGTGGTGGTTGTTGTTTCCGCAATGGGAAAAACAACGGACCAGCTTGTCAATATGGCTAAAGAAATTTCATCACAGCCTAGTAAACGTGAGATGGATATGTTGCTTTCAACAGGTGAGCAAGTTACTATTTCACTGCTGTCGATGGCATTAAAGGAAAAAGATCTTGAGGCTGTTTCCTATACAGGCTGGCAGGCAGGAATCATTACTGAACCAATCCATGGAAATGCAAGGATTACGAAAATAAAAACAGAAGCCATTGAAGGGCAGCTACAGGCAGGCAAGGTAGTGGTTGTTGCTGGATTCCAGGGGATTACGGAAACCGGGGAAATTACAACACTAGGCCGCGGGGGATCAGATACAACAGCTGTAGCATTGGCAGCATCCCTGAATGCTGATAGATGTGATATTTATACAGATGTAACCGGAGTTTTCACGACAGACCCGAGATATATTAAAAGTGCTAGAAAATTATTGTCTGTTTCTTATGATGAAATGCTTGAACTGGCTAATCTCGGCGCAGGTGTACTGCATCCAAGAGCTGTGGAATTTGCAAAGAACTACCAAGTCCGCTTAGAGGTACGTTCCAGTATGGAAAAGGTAGAAGGTACAATTATTGAGGGGGAAGCAACGATGGAACAGAATTTAGTTGTCAGAGGAGTAGCATTTGAAGATAAAATTACCCGGGTAACGGTGTTGGGACTTACCAATTCAATCACAAGCTTATCCACCATTTTTTCAACATTAGCCAAAAATCAAATTAATGTAGATATTATTATTCAAAGTACAACTGAAACTGGAGCAGCCAACCTGTCATTTTCGATCCATACAGATGATTGGTTAGAAACTTTAAACGTTCTGGAGGATAACAAGTCTATTCTAGACTATGAACAGCTTGATGCGGAAAATAAATTAGCTAAAGTTTCCATTGTCGGTTCCGGGATGATTTCCAATCCAGGCGTCGCAGCGAAAATGTTCGAAGTTCTAGCAGAAAATAACATCGCTATCAAAATGGTCAGCACATCAGAAATCAAGGTATCAGCTGTTGTTGAGGAAAAATATATGTTAAAAGCAGTTGAAGCATTACATGAGGCATTTGGATTGGGAGATTAAAATAGAAATGTCAGGCAGTAATGCCTGACATTTCTAAATTGAATCCTTTTGGTCCCACTTGACGGTGAAAAGGACTTTGTTGGATTTTTTTAACGGGTGTTCAAATGTTTCAGTGATGACTTTTTTTTGCTGTTGAATTTGTTGAGCCAGAAAGCCTGCTTCCAATTGGAAAAATTGTTCTGCTTTTGTTTTAACCCGAGAGACAATTAGCGGACTTGTTAATTCAAATTCCATTTCATTTTTTTGTTCACTTTTCATTTCGAGGTATCCCCAGGAGGCTTTTTCAAAAAAGTCTACAATTTTATCGTAATTATTTAAAGGATACTTTCTTGCAAGCAATTTACCTGCCCAATATAAAATTTCCGGGGTATCTTTACCCAAAATTTCAGGTAAAAGAATTTCACGAATTAATTCATATCCAAAAATGGAAATGGATCTTGGTTCATCGTTACTTATTAATGGATTTGCAGCTGTGCTTTCGTTCACAAGTTTCCCCTCTTTCTACTATTCTATTATATACAAATTAGCTGAAGTTTCATTACAGTTTTTCAAAAAGGGTTTCGATTTAGGGGATAATTATTTTTCGATATTTCTGCTTCATTACCATGATAATTTATCATTCCCAAATTGAAGAAGATTTCATCCGTTAGATTTTGGAAATTGAACGGGATGTAACTTAATTTTCAAACCAGGTATTGTTCAACATCAAAACGGACTATTACAATACTAATATATTGAAAATATTTTATGATTGTGTATCCGTTTCCTTGACGCTATATGATGTTGGGAGTACAATGTACATGTCACATAATTGTCACAGTGGTGCTAAGTTTTTTGGGGTTAATTTTTGGGACAAACTTACGCCATGGTAAAAATTCAAAGGGGGTACGTTACATTAATGGCGGGTAGTCGCGAGTTTTTTAATCGAAGATTGCATTCATTGCTTGGGGTAGTACCTATTGGCTTATTTTTGCTGGTTCACCTCACAGTCAATCACCAAGCAACAGGAGGAGCAGAATCATTTAACCGGGCAGCAAATTTCATGGAAAGTTTGCCGTTTTTAAATGTCCTTGAAATTGTGTTAATTTTCTTACCATTATTATACCATGCAATTTATGGCCTATACATTGCTTTTACAGGCACTGCAAATACTGGTAGGTTTGGATTTTTTAGAAACTGGATGTATCTTCTTCAGAGGATTACAGGTGTATTGACTCTCATCTTTGTTGCATGGCATGTTTGGGAAACACGTATTGCAATGATATTTGGAACACCTTTAAATTACCAAATGATGGAGGATATTTTTTCTTCACCATTTATGATTGCTTTTTATGTTGTTGGAATTATTTCAGCCATTTTCCACTTTTCAAATGGTTTATGGTCATTTATGGTAAGCTGGGGTATTACTATTTCACCTCGCTCACAAGTCATTTCTACATATGTAACTATGATTATTTTTGTACTGTTATCTATCGTAGGATTACAAGCTATATTTGCATTTATCTAAAATGTTTTTCGGAAAAATATTGGATTGAGTATTGGAGTGAGTTACCAAATGAGTAAAGGCAAGGTGATCGTAGTCGGCGGTGGTTTGGCTGGCTTGATGTCAACTATAAAGATTGCAGAAAATGGCACACCCGTAGAATTATTTTCTCTTGTTCCAGTGAAACGTTCTCACTCTGTTTGTGCCCAAGGCGGTATTAATGGAGCAGTTAATACAAAAGGTGAAGGGGACTCTCCTTGGATCCATTTTGACGATACAGTTTATGGCGGAGATTTCTTAGCGAACCAGCCGCCAGTAAAAGCGATGTGTGAGGCAGCACCTGGAATTATTAGTTTATTTGACCGGATGGGAGTTATGTTTAACCGTACTCCAGAAGGTTTGCTTGATTTCCGCCGTTTTGGTGGAACACAGCACCATCGTACTGCGTTTGCAGGGGCTACAACTGGCCAGCAGTTATTATATGCATTGGACGAGCAGGTTCGCCGTCATGAAGTAGCAGGATTAGTAACTAAGTATGAAGGCTGGGAATTTTTAGGAGTAGTTACTGATGATGAAGGCATTTGCCGTGGTATTGTTGCCCAGAATTTAAAATCAATGGAAATTAAATCATTTGCTGCGGATGCAGTAATTATGGCTACCGGCGGCCCTGGAATTATCTTCGGAAAATCAACAAACTCTGTTATCAATACAGGTTCAGCGGCATCCATTGTTTACCAGCAAGGCGCTTACTATGCAAATGGTGAGATGATTCAAATTCACCCGACTGCTATTCCTGGGGATGACAAATTACGTCTTATGAGTGAATCAGCACGTGGTGAAGGCGGACGTGTTTGGACTTATAAAGACGGAAAGCCATGGTATTTCTTAGAAGAAAGATATCCTGCTTATGGAAATTTAGTACCTCGTGACATTGCAACACGTGAAATCTTTAATGTCTGTGTTGACATGAAACTTGGTATTAACGGGGAAAACATGGTTTATCTTGATTTGTCACATAAAGATCCACACGAACTGGATGTTAAATTGGGCGGAATTATTGAGATTTATGAGAAGTTTGCCGGTGAAGACCCACACAAAGTTCCAATGAAAATTTTCCCTGCTGTTCACTATTCTATGGGCGGACTATGGGTTGACTATGATCAAATGACAAGCATTCCTGGTTTATTCGCTGCTGGAGAATGTGATTATTCACAGCACGGAGCCAACCGTTTAGGAGCCAACTCCTTATTATCAGCTGTATATGGCGGTATGGTTGCAGGACCTAACGCTGTTAGATATATTGAAGGACTTGAAAAGAGTTCTGATGCTGTTTCTTCTACTGTTTACGATCGTTTCGTTAAGGAACAGGAAGAAAAATGGGATAATATTATGGCGATGGATGGTACAGAAAATGCATACGTTCTTCATAAAGAGCTTGGAGAATGGATGACAGCGAACGTTACCGTTGTCCGCTATAATGATAAGTTATTAAAAACTGATGAAAAGATTCAAGAGCTATTAGAGCGCTATAAGAAGATTAATATTAATGATACATCAAAATGGAGCAACCAAGGGGCTGCTTTTACTCGTCAATTACAAAACATGCTTCAATTGGCCCGCGTTATCACAATTGGTGCATACAATCGTAATGAGAGCCGTGGTGCTCACTATAAACCGGATTTCCCTAAACGTGATGATGCGAACTTCTTAAAAACAACAATGGCGAAATTTGTTGATTCCAGCACTGCTCCAGCTTTCCATTACGAAGATGTTGATATTTCATTGCTTGCGCCAAGAGAACGGGATTATACCAAAAAGCATTAATAGAAAGGGGAGTAGGAAAAAATGGCAGATACAAAAACAGTGAAATTTATCATTACCCGTCAGGATACTCCAGAGTCTGCTCCTTACGAGGAAGAATTTGAAGTTCCGTATCGTCCAAATATGAATGTTATTTCTGCATTAATGGAAATTCGCAGAAATCCTGTGAATAATAAAGGACAGCATACAGCCCCTATTACTTGGGAAATGAACTGTCTTGAAGAGGTTTGCGGTGCTTGTTCTATGGTGATTAATGGAAAACCTCGTCAGGCTTGTTCTGCACTGGTGGACAAGCTTGAACAGCCAATCCGTTTGGCACCAATGAAAACATTCCCTGTTGTTCGTGACCTTCAAATTGACCGCAGCAGGATGTTTGATTCCTTAAAGAAAGTTAAAGCATGGATTCCAATTGACGGAACCTATGATTTAGGGCCTGGTCCTCGTATGCCTGAAACAAAACGTCAATGGGCATATGAATTATCTAAATGTATGACTTGCGGTGTATGTTTAGAGGCATGTCCAAATGTGAATAGTAAATCAAACTTCATGGGACCTGCAGTATTTAACCAAGTTCGTTTATTCAATGCACATCCAACTGGGTCAATGAATAAAGCTGAACGTTTAAATGCGTTCATGGAAGATGGAGGACTAACAGGCTGTGGAAATTCACAAAACTGTGTACAATCTTGTCCTAAAGGTATTCCAATCACTACTTCCATCGCTGCTGTTAACCGTGATGCAACACTTCAATCATTTAGAAATTTCTTCGGCAGTGACCGTGATTAATAAAACAAAAAACCCTCTTGTCCGTTATGGATATGAGGGTTTTTTGTTGTTAAAAATATATGGTTTAGTCATTTACAACAAAATGTTATCAATAAAAGAAAAAATCCTTCTCCTCAAAGTAAATACAGTCACTACCTATGCACAGTTCACATATGATATGGTGACTAAATATATACCCACCCCCGGTGCATAACTGGCGAAGGCAAGGAGGGTTACAATACTTGAAGGAGAATGAATATACTCACAAGCCATTACTCACCAAACGAGAAAGAGAAGTATTCGAACTGTTAGTACAAGACAAAACAACAAAAGAGATCGCTGGTGAATTATTTATAAGCGAGAAAACGGTTCGAAATCATATTTCGAATGCAATGCAAAAGCTTGGTGTTAAGGGGCGTTCACAAGCAGTTGTAGAACTCCTTCGTATGGGAGAGCTAGAACTTTAAACATGGCCGGCTTCCGTTAAGGAGGTCGGTTCATGCTTTTTTTAGGAGTGATCTTCTAAATGGCGGTTCATGTTTCCTTTTATTAGATGATGAAAAGCTAATTATTTTGCTTGAATTTTTTGTGGGAAAAGTAGAAAATAAGGACAAGCTTAAAGCAAAAATTGCCTTAGGGAGAAGCAAATTTTAGGAGTGTAATATACATGAAACTCGAAAATTCCGAAAAAGCAAATGGGGACCTGGTTGCTAGTATAGAGAAAGATTTGCGATATATATCCGGTATTATCAAACAAAAAGGCAGAGAAATGTTAAGTAATTATAAAATTACGCCGCCGCAGTTTGTTGCATTGCAATGGCTTTTTGAAGAAGGAGATATGACTATCGGCGAACTTTCTAATAAAATGTATTTAGCATGCAGTACCACAACAGACCTCGTGGATCGAATGGAGAAAAATCTCCTGGTCGAACGGGTAAAGGATACACATGATAGACGTGTGGTCCAAATACATTTGCTTGAAGAGGGAAAACGAATAATCGATGAAGTAATTAAAAAACGACAGCACTATTTGGCTGAGATTCTTAAAGATTTTAACATGGATGAAATTAAGGTTCTACAAAATAATTTAGAAAAATTGCACCAAGAAATGCGTTAATTCCATAGTGAATGATTTATGAAGTGCAGTTAAATTTTATGATAAAAAATGAGGCGAAAAGGTTTGAAACAGGCAATCGGTGTGATTGATTCTGGTGTAGGCGGGTTAACCGTCGCAAAAGAAATAATGAGACAGCTTCCTAACGAAAAAATTATCTATTTAGGAGATACAGCACGCTGTCCATATGGTCCAAGAAAAACAAAAGAAGTGAAGCAATTCACATGGGAATTAACCAATTTTTTATTAAAGAAAAATATTAAAATGCTGGTCATTGCGTGTAATACAGCTACAGCAGCAGCGCTGGATGACATTCGCAGGAAATTGTCTATTCCAGTCCTTGGGGTAATTAACCCTGGGGCAAGGGCAGCAGTAAAGCGAACAAAGAATTACCGTGTTGGAGTAATCGGTACAGAAGGAACCGTAAAAAGCGGTGCATATGAAAAGGCGTTGAAATCGCTGAACAGCCGGCTTTTTATCCAGAGCCAGGCATGCCCAAAATTCGTTCCGCTGGTAGAGAGCGGTGAATATGACGGCCCCATTGCTGAGAGAATTGTCAGCGAAGCATTGAGACCATTAATAGACCAAAATTTAGATACTTTAATATTGGGCTGTACCCATTACCCTTTACTTGGACCACTAATTAAAAAGGAAATGGGTGAGGATGTCAGTGTGATTAGTTCAGGAGATGAAACTGCCCGGGAAGTCAGTGCCATTCTTGAATATAATGGACATCTCGACCCTGGAATAGAAGAAGCAGTCCATGAATTTTATACTACCGGTTCTACATGGATTTTTTCAAAAATAGCTTCCAGCTGGCTCGGCGCGCTTTTTCCAGTCAATCATGTAAAAAAAATAAAATTGTAATATTCGAGGGTGTCCCAAAAGAATTTTTAGGGGCATCCTCTTTTTGTTTGTAATGGGGTTTCATTATTTATAAAAAAATCAAAACTTTGTCCAATTTTTCTTTCAAAGGCGGTCTAATTTTTTCATAAGCTCGTATACATGATAGTACAAACTGTCTTTGGGGGGAAAAATATGCTCAAATATAAAGGGAAAATCCTAGGATACACTGTACTTACTTCAACTGTACTGCTGTCCGGATGCGGTCTGTTTGGCGGAGAAACAAAACAGAAAGTCGATCCGCCAAAAACAATATCGGTCTCTGACCAAAAAGAAGTGAAAAAAGAGACAGCCGAAAAGGCGGAAACCAACACTATTAAAACAGAACTTTACCTTATTGATAAAAACGGCTATGTTGTACCGCAAACATTAAATTTGCCGAAAACAGCATCTGTGGCAAAACAAGCCCTTGAATATTTGGTTGCAAATGGTCCGGTTACTGATATGCTGCCAAATGGATTTAAGGCGGTTTTACCAGAATCAACTGACCTATCCGTCGATATTAAAGAAGGAGTAGCAACAGTTAATTTCTCAAAAGAATTTAAGAACTACCAGCCTGAGGATGAGATGAAGATTCTCCAATCAGTTACCTGGACACTGACGCAATTTGATAATGTCAATTCTGTCAGGCTTAAAATGAACGGCCACGAGCTGACGGAAATGCCTGTTAAAGGAACTCCAATCAGCGAGAACCTTTCAAGAGCTAATGGGATTAACATTGACGTATCAGATGTAGCAGATATTACGAATACAAAGCAAGTTACGGTTTATTTTATTGGCGGCGAGGAAGGCTCCTATTATTATGTTCCTGTTACACGCAGGGTCAAGAGCAGCCAAACAAATGATATTGCCGCAGCGGTTAATGAATTAATAAAAGGACCAAGTGAAAAATCAAATCTTGTTTCTGAATTTATGCCTGATGTCAAACTGCTGAATAAGCCAAAAAGTGAAAATGGGGAAGTAACATTAAATTTTGACGAGAATGTCTATGGAAGTTTTGAAGAAAAGGTTGTTTCACAGCATTTGCTTGATGCTTTAGTGTTAACATTAACTGAGCAAAAGGGAATTAAAAAAGTAGCCGTGCAGGTTAAAGGTAAAGCGGGAATCAAAAATGATCAAGGGAAGAAGCTTTCGGAGCCGGTAACACGTCCGGAAAAAGTCAATACAGGTAGTTTTTAAAAAAGTATTTTTGATATACTATATAATGACGATGAGGAGGTTGGCTTGCCGCCGCCTCTTTTATTTGTGATAAAAATTTTGTAAGAGTAGGGAGGATTCATTTTGCGTGTTGATGGAAGAGAGTCGCTGCAATTAAGACCTGTACATATAGAAACTAATTATATCATGCATCCGGAAGGATCTGTTCTCATTTCCGTTGGGAATACGAAAGTAATATGTTCTGCGAGTATTGAAGATCGTGTGCCTCATTTTATGAGAGGGGAAGGAAAGGGATGGATTACCGCGGAATACTCTATGCTGCCAAGAGCCACCGAAACTAGGAATATCAGGGAATCATCAAAAGGGAAGATATCCGGACGTACGATGGAGATTCAGCGTTTGATCGGCCGGGCATTAAGAGCGGTGGTCGACCTGGGCGCAATTGGTGAGCGGACCGTTTGGATTGACTGTGATGTTATCCAGGCAGACGGCGGAACAAGAACGGCATCCATTACCGGTGCATTTACAGCTATGGCAATAGCGCTCAATAAACTCGCTGAGAAAAAGTCATTAGCAAAATTTCCTATCATTGATTACTTAGCTGCCACCAGTGTAGGAGTTTTAAAGGACAAACAAACAGTTCTTGATTTGAATTATGCTGAAGACTCTAAAGCTCAAGTTGATATGAATGTTGTCATGACAGGAAGCGGAGAATTTGTAGAGCTCCAAGGTACAGGGGAGGAGTCCACTTTTTCATACGAGCAGCTCCAGGAATTGTTACAGGCTGCACAAAAAGGAATGATAGAATTATTTGAGACTCAGAAGGCTGCTCTTGGAGATGAGATTACAACAAAAATTGAGAACCGCAGAAAGAAGTAGAATTATATGAAGCTGAAGGAACAATCAGCAGAGAGGAGATTACTATGAAAGAAGTCATTATTGCTACCAAAAATCCAGGAAAAGCCAAGGAATTTGAACATATTTTTTCACCACGCGGAATAGCGGTAAAGACGCTGCTCGATTTTCCCAGCTTTCCTGAAGTTGAGGAGACAGGCTCTACTTTTGAGGAAAATGCCACATTGAAGGCAGAGGCAGGATCAAATGCTTTAAATAAAATAGTAATCGGCGATGATTCCGGGCTTATAATAGATGCCTTGGACGGGAGACCAGGAATATATTCCGCCCGCTATGCGGGAGAATCGAAAAATGACGAAAATAATATTGATAAAGTCTTAAATGAATTAAGAGATATTCCAGAAGAAAAAAGAACGGCCAGATTCTACTGTGCCTTAGCAGCTGCTGTACCGGGACAGGAAACTTTCACGGTTTCAGGTACTTGCGAAGGACGGATTCTGGAAGAAAGAAGGGGAACAAATGGATTTGGATATGATCCAATATTTTATGTCCCTGAGAAAGGCGTTACAATGGCTGAACTGACTTCCGATGAAAAAAATAAAATCAGCCACCGTGCCAATGCTTTAAAAAAGTTAGATGAGATTCTGGACTCCCTTTTAGAAAGAGCTGAGAATCATGAGTAAGATACTTATTGTCAGTGACAGTCATGGATTAACACGGGAGCTTGAAGTGATAAGAGAAAGACATTTAAGCGAAGCAGATGTCATGATTCATTGCGGGGATTCACAACTCTCGCCAGATCATCGTTCCATTTCCGGATATCTAACCGTTGCAGGGAATTGTGATTTTGCTGACTTTCCGCAGGATTTAGTTTCCAATGTTGCAGATAAAAAAATTTTTGTTACTCACGGGCATCATTATTCAGTCAAGTCATCATTAATGAACTTAAAATACAAAGCCAAGGAAGTTCATGCAGATATTGTCTGCTTCGGACACTCACATGTATTAGGTGCCGAAGTTGTGGACGGTACATTATTTGTGAATCCGGGCAGTATTCGTCTCCCAAGGGGCCGCTCTGAAAAAACATATGTTATTCTTGAGTTGCAAACTAATCAAATTAATTTAAGTGTTTTTGAATCGAATGGCCGGGAAATCAAAAGCTTGGCACAAGAATTTATCATCTAAATATGGGGGCATAGTCCCCCCTTAAAAAAATTAAAAAAGCTGTTGACTTTTATTTGTTAGGATAATATAATAAATATTTTCTTTGATAGACAGCTAAAATGTCCCAGTAGCTCAGCCGGATAGAGCATACGCCTTCTAAGCGTACGGTCGGGAGTTCGAATCTCTCCTGGGACGCCATACTACATACCAGAAATTCAAACTCGCCATACGATGGTGGGTTTTTTTTATTCAGTCCATCGATATTTCACTTTTCTTGTTTTTATTGCTAAACTAATTGTCATAAACAGGCCAAAAGGTGGAGTTATCTTATGAAGAAACGGGAGCGGATCAAGAAAAAGGATAACATCATCTTTTTTCCCGGAATAGAAAAACGATTAACAGACAAAGGCATGGAAAGCCTGCACCATAAAAAGTTTTCCGAAGCTATCAGCTTTCTCGAACAGGCAAAGGAATATGATCCAGAGAATGATGAGATATTAATAGGCCTGGTCATGGCCTATTTTGAGGCTTCTTTTTTTCAAAAAGCTAAAGAGCTGGCCAAAGAAATGCTGCATAAAGGAATTGGGGATTATTTCCAAATGGTTGATTTATATTTGACCATACTGATTCAGCTGCATGAATATCACGAAATTATCACAACTATTGAAGCGTTATTAGAAGAAAAAGAAGTACCGCCAGAAAAGTCCAATCATTTCATAACCATTCTTCAATTTAGCAGAAAAATGCTGGTGAACCACCAGTATGAATCACAGCTGGAAGAGGAAGAGCACGGGGAGCTTGGGCTTTTTTCTTTGGATGATTTGAACGAACAAATGCTATTGGTATCAAGTCTTGCAGCTAAAAATATCCGCCCTTATTTGGGGGAGATAGAAGAATATTTAAAGGCAGAATCGGGTAATTCTTTTTTAAAAACGATTTTATTAACACTTTTAAAAGAACAGGAAATCAGCCAGCCATTGACTGTTGTCAAATTTGAGATAGAACAAACGGTTATACCGGTGGACCTTCCGGAAGTCAGGGAAATGCCAAAAATGCTGGAAGTAAAAGCTGCGCTTAGGAATCGGCTTGAAAACAGTAACCCGGTTTTATTTGAAAATATCCTGGCATTGGTAGACCGGATATTTTTTATAAGTTATCCTATTGACTTAGATCCTTATAGTCCGTCTGCATGGGCTGCGGCCTTTCATTCACTGGCCGAAGAATATCATGGAATTGAAACGGATTTAACTGAACTAGCTGAGGAATATGCTGTAAATTCAGAAGAAATTACGCGGGCAATAGAGGAAATTGATCGGATAGAGAAAATTTCTTATCCCAATCTTTAGGCAGTCCTGTTGAAAGAAACAAATCCTGTGGTATAATGTAGGGGTTGCATTGTGTAAAAACGTATATTTTACATTAAAAAATAGGACATGACTTGGTGGACAAGACATTTCCACGAATTTAATTCGTAACAAATGAAATGAGAATAGATGTTGGAGGGAAAATGTATGACTGCAAAATGGGAAAAGTTAGAAGGAAACCGCGGCGTTCTTACAGTTGAAGTCAGCGCTGAAGAAGTAAACAAAAGCTTAGATGCGGCATTCCAAAAAGTTGTAAAACAAGTAAACGTACCGGGCTTCCGTAAAGGTAAAGTACCTCGTTCATTATTTGAAAAACGTTTTGGTGTGGAATCACTTTATCAAGATGCATTAGATATTCTTTTACCTGATGCATATGGCGATGCAATCGACGAAGCGGGGATTGAACCTGTTGACCGTCCTGAAATCGATATTGAGCAAATGGAAAAAGGAAAAGAATTAATTTTCAAAGCTACCGTAACTGTTAAGCCTGAAGTGAAATTAGGTGAATACAAAGGGCTTGAAATCGAAGAAATGGATACAACTGTTACTGATGAAGATGTTCAAAAAGAACTTGAATCACTTCAAAATCGTCATGCAGAGCTTGTTGTTAAAGAAGAAGGCACTGCTGAAAACGGCGATACAGTTGTTATCGACTTCGAAGGCTTCGTTGATGGTGAAGCTTTTGAAGGCGGAAAAGCTGATAACTATTCGCTGGAACTTGGTTCAAATTCATTCATTCCAGGATTCGAAGAGCAGCTTGCAGGGGTTGCAGCAGGAGAATCTAAAGATGTGGAAGTAACATTCCCAGAGGAATATCATGCAGCAGAGCTTGCAGGAAAACCAGCAACTTTCAAAGTTACGGTTCATGAAATCAAAGCAAAAGAACTTCCTGAATTAGATGACGAGTTTGCGAAAGATGCTGATGATGAAGTTGAAACTTTAGATGCATTAAAGGAAAAAATTAAAACTCGCTTAGAAGACAGCAAAAAACATGAAGCAGAACATCATCTAAGAGATTCTCTTGTTGAAAAAGCAGCTGAGAATGCAGAAGTTGAAATTCCAGAAGTGATGACTGAAAACGAAGTAAATCGTATGATGCAGGAATTTGAACAACGTTTACAAATGCAAGGTATGAACCTTGAACTATACTTTCAATTTTCAGGACAAGATGAAAAAGCCCTTCGTGAACAAATGAAAGAAGAAGCCGGCAAACGTGTTAAAATTAACTTAACATTAGAAGCAATTGCTAAAGCTGAAAAGATTGAAGCAACTGATGAAGATGTTAATGCAGAGCTTGAGAAAATGGCTGAAATGTACAACATGACTGTTGACAACATTAAAGCAGCCCTTGGCGGAGTAGAAGGCATCAAAGGTGATCTTCAGCTTCAAAAAGCAGTAGAATTTCTTATCGAAAATAAGAAGTAATGAATAGAATACCACAAGGCACGATATTTAGTCGTGCCTTGTTTTTAAACTGCAGGAAATTTCGTTTCATTTTAACATACATAAAAGTGTCCAAATGGACCCGTTAATTTATACATTTTTTAAATTACATATTATAATTAGAGTAGGGAACATTTTTAACAATAGGCAGGAAAATTTAAACTCCAGGGCGAATTAATTATTTCAAGAAATAAAGATTTATTTTTAATAAATATGGCTAAGATTAATGAGTACATTATTTTAAAATCGCGTTTCACATCGTTTTGAAAAACATAATACTATAAAGCGTTTTGTTTCCAGTCTATTGTCTAAATGTGATACAATGCAAAATACATACTATTCAATGAAAATTATTGTTTGTGAAGCGCGACATAAAAATAATGGGATTTTATGCATCGAGGGGTGAAAGGATTGTTTAAATTTAATGATGAAAAAGGACAATTAAAATGTTCGTTCTGTGGAAAAACTCAGGATCAAGTTCGAAAGTTAGTAGCGGGGCCTGGCGTTTATATATGTGACGAATGTATTGAGCTTTGTACAGAAATCGTTGAAGAAGAGCTCGGAACTGAAGAAGAAGTAGAATTTAAAGATGTTCCAAAACCAAAAGAAATTTGTGAAATCCTTGATGAATATGTCATCGGTCAGGATAAAGCTAAAAAATCCTTATCAGTTGCGGTTTACAATCACTATAAACGCATCAACTCCAATAGCAAAATTGATGATGTTGAACTTTCAAAAAGTAATATCTGTATGATTGGACCAACAGGAAGTGGTAAGACATTGTTAGCGCAAACATTAGCACGGATTCTGAATGTCCCATTTGCAATTGCTGATGCGACCTCTCTTACAGAGGCTGGCTATGTTGGTGAAGATGTTGAAAACATTTTATTAAAATTGATTCAAGCTGCTGATTATGATGTGGAGAAAGCTGAAAAGGGCATTATTTATATTGATGAAATTGATAAAATTGCCCGTAAATCTGAAAATCCTTCCATTACACGTGATGTGTCTGGTGAAGGTGTTCAGCAGGCATTATTAAAAATTCTTGAAGGCACGGTTGCAAGTGTTCCTCCTCAAGGCGGAAGAAAGCACCCGCATCAGGAATTTATACAAATTGATACTACTAACATTCTATTTATTTGCGGCGGTGCTTTTGACGGTATTGAACCAATCATTAAACGCCGTTTAGGACAAAAAGTAATCGGCTTCGGCTCAGATACGAAACAACAGGAACTTACTTCTAAAGAACTTTTATCAAAAGTTCTTCCTGAAGATTTATTGCGCTTTGGTTTAATTCCTGAATTTATCGGTCGTCTTCCGGTAATCGCAAGCCTTGAGCAATTAGACGAAGCAGCATTAATTGAAATTTTAACAAAGCCAAAAAATGCGCTTGTTAAGCAATATCAAAAAATGCTTGAAATCGATGATGTGGAACTGGAATTTGAAGAAGGTGCATTGATTGAAATTGCTAAGAGAGCAATTGAGCGTAAAACAGGTGCACGGGGTCTTCGCTCCATTATCGAGGCTATCATGCTGGATGTGATGTTTGACCTTCCATCCCGGGATGATATTTCAAAATGTATTATCACAAAGGATACAGTAATCGATAACAGTGTTCCGAAGCTTATATTGGAAGATGGAACTGTTGTTGCTGAAGAAAAATCAGCTTAATGATTAAATGATTAGTGAAGACCCGGTAATGTTTGCCGGGTCTTTTAAATTTTTTTGTTTATTCCTTCTGCCTGCAGGAAATACTTATTAGTATTAATTGAGTATATTGGTGCAGGAGGAATAGACATGAGTTGGACGGGGATTGCCTTATTTATACAACTGTTTTTTGGAATAATCATTGGACTATATTTTTGGAATCTGTTAAAAAATCAGCGGACCCAGAAGGTATCTATTGATCGTGAATCGAGAAAAGAAATGGAACAGCTTCGGAAAATGAGGTCCATTTCTTTGACAGAACCATTATCTGAAAAAGTGAGACCAACCAGTTTTCAAGATATTGTGGGTCAAGAAGATGGTATTAAATCACTGAAGGCTGCTCTTTGCGGACCTAATCCGCAGCATGTTATCATCTATGGGCCGCCAGGGGTAGGAAAAACAGCAGCAGCCAGATTAGTATTAGAAGAAGCAAAAAAGAATGCCAAATCACCATTTAAACGGGACTCTGTTTTCATCGAACTAGATGCAACTACTGCCAGATTTGATGAGCGTGGGATTGCTGATCCATTAATAGGATCTGTACATGATCCTATTTATCAAGGGGCGGGTGCAATGGGACAGGCTGGAATTCCACAGCCGAAACAAGGGGCGGTAACAAATGCCCATGGCGGGGTCCTGTTCATTGATGAAATCGGTGAACTCCACCCCATCCAGATGAACAAGCTGTTAAAAGTATTAGAGGATCGGAAAGTATTTTTAGAAAGTGCCTATTATCATGAGGAAAATACACAAATCCCGACCCATATTCATGATATTTTTAAAAACGGTCTTCCTGCTGACTTTCGTTTAATAGGAGCAACGACAAGAACACCAAGTGAGATTCCGCCTGCTATTCGTTCTCGTTGTATGGAAGTATTTTTCCGTGATTTAACCCAAGAGGAAATTGTAACCGTTGCGAAAAAAGCAGCAGCAAAGGTCAATATGGAAATTAAAGAATCAGGTGTTCATACCCTATCAACTTATGCAAGAAATGGCCGTGAAACAGTGAATATGATTCAAATTGCTGCCGGGCTTGCGATTACTGAAGACCGTGGCTTTATTAAAGATGAAGATATTGAATGGGTTATTCATTCCAGCCAAATGACGCCAAGAATGGAACGGATGATCAATGAGAATGCACAAGTAGGACTTGTAAATGGTCTGGCAGTGTATGGTCCAAATTCGGGGGCGTTACTTGAAATTGAAGTCACGGTCATTCCGGCAAAAGAAAAAGGAACAATAAATATTACCGGCATTGTTGAAGAGGAAAGCATTGGCGGTCAGGGCAAATCAATCCGCCGCAAAAGTATGGCACGCGGGTCCATCGAGAATGTCATTACGGTGCTTCGTTCAATGGGGGTTCCTGCGAATGACTATGATATTCATGTCAATTTCCCTGGAGGGGTGCCTATTGACGGTCCGTCAGCCGGGATAGCAATGGCAACGGGAATTTATTCGGCTATTTATAAAATCCCGATTGACAATACGGTCGCAATGACAGGTGAAATCAGCATTCATGGTAATGTGAAACCAATTGGTGGTGTTTATCCGAAAGTAAAGGCAGCGAAAAAGGCTGGAGCCAAAACCGTTATTATTCCAGAAGAGAACATGCAGAACATTTTAAATGAAATTGACGGTATTCAAATTATTCCGGTTACACATCTTAATGAAGTATTTGAAGCTTCTCTTGTTAATAGCAGGGAAAATCACAATGTCATTCCAGCGTCCATTGAGTTAACTAAAAAAGAATCCATCTAAAAATGGAAAGAAAAACTTCGGTTTGTAATCGAAACAAACCGGAGTTTTTCTTTGATGATAGGGAGAAAATAACGTATACAAGATGCTGGCATCAGTTTAAATTAGACACTAAAAAATAAATAAGATAGAATTGTACAAAGACTATTTTACTGGAGGTGCAGTACGTTGCCGAAAAAAGACAAAATGATTGTCCCTCTTCTGCCGCTCCGGGGCCTGCTTGTGTATCCAACAATGGTCCTACATCTTGATGTTGGACGTGACCGGTCAGTACAGGCACTCGAAAAAGCAATGGTAGATGACCACCTAATATTTTTAACTACACAAAAGGATGTTTCCATAGACGACCCGGTTGAGGAGGATATTTATCGATACGGGACCTTAACAAAGGTTAAACAAATGTTAAAGCTGCCAAATGGAACAATCCGTGTATTGGTAGAAGGATTAAAAAGGGCCGAAATTATCTCCTTTTCCGATGAAGAGGATTACTATTCGGTTCAAATCAGCACATATGAAGATTCTGATGAGAAAGATATCGAGGATCAGGCCTTGATGAGAACAATGCTTGATTATTTCGAGCAATACATAAAATTATCTAAAAAAATTTCTGCTGAAACCTTTGCTTCCGTTGCCGACATTGAGGAACCAGGAAGAATGGCTGATATCATCGCCTCTCATTTACCAATCAAGCTTAAGGAAAAGCAGGAAATATTAGAAACCATTGATATTAAACAGAGAATGAACTATGTTATCAACATTATTCAAAATGAAAAAGAAGTACTTAATCTCGAAAAGAAAATCGGCCAGCGCGTAAAGCGGTCAATGGAAAGAACACAAAAGGAATACTATTTACGGGAACAAATGAAAGCCATCCAAAAAGAATTGGGTGATAAAGAAGGAAAGACAGGGGAAATAGCCGAACTGAAGAAAAAAATTGAACAGTCAGGAATGCCGGACCATGTCTTACAAGCGGCCATGAAGGAACTTGATCGCTACGAAAAAGTGCCGACAAGTTCAGCGGAAAGTGCTGTCATTCGAAATTATATCGATTGGCTTATTTCACTGCCATGGTCTAAAAAAACCGATGACGATATTAATATCGAACGGGCAGAAAAAATATTGAACGAAGATCATTATGGTCTGGAAAAAGTAAAGGAACGTGTTCTTGAATATTTAGCGGTTCAAAAGCTAACGAATTCCTTGAAGGGACCAATCCTATGCCTGGTTGGACCTCCTGGTGTTGGTAAAACAAGCTTGGCTAAATCAATAGCAACATCACTTAATCGTCATTTTGTCCGGGTGTCTCTTGGGGGAGTACGGGATGAATCAGAAATTCGGGGACATAGGAGAACATATGTAGGTGCTATGCCGGGCCGGATTATCCAAGGAATGAAAAAAGCAGGTACCATTAACCCTGTATTTTTGCTTGATGAAATTGATAAAATGTCCAGCGATTTTCGCGGCGATCCGTCAGCAGCATTATTAGAGGTTTTAGATCCAGAACAAAACCATAATTTCAGTGATCATTATATTGAAGAAACCTATGACTTATCAAAGGTCATGTTTATTGCAACTGCCAATAATTTGGGGACAATCCCCGGCCCATTGTTAGACCGGATGGAAATTATCTCAATAGCCGGCTACACAGAACTAGAAAAGGTGTATATCGCACGTGATCACCTGCTCGCAAAGCAAATCAAAGAAAATGGATTGACCAAGAGTGCCCTGCAGGTCCGTGATGATGCTATTTTAAAAATCATCCGCTATTATACCAGGGAAGCTGGTGTCCGCAGTCTGGAACGGCAATTAGCATCTATTTGCCGTAAAACAGCTAAAATTATTGTTTCTAAAGAGAAAAAACGTGTGGTTGTTACAGAAAAAACAGTAGAAGAATTTTTAGGAAAACCTAAATTCCGCTATGGGCAGGCTGAGACAGAGGATCAAGTGGGAGTGGCAACAGGTCTTGCTTACACAACTGCAGGCGGTGATACACTGCAAATTGAAGTTTCACTTGCTCCTGGAAAAGGAAAACTGGTTCTGACAGGTAAACTGGGTGATGTGATGAAGGAATCAGCACAGGCTGCATTCAGCTATGTCCGTTCAAAAGCAAAGGAATTGGGAATCGAAGAAGATTTCCATGAAAAATATGATATCCATATTCATGTCCCGGAAGGTGCTGTTCCAAAAGACGGCCCATCGGCAGGGATTACAATTACTACAGCTCTTGTTTCAGCGTTAACTGGCAAACCGATTCGCCGTGAAGTAGGGATGACAGGTGAAATAACCTTACGGGGCAGGGTGCTTCCAATCGGCGGGTTAAAAGAAAAAACGCTGAGTGCCCATCGTGCAGGATTGACAAAAGTGATTCTTCCGAAAGAAAACGAAGTGGACATCGATGATATTCCAGAAAGTGTCCGGGAGAAATTAGAATTTGTTCCGGTCTCCCATATCGATGAAGTATTGAAGCATGCTCTTTTGGAAGGTGGGGCTGAATGAAAGTAACAAGTTCAGATATTGTCATTAGTGCGGTGAAACCAGCGCAGTATCCAGAAACCGATTTGCCGGAATTTGCCCTTGCCGGCCGTTCAAATGTTGGAAAGTCATCTTTTATCAATAAGATGCTTAACCGAAAAGGACTAGCGCGAATTTCCTCTAAACCTGGAAAAACGCAGACATTGAACTTTTACCTAATCAACGAAATACTCCATTTTGTTGATGTTCCTGGTTATGGTTATGCGAAGGTGTCAAAGACAGAGCGCGCCGCTTGGGGGAGAATGATTGAAACATACTTTACTACTCGTGAGCAGCTGAGAGCGGTTGTCTTAATTGTTGATTTGCGGCATCCCCCAACAGAGGATGATGTGATGATGTATGGTTTCTTAAAACATTATGGAATCCCGTGCCTTATAGTGGCAACAAAGGCTGATAAAATTCCTAAAGGAAAATGGCAAAAACATTTAAAAGTGACACGTGAGGCTTTAAATCTGGAAGCGGGTGACCAAATGGTGATTTTCTCATCTGAAACAGGTGAAGGAAAAGATAAAGCCTGGTCGATTATTGAAAGTTATATCTAAAAAAAACGCCTGGATAATGCCAGGCGTTTACTTTTTTCTTTTTAAGAGAAAATAAATACCAACAACTATTAGAAGTGCCGGCCAAAATTTCCAAATAAAACTCATACCGCTTTGCAGCAGCCCGAAATAGCCTGCAATTTGATCATAAAACAACAGCAGTACAGATATGATGAGAAAGAGGAATGCTTGAAATAAGCCATTATTGGTTCTTTGAAATCGGAGAAAGAATCCAATTGAAATGATTAAAATCAGCATCCCAATATGGTTATGAGGCCAGGATGTAATTCGTCCGGCTAATAGAAAATGGAGTCCAAAACCGAACATGATGACACCGGGTAAAATCGATTCGGCATCCTTCGCTCCATAGCCTTGTCCTAAGAACGCCAAACCAACAATGATAATTAAGGTCGGCCATGTTGAAAATGTCTGAAAAAATGAAACTCCAGCTTGCTGTAATAAAAAATAGATACCAAAGCCAATTAAAATAATACCAGGAAAAATTCGTTGGTTTTTCATTATAAACACCACTTCCAGTAAGGTTCACTTGAATCCTGTCGAATTTTTTGTTACTGTACATAGGGAGATAATAAGAAACATATCTATTCAATTTTCTATATTAACATATAGTGTCATTTTATGTTCACATTTTTTACCGAGATAGTAAAATAGACATGTTATAATTTAGCTAGTATTGTCATTATTTTGGGGGTGCACTTAACAAATGCATATTTTAGTGATCGGACTTAATTATAAAACTGCCCCTGTAGAAATCCGTGAGCGGTTAACATTCAATGAAACCGATCTTGTGGATGCCATGAACCAATTAAAAAATAAAAAAAGCATCCTGGAAAATGTTATTCTTTCTACATGTAATCGTACGGAGATTTACGCCGTGGTTGATCAATTGCACACAGGCCGCTACTATATTAAAGAATTTTTAGCAAATTGGTTTGGATTGGAGCAGAAGGAATTTTCACCGTTCCTCTTTATTTATGAAGACGACGGTGCGGTAGACCATTTATTTAACGTAACTTGTGGACTTAATTCCATGGTTTTAGGGGAGACCCAGATTCTTGGACAGGTCCGTACAAGCTTTATGACTGCTCAGGAGCAGGGAACAACAGGCTCTGTATTTAACCACTTATTTAAACAAGCAGTCACAATAGCAAAGAAAGCACATTCAGAAACTGAAATCGGTGCAAATGCAGTATCAGTCAGCTATGCAGCTGTTGAATTAGCAAAGAAAATTTTTGGTTCTCTTGCGAATAAGCATGTCGTGATTTTTGGTGCAGGGAAAATGGGGGAACTGGCAGTACAGAACCTTCATGGAGGCGGAATTGGTAAAGTAACGGTTATTAACCGGACTTATGAAAAAGCGCAAGACCTTGCCAGCCGGTTCGACGGCGAAGCAAGAACGATAGATGAATTGCAGAGGTCGCTTATCGAAGCGGATATTCTTATTAGTTCAACGGGTGCAAAGGATTTTGTTATAACAAAAGAATTGATGGCGGGAGTGGAGAAAAAACGAAAAGGCAAGCCATTATTTATGGTAGACATTGCCGTTCCCCGCGACCTTGACCCCCAAATCGCTGATCTGGAAAATGTCTTTTTATATGATATTGATGATTTAGAGGGTATTGTTGAAGCTAATTTGCAGGAGCGCCAAAAGGCCGCTGAAAAAATTATGCTCATGATTGAAAAAGAAATTGTTGACTTTAAACAATGGCTTGGCATGCTTGGTGTGATTCCGGTTATTTCTGCCCTAAGGGAAAAAGCACTGGCCATCCAGGCAGAAACAATGGAAAGCCTTGAACGCAAACTGCCAAATTTATCTGAACGTGATAAAAAGGTTTTAAGTAAACATACAAAAAGTATTATCAATCAGATGTTAAAAGATCCGATTTTACAAGCGAAGGAATTGGCTGCAAGACCTGATAAAGAACAGGCAATGGATTTCTTTATGAAAATCTTTAATATTGAAGAGCTTGTGAAAGAACATCAAACGAAATCGGCCGAATCGAATAAACGGCCAAAGCTCGAAGTACAGGCTTCCTTTCAGTCATAAGGGGGCCCATCTCTATGCTTAGCGTCTTTATGACGAGGGTTCATGAAGTAACGGTTGTTCTTTACGCCTTCAGTGTGCTGTTATATTTTTTCGACTTTGTTTACCATAACCGGAGGGCAAATCGGATTGCCTTCTGGTTACTTGCATTTGTATGGGGTTTACAGACGGTTTTCCTTATTCTTTATATGAAAGAAACAGGAAGGTTCCCAGTATTAACGATTTTTGAGGGGCTTTATTTTTATGCCTGGATATTAATCACATTGTCACTGGGTATAAATCGGTTATTACGGGTGGATTTCATCGTTTTTTTTACGAATATTCTCGGCTTTATTGTCATGGTCATCCATACGTTTGCGCCGACTCAATATCATTCACATGTTATGGCAGCGAAATTGGTGTCTGAATTATTGCTAATTCATATTACGATGGCCATTCTATCATACGGAGCATTCTCACTGTCTTTTGTTTTTTCCATTTTATATCTTTTACAGTATGATTTATTGAAAAGGAAAAAGTGGGGAGCGAGGCTGTTAAGAATTGCGGATTTGGAAAAACTGGAAAGAATGTCGTACATATTAGCTGTAATTGGTGTTCCAATACTTTTATTAAGTTTGATTTTAGGTATGCAGTGGGCTTATATTAAGCTTCCAGGCATGCCTTGGTATGATATTAAAATTATCGGGTCATTTATTTTACTAATATCCTACAGTATTTTTTTATACTTACGGATTGTAAAAAACTTTTCTGGAAAAAGACTGGCTTTATGGAATGCCGCTTCTTTTTTAATTGTTTTAATTAACTTTTTCTTATTTGGACAATTATCATCTTTCCATTTGTGGTACTCATAACACTAGGAGGAAATCATGCGAAAAATTATCGTGGGTTCAAGACGCAGTAAGTTAGCATTAACACAAACCAATTGGGTTATTGACCAATTGAAAAAAATTGATCCAAGCCTAGAATTTGAAGTAAAGGAAATTGTCACCAAGGGAGATAAAATCTTAGACGTAACTTTATCCAAAGTCGGCGGCAAAGGTCTATTTGTAAAAGAAATTGAGCAGTCGATGCTGAATAAAGAAATAGATATGGCGGTACATAGTATGAAAGATATGCCAGCCGTACTGCCTGAAGGTCTTACGATTGGCTGTGTGCCATTCCGTGAAGATCATCGCGATGCTTTGATTTCGAGAAATCATGTGAAATTGGCTGATTTAAAGCCAGGTGCTATTATCGGCACCAGCAGTCTGAGACGCAGTGCACAAATATTAGCGAAACGTCCTGACTTAGAAATTAAATGGATTCGCGGAAATGTCGATACAAGATTGGCCAAACTAGAATCAGAAGAATACGACGCTATTATTTTAGCTGCTGCCGGACTTTCCCGTCTAGGCTGGGCATCTGATGTAGTAACGGAATTTTTGGATACGGATGTATGTATCCCTGCAGTAGGTCAAGGAGCATTATCCATTGAATGCCGTGAAGATGATACAGAACTACTTGATTTGTTTGAAAAGTTCACCTGTAAGAAAACAGAAAGAGCAGTTCGGGCAGAACGAGTGTTTCTTCAAAAAATGGAAGGCGGCTGTCAGGTCCCAATTGCGGGCTTTGCTCGAGTAGAAGACAATGATGAAATTGTTTTAAATGTATTGGTAGGTACTCCTGAAGGTCAGGAGATTTTCCATGAAGAAGTTAAGGGGCAAAATCCGGAGGAACTTGGGAATCAAGCTGCTGATCTATTAATTAAAAGAGGAGCAAAAGACTTGATTGACAGGGTGAAACGGGAGCTTGAGGGGAAATGACCCCGGCTCTTTCACTTAATCATAAAAGGGTGCTCGTTCCTAGAGGAAAGGGGCAGGCGGAATCCTATTCTGAACTAGTCGAAGAATATGACGGGGTTCCGATTAAAATCCCTCTTATTGCGTTTCGCCCGATTGAAAACAATCAACTTTTTGCGAAATGTTTGAAAAAACTGAATACATATGACTGGCTGATCTTTACAAGTAATGTAACAGTTGAAACGTTTTTCTCGCTGGCAGATTCGGCAGTGAAAGTGGATCTGCCGAAAATTGCGGTCATTGGAAAACGGACGGAAGCAGTCTT
This sequence comes from Neobacillus mesonae, assembly GCF_023715155.1. Taxonomy (GTDB): domain Bacteria; phylum Bacillota; class Bacilli; order Bacillales; family Cytobacillaceae; genus Neobacillus; species Neobacillus mesonae_A. The sequence continues at coordinate 90,126 of NZ_JAMBNQ010000008.1, forward strand.
AAAAGAAAAAGGGGTTTCGGCTGTATTTGTTCCTTCTGCCTATGTAGCTGAAACATTTGTGAAGGAATTTTTGCCGCTCGTTTCAACTGGAATTCGGGTGCTGCTTCCAAAAGGCAATTTAGCCCGGGATTATATTGCAGCTTCCCTGACAAAGGCTGGTGCTGTGGTGGATGAGGTCATTATTTATGAAAATTATCTTCCAGATGATAGCAGGGAAAGTTTGGCTTCGGCGCTTGAAAACCAGCGCTTAGACATTCTGACTTTTACCAGCCCTTCAACTGTCGATCATTTGATGGCAGTGGTTCGTGAAAATCAGCTTCAAGAAAAGCTTCAGGGCCTGGTTATTGGCTGTATCGGGCCGGTGACCGAAAAAAGGCTGCAGGAATATGGACTGCCGATTCACGCCTCGCCAAAAGTATATACAGTAAAAGAAATGTTGAAGAGTTTAGCTCTTTTTTTAACGAAAAAGCAGGTTTAAAAATTAATTATTCATTTGGAGGTATGTAAAAATGGAACTTCAATTTGCACGTCATCGCCGTCTGCGTTCAAGTGCCAGCATGCGGGCACTTGTGAGAGAAAACCACTTAAGGGCAGAAGATTTTATTTATCCGCTGTTTATTTATGAAGGAGAAAATATTCGCAAGGAAGTTTCCTCGATGCCTGGTGTTTTCCAAGTTTCTATGGACAATCTTCAAGCGGAAATGGAAGACATTATAGCACATGGAATTAAAGCAGTATTATTATTCGGTATCCCGGCTGAAAAAGATGAGTGCGGCGGCCAGGCATACCATGATCACGGAATCGTTCAAATTGCAACACGTTATATTAAAGAACACTTCCCTGAAGTTCTTGTTGTTGCCGACACCTGTCTATGTGAGTACACAAGCCACGGTCACTGCGGCTTAGTAGAGGGGGATAAAATTTTAAACGATGAATCTCTGGATTTACTTATAAAGACTGCTGTAAGCCAGGCAAAAGCTGGCGCCGATATCATTGCACCATCCAATATGATGGACGGCTTTGTTGCAGCCATTCGTGCAGGCCTGGATGAAGCTGGTTTTAAAGAAATTCCTATCATGTCTTATGCAGTCAAATATGCATCAGCATTCTACGGACCATTCCGTGAAGCAGCGGAAGGCGCACCACAATTTGGTGACCGTAAAACCTATCAAATGGATCCAGCAAACCGACTCGAGGCATTTAGAGAAGCAGAATCTGATGTCGCAGAAGGTGCCGATTTCCTAATTGTGAAGCCAGGTATGCCATACCTCGATATCGTTCGTGATATTAAAAATAATTACAACCTGCCAGTGGTGGTCTACAATGTAAGCGGCGAGTATTCGATGGTCAAAGCGGCGGCCCAAAATGGCTGGATTGATGAAAAAAGCACTGTACTTGAAATGTTAACGGGTATGAAGCGCGCTGGTGCAGATCTGATCATTACCTACCACGCAAAAGACGCTATTCGCTGGTTAAAAGAAGATCAATAATTTCTGAAATGAGGGAAAAAAGATGCGTTCATATACAAAATCAGTTGAAGCATTTAAAGAAGCCCAAAAATTAATGCCTGGCGGTGTAAACAGCCCGGTTAGAGCTTTCAAATCCGTCAACATGAATCCCATTTTCATGGAGCGGGGAAAAGGCTCGAAAATCTATGATATTGACGGTAATGAATATATTGACTACGTACTCTCTTGGGGACCGCTGATCCTTGGCCACTCCAATGATCAAGTAGTCGAGGCATTGAAAAAAACAGCTGAGAATGGTACAAGTTTTGGCGCCCCTACATTGATGGAAAATAAATTGGCAAAGCTTGTGCAAGAACGCGTGCCATCTATTGAAATTGTCCGCATGGTCAATTCAGGTACCGAAGCAACAATGAGTGTGTTAAGGCTTGCACGCGGCTACACCGGGCGTGATAAGATCTTAAAGTTTGAAGGCTGTTACCATGGGCATGGTGATTCCTTGTTGATTAAAGCCGGTTCCGGTGTTGCAACTCTCGGATTGCCTGACAGCCCTGGTGTTCCTGAAGGTACTGCTTCCAATACGATTACCGTTCAGTACAATGACCTTGAAGGGGTAAAATACGCATTTGAACAATATGGTAAGGATATCGCGTGTATCATTGTTGAGCCTGTTGCAGGCAATATGGGGCTTGTGCCGCCTCTGCCAGGGTTCTTACAAGGATTACGTGACATTACTTCGGAATACGGAGCATTGCTGATTTTCGATGAGGTCATGACAGGCTTCCGGGTCGGCTATAATTGTGCCCAAGGCTATTTCGGGATTACACCTGATTTAACATGCCTTGGTAAAGTAATCGGCGGCGGGCTGCCTGTAGGGGCATACGGCGGTAAAGCTGAAATCATGGAAAAAATCGCACCAAGCGGCCCAATCTATCAAGCAGGCACATTATCCGGCAACCCGCTTGCGATGACTGCCGGTTATGAAACATTAAGCCAGCTGACACCAGCCCATTATGAAGAATTTATCAAGAAAGGTGACTTGCTTGAAAAAGGATATAAGGCCGCAGCTGAAAAATATAATATCCCAATCACATTTAATCGGGCGGGTTCCATGATTGGTTTCTTCTTCACAAATGAAGACGTCATTAACTATGAAAAAGCTAAAACATCAAATCTGGATTTCTTTGCTGAGTACTATCGCCAAATGGCTGATCTAGGAGTATTCCTGCCGCCATCCCAATTTGAAGGCTTGTTCCTATCAACAGAACACTCAGATGAGGATATTGAAAAGACGCTAAAAGCAGCTGAGATTGCATTTTCGAAACTTAAATAAATAATTTTTATTGGCTCTCCTTTTAGGGGAGCCAATTTTTATGTACTTAAACTCTCATTTTTATCATAAATAAAAATATCCATTCATAAAGTGTAAGTGACATGGTGATTTTTTAGTGAAGGAAAAGAAAGGAGGAGTCGCTTTGTCCCAGGAGAATCAATCGTCACTAAGATTTTCCTTGGAGGAGTCTTTGTGGTTTCGAAAAGGACAGGAAGTCGAGGAACTTTTGTCCATTTCGCTTGATCCGGACATTACCATCCAGGAAAATGATCAATATGTAACCATTCGTGGTTCGCTTGAGCTTACCGGCGAATATAAAAGTTGTGAAGTAAGTAATGAAAACGAGGATGAAGGTTATACCTCTCAAAAATTTGTTGAGACAGTTGCAGAACGTGAGGAAGGAAATTGTGAATTTTCTCATCGCTTCCCAGTTGATATAACCATTCCTAATAACCGGATTCAAAGTATTTATGATATTGATGTCCATGTGGAATCGTTTGACTATTCAATACCTGAACGGAGCTGCCTAAAATTGACTGCCGAACTGACCATCAGCGGCCTTTATGGAACAGAGCAGCAACAGCAGCAGGAAGAAGTACAGGAATTTGAAGTTCTCAACCGCTCAAATGAGGTTCAAGAGGAAGAAGAGGCTGAGGTTGAGGAACCAGCCGTTCCAACTAATGAAACGAGCAGCCTATTATTTGAAACAGAAGCAAGAAAACAGCAGGAGGAAGAGCCGGAATTAACATTTCCTAAATTCCCAACCTTTAATTATCAGCCTGAGGAGCAGGAGGAAGAACCAGAACAGCCGTCATGGCAGTTCCAGGAATATAATCCTTCCTTTAGCCAATCATCATGGCCTTACCAGGAAGCTAGAAGCGAAAGCAGCCAGCATCTGGATGTAGAGGTGGAGGCAGAAATAGAAGAAAAAGTGGAAGTGGAAGTGGAAGCAGAAGCAGTGGTAGAAAATGAATATGAAGAAAGTTCATCCTCTTCCTCTGAAGAAGCACCAAAACAAAAGAAAAAGCTTTTTTCCAAAAATAAAACGATGACCCTGACAGAATTCTTTGCCCGTAAGGACGAAGGAACCGCACAGGTGAAACTAAAAGTGTGTATTGTTCAAAAAGGTGATACGGTAGATAGTCTAGCTGAACGGTATGATGTATCTGTCCATAATCTGCTCCGTGTTAACAATCTTGACTTAAATCAAGATGTATATGAAGGACAGGTGCTATATGTACCGGCTGCATCACTTGCAAAAAAATAATGGTATAAAAAAGAGCGGGCGGGTTGGTGATAGACCTGCTCTGCTTCTTTTATAGATTTTTAAGAGAGAGTTGAGTTCATATGAATGACTCGAACCGTCTTGAAGCATTGGCCCCTATTCTGGAACAATATCATATTGAGCCGCATTTTATAGAAGATTATGGAAGCATTCAAAAGATTTACTCTAATAAAGGGACATTTGCTTTGAAAAAAATTGCTCCAACAGCCGGAACAGATTTTATTCGCCATGTGCATTATTTGTATCAAAAAGGGTTTAACCGGATTGTTCCAATTTACCCGACAATGGACGGCAGGTATGCTGTGCTTCATAATCAATTCCTATATTATCTTATGCCATGGATGGCCAATGAAAGTCGTGATCAAAAAAGTCAACAATTATTTAGGGAGCTGGCACGCCTTCATACACTTTCCACTAAGGAAATGACCATTAACAAAGAAGAACGAAACGAGCACTATGAAAAAACGATACAACAGCTTGATAAACACCAAGAATTCCTTGATGGCTTTATTGATGTTTGTGAAAGACAAACCTATATGTCTCCCTTCGAATTGTTATTCTGCTTATATTACAATGAGATTAGCCAGGCACTTCGTTTTTCAAAAGAAAAGTTCGAAGAATGGTATGAAAATACGAAGGATAACGAGAAAGCCAGAGCGGTCGTTGCTCATGGAAAGCTGTCTCCTGACCACTTTCTTTTTGATGAAAGAGGCTACGGTTATTTTATTAACTTTGAAAATGCTTCATATGGGTCGCCCATCCATGACCTGTTACCTTTTATCTCAAGGTCGCTCAGCACAGGTCCTAGGAGGAGTGATGATACAGTAGATTTGATTTACCATTATTTCAAGTACTTTCCTTTTAGGGAAGAAGAGAAGCTATTATTCTATAGTTATTTAGCCTATCCGATCCCTATTATCCAAACAATTGAGAAATATTACCGAAAACAGCGTCCTAAAAATGAGTTGAAGTATGTACGTATGCTTCAGCAGCGTTACTGGCATTTAAAAAATACAGAGTATGTTGTTATGAGAATGACCGAAATTGAAAAACAACAGCAGGAAGCGAGTAATGCAGCCCAGCAAACAGAAGAAGGAGCCCAACAGCAGCAGTAATCTGCAGGCAGGGCTCCTTAAATAATTTCAAAATAAATCGAAATGGCAATCACGATAAATAATGATAATAATAACACATCAAAGACGGTTGGAAGAAAGATGGTCCGAAGAAATTGAAAAATAATAAATGGAACAATTAATTGACCGCTCCACTTGCGAAACGTTTGAAACCAGGGACGGTATTTAAACTTTTGAAAATTCCTCACCAGAAAAACCTCCCCTTTCCCAAATATTACATTCAGTTTATGTATATTCCCAAGTTGTGTGCACCTTTCCGAAAATAGCATATAGTATAAAAAAGAATAATTTTGGTTAACATGTTGACGTAACAAAATCTTTTGGATAGTATTACTATTGTAAAATGAAAAAAAGCAATGACAGGGAAGAGTACGATGCTTACCTGCTTTAAGAGAGGGAAACCAATAGCTGCGAGGTTTCCTAAGCAAAACATCGGAAGGTCGCCCATGAGCTTCTTCTGTAAGATGCCGAATGACGGGCAAGGTAGCAGAAGACGGAGGAAATCCGTTATCCAGAGAAGTGCCAATCATGTTTTTTGATTGGAAAAAAGGTGGTACCGCGAAACAAACTCCATTCGTCCTTTTACGGGCGAACGGGGTTTTTTTTTTTTTTAGAAAAAAGGCAAACCGCCTTATGGAATAAAGGAGGCAGAAATTAGATGGAAACAAAAGAAGTAACAATGCCTACCAAATACGACCCGCAAACAATTGAAAAAGGGCGTTATGAATGGTGGTTAAAAGGCAAGTTTTTTGAGGCAAAAGATGATGAAGGGAAACAGCCGTATACAATCGTCATCCCGCCGCCAAATGTAACAGGTAAACTGCATTTAGGTCATGCATGGGATACAACCCTGCAGGATATTCTTACCCGCATGAAGAGAATGCAGGGGCAGGACGTGCTTTGGCTGCCGGGCATGGACCATGCCGGAATCGCTACTCAAGCAAAGGTAGAGGCAAAGCTTCGCAGTGAAGGCAAGAGCCGTTATGATCTTGGCCGCGAAAAGTTTGTTGAAGAAACATGGAAGTGGAAAGAAGAGTACGCTTCTCATATCCGCGAGCAATGGGCTAAATTAGGACTGGGCCTCGACTACTCACGCGAGCGTTTCACATTGGATGAAGGCTTATCCAAGGCTGTACGCGAGGTTTTTGTAACCCTTTATAAAAAAGGCCTGATTTATCGAGGAGAATATATTATTAACTGGGATCCGTCAACAAAGACAGCCTTATCCGATATCGAGGTAATTTATAAAGATGTGCAAGGTGCTTTCTATCATATGAATTATCCATTATCAGATGGCTCAGGCTCTATCGAGATTGCCACAACTCGTCCGGAGACCATGCTGGGAGACACAGCAGTTGCGGTTCACCCTAAAGATGACAGATACAAGCATTTAATTGGTAAAACCGTGATTCTGCCAATCGTTGGCAGGGAAATTCCGATTGTTGGCGATGAATATGTTGATATGGAATTCGGTTCAGGGGCGGTCAAAATTACACCGGCACATGACCCAAATGATTTTGAAGTAGGCAACCGTCACAATCTTGAACGCGTTCTTGTCATGAATGAAGACGGTACAATGAATGAAAAAGCCGGTAAATACCAAGGAATGGATCGTTTTGAATGCCGCAAGCAGATTGTAAAAGATCTTCAAGAAATAGGGGTTCTCTTTAAAATTGAAGACCATCTGCATTCTGTCGGCCACTCTGAACGAAGCGGTGCAGTTGTAGAGCCATATCTTTCTACACAATGGTTTGTTAAAATGCAGCCGCTTGCCGATGCGGCAATTGCCCTTCAGCAAAAAGAAGACAAAGTTCATTTTGTACCAGACCGTTTTGAAAAAACATATCTTCATTGGATGGAAAATATCCGCGACTGGTGTATATCCCGACAGCTGTGGTGGGGCCATCGAATCCCTGCTTGGTACCACAAGGAAACGGGTGAAGTATATGTTGACCATGAGCCGCCAAAAGATATCGAGAATTGGGAACAGGATCCAGATGTCTTAGATACATGGTTCAGCTCTGCATTATGGCCATTTTCAACAATGGGCTGGCCTGATAAGGAAGCTTTCGATTTTAAACGCTACTTCCCAACTGGTGCCCTTGTAACCGGTTATGATATTATCTTCTTCTGGGTTTCCAGGATGATTTTCCAAAGTGTTGAGTTTACTGGAAAGCGTCCATTTAAAGATGTGCTGATTCATGGCCTAGTACGTGATGAACAAGGGCGTAAGATGAGTAAATCCCTTGGTAATGGCGTGGATCCTATGGATGTTATTGACCAATATGGTGCAGATGCTCTAAGGTATTTCTTGTCAACCGGAACTTCTCCTGGCCAAGATTTACGCTATAGTACTGAAAAGGTGGAGTCTGTTTGGAATTTTGCCAATAAGATTTGGAATGCTTCCCGTTTTGCCTTAATGAATATGAATGGCTTAACCTATGAAGAAATTGATTTTAGCGGGGAAAAATCTGTTGCCGACAAATGGATCTTAACACGATTAAATGAAACGATTGACCATGTAACCAAACTTTCAGACCGCTATGAATTTGGTGAAGTAGGCCGTGCCCTTTATAACTTCATCTGGGATGACTTCTGTGATTGGTATATTGAAATGGCGAAGCTTCCGCTGTATGGTGAAGATGAAGCGGCCAAGAAAACAACACGTTCGATCTTAGCCTTTGTGCTTGACCAAACCATGCGTTTATTGCATCCGTTCATGCCATTTATAACGGAGGAAATTTGGCAAAACCTTCCTCATGAAGGAGAATCCATTACACAGGCAAAATGGCCGGAGGTAACACAGGAGCTTACTGATGACGCAGCAGCACAGGAAATGAAACTGTTGGTGGAAATGATCCGCGCTGTACGGAATATTCGCGCCGAAGTGAATACTCCATTAAGCAAGAAAATTAAAATGATTGTGAAAGCAAAGGATGAAACGATTCTAGGTACAATCGAGAGGAATCGTGCGTACATCGAACGTTTCTGTAATCCTGAACAATTACAAATGGGCATCGATGTTGAAATCCCTGAAAAGGCTATGACAGCCGTTATTACCGGTGTAGAAATCATCCTTCCGCTTGAAGGTTTAATCAATATTGACGAAGAAATTGCCCGCTTAGAAAAAGAATTGGATAAATTAAATAAAGAAGTTGAAAGAGTGCAAAAGAAATTAAGCAATGAAGGCTTTATGAAAAAAGCACCAGAACATGTAGTGGCTGAAGAGCGTGCAAAAGAGAAAGACTACCTAGAAAAGAGAAGTATTGTGGAAGGCCGGATAAAAGAATTAAGAGGTTAAAAAGTAAACATGGTGAGGCGAATTTATTCCAAATTCGTCTCGCCATTATTTTTTAAAAAAGGGGTGTATGGAATGTTTGCTACATATGAAGAAGCCCTAAAGTGGATTCATGGAAGACTTAGATTAGGAATAAAACCAGGTTTAAAACGAATGGAATGGATGATGGACAAACTTGGATCTCCAGAGAAAAAGATGAAAACTGTTCATATCGGCGGTACGAATGGGAAGGGGTCAACTGTAACATTTCTGCGTTCGATTTTGCAGGAAGCTGGATATACTGTGGGTACGTTTACCTCTCCTTATATTGAGCACTTTAATGAGCGTATCAGTGTGAATGGAAAGCCGGTTACTGATCAGGAAATCCTTGATTTAACGAATATAATCGTTCCGTTGGCAGATGAATTGGAGGGGACTGATCTTGGCGGACCTTCGGAGTTTGAAGTAATCACCGCGATGTCATTTTATTATTTTGCTCAAAATGCCAATGTTGATATTGTCCTTTACGAAGTAGGTTTAGGAGGAAGATTGGACTCTACAAACATCATTCATCCTTTAGCCTCCATCATTACGAATATTGGACTTGATCATACAAACATTCTTGGTGACACGTATGAGAAAATTGCCTTTGAAAAAGCGGGAATTATTAAGGAAAAAACTCCGATTTTCACTGCAGTCAAACATCCAGGGGCAATGAGGGTAATAAAAGAAAAAGCTGAACAAATGGCAGCTCCTTTCTACCGTTTAGACCATGACTTCTTTATTTATGATCATAAATCAATTCAAAAAGGGGAAGTTTTCAGCTTAAAAACTAATATGGTCGAGTTAAAACAGCTTGAAATCAGCATGATTGGACAACACCAAACGGAAAATGCGGCTCTTGCCATTTGTGCAGCTTTATATTTGGACCAAGCGAATCTGTTCCATATATCTGAACAGGCTATTCGGACGGGGTTAAGAAACGGCTACTGGCCGGGAAGATTTGAAGTCCTTTCTGAAAAGCCGCTGGTCATTATCGATGGTGCCCATAATGATGAGGGAATCACCACTCTGGTTCACGAACTGTCAACACGTTTTTCTGACCGCAGGATCCATATTGTTTTTGCTGCTCTAAAAGATAAAAAGTATGACAAAATGATTGCTAAGCTTGACCAAGCAGCAGATAAAATATCTTTTGTGAATTTTGATTACCCGCGTGCAGCGAAAGCAGAAGACTTTTTGAAAATTAGCGATTCAGCAGATAAATTGGCAGTTGATGACTGGAAAACCTACCTGCAAGAGGAGATTCAAACCATTGCAGATGACAGCATGTTAGTTGTCACAGGTTCTCTTTATTTTATTTCTGAGGCAAAGCCAGTTTTATGTAAAAATTTGAAAAATATGACGATTTCTTTATGACAATTTTTTTATAATTTGGTAAAATAATATTATCTTGAATTCAAATTAAGGAGGGGAAGCAGATGGAAATTAAGCCGCAAATAAAAACTGCAGCTTTCCTGATGTGGATTTTAATGGTTCCAGCAGGTTTATGGTTTACCTATACATCCTACCCTCCTCAATTCTCCGGCAATTGGCTTGATCTGCTTGCATTTTTGCTGCTAATTTCGCTGGTTGCCGGCATGCCGATTGTTATCAATAACATGTTTATCTTTTTAATTCAGTGGGTTGCCTTGGCTGTCTTTTTAAAATTTGGTTTATTTGTAGAAATAATTTTTGCCCAAGTCTCATTGGTTGTTTTACTGTTACGATTAAAAGTTTTTGAAAAAGATCAATGGTTTCGCTACCCGCTTAATTTAAACATGATTTTTATGGTATCTTTTGTAAGCGGTGTGATTTATTTTGCTCTTGGGGGTGAAATCTCTCCTAATCTATCAGACAATCATAATGCCATTTGGCTTGCTTTCCTGTATGCAATTGTAAGTTATCTCTTAAATCAAATCATCATCACTATCCATCTCTATTTTATTTTTAAAGAGCCTTTTCTGGGAAAAGACTTTATTGTTGAAACGATTACGACATTCATCACCCTGCCAATTGGTATTGTGCTCTATATTCTCTATAAACAGGTGGGTTTATTAGCACTTTTATTTGTAGGTGCCCCGTTTATCAGTATATCTATCATTTTTAATCTCTATTATTCTAGTCAAAAAGTAAATCATTATTTGCAAAAGGCAGCAGAAATTGGTCATCAAATGGCTGAGCATTTGCATGTGGATGATGTATTGAATCTATTTATCGAGAAGCTATGCGAAATGCTTCCCGTTGATTATGCATATATATTGGAATTAAAGAATGATGAACTTAAGCTGGTTCGGAGAATGGAATCGGGACTTGCCTTATCAAAAGATATGCCTTCTTTAAAATTAAGTGAGGGAATCAGCGGGCTTGTACGTTCAAATCGTAAAGCTTTGATTTTTGCGAAAAGGAAAGAATGGCTGCCATATGCAAACGGCTATATTCCGATGGAAGCTGAAAGTATATTAAGTGTTCCAATTGAGAGAAGCCAGAATTTAATAGGTGTGCTCGTTCTGGCTTCGAAAAAAAAGCGGGCATATGAAAAATATCAGCTGATGATTCTCGATATCTTATGCTCCTATTTTGCTGTGGCAATGGAAAATGCGAGGCATTATGAACATACGAAAATGCAAAGTGAACACTGCTCATTAACGAAATTATATAATTATCATTACTTTGAAAGTGTATTGAACCAGGAATTTGATAAATTAATACACTTCGAACGTCACCAGCTTTCATTGATCATTCTCGATATTGACCATTTTAAAGCTATTAATGATACATATGGCCATCAAAGCGGGAATGAAATTCTATTAGAATTAGCTTGCAGATTAAAGCAGGTTGTGGGGGATTTCGGCACTGTTGCACGATATGGAGGAGAGGAGTTTGTTGTTCTGCTGCCAGACAGTTCAAAAGACGAATCAGTCCAAATGGCCGAACAAATCAGGCAAGCCGTCGGCACCTGGCCTTTTACTTTAAAACAATCTTTGGACACAACCCAGCGGCAGGTCAAAATGACTGTTTCAATCGGTGTAGCTACTGCACCGGAAGATGCGGAAGATGCCCTGGCATTAGTCAGGCATGCAGACAGGGCCTTGTATGTGGGAGCGAAGCGGGCAGGACGGAATCGGGTAGCGGAATATTCATCATGTTAAAAAACGGAATACAAGAGCAGTTTCATTTGGAGCTGCTTTTAATTACGACTTTAGTCCGTTGAGCTCGCGATAGCGTGCGAAACAAAAAACCACCTGCTATGCGGGTGGGTGACAAGTGGTTAGACCAAACAAAAAACTCACTTTTTTCTATAATAGAGATTGTTCAAGCCTCTATAATTTAGAAAGGAAAGTGAGTTTATTGGCAAACAAAGCAAATAGTTTGGCACATACAAAATGGTTATGCAAGTACCATATTGTGTTCACTCCAAAGTATAGACGAAAAATAATTTACAATCAATATAGAAAGAGTATAGGTGAAATATTACGAACGCTTTGTAACTATAAAGGTGTTGAAATAATAGAAGGTCACCTCATGCCAGACCATGTTCATATGTTGGTAAGTATTCCGCCCAAAATATCTGTTTCAAGTTTCATGGGATATTTAAAAGGTAAAAGCGCATTAATGGTTTTCGACAAGCATGCAAATTTAAAATATAAATTCGGAAATCGGCATTTTTGGGCTGAAGGATATTATGTGAGCACAGTAGGATTAAACGAAGCAACGATAAAAAAATATATCCAAGATCAAGAAAAACATGATATAGCATTAGATAAATTAAGTGTAAAAGAATATACAGACCCTTTCAAAGGGTAGCAAGTAATACCAATACCCTTTAAGGGGTGGCAAAAGCGGCAAAGGCAATAGAGGCTTGAATTAAATGAAAGCCAGCGCCTTTAGACGCTGGCCGGTAATATAGGCTTATAGCCGTTGTTCAAACCACCCGTTGGACGGGTGGTCATGATTTATTGCAATAATTAGATTATGTTCACTAAAATTTAACAAAAAATATCTATTCCCAGCCCTCATACTGCATGCTACAATACAGATTGAACTACAGATGAAGGACTTTTGGGTTATAGAAAAAACAGTAAGGAAGTCCCTGTTTGGTAATTGCGAAATTTGTCGAAATGTCTATAATAAAACATATAGGAGGAAAATAAAAGAAAGATTAGTATAAGGCACATAGCCTGTATTTTCAGAAAAGATAGGAATAAAGCATTAAAGCAAACGAGGAGACATGAACATGAAAAAATTAATAGGAAAATTGTTAAATAAAAAAATGAAACTGTTAAAAAATCAACAAGGTTTAACATTGATAGAGTTATTGGTTGTGATTGTTATTTTGGGGATTATTGCGGCTGTTGCAATTCCGATGGTAAGTAATCAATCTTCAAATGCAAAGAAAAGTGCTGCTGAACAGACAAATGCGATTGTAAAAGATGCTGTTCAACGTTATGTAGCAACTGATTCTGCCTATACAAGTGGGTCAAAGGTGACAATTACAAATCTAGTTGATAAATATCTGAAGGAAACACCAAAGTGTCCAGATACCTACAATGCAGCAGGTAATACTGACGATCTTCAAAAAATTGATTATTGTACTGCGAATTAGAAAAACTAAAGAACTAAAAAAAGCTGTCGCGTCATTTTTGGCGGCGACAGCTTTTTTTGTCATAATAGAAGCAGGGAAATGAAGAGGGGGAAGGTTTTTGGTGATTTTTATTGATATTCTTGTTTTGATCTATGCATTGATTCTTGGCAGCTTTTTTAATGTCGTTGCCATCCGCCTGCTAAATAAAGAATCACTGGTTTTCCCGCCTTCACATTGCATCCATTGCCGCCATCGTTTACATGTATTAGATTTAATTCCTGTATTGAGTTATCTATTTCTAAATGGGAAATGCCGATATTGTAAGGCTCCCATTTCACCGTTATATCCATTTGGTGAATTATTGACGGCCGTCTCTATTTTCTTTGTGTATAAATCAATAGGTCTGTCATTAGAATTGATTCCCGTATTGCTTTTAACGGTTTTACTCATTATCTCTGTTTTAACCGATATTCGAAAACAGGTAATTCTTGATGCTGTAACATTGCCAATGCTTGGGGTATTAACTATAATCCGCCTATTTATTGGGAACGAATCTTTTTGGTATTATCTAATTGGTGGAATAGTTGGCTTTTTGCTGCTGTTTCTTATCGCAATTGTCAGTAAAGGAGGCATGGGCGGGGGAGATATCAAATTATATGCCGCCATTGGAATAGTCTTGGGACCCGGGCTGACAGTTATGAGTCTCGTCCTTGCGTCCTTTGTTGGTGCAATTGCGGGGCTGTTCCTTATGATGATTGGAAAGTTAAAGCGGGGTCAGCCGATTGCTTTCGGGCCATTTATCATGATTGGTACATTATTTAGTTATGTATATGGAAGAGAGATATGGGATTGGTACATGGATATCTTTCTATAAAATGAAACTTCAATCATTGAGGATTAATCCCGCTCAACTAAGCCGCAAAAAACACAAGCGGTGAGTTTTACTTAATCCCGCCAATCGGGCGTTTACGACAGTTCATCCCCGCTTTTCGTCTGCCAAGGCAACGCATTAATGCGGGATAAAAGTGAATAGGATATCAATCTTTGAGGTGATTAGATTGTTTAATAAAAATAAATTTTCAGGAATTGACTTTCATGAAAGGTCCATTTCGATTGCTGTTATTAGGATGGAAAGAGGGCTGCCGGTTGTCCAGGATGTTGGACGGTATGAGATGAAAGAGAACATACTTAACGGAAGTCATTTATCCAAAAACGAGCTCCTTTTAACTGCGTTAAAAGATGCCTTGGATACAAAAAGACTGGTGAAAAAGGTTCACTTAGCCATTCCGACCCAGAATATCCTTGTACGAAAAATCACCTCGCTTCCTGATATTGGCGAAAATGAATTAGCTAAAATTTTGCAGTTCCAGATTGGTGAAAATATCCATCTGCCATTTGAGAATCCCATTTACGATTTTGTTAAAATAGGATCACTTTTACCAAGTAAAAAAGGTGAATATCTGGCAGATCATCCAGGCTGGGAAGAAAATAATGATGAGCTGTCTTTGGATGAATTGGCAAAAGGAATTGAACAGCATATCGAAGGGCCAAAAAGTGAACTATTGCTTTTTGCAACTTCCAAGGATTTTTCACATGACTTATCGGAAGTTTGCAAATCCTCTGGTCTTAGACCCATTTCGGCTGAAATTCGCGGCCTTGCACTACAGCGCCTGCTTATGTATGTTCATCCCAATTGGCTTAATGAAACAGAAATGATTCTGGATGTATCGGAGAATTCCATTGACATTCATATTTTCAAAGAAAATTGGATTGTATTTTCAAGGATGATGTCCTTTACACAAAATGACTATTTTTCAGCGGAACATCAAGATAATTTAATGTTTGATGAAGATTTGCTGCAGGTGTCTAGGAGTCAAATGGAAATTGCAGCGGCCCGGGATGTAGGAATGGACAGATACGAAGATGCTTATCTTAATCAAATTGTACTTGAGATTGAAAGAGCACAGAACTTTTTCCGTTATTCAATGAATGAACGAGAAACCGAGTTTAAGAGGATAATTGTTACGGGGGACAATGCCAGTCAAATATTTGAACCCTTAAAGCAGAGAATGGAAACGGAGCGTCTAGTACGGATTGATTTTAGTTCCATCTTAGCAAATAATTTTACAGATCAGCGACTTTTAGATTCCTGCAGTGTTGCCATAGGTCTGGCAATAAGAGGAAATTATTAATTGAGCAGGTTCATCGGAATGGAGGCCTATCGTGGAAGTCAGCATTAATTTATTACCCCAATCCAATAATCGTCAGGAAAAAAGACCAGTTTATCTCATTCCAATTATAGGTATAACAGCCGTGCTGGCCGCAGCCTCTTTTTTAACCTATAGTTATTTTGATAGTAAGAACTCTATTAAGACATTGTCAGAGACTATAAATGCGAAGACAACCATTCGAGATCAATTATTAAATGATTATAAAACCAAAACGAATGGAGTTAGTGAGTTTAATTTTATCGATAAATATCAACAATTGGATAAATTTTTACAGTCAATTTATGTAAATTCAAGCGACCTGCAGGATTCTTTAAAACGCTTGCTGCCTGTTCAAGCTGATGTGGTTTCGTATTCTTATTCAAATGAGGGCGATCTCACAGTAACCGTTAATTTTTACTCCAAAGGGGATTCTGCTGTTTATCTGCACCGCTTGCTTCAAGCAAATTTTGTTCAAAAGGCTGAGATGGTGAGTATTACAGCCAATGATAAAGATCTAACCTATAATGCTGTATATCAGATGAAGCTCAATACATTGGCGGGTGGAGAAAAATGACAAAATGGCTGGAACTAAATCAAAAGCTGGTGCTGATGATTGTCCTTTTCTTACTGATGATTTTAACAGCTTTTTATATTTTTATGATTCTTCCATTAGCGACCGAAGAAAAAAATGAACAGCAGCAATTATCCAGAATCAATGACGATGTTTCATTTTACCAAAAGGCCTTAAAAAAACTAACGCCCCAAAGAATGACGGAAAAGGAAAAAAACTCATTAATGGAAACAATCCCAGGAAAACCAAATGTAGAGGAATTAATTAAAGACCTGGAAAGAACGGAATTAGAGACAGGTGTCGTGATTGAAAATATTACTTCAAGCATCCACTCAAATGGTTTAAATCAAAATAAAGAGGCGGCTTCCCAGAATAATCAGCCTGTAGATCAGCAGGGACAGGGATGGGAAACCATCTTGCCAAAAAATGTTCTTGAAAAGTTTAAAGATCAAATGACAGGTTTGAACAATCTCAAAGTCTCTTATGTAGAGATGGCGATTAATGTAAATGGTGAACCGGTGGATGCTTCTAAATTTGTCAAGCAGCTTGAAAATTTAAACAGGATTATTCATGTACAAAGCTATGAGTATACGATTAATAAGGAAAAGAATCATCGTTTAGAAGGAATTGTCACCATTCATGCTTTTTACTGTGAAGATTTTGCCGAGCTGCTAAACGGAGATACCAAATTCGAATTAGATTATGATTTCAATCCCAATATGTTAAAACGTTACGTAGATCCGTACGTGTCCACCGATAGTCAGCTTGAATCAGGAAGTGACTCTACTACTATTGGACAAGATAATAGTGTTGTGGAACAACCTCCTGCAGTAGAAACAGGTTCGGAAACGAATAGGACAAACACGGGAAGTTCTGAAAAAACGACACAGGCCGATAAAAAAACTCCTGTTTATCAAGCTCCTCAAATAAAAAATAGCGGTATAATACAAGACAATCCAGTATTTTATGTTGTACAAACGGGAGCTTATCAGTCTGAAAAATACTTGAATGCAGCGGTCCAAAAATTGATGAATGCCGGAGTATATCCGAGAATTATTGGAGACAACATGAGTTATATTTATACGGCAACGGACAGCAGTATTCCTTCGGCAGAAAAATTGGTAGAAATTTTAAAAACTGCAGGTTTTGATTCCTATGTGAAAGTATTGCCTTACAGGTTAACAAAGGATGAAAAAGCTGTGTTGTTAAAGGATTCTGATGATTTAATAGGTTCTATAACAGAAATCATTTCTAAAGGAATAATGAACCATGATTCTTCCCTTACAAAAGAACAATTCGACACTTTGGTTGGCAAAACAAAGTCATACGAGAAAAAAGTTCAGCAGGCTATAAATAAAACAGACAACAAAGAACGGAAAGATGAATTGCAGGAAACCATGACAATTCTTGACCATGTTTTAGATATAGTACAAGAAAACGTACCAAATGGAAAAGCCGATTCCCTATGGGAAGCAGAAGGGTTAATTTTAGACTATATGTTAATTTTCAATGGGTATGTTCCAACTGATATAAAAGGATAACAGTCTTTTCACTTTACGAAAAGAAGGGATAAGAAAATGATTCAAAAGCGGAAAAGGTTAGGAGATTTACTGGTAAATGCTTCAATTATCACGGAACGACAGCTGTTGGAAGCTTTAAGTGAACAAAAGAATACTGGTAACCGGCTTGGCGATCAGCTGATTGCTATGAATCTAGTAAGTGAGCAGCAAATTATTGAGGTGTTAGAATACCAGTTAGGCATTCCACATGTTGATTTATATAAACAGAAAATAGACAGGAAATTGGTCAATATTATTAGTGAAGAACTGGCAAGGAAACATCAAATATTGCCTCTTAAAAAGACTGGGAACAGGCTGATGGTCGCCATGGCCGATCCGCTGGATTATTTTGCACTCGATGATCTGCGTTTAAGCACCGGTTTTGAGATTGACCCTGCGATTGCTAAAAAAGAAGAGCTTCATTTAGCGATTAACCGATATTATGGGATGCAAAAGTCTATTGATCAAGTATTGCAGGAAATGCCTGTGAGTGAAGATGACCCTGCTTACATGGAAGCACAGCAATCGGATGATTCACCAGTAGCCAAGATGGTAAATCAATTAATCAATCAAGCGGTTCAGCTCGGGGCCAGTGACATCCATTTTGATCCGCAGGAAACAGAAATGTTCATTCGTTTAAGAATTGATGGGCTGCTAAGACTAGAGCGGACATTGCCTATTAAAATGAATAATATTTTAGTGTCCAGAATCAAAATTATGTCCAAATTAAATATTGCCGAAAAACGTCTGCCACAGGATGGCCGTTTTAAATTGGACTTAGAATTGAAAACCATTGATATCCGTGTTTCCATTCTGCCAACCGTCTATGGAGAAAAAGTGGTGATGCGGCTTCTGGACACAGGAAATATCTCCTTAGGAATTGAGAAACTTGGCTTTTCTGAAGAAAATAAAACGAAATTCCATAAAATGATTCACCATGCATATGGAATTATTCTTGTAACCGGCCCAACTGGGTCAGGTAAGTCTACTACCCTTTATACTGCTCTGCAGCAGTTGAATTCGGATACAGTCAATATTATTACGGTTGAAGATCCAGTTGAATACCAAATAAAAGGAATCAATCAGGTACAGGTCAAATCCAATATTGGCATGACATTTGCTGCGGGTCTGCGTTCCATTTTAAGACAGGACCCGGATATAATCATGGTCGGGGAAATTCGTGATTCGGAAACAGCCGAAATTGCCTTGCGTTCTGCCATGACCGGTCATTTAGTATTAAGCACCCTTCATACGAATGATTCAGTTAGTGCCATCAGCAGGCTTATGGATATGGGGGTTGAACCCTATCTTGTCGCCTCATCTTTAGTCGGGATAATAGCCCAAAGGCTTGTCCGCAAGGTGTGCCCGGATTGTGCCCATACCTATGAACTAACGGATGGAGAAAAAGATCTTTTTGTTTCAAGGGGCCTTCCTATAACGGGAATTGTTAAAGGCACAGGTTGTTCCAGCTGTAATAGTACCGGATATAAAGGCCGGCTGGCGATCCATGAAATGGTCTTAATCAATGATCATTTGCGTGAAATGATTACTAGAAAACATGCAGATTCTGTATATCGCCGCTATGTAGAAGAACAAGGTTTTAAAGGAATGTTTGATGATGGCCTTGTGAAGGTATCACAAGGGCAGACAACAATAGAGGAAATCTTTCGGGTCACAGTTTAATCGTGGAAGGAAAAATAGAAATGAGTTCATCCAATGTGCTAAATATGGAAAAATTACTGTACTTTGCTTATCGAAACCAAGCATCTGATTTACACATAACTGCCGGGATTACACCGATTGTTCGAATAAATGGACAGTTAAAGAAAATCGGCACCCAAAGTCTTGTGCCTGAGGACACAATCAGAATGGCTCAGGAAATAACAACACAAGAACAGTTTGAACGATTTCAAAGGGAAGGAGAGCTTGACTTTTCCTATTCTTTGCCAAATATTTGCCGTTTTCGTGTAAATCTATACCGTCAAAGAGGGTCTGCTGCTATCGTCTGCCGGGTGATTAATAATCATATTCCTACATTGGCATCATTAAATTTGCCAGGGGTAACCAAGCACTTTGCTAAGCAGACACAAGGGATTTTACTAGTTACAGGACCTACCGGAAGCGGTAAATCTACCACTTTAGCTGCGATTATTGATTATATAAATGAAACATTCAGCAAACATATATTGACGCTGGAAGATCCAATTGAATATCTTCATAGCCACAAGAAAAGTATAGTAAACCAGCGTGAAATTGGACAGGACAGTAAATCCTTTGCCATTGCCCTCCGTGCTGCATTAAGGCAGGACCCAGATGTTATCCTTGTAGGAGAAATGAGGGATCTGGAAACGATCCAAACGGCAATTACGGCAGCAGAAACGGGGCATCTGGTACTTGCAACTCTTCATACAACCGGAGCTGCTCAAACGGTGGACAGGATTATTGACGTATTTCCTGCTGAGCATCAGCAGCAAATCCGCGTTCAGCTCGCAAGTACATTGCTTGGTGTTATTTCGCAGCATCTTCTGCCAACTGCGGACGGAACAGGAAGAATTGCAGCGCTTGAAATATTGGTATCAAACCATGCTGTTGCCAATCTAATTCGTTCTAATAAAATCCACCAAATTCAATCGATTTTGGAAACCGGCAGGGGAAGCGGTATGCAGACAATCAACATGGCCGTAGCCCAGCTTGTACAGGCAGGACTCGTTACCCGCACGGCTGCTGATGAATATGTGCCAAATTGGGATCAACATGAACAGATTTAGCGCTTTAGAGGAGGGCTTGGGTTGTGATTTATCATTATAAAGGAATTGATGCCCAAACCGGCAAAGAAGTAAAAGGGAAACTTACTGTCTCATCAAAAACAGAGGCAGTGGAAGAATTAAAAAGAAAAGGCCTTTATCTATCTGAACTTATAGAGAAAAAGGAATCTATCCTTACGAAGGATTTGAACCTAACGATTGGAAAGCCGGTTAAAAATCAAGACTTTGTTGTATTTTGCCGGCAGCTGGCTACCCTGCTAAATGCCGGGACACCTATCGTTGACTCTATCAGACTGCTCTCTGATCAGGTTTCTTCTAAAGTTTTCCGGAAGACGCTTAATGAGTTATATCGGGATATACGTTCAGGAACTGCTTTTTCGGAAGCCTGTCAAAAATTCCCGAAGATCTTTGATAAAGTATTCATAAACATGGTTATAGCTGGAGAGACAAGCGGCGACCTGGAGAGAGTTATGGACCGATTAGCTATTTTCTATGAAAAAGAATATAAAATCCGCGGCAAAGTTAAGTCAGCTATGATGTATCCGGTTGTTGTCAGCATAGTGTCGATTATTGTGGTGATTATACTGCTTACAAAAGTATTGCCTAGTCTTTTAAACAATCTTCTATCAGTAGGGGGAAAAATACCGCTTCCCACAAAAATCGTAATGGCATTATCAAACTTTTTTATTGAAAAATGGTTTTTATGTTTGCTGATTGTTCTTTTGTTTGTATTACTCTATTTAGCAGCCAAGCGAAGCCCAAAAGGGCAATATATGCTGGATTTATTGAAACTAAAAATCCCGGTATTTGGTATTCTAAACCAAAAGCAAATTATTGCCAGGATTTCAAGAACAATGGCATCACAATTTGCCAGCTCGGTTCCGGTCTTACAAATATTAAAAATGAGTGCAGAGGTTTCAGGCAATTTGGTGTTCTCACGGGTATTGGATCAATCGCGTGAGTCACTCCGCGGCGGTTCAAGTCTATCTCATCCACTATCACAAAGCTGGGTGTTTCCTAAATTAGTCAGCCATATGGTGGCGGTTGGCGAGGAAACAGGGCAGCTGGACATGATGCTGGAAAAGGTTGCGGACTTTTATGAAGAGGAAGTAGAGCAAATGACCTCCCGTTTAAGTGCTGTATTAGAACCTTTAATGATTGCCATTGTCGGCGGAATTGTAGGATTAATTGTACTAGCTGCCATGCTTCCGATGTTTTCAATATATCAAAATATTTAATTTGCGATAACTAAATGGATGTGGCACTGTGAAAAAAATAAGGCAAAATCAATCTGGGATAACTTTAGTCGAGGTCCTGCTGGCAACAGTACTCTTAGGATTCATTGTTTCCGTGTTTGTCATCCTTTCGGGGAGTATTGCTAAAACCAATACGGATAGCGGGAAAGAGACTCAAGCAATGGCCTATGCAACGATTATTAGTGAATTGGTTAAATGTAAATATAACCTTAAATGTGAAGAATCAAGTATCTATCTAGAATCAACTGTAATGGATAAGGATAGTGCAGCCAATGGGGATCCTGATTATTCTATCAGCCAGCCTATCCATATACCTTCCGATGATTTTGAAGATATTAAATATATATCAGGAAAGAAAACGGGGTACCAGTACAAGATAAAAATATCGAAGGCAGCGGCATCTGAGAATTATCTTGAAATTCAAGTGACGGTTAGAAATCTGCAAGCCAAAACAGAAGAGACCCTTGTGTTTAGACATAATTTTTTTAATAGCTAAGAGAAGTGATGATGGAAAATGCGACATTTGCGTAATAATCGGGGCGTTACTTTAGTAGAATTATTGATTGCATTACTGATTGGTGCAATGATAGCAGGGTTAGTTTTTCTAGTTCCACAGGTTTTTCATCAACAAAATATGTACAATAATGAATTTAATTCAGCCAAAAATGAAATTTTATTGATCACTAATACCTTAAATGAACGGTTTGCCAAAGCTGATTCTGTCAATGTTGATAAAACCTGTTCCACTTTTACATTAAATGGTACAAATGAAAAGGAACAGTTTATCTTTGAGCAGCAGTTTAGCCCTGAAAATTATTTGTATCAGGTAAAGTATAAAGCCGGGTCCGAAGAAAGAATTTTGGGTAAGGCGGGCTTTCACTTGGAAAACTGTGATTCAACCCAGCCTTTAACGTTTTTAATCCTTACTTTATGGGCACCGTACAATCAAACAAATTCTTCTGAGGGGAGATTCATCGTCACTCAAGGATTTCACACGTCTGTCATGAATCAGAGGTAATCTATGAGAAAATGTTTAAAAAACAAAAACGGATATGCACTGATGATTGTATTAGTATTGATTTTGGTCATGGGATTGCTAATACCTGTCATACTTACAGCAGCCACCTATGGCATGAAAAATACCATTAGTACCAATAATAATATTACCGCACAATATATTGCTGATACCGCCTATCAAGAAACATTAGATAAGGTGAATATGGCTAAGAATTCTGGGGTATTATCGAATGAAACGGACATAAGTCATTTTATTAAAAATAATATTATTCATTTAAACGGTTCAATAAATGGCGGTTCTTATATGACAAACTATCATCCCGAGTATTCAAATAGCACAGATCAACCTAGAGTAGTAGAGAACTATAATGGGGATCCTAAAAAAACGGAGTATACCTACTATTTGAGATCTACTGGAAAAGCTGAAAACGAATCAGCGGTTATTGATTATAAGCTTTCCTTTGTAGTTAGAAAATTAGGTGGAACGACCATTCTATATGACATA
This sequence comes from Neobacillus mesonae, assembly GCF_023715155.1. Taxonomy (GTDB): domain Bacteria; phylum Bacillota; class Bacilli; order Bacillales; family Cytobacillaceae; genus Neobacillus; species Neobacillus mesonae_A. The sequence continues at coordinate 113,127 of NZ_JAMBNQ010000008.1, forward strand.
AGCCATTATAATGAGACCTATGGCAATCTGCCGACTCAGCCATATGATCTTAAAGCCATTGCAAAAGGAGAATCATTTTTAAATAATAAAGTAAGTGATGATATTTCCAAAAAGTTAATTTTATATAAAGATACTTTAACTCCTATACCTCCCTCTTTTAATGGAGAATTAAAAGGAACAATTAATTCCGCTAGAGTAACTAACGTCTATTTAGATGGTAAGACACTAGAAGTTAATGGAGATTTGTATGTTGAACAAAATGTGGTTCTAGAAGATGATGCCCAGCTAATTGTCAAGGGGAACCTATATATAGGCGGGGATTTTCAAGTTAATGCAAATAATAAACAAAGTGCAGCCACTTTAGATGTAACAGGGGATTTTATTGTTAGTAAAGGTATAGACAACTACAATAATATAGAGGATAAAACGGTTTATCTAAATGATATTTCTATTACCATTGATGGAAGTGTGTTTGTTCCAGGTCTAAAGATTGAAAAAGTTGCATCAGATATAAGTATAGGCGGAAGTTTATTTATTAAAGATGGTAATCTTGAAATTGGAAATTTATATGGCAATAAAGGGCTGTTAAAGGTATCAAACGATATTATAGCCAATAATATTTTTTTATCCCATCCGAATTTAAACGTCATATCAGGTGGAGAAGTGCTAGTCCAAAATAATTTTGAAGTGAGAAATAATGCATATATTGAATTTGCCGGCGGTTTAGAAGTTGGAAAAGAATTAAAATTATCGAATAATGTTGATTTTAAGTTTGCAGAGAAATTATATATTACCGAAAAACTAGAAAACAATGGGACGATGTCATTGTTAAAAAACAGCAGCATAGGTAATGGACCTTCCTATATAGTTAATATTGAAGACCCTGTAAAATTAACGGATTAGATTGAAATTTCACTATAAAAAATTTGACGAAACTCTATGATAACAAGACGACAAAAGTCTTGTTATTTTTTTTTGTCTTTATGATAGGATGGAACAAATTAGCAATCTATAGAGAAAGGAGTCATAATGTGGACAGGCCTAAAAAAGGCAATACAATCACAATTAAAATAAATGGAGACCATAAAGCCTATCAGGAGGAACTTCGTAAAGATGAGGCGAAGAATGAAGAGAATTCAAATTCCCAAATGCTAGAATCTCGGCCAAAGGAAGTTGAAAAAGAGACCATCCTTGAAACGGCTGCAGCCCAGGAATCAGAAGATGACAGCTTCGATTGGATTATCCCCGAATCATCAGAAAATGATATAGTGCCGAGCAATAAAGGAGCAGAGAAACCTGCTAATAAATCCAGCAGCAAAAAAACAGTCTCTTTTTCCAGCTACTACAAAAAGAAGAATGGCAGGCATATTAGTTCTATATTTATTACGGCCATTTTTGCAGTTCTAATTGGGACAACGATTGGTGTATTTATGCTTAAACTATTAAATGGGTCTTCAGCCGAAAAGCCGGTAAGCGACCCAGCGCCTATTGAATCAATAACAGAACCCAAAACAGATGCAAAAACAAAGAATACTGAGAAACCTGCTGCTAATACCACTTCGGCGGTCATCAAGCAGCAAACAGTCTATGTCATCCAGGGAGGCGTTTTTGGATCTAAAGAAGGTGCTGATAAAACAGCAAAATCGGTTGAATCCTTAGGGACTCCGGCTGAAACAATAGAAATGGATAATAAATTCTATTTATTACTTGGTGTTGCGGATTCCTTGGAAACAGCCAAATCATTAGGGGGGCATTATAAGCAAAATGGTATAGAAGATGTGTTTGCCAAACCGCTTTTATTAGATGAAAAGAATTTTTCCGGCCTATCCGATAGTGAGAAAGACTTTTTAGAAGGAGTCTCTACCATCTATCAAACTCTATCGCTGGTTACATCAAGCGCCATTTTAACTAATAAATTGCCTGAGGAAGGAAAGAGTGCACTGGCGGTCATTGATAAACAGTTAAAGGCAAGCGAACTGAAAAAGAAAAATATGACCACTTTAAAATCTGAATTGGAGAGTGCTGAGGAGAACGTTAAAAATTATGAATCATCCAAAGATGAAAAGAGTCTGGTCAAAGCCCAGCAGCATTTATTAAATTTCTTGGCTGCCTATTATTCTTTATAAGCATTTCAACCCCAGGCAGATGAAACCTGCAATTTTCTGGGAAATTACTTTTCAAGAAAGGTCTGTCCAAAATGGGCAGACTTTTTTGAATTGACAAAAACAGACATAGTCATGAAATACTTGCATATTTTTACAAATTTCTTCAAAATTTAAGGATATAAAAATTGTTTGCTTCGGTAAATTCTGATACCATTAATTTGTATCTCCCTTTAAGAAGCGAAAAGGTAAGGTGATGACATGAATAACCTCATACTAGCCTCTTCTTCTCCACGGCGAAAAGAACTTCTAGAAAATCTCCACTTATCGTTCGCAATATTAAGCAGTGAAGTTGATGAAAGCTTTGACCCAGGGCTTTCACCAGAAGAAGTCGTGATGGAATTAGCTGATCGAAAAGCCAGAAAGGTCTTCCAAGAAAACCAGGATGCTTTTGTAATCGGCTCTGACACGGTTGTAGTTGCGAATAATCAAATCCTAGGAAAGCCATCAGATGAAGCAGAAGCTATTTCAATGTTACAAACTCTCTCAGGTAAACAGCATGAAGTCTATACGGGTGTATCCATTGTGACAAAATCTTGCTCAACGAAGTTTTATGAAAAAACTGAAGTATGGTTCTGGGAGTTAACAGATGACATGATACGCTCATACGTAAAAAGCGGAGAACCATTTGATAAAGCAGGAGCATATGGCATTCAACAGCTTGGAAGCATGCTGGTCAAAAAGATACACGGGGACTATTTTGCAGTTGTCGGCCTGCCTGTTTCAAGGACAATTCGTGAATTGAAGCGATTAGGCTATCAGCTGCCGTATTAGCCGCTATTAACTCCCAAGCCCAGGGGAGGAAAAGAATGTGTCAACGAAAACATTAATGATTCGTGATTTTCCGCAGGACGAAAGGCCGCGGGAACGATTTATCCAACATGGTCCAGGAAGCCTGTCAAATCATGAACTAATTGCCATTTTGCTTAGGAACGGTACTAAGGATGAGTCAGTATTGCAATTATCGAACCGTCTGCTGACACATTTTGAAGGATTACGTCAGTTGAAATCTGCAACACTAGAGGAAATAACTGAAATTAAAGGGATTGGACTGGCTAAAGCAATTCAAATTCTTGCAGCAGTTGAAATAGGAAGAAGGATTGCCAACCTAAATTTTACTGACCGTTATGTGATTCGTTCACCAGAAGATGGAGCCAATTATGTTATGAACGATATGCGCTTTTTAACACAAGAGCATTTTGTCTGTTTGTACTTAAATACGAAAAATCAGGTCATTCACAAGCAGACAGTTTTTATCGGCAGCCTTAATGCTTCGATTGTCCATCCGAGGGAGGTATTTCGAGAAGCTTTAAAACGATCAGCTGCCTCTTTAATTGCTATCCATAATCATCCCTCCGGAAACCCTGATCCAAGCCGTGAGGACATTGAGGTCACGAAGCGTTTAGTCGAATGCGGCAAAATTATTGGAATTGATTTACTTGACCATTTAATTATTGGGGAAAATAAGTTTGTCAGCTTGAAGGAAAAAGGATATATATAATCCTATGATTTTATTTGACGTTGCGATATAATATTGTTTATGATTTTTTAGGATTGTTTTTAGAAATAGCTTATTATTATTTTAAAAATTAAGAAATGTTTACTTGGTTATTACCTGCCTATTTTAAAGCAATTCGTCTCAGAAAGGGAGATACAACATTATGTTTGGTATTGGAACAAAAGATCTTGGAATTGACTTGGGTACAGCTAATACCCTTGTTTATGTTAAAGGTAAAGGGATTATTTTGCGTGAGCCTTCCGTGGTAGCACTTCAGACAGATACAAAAAGTATTGTTGCTGTAGGGAATGATGCAAAAAACATGATTGGCCGGACACCGGGAAACGTGGTGGCATTAAGGCCGATGAAGGACGGAGTGATTGCAGATTTCGAAACGACAGCAGCAATGATGAAACATTTAATCCGTCAGGCCCTGAAAAATAAGGGTCCTTTCTCTGGAAAGCCATATATTATGGTTTGTGTCCCATCAGGAATTACAGCCGTAGAGGAAAGAGCTGTTATTGATGCTACAAGGCAGGCGGGGGCGAAGGATGCCTATACCATTGAAGAGCCGTTTGCGGCAGCAATTGGTGCAAACCTCCCAGTCTGGGAGCCAACCGGCAGCATGGTCGTTGATATTGGCGGAGGTACAACAGAGGTTGCAATTATTTCTTTAGGCGGCATTGTTACCAGCCAGTCTATTCGAGTAGCTGGGGATGAGATGGACGAGGCCGTTATTTCGTATATTAGGAAAAATTATAATTTATTAATCGGGGACAGGACAGCAGAAACCATTAAGATGGAAATTGGTTCTGCCGGTGTTCCTGAAGGAATCGACAATATGGAGATTCGCGGCCGCGACCTATTAACAGGTCTTCCAAAAACGATTGAAATTACGCCAAAAGAAATTGCAGGTGCATTAAATGATACGGTGTACTCCATTGTGGAGGCAGTAAAAAATACATTAGAAAAAACTCCGCCGGAACTTGCAGCAGATATTATGGACCGCGGGATTGTCTTAACCGGAGGCGGTGCACTGCTAAGAAATTTGGACAAAGTCATCAGTGAAGAGACTAAAATGCCAGTGCTCATTGCTGAAAATCCGCTTGACTGTGTTGCAATCGGAACCGGAAAAGCTTTAGATAATATTCAATTATTTAAAAATAAAGCGAAAGAATCCAGATAAATAAAAAGCGGAAACACTAGACAGTAAATGAAAATAGAGGTGTATTATCATGCCACAGTTCTTTTTGAATAAACGTCTGATCATTTTGCTTGTCAGCATTATTGTTCTCGTGGCATTGATTGGGTTTTCTTTAAGGGAGAGAAGTAAACTATCCTGGCCTGAGCAGTTTGTCAAAGATACTGCCGGCTGGGTTGAATCCCTGGTGTCCAAGCCTGCCAACTATATTGCGGGCTTTTTTGAAAATCTTCAGGACTTACAAAATACATATCAAGAGAATAAAGAATTAAAATCACGGGTTGATAAAATTGCCAATCTTGAAGCAGAAGTTCAAGCGCTGAAAAAAGACAATAGTGAATTACGTGATATTCTCGGTGAAAAGAAGACCCTGAGGGATTACGAAACACAGCCAGCCACTGTAATTGGCCGGAATCCTGATCGTTGGCATGAAATGATTATTATTGACAAAGGAAATTTAAAAGGTATTAAAAAAAATATGGCTGTCATTACCGCAAATGGGCTGATTGGAAAGGTGAAAAGCGTCAATCAATTTAGTTCAACGGTACAGCTTTTAAGTGCATTGGATCCAAAAAATCGGATCTCTGCCGTTATTCAAGGAAAATCTAATGTATATGGGTTTGTTCAGGGGTTTGATGACAAAGAAAAGGTTCTGTTAATCAAGAGCATCCCATCTGGAGCGAAGATTGAAAAAGGACAAAAGGTTACAACTTCTGGGCTTGGCGGTGTTTTCCCAGGAGGATTAATGATTGGTAAGGTCGTGGATGTGAAAACCGATCAATACGGATTAAATCAGATGGCTTTGGTAAAACCGGGGGCGGATTTTTATGATATCCAAAATGTCATTGTGATCAAACGCACGATGACACAACCGGCTAAAAGTGATATGTCAAACGGGAAGGAGGAGGAATTGTGAAGAAATTCCTTCTTCCCCTTTTGTTTGCTTTTCTTTTTATTGCTGAAAGTCTTTTTGTTCAATTTTTACCTGCAGACTTTTTCGGACAAAATCGAATTTTGGCGCCGCGCTTTTTGTTTTCATCATTGTTGTTGTTAACGATTTTTGTTGGACGAAAGCAGGGGATTATCTATGCGGCTGTATTTGGCCTGATTTTTGATATTGTATATATTGAAATTATCGGTATTTATTTTTTTCTTTTTCCATTTGTCGCTTATCTTATATCAAAAATTATGCATGTTCTGCAGGCAAATATGATTGTTGCCTTCTTTGTCTCGATGATCGGAGTTGCATTACTGGAGATTGGCGTGTATGAAATGGATTATTTAATTCACGTAACAAGTCTTGATTTTCTCGACTTCTTAAATTTACGTCTCTACTCAACCCTAATACTTAATGCAGCGTTTTTGCTCATCTTTATTTATCCTTTAAAACGGTTCTTTGAAAAATATGGTGGAGGATTGAAGGGGGAATAATCCCCTGAAAAAAAGGAAATGAAGAGTTTGTGTCGAATTTTAACTAAGATGTAGATAAATCAATGACTTTTGATATTTAAAATTATTTTTCTAGTACAAATTTTTCTACTTTGGATTTGTACAGCGCAAGAGCCCAGCCTCCTTGAAGTCAAATAGTCTTCTGTTCGAAAAGTCTAAGAGCGGGAGCAGATTTTTCGAACTATATAGCTTTTGTTTGTCAGGGGCTGACTGAGGCGCTTACGCTTTTCATATTATGAGGTGAATTTTTCTCCATGAAAAAACGGCAGAATGTTACAATAAAAGGAACAAAGGATGGTCTTGTTCTGCTTCTGGATGATCTCTGTTCCTATGATGAATTAAAAAGAGAATTAGACCTAAAACTTTCAGCAAATACCAGGACTGAGGATGAGCGTCACTTAATCTCGGTTAAATTAGAGGCAGGCAACCGTTATTTAACCGAGGAACAGCGCGAAGAATTAAAAGAGTTAGTCCGTCAAAAGAAAAACCTTGTTGTGGACACGATTGTCTCAAATGTTCTTACAAAGGAAGAGGCAGACCGGTTAAGGGCTGAGAATGAGGTTGTAACGGTTTCAAAAATTGTACGCTCGGGCCAGGTCTTAAAAGTTTCAGGTGATTTATTGCTGATTGGCGATGTGAATCCAGGGGGCACTGTTGTTGCAGGAGGGAATATTTTTGTCATGGGAGCGTTGAAAGGGATTGCACATGCAGGCTGTTTTGGAAACAATCAGGCTGTGATTGCTGCTTCCAACATGAGGCCTTCACAGATTCGAATTCACGATTCCCTTCATCCAGCACAAGATTTCGTTCCAGCCGAGGATAAACATGAGATGGAATGTGCCTACATAGATGAGAACCGCCAAATTAAAATTGATAGATTACAAGCATTAATTAAAATAAGACCTAATTTAACGAGATTAGAAGGGGGACATTAAAGTGGGAGAAGCAATCGTAATCACATCCGGTAAGGGCGGCGTCGGCAAAACGACAACAAGCGCCAATATTGGTACAGCACTCGCCCTCCAAGGCAAAAAAGTATGCTTAGTAGATACAGACATTGGTCTTCGAAACTTGGATGTCGTAATGGGGCTAGAAAACAGAATTATCTATGATCTTGTGGATGTGGTCGATGGCAGATGTAAAATCCATCAGGCATTGGTAAAAGACAAGCGCTTTGACGGATTATTATATTTATTGCCTGCAGCACAGACTGTTGACAAATCTGCCGTAACTTCCGAACAAATGAAAAAGTTGATGGAAGAATTAAAACAAGATTATGATTACATTATTATAGATTGTCCTGCTGGTATCGAACAGGGGTACAAGAATGCAGTAGCAGGGGCGGACAAAGCGATTGTGGTTACAACACCTGAGGTTTCTGCCGTACGTGATGCTGATAGAATCATTGGCCTCCTTGAAAAAGAAAAGCATATGGAACCGCCAAAATTAATTGTTAACAGAATCCGTAATCATATGATGAAGACGGGTGATATGCTTGACTTAGATGAAATTACCGAGCATTTGTCCATTGGCTTAATTGGTATAGTAGCTGATGATGATGAGGTGATTAGAGCTTCAAACCACGGGGAACCGATTGCTTTAAATCCTAATAGCAAGGCATCTATTGCTTACCGTAATATTGCTAGAAGAATCCTTGGAGAATCCATCCCGCTTCAGCCTTTGGAAGAAGCAAACAAAGGAATGTTTAGTAAACTTAAGAAATTTTTTGGTGTGCGATAAGATTTACACAATAAAGCCTGTCCCCTTTTAGAAGGGTAGACAGGCTTTTTGTTCCTTTTTTAAAAAAAGATTCTAAAGGTCATACTCATTTCATTTTATACATAGACTTGTACAAATGCTTAAAAAAGGATTGATGGGGTATGGCGCGGTCTTCTGCAGATGAAATACGGCGGCGAATTGCCAAAAGAAAGAAAGGAAAAGGAACGTCCGAAAAAGTTCAAGAACACCAATTATTATGGCCTGGTGACGACGATGGTTATGGCTATAACTATTTGTCCCCTTCCGATGGAGAAGATGGACATCCACTATTTAAGAAGGAGGTATTCTTTTTCAAAATACTAGCCTCCATTCTTTTATTTTTAGTGATTGCCATTATGTTCCGTCAGGAAATACCAGTACTTGAGCCGGCAAAAAGTTTTGTTGCTGGAACGATGGACAAGGAATTTAAGTTTGCCGCGGTGTCCAAATGGTATGAGGATAAGTTTGGCAAACCGCTTGCATTGCTGCCATTCACAGAGAATGAAAAAGAAACTAAAAAGGCAGATGAGCAAATGGGCGCTATTCCTGTGACCGGGAGAATTCTTGAGAATTTTGAAAAGAATGGCCAGGGAATCATGATTGAAACTGGAAAAGGCGCACCGGTTCAAGTCATTAATGATGGTTATGTCCAATTTGCCGGGGTTAAAGAGGGATTAGGTAAAACCGTTATTGTTCAGCACGGGGATGGATCAGAAACATGGTATGGTAATTTAGATAGTATTAAAGTGAAATTATATCAATATATCGAAAATAGAACTGTGGTTGGAACGGTGACAGATTCTGCTGGTGATGACAAAACAAAGGGTCAATACTATTTTGCTGTTAAAAAGGATGATAATTTTATTGATCCAGTTAAGGTGATACGCTTTGAATAAGTTTTTTTCATTATTGCGTCTCGTTCACATCCATCCATTGCTGTGGCTGATTATTGCCTTATCCATTGCAACGGCACATTTCCGTGAAGTTTGTTTCTTAATCGGAATTATTTTTATCCATGAAATGGGGCATGCAGCCGCAGCTTCTTTTTTTTCGTGGCGGATTAAACAGATTACTCTTTTGCCATTTGGCGGGGTTGCTGAAATGGATGAACACGGAAACCGCCCGTTAAAAGAAGAAACAATTGTGGTGCTGGCAGGGCCGCTGCAGCATGTTTGGATGATGGCAGCGGCCTATGCCCTTTTGACATTTAATATCATGCCAGATGATTTGTATCAAATGTTTGTTCAATACAATTTGATGATTCTAGTGTTTAATCTTTTTCCGGTTTGGCCGTTAGATGGAGGCAAGCTGGTATTTTTATTGCTATCATTAAAAAATTCCTTTGCACGGGCTCATCAGATTACATTAACCGTTTCATTACTCAGCATAGCTTTGTTTTCGCTGATCATCCTGGTGACGGCACCAGCGCACATCAATGTTTGGGTCGTCATTGGCTATTTGCTCTTTTCTATTTATCATGAATGGAAACAGCGGCGCTTTATTTTCATGCGTTTTTTATTGGAACGCTATTATGGCAATAAATCCAATCCAGATGAATTAGTACCTATTCAGGCAAATGAGCATGACCTTTTGATACATGTATTGGAAAAATTCCAACGAGGCTGTAAACATCCAATTGTAGTTGAAGCAGAGGGGGAGAAAAAGGGTACATTGGATGAAAATGAATTGCTTCACGCTTATTTTGCGGAAAAACGTCTGACCGATAAAATCAGCGACCTTCTCTTTTTATATTAGAAAAGATATAATGGTACCAACCTAAAGAAAAAGTGAGGACGTAAGGTTTGGAAAGGTTAATTGTAAATTATGCTTCACGTGAAAAAAGATTTGCTTCTATTCGAAATAAGCATGTAGACAAAATTGTTTTTGACCGGCCAGAGCATCGTTCTTTGGTCGGTAATATTTATTTGGGGACAATAACAAAGGTGCTTCCTGGAATGAACGCTGCTTTTATTGATATTGGCATTGGGAAAAATGCCTATTTGCATCGCAATGTACTTCCATCCTTTGTTTCTTCTCAAGAAAAGGGAAAAAATATTTCTTCCTTTGTTCACCAGGGGGAGAGAATGCTTGTGCAGGTAGATAAGGATGCAACCGGTACAAAAGGCCCAAAAGTCACAGGGATAATTGAAATTCCTGGTAAACATTTGATTTACATACCAAATGGGCATTTTACGGCTGTTTCAAAAAAGATTACAGATGATGAAAAGAAGAACGAGCTTAAGCTGCTTGGAAACCATATGAAAGCTGAACAAGAAGGAATTATTTTTCGAACTTCAAGCGGGGATGCGGCAGAGTCAGTGATTCTAGATGAATTCAATCATTTAAGGCTGAAATATGATAAACTCCAACAAAAGACTGGTGAAATAAAAAAGCCAGGATTACTTTTTCAAAAAGATCAATTTAGTGAGATGGTGGCAGAGGAAGCATCAAAAATGAATATGGGTGAGGTAATAGTGGATGATTTATCATTAAAAAAAAAGCTGGACACCTCACTAAATGTAAAGGTTACCTATTATAATGGAAAAGAAAATGTCTTTTCAGCCTTTAAAGTGGAACACGAAATTGATAAGGCACTAAAACATGTTGTCTGGCTGGATAATGGGGCATATTTAATTTTTGATGAAACGGAAGCACTAACAATCATTGATGTGAATACTGGAAAGTACTCTGGAAAAGCTGATTATCAGGAGACAGTATTCAAAACAAATGAACTTGCTGCTAAAGAAATTATTCGTCAGCTCCGGCTGCGTGATATCGGCGGCATCGTATTAATTGATTTTATTGATATGAAACAGGAACAGGATAAAGAAAAGATCCAAAAAACGATTGAACAAGAATTGGCAAGGGATGAAAAAAGGACAAAAATTGTAGGATGGACAAAGCTGGGTATTATGCAGCTGACAAGAAAAAGAACCAAAGCGGCTATATCCGAAACGATGCAGGCAAAATGCCCTGTCTGTCATGGCACCGGCCGAATTTTGAGTCCGGAGACGATTGCTTTCCGCCTTGAAAGGGAACTTTTAGAGCACCGCCATTCCGAATATGAAGCTGTTCTGGTTGAAACTACGAAGGAAGTTCAGGAAGTGCTGCTAGGACCTAATCAAACTTATAAAGAAACATTGGAAGACCTTCTCCATTTTAAGATTTATTTTTCTATTCTTCCGTCAATCGAACATTATTATGTCCTGGCACAATTTGGGGCTGAACAGGAGATTTTAGTGAAGGCTGGTGAAACTTCCCACGATTAATGCTCTAGGGATGATTAAGCCGTTTACGCTTTTGTTATTGACACATAGGTTCCAATTATGTTAGGATTTTAATGTTGTTTGTAGCACCCGTGCTACAACCGCACATACCAGGTTGCAAGATTTTGTTTTTTAAAGCAAAACACCTGCAAATGGCGAGTCTGAGTTTATAAGGAGGTGCAGTTATGTACGCAATTATCGAAACTGGCGGTAAGCAATTGAAAGTGGAAGAAGGCCAAGCAATCTACATTGAAAAATTAAATGCAGAAGCTGGCGAAACTGTTACTTTTGACAAGGTTCTTTTCGTAGGCGGAGAAACTGTAAAAGTTGGCAGCCCTGTTGTTGAAGGCGCAACTGTTACAGCTAAAGTTGAAAAACAAGGCCGTCAAAAGAAAATCATTGTTTTCAAGTACAAAGCAAAGAAAAACTACCACAAAAAACAAGGTCATCGTCAACCTTACACTAAAGTAGTCATCGAAAAAATCAACGCGTAAGGTGTTGAAAATAGATGATTCATGTAGTGATTAATCGCACGAAATCCGATGAAATTCATTCGTTTGAAATAAGCGGACATGCCTTTTTTGAAAGGCGGGGAAAGGATATTGTCTGTGCCGGTGTATCTGCCGTATCGGTCGGTACTGTTAACGCTGTTCATGAGTTAACAGGTGTTACACCTGGCATTGATCATGAATCCGGTCTTCTGCGCTGCGTGATTCCGGGAAATCTGCCGGAGGAAACCAGCAGGAAGGTGCAGCTCCTTTTGGAGGGTATGGTTGTTGCTTTGCGCACGATTGAAATTGATTACGGAAAACACATAAAGATTACCTTCAAAAAGCAGGAGGTGGAATAAATGCTATTAAAATTAGATCTTCAATTATTTGCATCTAAAAAAGGGGTAGGTTCTACTAAGAACGGACGTGACTCTATCGCTAAGCGCCTTGGTGCTAAGCGTGCAGATGGTCAATTCGTAACTGGCGGTTCTATCCTTTACCGTCAACGCGGTACAAAGATTTATCCAGGTGAGAACGTTGGCCGCGGCGGAGATGACACATTATTTGCAAAAGTTGACGGCGTTGTAAAATTCGAACGTTTTGGCCGTGACCGCAAAAAAGTCAGCGTATATCCTGTAGCTCAAGAAGCTTAAGCTTTATAAAACTCTAGCCCTTGTTGGCTGGGGTTTTCTTTTTTTTTTAATCCGCCTGAGAATCTTCATAGAAACTCTTCATAGCTATAGACATTTTCCCTTTATACATAGAAAATTGCTTACGCATGGTTGTTTTTTTGATATACTAACAGCAAATAGTTTTTCGGACAAAGACATTGGGAGCGGACATATGGAGAAACAATGGGATATAATTGAGGTACTTAGACATTCGCGGCATGATTGGATGAATAAGCTGCAGCTTATAAAAGGAAATATTGATTTAAACCGGATTGACCGTGTAAAAGCGGTTATTGATGAAATAATCATTGAGGCGCAAAATGAAACGAAACTCTCCAATTTGCCAATGCCGGGGTTTGTTTCACTCCTGTTAAAAACGAATTGGGAGAATCCTTCGTTTGAACTTGAATATGAGGTATTCGTAGAAAAGGGAACAGTGAAAATTGATGATGAAATCTTAACAAATTGGACGAAGCAATTTTTTTTATGTTTACATAACGCCATTGAGGCTTTTCAAGAAAATCATTTATCGATTACAATTGAATCGCAATTGAATGGGCTCCGTTTCTTTTTTGATTTTAGCGGGATAATAAGGAATAAAGAACTGATTGAGACTTTCCTTGCAGAAGAGCGTATTCCGCTTGATTTAACGGTTAAGGAATTTTCGCAAAACGAACTCGCTTTAGAAGTTTTTATGCCGGCTGTTTAAGGCTAAAACCAGGCGATTCTCGTCGCAATCATCAATTAGTTATATACACGACGGGAGGATTTATTAAAAAATGTTTGTTGATCAAGTAAAAATTTATGTTAAAGGCGGGGATGGCGGCAATGGTATGGTCGCCTACCGACGTGAAAAATATGTACCAAAAGGCGGTCCTGCAGGTGGAGACGGCGGAAAGGGTGCTAATGTTGTTTTTAAAGTGGATGAGGGACTGAGGACTCTCATGGATTTTCGTTATCAACATCATTTTAAAGCACCGCGTGGTGAACACGGTATGTCCAAAAATCAGCATGGCCGAAATGCCAAAGATATGATTGTTAAGGTTCCGCCTGGAACAGTGGTAATGGATGCAGAAACAAAAGAGGTTATTGCAGATTTAGTTGAGCATGGCCAGCAGGCCGTTATTGCCAAAGGAGGCCGCGGGGGCCGTGGGAATACAAGATTTGCGACACCTGCCAATCCGGCACCGGAAATTGCCGAAAACGGCGAGCCGGGACAGGAGCGCGATGTCGTTTTAGAATTAAAGCTGTTGGCAGATGTAGGGCTTGTCGGATTTCCAAGCGTCGGAAAGTCCACATTATTATCCGTTGTGTCATCGGCAAAACCAAAAATTGCAGAATATCATTTCACCACTATTGTTCCAAACCTTGGAATGGTTGAGACTGAAGACGGACGGAGTTTTGTTATGGCCGATCTGCCTGGATTGATTGAAGGGGCGCACGCTGGTGTCGGCTTAGGCCATCAATTTTTGCGGCATATTGAACGGACCAGGGTTATTGTTCACGTCATTGATATGGCGGCTACAGAAGGCCGCGACCCGTTTGAGGATTATCAAACCATCAATCGTGAATTAAAAGAATACAACTTACGCTTGACTGAGCGTCCACAAATTATTGTGGCTAATAAAATGGACATGCCGGATGCTGAAGTAAATTTGAAAAAGTTTAAGGAACAGCTTCAGGAGGACTTTCCGGTTATGGCCATTTCAGCCATTACCAGAAAGGGATTGCGTGAACTGTTATTTACTGTTGCTGATAAGCTGGAAGAGACACCTGAATTCCCGCTTGAACATGAGGAGGAGGAGGCAGGAATAAACCGTGTCCTCTATAAACATGAGGCAAGTCCTGATCCATTCGTCATTACAAGAGAACCAGATGGCAGCTTCGTTCTTTCCGGGGAAAAGCTTGAAAAATTATTCAAGATGACTGATTTTTCACACGATGAATCAGTCAGGAGGTTCTCAAGGCAGCTTCGCGGAATGGGAGTTGACGATGCCCTAAGGCAGAGGGGAGCCAAGAACGGGGATATTGTTAAGCTCTTGGAATTTGAATTTGAATTTATTGAATAGACTAATCCCCTATGAATTAGGGGGCTTTTTCCGGGGATAAAGTGAAACTTCAATCAGTAGGGCTTTACCATTACCTGCAGATTGTTAGTTGAACCGATCGGGCTTATACGGCAGTTACCCTCTCTTACACTTGCTTGCACTAAGCCTTGAAGGGGGGGCTTACTGCCCGATAAAGCGGGATAAAAGTTTCCAAAAAGGTAGAGATGAGAATGGATAACTTTGAAAAGAAATTTTATTTAGTCCGTGAAGATGTGCTGCCAGAAGCGATGAAAAAAACACTCGATGCCAAAGAAATGCTTGAACGCGGGAAAGCAGAATCCATTTGGGACGCGGCGCAAAAAGTAGAATTAAGCAGGAGTGCTTTTTATAAATATCGAGATACTGTCTTTCTGTTTTCAGCCATCCAAAAGGAGCGTTTAGTTACCTTGTTTTTTCATTTGGAGGATCGCTCTGGGACTTTATCAAAGTTATTGGGGATAGTTGCGGCATCTGGATGCAATGTGTTAACAATTCACCAAACAATACCGCTTCAAGGTCGAGCGAATGTGACCCTGTCTTTAAACACGTCAGACATGAAGAATGAGCTTGAGGCATTGCTTTCAGAGCTGAGAAAACTGGAATTTGTAGAGAAGGTTGAGGTATTGGGTACTGGCGCATAGCTTAAGGAGTTTTAAGAGGGGGAGAAAGAAAAAGTGAAGGTAGGTTATTTAGGTCCAAAGGCAACATTTAGTGAACTAGCAGTCAAAAAGGTATTTGAAGGATTTGAATATATTCCTTATCAGACAATTCCAGGTTGTATGGATGCTGTATTAAGCCATGAAGTTGAACTGGCGGTTGTGCCGCTGGAGAACACATTAGAAGGATCTGTTAACATAACGCTTGATTATTTAACAAGGGTTGCAAAGCTTCCAATCATTGGTCAAATTACGATCCCAATTAAACAGCATTTAATGGTCCATCCTGAAAATGCACAAAAATGGAAAGATGCCGAAAAAATATTCAGTCACTCTCATGCAATTGCGCAATGCCATAAATTTTTACATAATCAATATAAAGGTATTCCCTACGAAAGTGTATCATCCACGGCTGCTGCAGTAAAAATGATTATGGAATCACCGGAACTTAATGCTGCGGCAATAGCGAATGAATTGGCTGCAGAGGAGTACGGGGCAGCCATTGTTCAAAGGAACATTCATGATTTTGATCATAACCATACCCGGTTTGTCGTTTTATCAGAAAAAAGTATTGATTTTCAGGTACTAAGCGGGTCATCTCATTATAAAACTACATTGATGGTAACATTGCCTTCTGACCAGGCAGGTGCTCTTCATCAGGTACTGTCAGCATTTGCCTGGAGAAAAATAAACCTGTCAAAAATTGAATCTAGACCAATGAAAACGGGTATCGGCAATTATTTTTTCATTATCGATGTAGAAATGAAGCTGGATGATGTCCTGATTCCTGGAGCTATCGCTGAAATGGAAGCATTAGGGTGCAGTGTTAATCTCCTTGGAAGCTACCCTTCTACTTTGGTCGATTTAGATTAAAAAGGACCCGCCGGGTCCTTTTTAAATATGAAAATTTATACGTTTTTTCGCATTTGATAATGGTCCAGCTCCACATGTTCTGAGGGCGCTTGCGCTTATCTAATTTTCCAATAATATTCCTTCTTTTTTAAGTGCGGCTTCAGCTTTTTCCAGCGCAGCCTGATTGGCAGCGGTTAAAGTGTGTAAATGAACCCCGCCTGTTAATTCTGAAAGTAATGGGGCTTTGGTTGTTTCAAGTTTGTGTATAAATTGCTTCACTTCCTGCCGATTGGAAACCATTATGGAAGCCGTTAAATCTCCGTAAATCGCATGTTCAATTTTAACATCTTTCACGGTTACGCCGTAATCGACTATAATATTTAATTCCTGTTCTGTGTTTTCTGGAGTATGGTGGCAGGCAATAGTCCGTTCGTATAGTAAATTTCCTGCACCTTGCTGCAAAAACATATATCCCTGACTTGTGGCAATAATAGGTTCACCTTTCGCCTTCAGGAGTGTAATATCGCCGACAATAACCTGCCTGCTTACATTAGTCTTCTCAGCCAAATCGCTGCCGGTAATCGGCTGGCTGCTTTCCTTTAATAATTGTAAAATAAATGTTCTCCGTTCATCCCCAAGAATCTTTTTTTGTTCCATAAAACAACGCTCCTTACCATGTACATGTATCCATAGTATCACACCATTTTTTAAAATGAAAAGCAGGGAACCACAAAGACTAAAGCTTGTATAAACATATTTTAAAAAAAGTCAGCATAAGTTTTTGTGAAGAATGATAGCAATTTGCCTATTTCCACATACACTATATGGACTTATGCCATAGGAGGGAAATCAGAGTGAAGATCCATATCGTACAGAAAGGGGATACTCTTTGGAAGATCGCCAAGAAGTACGGCGTGAATTTTGAAGAGCTGAAAAAGATGAATTCACAGCTCAGCAACCCTGATATGATTATGCCCGGAATGAAGATAAAGGTCCCGACAACAGGTGGAGCCATTAAAAAAGAAGGGCCAATCAAAAAAGAAATGCCGATTGCTGAGAAGCCGTTTGCCAAGGAAGTACCGGTAAAAGAAATGCCGATAAAAGAAGTTCCGATAAAGGAAGTACCAATTAAAGAGCAGCCAATTATTAAAGAAGCACCTAAAGCGCCTTATACCCCAAAAATGCCTCTGCAAGTAGTCCCTGAAATTGATATAAATAATTATTATATGACCAATATGACCAATATGACGGTAAAGCCGGAGCTTCCGCCAAAACCAGCAAATATTTTACCAGAAGTGAAAGAGGAGCCAAAGAAGGAAATGCCGATACCGACACCGCCTCCTGCACCAGAATGTCCTCCTGTGCAGGAATATTGTGTCCCGGTTACACCGATAATGCCTGGACCAGGATTTTGTCCGCCTTTTGGTGGTATGCCTATGCAAATGCCGTATCCGCAGGTTCAAGGTGCAGAGATGCAGGTACCAAATGCTGTCCCTAATATGGTCCCAAATATGCCGCCAAATAATCCGGGATCAATGATGGGCGGCGCTTATATGCCGATGAATTTTCATGATGAGTCATCGGCCTTTATGCCGCAGATCCCTGTGGGGCAGGGGGGATTTAATCCTGGAGGATCAGTAATGGAGGGGACGTATTCGGGAGCTCCTGGAGCAGGATTCCAGCAGCCAGCGGGAATGGAATATGGTGCATATGGAATGCAGCCGGGGTATCAGCCAATGCCAGGTGGATATGGAGAAGCGCCAATGGGGTATCAGCCAATGCCAGGTGGATATGGGGAAGCGCCAATGGGGTATCAGTCAATGCCAGGTGGATATGGAGAAGCGCCAATGGGGTATCAGTCAATGCCAGGTGGATATGGAGAAGCGCCAACAATGGGATCTGGCCAAATACCGCCGGGTTATCAAGGCGGATTTAGTCAAATGCCAGCGGCTGGTGCATATCCGGCAGCGCAGGGAAGCCCTGATGGTTCATTTGGAGCTCCTGGAGCAGGAGCACCTTACGGAGGGTACCCAGCATACGGACCTACACCTTATGGATATCCGCAAATGATGGGAACAACTCCATATGGACCTGAGTTTAATTTTGATTCACCTAATCGTCCTGGAGTCCAAATGCCTTTTATGCAAGAACAGACACAAAGCTTACCTGTAGGAGCCGGAGGTGACTGCGGCTGCGGTGCACCAAACCCAGCAGGAATGCCAGAAAATTTTGTACCTCCAACACCGCCGATTTATAGTGCGCCATTTATGGGATCTGATGCTGTCCAGCCGCCTTTTATGAATCCATATGGAATGGGACCAGTTGGAACAAGTTCTTACGGAATGCCAGGAAATCATGACGAGTCAAGTTAAATCAACAGGAAACATGCATGGAGACGATGATTATTTTGATCGTCTCTTCTCTTATTTTCAATCACAATTAACAGAACCTGTTATTGAAATGGTCCCGCTGCAAAGATCTGTTGTGCTGCTTAAAACAAATCACAATCAATTTATCATAAAAGGTTATCAATCCAATAGAAGGCTTAAGCTTCAAGAGGCATTTACTGCCACACTAAAGAAAGAAGGATTTTTCAATACGTACAAGTTTTTTGATTCTCCTGCAAAGGAACAGCTGTTTTTTGAAGATACTTATTTTGGTTGTATTGAATATATTTCTCCAAATAAAACATCATTTACTTTTTATAAGCAAAAAGACCGCAGGGAAGGACTTGAATTATTAGAACAATTTCATCAAACGACCGCTTCGTTTGAAGCAAGATATCGGAGGCTTCTTTCGAAGGCCGATTTAATTGAAAAATGGAAAGAAAGGATGATGCTGTTTTCGAATAATCTTCCTTTTCTGCGGTATTTTATGAATGAACCATTTATTTCAGACATGATGTCGTGGGCAAGTTGGTCTATTAAAGGAATGGAAGCAAACAGTCAATATTTTGAAAAAGAACCATATGTAATTCTACATGGAGATGTAGCCCATCATAATTTTTTAAGGGATAAAAAAGGAAAGTTACATTTAATTGATTTTGATTTAATCAGTATTGGACCAAAAGCCTTGGACTATTTGCAGTATGCTAATCGGATTCTTCCATATATTGATTGGTCATTAGAAAAGTTGCGCACCTATAAGCCATTTCGAAAATACTTGAAGGATAAAGCTTTTTTATATGCATTAGCATATCCAGCAGATATTTTTCGTGAATGGAACCGTTTGGTAAGAGAACAATCTTATTCAGATCAACATAAATTACAGCAGGTCATGGATTTATCAATTGGCCAGTTTTATGCACGGAAAAAATTTATAACCCAGTTAAGGAGTATTTTGGATTAATTCCAATGTTTAAATAGAATGAAACCCCCTTTTAACTAACACCCTATGATTGAGCATGTATTTATGCTCATGAAAATAGGTAAGGGGGTTTTTCGCTTGAACAGGAAACAATGGATGAT
Organism: Neobacillus mesonae; assembly: GCF_023715155.1. Taxonomy (GTDB): domain Bacteria; phylum Bacillota; class Bacilli; order Bacillales; family Cytobacillaceae; genus Neobacillus; species Neobacillus mesonae_A. The sequence goes on from NZ_JAMBNQ010000008.1 coordinate 132,685, forward strand.
TCCACTTTCTGCGTTAATGATTGTTGGAGCTTCAGGCTGTGCCAATAATGACAGTAAAGGTGTCAATGATAGCAATAATAATCCGGCGCGGCCGATAGGGTATTACTCCAATGAAAACCACCCGGATTCTAATAATGCTTTTAACCGAGATAATGACGGTCCTTTTACAGAAATGATGGACCATAATTTAGGTGACGAGGATCAAAATATTTATAAGCAAAGAAGAGATATGCTTCAAACACGGGATGAGAATGGACATCCGGTTAACCCGACGAAACCTCTAGCCAAAACAGATCGTAACTTTTTCCAGAGGGATAACCGCTTTAGTACAAGCGATATGAATTATCATGGGCATTTAAACCGCGATATTGCCAATATGGGCTCTGCAGTTGACCATGAATATCAAGAAGATATTACTAATGTGATTCGGAATAAGGTAGCGGATGTTAATAATGTAAGAAGTATCCGAAACGTATCCTATGGCAATTCAGTCTGGATATCAGTGGCGTTAAACGATGACAGCAGGGCAGCTGCAGTCCAAACGAAACGTGCAATCAAGAAAGCGGTTCAGCCGTATGTTAAGGGCAAAACCATCAAAGTCATTGTAGATGAAGGAATGTTTGGGCGGGACCGTAATATAAATAATGATTTTCCTCAAAAGACCCCAAGGCCATACAAATAATGGAAAAGGCAAAGCTTCAATGCTTTGCCTTTTTGTATTAGGGCTTGAGCGGCAATCCTTAGTTATCGGGATAAAAAGGCAAAAAAAGGATACACTAGGAATGTAAAGGTTGTTAATTCTTAACATAAGAGGTGAACGGCATGAGGTTCACAGGAAAAGCCAAGACTCGCTTTTGTTTCGCCGTGTTTTCTGTTATTCTGCTTAATTTAGCAATGACTTTAGATGGTTTTGCTATATCAGCAGAGACCAAGAAAGCGACGGAACCTCTGCATATTAAAGTGATTTTAGAACGAGTCTATCTAGACGGGGAAGTCAGTCAGGAAATTGTTCATGAGCAATGCTGGTCGATGGAAAATTTTTGGGCAAAATATGATTCTTGGACATTGAAGCATAGAGAAGAGTCTACAATGGTATTTTCAAAACAAATGGACGATATCTCACCCTTGTTAAAAGCAAATGGCTATTTTGGTATTACTGAAGATGGTGTATTGACCATTTTCAATGGACGGCCTGGCAGTTCAAAGATTATACAATCATTTTTTCAAATAGATATGAAAAAGCTGGAAAGTCATAAGCAGGAACAATTGCTTCAAGGAATCCCTATAAAAACAAAGGATCATTATGTGAAGGTGCTGGAAACCTTTAAACATTATTCGGTGACAAAAGAATAGAATTTTTATTAATCAGACTGGTGTGGTGAAATCAGCCTGATTTTTTTTTTGAAATTGTCATGGAGCGCTATTTTCTTCAACACTACTTTAAAAATATGATAGAATGAAATACAGTGCTGTTTTTCATGTACAACAGTGTCAATAGACTAGGGGAGAGAAGCTTTAGTGTTTGAATTTATTAAAGGAACCGTTCATTTCGTAGGACCGGAGTATATTGTGATTGAAAACAACGGAATAGGTTTTCAAATTCTGACGCCGAATCCGTTTATATATGCCGGTAAAATGGAAACAATGGTAACGGTTTATACGTATCATTATGTTCGTGAGGATGTAATGGCTTTATATGGCTTCGAAACTAGAGAAGAGAAAAGGCTGTTTACCAAATTATTAAATGTTTCGGGGATTGGCCCAAAAGGGGCACTTGCTATTCTAGCTTCCGGAGAAGTAGGTCAGGTTGTGAATGCAATTGAAAATGAGGATGAGAAGTTTCTTATTAAATTTCCAGGTGTCGGCAAGAAAACAGCCCGCCAAATGATACTTGATTTAAAAGGGAAACTTCAGGATATTGTCCCAGACTTTTTTCCAAATTTATTTAATGCAGATGAGCTTCCATTACATACAGAAGCATCCAGCAATGCCTTTGAGGAAGCCGTGCTTGCTTTAAAAGCATTAGGCTATTCAGAAAGAGAAATAAAGAAAGTTTCACCTGAATTACAAAAGGAACAACTGTCAACAGACCAATATATTAAAAAAGCATTACAAAAGCTTTTAAAATAGGTGATGATGTATGGAAGAGCGGATCATTTCCAGTGAAGTAGATGAGAGTGAAGTTAGTTTTGAACAAAGCCTTCGGCCGCAAACCTTACAACAATATATCGGACAAGATCAGGTCCGGGAAAACTTAGAAATCTTTATAACTGCTGCTAAGCAAAGAGGAGAAACACTGGATCATGTGCTGCTGTACGGGCCGCCTGGTTTGGGGAAGACTACGCTCGCCATGATAATTGCCAATGAAATGGGTGTAAACATCAGGACGACTTCTGGACCGGCCATCGAAAGACCTGGTGATTTGGCGGCAATTCTCACAGCGCTTGAACCTGGGGATGTCCTCTTTATAGATGAAATTCATCGGCTTTCGCGGTCAATTGAAGAAGTTTTGTACCCGGCAATGGAGGATTTTTGCCTCGATATTGTTATTGGGAAAGGTCCTAGTGCAAGGTCTATCCGTCTTGATTTGCCGCCATTTACCCTTGTAGGGGCAACTACGAGGGCAGGTTCTTTATCAGCCCCATTAAGAGACCGATTTGGTGTTTTATCCCGGCTCGAGTATTATAAAGAGGATCATCTGACAAGTATCGTTATACGGACTGCAGAGTTGTTTGAGACAAATATTGATAAGCAGTCAGCGGCTGAAATTGCCAGAAGAGCGAGAGGGACACCGAGAATTGCCAATCGTCTTTTAAGGAGGGTCAGAGACTTTGCACAGGTAAAGGGGAATGGAGAAATCCATCTTCCGCTTGCCAAGGAAGCTCTTGAGCTTCTACAGGTAGACAGGCTTGGGTTAGACCATATTGACCATAAACTGTTAAAAGGAATTATCGAGAAATTCCGCGGCGGTCCGGTCGGACTTGATACAATTGCAGCGTCAATTGGTGAAGAAGCGGAAACAATTGAGGATGTATATGAGCCTTATTTATTGCAGATTGGATTTCTGCAGCGGACACCTCGGGGCAGAATGGTTACGGCTGAGGTTTACCGCCATTTCGGCATGGAGGTGCCATCTTCTTGACAGGTTTATCAAAAACATTGATGATTATTGGTGCCGTAATTTTCTTCATTGGTTTATTGATGCCGTTTTTACATTTTGGGAAACTTCCGGGGGATATTATCGTAAAGAAAGGGAATACTACATTTTATTTTCCGGTAGTAACTTCCATTGTTATAAGTATTGTACTGTCCCTGATTTTTTATTTAATTGGGAGATTTCGTTAAAGTAAGGATGTTTGAATATGAAGTTAGATATGTTTGATTTTCATTTACCAGAAGAATTAATTGCTCAAGTTCCGTTAAAAAATCGTGCTGACAGCCGGTTGTTGGTATTAAATAAAGAAACAGGCGAAATCAAGCATGAAATTTTTAATCATATTACCGAATACTTGCGTGAAGGTGACTGCCTCGTCTTAAATGATACGAAGGTACTGCCCGCACGCCTCTTTGGCATTAAACCTGATACAGGTGCCAAGATTGAAGTGCTGTTGTTAAAACAGGTCGAAGGGGACGAGTGGGAAACATTGGTGAAGCCGGCAAAACGTGTCAAAAAAGGCACTGTCATTGAATTTGGCGATGGAAGACTTACCGCTGTCTGTACAGGGGAAGCTGAACATGGCGGCCGGACTTTTCATTTTAAATATGAAGGGATTTTTTACGAAATTCTTGATCAATTAGGTCAGATGCCGCTTCCTCCATATATTAAGGAACAGCTTGAGGACCAAGATAGATACCAAACAGTTTATGCAAAAGAACCTGGTTCAGCGGCTGCACCTACAGCAGGTCTTCATTTTACCGAAGAATTACTGCAGGAAATCGCGGGTAAGGGTGTCCACATTGCCTTTATTACGCTTCATGTCGGCCTTGGGACGTTTAGACCGGTAAGTTCAGATGATATTGAAGGTCATGATATGCATGCTGAGTTTTATATAATGAACGAAGCTACTGCTGATCTGCTGAATAAAGTAAGAAGTAATGGAGGCAGAATTATTACTGTTGGAACAACCTCAACTAGAACGTTAGAGACAATTGCATCGGCTAATAACGGTCATTTTAAAGCAAGCAGCGGTTGGACAGATATTTTTATTTACCCTGGTTATGAATTTAAAGGAATTGACGGGTTAATTACGAACTTCCATTTGCCAAAATCGACCTTGATTATGCTTGTTAGTGCCTTGGCCGGCAGAGAGCATATTTTGCATGCTTACAATACAGCAGTTGAAGAGAAATATCGTTTCTTCAGCTTTGGCGATGCGATGTTCATCGTTTAGATTAGGAAGGAGAAAGAAGTTTGACTGCGATTCGTTATGAATTAATTAAAACATGTAAACAAACTGGCGCACGTCTCGGCAGGGTTCACACACCACATGGTTCTTTTGAGACTCCCGCATTTATGCCGGTGGGAACTTTAGCAACGGTAAAAACCATGTCACCTGAAGAGTTAAAAGAGATGGGTGCTGGAATTATATTAAGCAATACTTACCATTTATGGCTCCGTCCTGGTCATGAGATTATTAAGGAAGCAGGCGGACTGCATAAATTTATGAACTGGGACCGGGCAATTCTTACCGATTCCGGCGGCTTCCAAGTATTTAGTTTAAGTGAATTCCGTAAGATTGAAGAAGAGGGCGTCCATTTTCGTAATCACTTAAGCGGAGAAAAGTTATTTTTATCACCGGAAAAAGCAATGGAAATCCAAAACGCTCTAGGGTCAGATATTATGATGGCCTTTGATGAGTGTCCGCCATACCCGGCGGCATTTGACTACATGAAAAAATCAGTAGAAAGAACGTCTAGATGGGCGGAACGTTGTTTAAAAGCTCATCAACGTCCAGAAGATCAAGGTTTATTTGGAATCGTCCAGGGCGGGGAATATGAAGAACTTCGAAAGCAAAGTGCTCAGGATCTTGTGTCATTAGATTTTCCTGGCTATGCAATAGGCGGACTTTCTGTTGGAGAGCCGAAGGATATTATGAATCGCATGCTTGAATTTACCACGCCTCTTCTTCCGGCCAATAAACCGAGATATTTAATGGGTGTCGGGTCTCCCGATTCATTAATTGACGGTTCAATTCGTGGTATTGATATGTTTGACTGTGTATTGCCGACAAGGATTGCAAGAAATGGTACATTAATGACAAGTGAAGGCAGGCTGGTTGTGAAAAATGCACAATATGCTAGAGATTTCGGCCCTCTTGATCCTGAATGTGACTGTTATACTTGCAGAAATTACTCTAGGGCATATATCCGCCATTTGATTCGTTGTAATGAGACATTTGGAATTCGTTTAACATCTTACCATAATCTTTATTTTCTGTTAAAATTAATGGAGAAGGTCAGACAAGCCATTAGGGAAGACCGGCTTGGTGATTTTAGAGAAGAATTTTTTGAGCGTTACGGATTTAATAAACCAAACGCAAGAAATTTCTAATAGATGTCATTTTGAAAGGAGGGGAATAGTATGTCAGGAGGAATTGGTACATTTATACCGTTAATTTTAATGTTTGTGTTGTTTTATTTCTTGTTAATCCGACCACAGCAAAAACGTCAAAAATCAGTGCAGCAAATGCAGAGCAGTTTATCGAAGGGTGATAAAATTGTCACGATTGGCGGACTGCATGGGATTATTGATTCAATCGACGAAAGCAAGGTTGTAATTAAATGTGGAGATGGCAGCCGTCTTACATATGATCGCAACTCGGTTCGTGAGGTAGTAGAATCAGCGAAGGAAGCACAAGTTTAAATTGATGAAAAAAAGGAAGCCGATTTAACGATTCGGCTTCCTTTTTTCATGCTCTAGAATTATTGGTAGCAATATTAACTCCAAGAATACCGCCCATCATTGCGATTAGTGTATAACAGGTGTGGTAAACAAATTGTTCCATATCAAATAGACGATCATACCCTAAGAATTGGAATAAGAAAACAATGAGCGAGTATATAAGCCCTGTCACACCGCCAATTAACCAGCCTTTTTCCTTTCTTTTCCCCCCAGACAAAAAGCCTCCTCCAAATAATGCTATAAATGAAATAGCTGTAACAATGTATTGTAGAGATGTTTCACCGGCGGATGTAAATCTCATGAGTAAGGAAATGATAAGGCTGCAAATAGCTGCAAATGCAAAAATAAAGATTAAACCGTACAGGATTGCTGTACCAAAGCTTTTTGACTCGATTTTTCTCTCCCCCTTAAGCCATCTGGCTGTATGTTTTCATCTGTTTGTGAAATTGAAAAGTGGATTCTTTCCTAGTACAAGCATATTCATCAATGTTTGAAAGTAGAATTAAATTTTTTTCGCAGAAACTGTAGTCTGTACAGCTATCTTCTCATGCATGTGATTTTCTTCTAATTGGGATTTTATTCCGATTATGATTTTAGCAGGAATGATAACAATAAGAGTTGTAATGTGTTGAAAGGAGAGGCTAAACGTGGTAGTTTATTTGAATATTATTATTAGAACCATCTTTTTATATATCGTATTACTTTCGATATTCAGATTTATGGGAAAGCGGGAAATTGGTGAGCTAAGTGTTTTGGATTTAGTAGTCTTTATCATGATTGGTGAAATGGCTGTCATTGCCATTGAAGATACAAAGGACCCTCTTCTCCATACTGTTATTCCAATGGTTCTATTAATGGGGATTCAAATCACGCTCGCTTTTCTTTCATTAAAAAGTAAAAAATTCCGCGATATTATCGATGGAAAGCCCACAATTATTATCAACCGCGGCAAAGTGGATGAGGAAGCAATGAGAAGTCATCGTTATAATTTTGATGACTTGATGATGCAATTGCGTGAAAAAGATGTAAGAAGCATTCAGGACGTAGAATTTGCCATTCTAGAGACATCTGGTAAATTATCTGTGATAAAAAAAATCGAAGATCCCAAAAAGCCAAAAAATCCAAAAGAAAATGGCGATATTACGATTCCATTGATTATGGATGGTTCAATAAGGGAAGAAGGGTTAAGTAAAATTAATAAAACAAATCTATGGCTTCGTCAGGAAATGAAAAAAAAAGGGTACCGTGATATAAAAAAAATTTCGTTTTGCAGTTATGAAAACGGGAAATTTTTTATTGACTTAATGGATAATGAATGAAAAAGAAGACACGCCTCAAAAAGCGTGTCCAGTTTTAGCGCCCAGCGGCAGCATGATGGCTTTGGCTTACTCTCTGAATAAGGAAATAACTCTGTTTATTTCATTTGTCTTAAACGGGCGCTTCATTTTTTACCTTACAGTGAAAAATCTTCCTATCCACGGAATTCTCGTAATGTCATCCTTTTTTATCAAGCCTAAGGCGACAAGAAGTATGGTGTATGAAAGAGTCATGGCAGTCAGAGAAATGAGAAATCTTATGATCAGCAGTTCATTAATTAGGAAATGACTGATCATCCAGTATCCGGTTCCCCCCGAAACAATCATGACCAAAAATCCCTTCAAGTAATCCCGTACATAAAAAGAAAATGAAACTTGTTTCATAACCGTGGCTAGATGGAGAAACGTAACGAGCACAAAACCGACAATAATTCCTAACGCGGCGCCATTAATCCCAAACGACGGCAGGGAAGCTAGTACAAAAATAACCGCTGTTTTTACCACTGCCCCAATCAAGCTGTTAATCATTGCCGCTCTGGCAAGATTCAAAGCCTGAAGAACGGCCTGCAGGGGGCCTTGAAAATAATAAATAATAAAGAATGGTGCCATCATACGGACTAAATAGGACCCTTTGGTTGAGCCATACATGAGCTCCATAAGCGGATCTGCCAATACATAAAGGACGATAACTGCTAATCCTCCAGACAAAAACACAAACCGTAATGCCTGCTCCAGGCGATATTCTATTAATTTATAGTTTTTTCGTGAATTTGCTTCACTTATTGCCGGAACCAATGCAGTTGCCAAAGAAAAGGTAACAAAGGACGGAAGCATTAAAAGCGGCATGGCATAACCCGTTAATGCCCCATATTGTTTCGTTGCATCAATAGCAAGAACACCTGCGATGGCTAAACTATGGGCAACCACAATCGGTTCGAAAAACCAGGCAACTGAACCAATCATTCTGCTTCCTGTTGTTGGCAGGGCGATTTCCATCAAATCCTTAAATGTTTTCTTTCCAGAATGAATAAATTTGAAAAAGTTTCTCCTTAGTTTAAAACGCTTCTTAAATTTAAAGGTTGTCACCAAATAAATCAGTGAGACTAATTCACCCAGTACAGAGGCAGCCATGGCAGCAGCTGCTGCATATTCGACTCCATAAGGAAGAAAGGTTTTTGTCATGACAGCAATAAGAGTGATTCGAACCACTTGTTCTAAAATTTGTGAGGCGGCGGAAGGCTGCATGTTTTGTCTTCCTTGAAAGTAACCGCGCAAGACGGAAGAAACAGCAATAATCGGAATCGCGGGTGTGATGGCAATTAAAGGATAAAACGTTCTCTGATCAGTGAACATTGTTGATGAAAGCAATGGTGCAAGTAAAATTAATGCTGGTGTAATAATAATCGATAAGGATATCGTAATCGCAAGTGATACGACGAGAATCTTTTTTATTTCAGCATAATTACCTTTAGCCTCAGCTTCCGCCACATTTTTTGATATGGCAACAGGCAGACCCAGCTGAACAAGTGTCACAACAAGGATAAATGTGGGGTAAGCCATCATATATAAACCGACGCCTTCTTCGCCAATGCTGCGTGCCAAGACAATTCGATAGATAAAACCAAGGACCCTTGTCACGAAACCTGCAGCCAGCAGAATAAAAGTCCCTTTAAGAAACTTCGACATTCAACTTCCCACCTTCTCAAAAAAGAAGAATTCATATACAATTAACTATATGCACTATAGTGGACAAAGCATGACAAGTTAGACAGGAAACTTTAAAGAGGTTTAAATACAGGAGGAGGCAGTTGTATGGAAAACGGCCATGCATATGATCATTTTCGTTCTGAAGTACATCCAGCATTGGTTAGTAAGTTGGAAGAGTTTCATGTGCTTGGATATGATTCTGTTTCAGAAAATGAATTATGGAAATTTTTAACGAGAAAAAAGTGGAAAAAAACAAAGGGAGATATTCATATTTATGAAATTATTGAGGATGTACTTGCAGTAAAGGTCAGTGATTTTATTAGCTTTACGACTATTGAGTCCTATAAAACGGCTGAATTCTCACTGGATGATGAAAATGAATTAAAAGAGTTATTAAAATAAACTGCAAAAAATGAAACAAGTATACTAAACTTTGTTGATGGTCTTAGAGAAAACGCCAATCGGCGGTTTCACGATTCAGAAATTGACACTCACATATACTTATTCCATAATGATAACAGTGATTTTTGTATTGGTTTGAACTGTTCTGTGCATTGTACAGGCACTAAGGAGGAAGTTATACATAATGGTAAAGCGCAGTAGAATTGTTGCCTTCTTTTTACTTGTTCTGCTTATTGGCAGCACTATGGGGGTAACGGCAAAGGACATTTTACACAATATTAAACTTGGTTTGGACCTGCAAGGCGGTTTTGAAGTCTTATATGAAGTCCACCCGGCTAAAAAGGGCCAAAAGATTGATAAAGAGGTGCTGGCAAGTACAGCAGAAGCCCTGGATAAACGGATTAATGTCCTTGGGGTAAGTGAACCAAGCATTCAAATTGAAGGTACTAACAGGATTCGTGTTCAGCTTGCAGGAGTAAAAGATCAAAATAAAGCCCGGGAAATTTTATCTACTCAAGCCAATCTTACGTTTAGAGATGTCAATGATAAACTGATGATGGATGGCTCAGATTTGAAACAAGGCGGGGCAAAACAGACCTTTGATGAACAAGGCAAGCCGAGTGTTTCGTTGACATTAAAAAGTGCCGACAAGTTTGCCAAAGTAACAAAAGAAATTTCAAGCAAGCCATACGGAACAAATCTTCTGGTTATCTGGCTTGATTTTGAAGAAGGAAAAGACTCATTTAAAAATGAGTCAGCTAAGAAAGAACCAAAATATTTATCTGCTCCAACCGTAAATCAAGTTTTTAACCAAAATACTGTTTCCATTGTCGGTAATTTTACGGTGGAAGAGGCACAAGAATTGTCTTCACTGTTAAATGCAGGATCATTACCAGTAAAGCTTAAAGAAGTATATTCCTCTTCTGTAGGCGCCCAATTTGGTGAAAAAGCATTAAATGACACCGTTTATGCCGGAATAATCGGTATTGCGCTTATTTATTTATTCATGCTTTTCTATTACCGTTTTCCAGGTTTCATTGCCTGCATAAGTTTAAGTATTTATATTTATTTAATCCTGCTAATCTTTGATTGGATGAATGGAGTACTGACGCTTCCGGGTATAGCCGCGATTATCCTTGGGGTCGGAATGGCGGTTGATGCGAATATCATCACCTATGAACGGATAAAGGAAGAACTCAAGGTGGGAAAATCGATTAAGTCTGCCTTCCAAGCGGGGGAGAAAAATGCATTTACCTCCATCCTTGATTCAAACCTGACGACGATACTAACAGCTGGGGTTTTATTTTTCTATGGGAATAGCTCTGTTAAAGGGTTTGCAACGATGTTAATCATTAGCATTCTGATGAGCTTCTTAACGGCTGTTTATGGTTCACGTCTAATGCTCGGTCTATGGGTGCACAGCGGAATCTTTAAAAAGAAACCAAGCTGGTTTGGCGTTAAGAAGTCTGATATCCATGATTTGAAAGAAAATGTGGATACATTAGATTTACCTACACGGTTTGATAAGCTTGATTTCGCTAATAATCGTAAAAAGTTTTTTTCTATTTCGGGGATCCTGCTTCTTGCAGGCCTAATCATTCTGATTGTCATGCGGTTGAATTTATCCATTGATTTTTCAAATGGAACGCGTGTAGAAGTAATGTCTAATACTCCGTTAACAAATGAAGTGGTTACCAAAGCTTTCAACAAACAAGGTTTAGAAACAGATGATATTGTGATATCTGGTGATAAAAATCAAAGAGCTGTTGCCCGCCTTGTTACAGTGCTTTCAAAGGATCAAGTTGCCAAATTAAAAACTGACTTCAAAGCTGAATTTGGTACTGAACCAAGTGTTAGCACGGTTTCACCAACCGTAGGGAAGGAATTGGCGAAAAATGCAGTTATTGCTTTGATTATTGCATCTATTGGGATTATCATTTATGTCAGTATTCGTTTTGAGTTATCAATGGCAATTGCAGCGATTGCCTCACTTCTGCATGATGCCTTCTTTATGGTAGCGTTTTTCAGCATTACAAGGCTTGAAGTGGATTTAACATTTATTGCTGCTGTGTTGACGATTATTGGATATTCAATTAACGATACAATCGTTACCTTTGACCGGATGCGTGAAAATATGCATAAGAAGAAGCGGCTTAAAACACCGGCTGATATTGCAGAAGTATTAAATGTAAGTATTCGTCAAACATTAACACGTTCACTAAATACGGTCCTTACCGTTTTGGTTACTGTTATAGTACTAATTATCTTTGGCAGCGAGTCTATCCGTAATTTCTCGATTGCATTATTTGTCGGTTTAATGGCTGGGGTATACTCTTCCATCTGTATTGCCGGCCCGTTATGGTATATTTTGAAAGTGCGTGAACTTAAGAAAAAGGGTGTTATTAAAACGGTAAAGGAAAAGAAAAAATATTCCGATCAGCCGCAAGTTTAATATTCATTGTAAAACCGCAGCGACCTCTGCGGTTTTACTTTTTCTATTTCCAGTGATTGAAAGGCCTGTTGCACTACTGTATAATAAGGAAGTCTGAGAGGTGAACGTGAACAATGTTAAAATCGAAAACAAGATGGATTGTACAAGATTCTAATCGCGGGCTTAGTGAACAGCTTGCAGGAGAATTAAACATTTCCCCTCTTGTTGCATCATTGCTTATTAACCGTGGATTCGATTCTGCATCCTCCGCACGGTTTTTTTTATTTGGTCATGATGAGTTTCACGATCCTTATTTATTTAAAGGAATGGATACCGCAGTGAACCGAATTCGTACTGCAATTGAGCAGAACGAACCGATTCTTATATATGGTGATTATGATGCGGATGGGGTCAGCAGTACATCTGTTTTAATGCTGACACTTCGTGATTTAGGAGCAAACGTACAGTTTTATATTCCAAATCGTTTTACGGAAGGCTATGGGCCGAATGAGGCTGCCTTTCGTCATGCAGCAGAAAGCGGCATTCAATTAATTATCACGGTTGATACGGGGATTGCTGCTGTTCATGAAGCCGGGGTGGCAAAGGAGCTGGGACTGGATTTAATTATTACTGACCACCATGAGCCAGGTCCTGTTATACCTGAAGCTCTTGCTATTATTCACCCAAAGCTGCCTGGAAGTACTTATCCTTTTCGTGAACTTGCAGGTGTTGGTGTTGCATTTAAATTGGCCCATGCATTATATGGTCAAGTGCCGGAACATTTATTAGAGATTGCGGTGATTGGGACAATCGCTGATTTAGTTTCCTTGACGGGTGAGAATCGTTTAATCGCTAAAAAAGGTCTGGAAAAATTAAAGGTAACAAATAATATCGGTTTAAGAGCTATTTTTAAAAATGCTGGAATTGATCCGATGTCCATCAATGAAGAAACCATAGGTTTCACCCTTGCGCCCCGAATTAATGCGGTAGGACGGCTGACCGACGCAGTATTAGCAGTAGATCTTATTCTTACTCAAGATCCTAATGAAGCTGAACAGCTTGCTGAAGAAATGGAAGCTTTAAATAAATCGCGTCAGGGAATCGTGAATACCATTGCAGAAGAAGCGATTCAGGAAGTTGAAACCAAATATCCAATTGATACAAATAAAGTCCTTGTAATTGGAAAGGAAGGCTGGAATGCTGGTGTAATCGGGATTGTTGCTTCTAAATTGGTAGAAAAATATTATCGTCCAGCAATTGTATTAAGCTTTGATAAAGAAAAAGGTTTAGCAAAAGGATCTGCACGAAGTATTCCTGGATTTGATTTATTCCAAAACCTATCCACATTAAGGGATATTCTTCCCCATTTTGGCGGACATCCAATGGCTGCTGGAATGACCTTAAAATTGGAAGATGTGGCGGAACTTCGTGAAAAATTGAATCAAAGAGCTAATGAATTAATGACTGACGAAGATTTTATTCCAGTGACCTTTTTGGATGAGGAGGTTCAATTGGAAGATGTTCATTTATCAGCATTAGATGAATTATCATTGCTTTCCCCATTTGGGGTAGACAATCCAAAGCCTAAAGTATTGATTAATAACGTTGAGATTACCAGTCTCAGAAAAATTGGCAGTGAACATAATCATTTAAAGATTACTGTGAATGATAAGGGGGCAAACTTGGATGGTGTCGGTTTTGGCCTTGGAGCAGTCGTGGATGAAATATCACCTGCGTCAAAAATTTCATTAATCGGAGAATTATCCATTAATGAATGGAACAATATACGTAAACCGCAAATCTTCGTTCAAGATATTGCCGTGAATTCGTGGCAGTTGTTTGATTTCCGCGGGAAAAAGCATATTAAAAGTATACCCGGCACCGTTCCTGAAGAAAATAGAAAAATCGTTCTTTTTAATAAAGAGCATGCAGAAAAAATAGCCCAGTATCTTGGGGTTGAAACAATTTGTGTAGACGATATGGAATCTGCAGAATCCTTTGATGGGTCCCAGGCCAATATTGCTTTAGTAGATTTTCCTCCTTCAAAGGAACTCTTAGTTCACTTATTGAAAGGGAAAAAGCCTGCTAGAATCTATGCTTATTTTTATAAAACATCAATTGATTTTTTTAGTATAGTTCCTACAAGAGAACATTTTAAATGGTTTTATGCCTTTCTAATGAAGAAAGGGCCCATTGACCTGAAACGGTATGGAGATGACATTGCCAAACTTAGAGGATGGTCGAGTGAAACCATTCATTTTATGTCAAAAGTGTTTTCTGAATTAGATTTTGTTACAATAAACAATGGATTTATAACGATAAACAAACAACCGCAAAAACGCGATTTAACTGACTCAAAAACTTTTCAACAAAAGCAGGCACAAACAGTGCTTGAAAGGGAATTATTATTATCATCCTTTCAAGAACTTAAGACCTGGTTTACCACTGTGCTTGATGAGCCAGTTGAAACTGAGGAGGCAATTAAGTAATGGATTTAAAGCCATTTGTAGCAATCGTAGAGGATTATCCGAAGCCAGGAATAGTATTTAAAGATATTACGCCATTAATGAATGATGGTGAAGCATATAAATATGCTACCGATCAGATTGTTGAATATGCGAAAGATAAACAAATTGATATTATTGTAGGTCCGGAAGCACGTGGATTTATCATTGGCTGCCCTGTTGCCTATGCACTTGGGGTAGGCTTTGCTCCAGTCAGAAAGGAAGGTAAACTTCCACGCGAAACCATAAAAGTCAGTTATGGACTTGAATATGGGAAAGATGTACTTACCATTCATAAAGATGCAATTAAACCAGGACAGCGCGTTCTTGTTACAGATGATTTATTAGCAACCGGCGGTACGATTGAGGCAACGATTCAATTAGTTGAACAGCTTGGCGGTGTAGTTGCAGGGATTGCGTTCCTTGTGGAATTATCTTACTTGGAAGGCAGAAAAAAATTAGACGGTTATGATATCCTGACATTAATGAATTATTAAATAATGGAAGAGGGCACTCGAGATATGAGTGCTCTCTTTCCATAATAGAAAAATTATTTTTTGTATTGAAAACCAGAAAAATCGACAAATATTTCATTTTTTACAGAAAAAAAGGTTGAATCTCTTTACATCTCCGCCATTTTTTTCGATAATAGTAACAATCATTCTAATTTCGTAACAATTTTTTCTGAATGTAAACTACCTCAAGTAAAGCTTTGGAAAGCTATTAAATGAGATGAAAATAAAGGTGATTTTATGGCGAATGATCAAGTGTTAACGGCCGACCAAGTCATCGACAAGACTAGAAATTATCTAAATGAAGAGCATGTGGCATTAGTAAAAAAAGCTTATGAATACGCTGATTATGCCCATCGCGATCAATATAGAAAATCGGGTGAGCCGTATATAATTCATCCCATACAGGTTGCCGGCATTTTGGCAGATCTTGAAATGGACCCGGCAACCCTTGCGGCTGGTTTTCTTCATGATGTTGTAGAAGATACAAATGTATCATTACAAGATCTTGAAGAGGAATTCAACGCAGAAGTGGCTATGCTTGTCGATGGAGTAACAAAATTAGGGAAAATTAAATATAAGTCACACGAGGAACAGCAGGCTGAAAACCACCGGAAAATGTTTGTTGCAATGGCACAGGATATCAGAGTCATTTTAATTAAGCTTGCTGACCGTCTGCATAATATGCGGACACTGAAACATCTTCCCGTGGAAAAGCAGCGTCGGATTTCAAATGAAACACTTGAAATTTTCGCACCTTTAGCACATCGTCTGGGAATCTCGACTATTAAGTGGGAGTTAGAGGATACTGCATTACGGTATTTAAATCCACAGCAATATTATCGAATCGTCAATCTTATGAAAAAGAAGCGGGCGGAACGAGAACAATACCTTGATGATGTGATTGATGTAGTAAGAGACAGATTGAAAGATGTCACCATTAAAGCTGAAATTTCCGGGCGGCCGAAACATATTTATAGCATTTACCGGAAAATGGCCTTACAAAACAAGCAATTCAACGAAATTTATGATCTTCTTGCTGTAAGAATTGTGGTTAATAGCATTAAGGATTGTTACGCAGTATTAGGGATTATTCACACTTGCTGGAAACCAATGCCCGGCCGATTTAAAGATTATATTGCCATGCCTAAACCGAATATGTATCAATCTTTGCATACAACCGTAATCGGTCCCAAAGGTGATCCGTTGGAAGTACAGATCCGCACCTCTGAAATGCATCGGATTGCTGAATTCGGGGTTGCCGCACACTGGGCATACAAAGAAGGAAAAACGGTTAATGACAGTTCAACCTTTGAACAAAAATTAACTTGGTTTAGAGAAATTTTGGAATTTCAAAATGATGCAACCAATGCAGAAGAATTCATGGAATCTTTAAAAATTGACCTGTTCTCTGATATGGTGTTTGTTTTTACACCTAAAGGAGACGTCATTGAAATGCCGTCAGGCTCAGTTCCCATTGATTTTGCTTACCGAATTCACTCTGAAATCGGGAATAAAACGATTGGGGCAAAGGTAAACGGTAAAATGGTTACCCTTGACTATCAGCTTAAGACTGGAGATATTGTAGAAATTCTAACCTCCAAGCATTCCTATGGCCCCAGCCAGGATTGGCTGAAACTTGCCCAAACTTCTCAAGCCAAAAACAAAATCCGTGCATTCTTTAAAAAACAGCGCCGCGAGGAGAATGTGATCAAAGGGAAAGAGCTTGTAGAGCGGGAAATCCGTAATATGGAATTTGATATAAAAGAAATCTTGACGGTTGATAACCTTAAAAAGGTTGCAGAGAAGTTCAATTTTACCAATGAAGAAGATATGTATGCTGCGGTGGGATATAATGGTGTAACAGCTTTACAAGTTGCGAATCGATTAACGGAAAAATGGCGGAAAAAACGTGATCAGGAGCAGTCCGAGAGTATTACTCAGGCAGTAGCTGATTTAAAATCCTTCCCTAAGACGAAAAAGCGTGAATCTGGTGTTCGTGTTCAAGGAATCGACAACTTATTAATTCGCTTATCAAAATGCTGTAACCCTGTACCTGGGGATGAAATTGTAGGGTACATCACAAAAGGGCGCGGTGTCTCAGTCCATCGTGCAGATTGTACGAATATCGATTCTAATGATGCCCAATCAAGGCTTATACAGGTAGAGTGGGAATCATCTCTCAATGACCGTAAGGAATACAATGTCGATATTGAAATCAGCGGGTTTGACAGGAGAGGGCTTCTCAACGAAGTGCTGCAAGCGGTAAATGAAACGAAAACCAATATTTCAGCTGTGACGGGTAAGACGGACCGCAATAAGATGGTGACCATTATCATGTCGATCGCCATCCATAATGTGGCCCACTTGCATAAAGTTGTAGATCGAATTAAACAAATCCCGGATATATATTCTGTCCGCCGGATGATGAATTAAGGAGTTTCGATATGCGAATTGTTCTTCAGCGCAGTAAAGAAGCAAAAGTAACCGTTAATGGTGAAATTACGGGACAAATTACAAAAGGTTTAGTTCTTCTAGTAGGCGTAACTCATGATGACAGGGAGGAAGATGCCGCATATTTAGCAGATAAAATCCCAAACTTGCGAATTTTTGAAGATAAAAATGAAAAGATGAATTTATCTCTTCTCGATGTGGGCGGCGAAATCCTTTCTGTTTCCCAGTTCACCCTTTATGGTGACACCAGAAAGGGAAGAAGACCGAGTTTTATTGAAGCAGCAAGACCGGAGCAGGCTATCCAGATTTATGATACCTTTAACCGGCTGCTAAGGGAAAAAGGCATCAAAGTGGAAACTGGTATCTTTGGGGCGATGATGGATGTTCAATTAACCAATGATGGCCCAGTAACATTGATTGTAGAAAGCAAAAATTAAAAAATGCTTGGCACTTATGTTGTGCCAAGCATTCAGACTGTCGACAAAATCGAAAAAATTCGGTTTTGTTGACAGTCTTTTTTTGTATAATTGAGTTACAGAGATTTTAAAGAGGTGAATGAAATGCTAACTAAAAATACACAGATTAATCGTGATCAGATAGAAATGATTGCTTTAGATCAACTTGTACCTGCAAACCATTTAGTTCGTAAGATAGAAGCAGCTATTGATTTTTCATTTATCTATGGACTAGTTCAAGACTTATATTCATCTGAACGAGGACGACCAAGTATTGATCCTGTTGTATTAATAAAGATGGCTTTCATTCAATATACCTTCGGTATTCGTTC
>NZ_JAMBNQ010000090.1 GCF_023715155.1 Neobacillus mesonae
CATCAACAGAAGAAAAAAGAGGAATCCTCCGAACTTGAAATATTGAAGCGTGAAAATCGTATGTTAAGGATTGAAAATGAATACCTAAAAAAGCTGGAAGCCTTAATTCAGGAACCCAAGGATACCGACAAAAGCAAGCAAAAGTAGTCACTGAATTAAGAGAAAAATATCGGTTATCTGAGATTTTAAAAATCGTTGGCCTCCCTAAAAGTGTGTATTTTTACTATCAAAATCATGAAGAAACTAAACACAATAATCTAGAGTTAATAAATGAAATAAAAGCTATCAAAAAGGATAATTCGGCTTATGGTTATAGACGTGTTCATCTTGAATTAAAAAATCGAGGGTGGAAGGTAAACCATAAAAAGGTCCAGCGTATTATGCAGGAACAGCACTTACAATCACAAGCATTTACCAAGAAAAGCCGGAAATACAACTCATATAAAGGGACAGTTGGTAAAATTGCCCCCAATCGTCTACATCGTCGGTTTAAGACAGATAGGCCATATCAAAAGCTTACGGTAGATGTCACAGAGTTACGTTGGGGGGATAAGTCCACGGAACACCGCTGTTATCTGGAGCCTGTTATGGATCTTTACTCTGGTGAAATTTTGGCTTTTAACATTAGTCTCCATCCAACTGTAAGTTTTGCTTTAAAACCGTTGCATGAAGCCCTTGAGGCACTTCCTAGGCTTCCTTATCGAACCACTGTCCATTCGGATCAGGGGTTTCAATATCAACATCATAGCTGGGTAAGGGAACTTAAGGAACATCATGTATTTCAAAGTATGTCGCGAAAAGGAAATTGTCTTGATAATGCAGCAATGGAGAGTTTCTTCCACCTTCTGAAATGTGAAAAAATCTATCAACACGATTACAATTCCTTTGAGGAGGTCGCTCAGGCTGCGGCACATTGGATAAATGATTACAACAATTATCGAATTAAAGAAAAGCTGGGTGGTAAGAGCCCTGTACAATACAGGCTTCTTACCACCCAGC
>NZ_JAMBNQ010000091.1 GCF_023715155.1 Neobacillus mesonae
AGGAGCATTCCTGTTAGAAGGATTTTCGGGGACTTGAACAAAAAGGAGCCCTCTTGGTATGATACGGGGTGTCAAATCGTGGCGAGATGACCCCTAACTTAGTTAACCAAGGAGGACTCCAATAATGGATTTTAAACAAAATCAGAAAATAAATCAAGTCACCGAGAAAACGCTCGTTGTTGGAATTGACATTGCTAAGCGGACACATTTCGCTTGCTTTGTAGATGATCGAGGACGGGTGCTCCAAAAATCATTCTCTGTTTCTCAATCTAGAGATGGTTTCGAGCTTTTCTATCAACGTGTTCTGGCAGCCATGAAAGAAAACGAAAAAACAGAAGTCATTATCGGGATTGAACCTACTGGACATTACTGGCTCAATTTGGCGTACTTCCTTGAGGAACGAGGCATTCCCTTGGCTATGGTTAACCCTATGCATGTTAAGCGATCAAAAGAGTTGGACGATAATCTACCGACCAAGCATGACCGTAAAGATGCATTAGTAATTGCTCGTCTAGTAAAAGATGGGCGCTTCAGCTATCCACGTATCTTGAAAGGCATGGAGGCTGAACTTCGTGTAGGATCATCGTTTAGAAGTAAGCTGACGGAGGAATTTGGTGCCGTTAAAAACATGATGATTCGCTGGTTAGATCGCTATTTCCCTGAGTTTACTCAGGTGTTTCCGTCATTCGGAAAAATGGCTTTGGCTGTACTTGAATGCACTCCATTTCCGAGTGATCTACACCAGAAACAACCCGATGAAGTTTTATCTCTTTATCGAAAGGTCAAGGGGTTAAAATCCCCCCAAAGACCAAAAGCAGTGCGTCTTATTGAACTCGCTGCAAGCTCTATCGGAGTAACAGAAGGACATGAGATGGCCCGTATTGAAATCGCCACACTGGTCCGTCGTTACTATCAGCTTGAACAAGATATCGAAAGTATTACAGGGCACTTAGTTAAGCTAGTAAAAACGTCTGTAGAATACGAATGGCT
>NZ_JAMBNQ010000092.1 GCF_023715155.1 Neobacillus mesonae
AGGGTGCAAGTCCCTAACATGCCGTTGTGGCGGAAATGTATAGCTGACAGGTAGTGCGAGTATCGTGAGATTTCGTGCGGAGGACTTGAAGGCAAAACTCGGAACAGGTGGCTAAAACCATGTTGGCTGGTAAGGCAGGATAACCTTGCAAGGGAAAGGGATGTCCTATACCACTTTGTGTCTTATTAGTTATGAGGACTGGATTCGAGGGAAAGGCGAAGACGTGACCCAAGGAGATCTCATCTTCTCCACCGTTGGTGGTAACTCATTTTCAAAGCCGCGATGGACAAGATTCTGACTATGGAGGGTGAGAAGTCAGAGCAGGGGATAGTAGTGAATAAGCTTGTTGGAAATGCCACAAAGAGAAGCGACGTACCACATTGTTGGTATGGCAGTCATTGACCCAAAAGGCAATGAACTGATGCGAAGCCCGTCTGTCCATGTAAGAAAAGCATTACGAACTTATTTACTCGTCATGTACTAAACAGAAGTCGATAAGGCAGATAGCCAAAGAATCGAGACCGAAAGAAAGTAGGTTGTTTAGGGCGTAGTACTAATATCAAATATCAGCCATTGGGTAACCTATACAGTTGATATTGTATTGGGAAAGGAAACGAATACATGGAGGAATCGATAGGAAAACGAAGCTTACGTGTAGTAGAGAATTCTAAAAAGAAACGCAAATGGTACAGCCTAATTGATAAAATTTGGAACTATCAAAACCTGGAACAGGCATTTTATGACGTGAAGAAAAATCGAGGCTCACATGGTGTGGATAAAGTTACTATTAAAGATTATGAAAAAGAATTGGAACACAACTTAAGAGTGCTCCAAGAATCTTTACGTACCAAAACATATCGAGCAAAACCCGTCCGAAGAGTGTATATTCCAAAAGCCGATGGTACTAAACGTCCATTAGGAATACCAACAGTTGAAGACCGAATTCTCCAAGCCGCAACAAAAAGAATACTTGAACCCATCTTCGAACA
>NZ_JAMBNQ010000093.1 GCF_023715155.1 Neobacillus mesonae
CTGCGTGACAGGCAGGCATTCTAACCAGCTGAACTACCAGACCAAATTGCGGGGGCAGGATTTGAACCTGCGACCTTCGGGTTATGAGCCCGACGAGCTACCGGACTGCTCCACCCCGCGATAATAATATCTTATAAAGTAAACATGGCGGAGGAAGAGGGATTCGAACCCCCGCGCGGTTTAACCCGCCTGTCGGTTTTCAAGACCGATCCCTTCAGCCGGACTTGGGTATTCCTCCATGTTTATAGTAGCGGCGGAGGGGATCGAACCCCCGACCTTACGGGTATGAACCGTACGCTCTAGCCAGCTGAGCTACACCGCCATATATATAATTGAATTTTGGTGGAGCCTAGCGGGATCGAACCGCTGACCTCCTGCGTGCAAAGCAGGCGCTCTCCCAGCTGAGCTAAGGCCCCGAATTTATGAATGGTCGGGAAAACAGGATTCGAACCTGCGACCCCTTGGTCCCAAACCAAGTGCTCTACCAAGCTGAGCTATTTCCCGTTAAACACTATGGCGCGCCCGAAAGGAGTCGAACCCATAACCTTCTGATCCGTAGTCAGACGCTCTATCCAATTGAGCTACGGGCGCATGGTCTAAAATGGTGCCGAGGACCGGAATCGAACCGGTACGGTAGTCACCTACCGCAGGATTTTAAGTCCTGTGCGTCTGCCAGTTCCGCCACCCCGGCAGATTTGGAGCGGAAGACGGGACTCGAACCCGCGACCCCCACCTTGGCAAGGTGATGTTCTACCACTGAACTACTTCCGCAAATATAGAAAACAATGCGGGTGAAGGGAGTCGAACCCCCACGCCTTGCGGCGCCAGATCCTAAGTCTGGTGCGTCTGCCAATTCCGCCACACCCGCATATTTAAATGGTGAGCCATGAAGGACTCGAACCTTCGACCCTCT
>NZ_JAMBNQ010000094.1 GCF_023715155.1 Neobacillus mesonae
TAAGTCTGGTGCGTCTGCCAATTCCGCCACACCCGCATATTTAAATGGTGAGCCATGAAGGACTCGAACCTTCGACCCTCTGATTAAAAGTCAGATGCTCTACCAACTGAGCTAATGGCTCATACCTAAAAGTAACTATCTAATATTTGGTTTATTCGTCAGATGTCCGCATCTCAGGTTGATTATTCAAGAAGCGGCTCGATGCGTACAACTTGCAGTGTTTCATAGAAGTATTGCTCGTTGCTCTACCAACTGAGCTAATGGCTCGTTCAAAGGTGCCGGCCAGAGGACTTGAACCCCCAACCTACTGATTACAAGTCAGTTGCTCTACCAATTGAGCTAGGCCGGCATTAATATTAGTTTAAAGATTTTGTTTACATACTTTTTCTAATTATCGTCGTCCCGACTTCAGAAGGACTATTCAAGAAGCGGTTCAGCCGGTACGCTGAAGACTTTCTTAGAAGCATACTCGATCGTACTCTACCAATTGAGCTAAGCAGGATAGAAATAAGGGAAATTTTTATGGTGGAGGATGACGGGATCGAACCGCCGACCCTCTGCTTGTAAGGCAGATGCTCTCCCAGCTGAGCTAATCCTCCATTTGTGGTGGTGACCCCTACGGGATTCGAACCCGTGTTACCGCCGTGAAAGGGCGGTGTCTTAACCGCTTGACCAAGGGGCCAAAATCAAAATATTGCAAAATAATAGCCCCAAAGGGCATCGCCCGGCAGCGTCCTACTCTCACAGGGGCAAGGCCCCAACTACCATCGGCGCTGAGAAGCTTAACTTCCGTGTTCGGTATGGGAACGGGTGTGACCTTCTCGCCATCACCGCCGGACTATTTATTT
>NZ_JAMBNQ010000095.1 GCF_023715155.1 Neobacillus mesonae
TCATCATATACATAATCATTCTTTCGAAAGAAACCATCTTTAGTTTTTGGACGAGTATAAGGAAGGACAGGTAACATTTGATTCTCTAATAGAAAGTTCGTGATTGCTGGTGTTTTATAAGCTGCGTAAGCAGAGACTGCAAGTGGCTTTTTTACTTTTTCTATAACCTTCTCGAAAAGAGGCTGTAACAGATGATTATCATGCATATTTCTCGGAGTCACTATCGTACCTAATACAAATCCTTTTTCATCGGTAGTTGCATGGAACGAATTCGCAAACTGTTTGGTTCGTTCATCTTTCACATATTAGCCACTTTCAGGGTCTGTGGTACTTTCCTTAATTTCTTTCCATTCTTCTTTTTCAAATTTCTCAGGAGGAAATGGCTTTTTCCTGTGTTCCTCTCGATCTAAATTGAGTTCCAACTGAAGTTTCTCTTCATAGGCGCGAGTTTCCTTACGGACCACTTTCTTATCATACTTGCGTTTATTAGCACTGGCCTTTACATGAGTGGAATCTAAGAAAATATGGTCAGCAGACAGCCATCCCTTATCCATAATCTCCTTCAAAATGTGGTAAAAGATGTCTTCGAACACATCGGTATCGTGAAAGCGACGCTCATAATTTTTACCGAAGGTAGAGAAGTGAGGGACTTCTGTGTAGAAACCAAATCCAAGAAATCATCGATAGGCCATGTTTGTTTCAATTTCTTATATTTAGGCTCTTTTCTAAAAGATTGTTGCTTTTTGCACCCTTTTTAAGATTCGTTCAAAAAATAGAGGTAGAAATTCCCCTTATTTAGGAAATTGGATGTTAATTAGCTGAAATAGACGGAGGAATTTCCC
>NZ_JAMBNQ010000096.1 GCF_023715155.1 Neobacillus mesonae
AAATAAATAGTCCGGCGGTGATGGCGAGAAGGTCACACCCGTTCCCATACCGAACACGGAAGTTAAGCTTCTCAGCGCCGATGGTAGTTGGGGCCTTGCCCCTGTGAGAGTAGGACGCTGCCGGGCGTCAATTATGGAGGATTAGCTCAGCTGGGAGAGCATCTGCCTTACAAGCAGAGGGTCGGCGGTTCGATCCCGTCATCCTCCACCATTTAAATTTCTCTTATATTTATGCCGGCCTAGCTCAATTGGTAGAGCAACTGACTTGTAATCAGTAGGTTGGGGGTTCAAGTCCTCTGGCCGGCACCTTTTGCCCATACTTATCATTTTTATCGATAGTGGGCCATTAGCTTAGTTGGTAGAGCATCTGACTCTTAATCAGAGGGTCGAAGGTTCGAATCCTTCATGGCCCACCATCTAAAGTATTCGACAAAAGGCAGTAATTTTAGTAAGAGCCATTAGCTCAGTTGGTAGAGCATCTGACTTTTAATCAGAGGGTCGAAGGTTCGAGTCCTTCATGGCTCACCATATAAATATGCGGGTGTGGCGGAATTGGCAGACGCACCAGACTTAGGATCTGGCGCCGCAAGGCGTGGGGGTTCGACTCCCTTCACCCGCACCATTATAATAAACGCGGAAGTAGTTCAGTGGTAGAACATCACCTTGCCAAGGTGGGGGTCGCGGGTTCGAATCCCGTCTTCCGCTCCATATGCCGGGGTGGCGGAACTGGCAGACGCACAGGACTTAAAATCCTGCGGTA
>NZ_JAMBNQ010000097.1 GCF_023715155.1 Neobacillus mesonae
ATGATCAAGGCAGAATGTAGCAAATAACTAAAATAAGCCGTAAAAATTTGATTAAAATAGTCAAGATTTACGGCTATTTGTGATGCGTACCCGAAGGTACGCTTGTTTTTTTATAGTTCGGGCTTACAGAGTGGCTTTCTGAAATAATCATTAGCGGATGGTCTTTCAACTCCCAGCCATCACAATAAGGACAGCTGAAAAGACTTTTTCCATAGAAATCCATAATGTTTTCTATTGCCGGATGAATTTCCTTAAGTCCTGTAGCTAAAATAACCTTCTTCCCTTTAATACATTCTCCTTTTTCGGTCACGACTTCGAAATGCATTCCCGTTTTTTTACATCAATAATTTTTTCATTTCTTATCATGATAGAAGGATACTTGGCTATGTCCTGATGAGCAATTTCTCTAAATTCTCTTGGTTTAATTCCATCTCTTGTAATAAAACCATGCGATTCTTGGGTAACTGCGTTTCTTGGAGAGTTATTGTCGAATAAAATCACATTTCTTCTTGCCCTGCCTAATACAAGTGCAGCGTTTAAACCCGCTGGACCTCCACCTCAATTACACAATCTAACATAATTATATACACTCCTTTTAATTAAATATATTAAAGACCTTTATTATCTATAATAGGAGCATTCCTGTTAGAAGGATTTTCGGGGACTTGAACAAAAAGGAGCCCTCTTGGTATGATACGGGGTGTCAAATCGTGGCGAGATGACCCCTAACTTAGTTAACCAAGGAGGACTCCAATA
>NZ_JAMBNQ010000098.1 GCF_023715155.1 Neobacillus mesonae
AAAAGACATTATAATAAAATAGTGTCGATTAAATAGTCTGGCGGTGATGGCGAGAAGGTCACACCCGTTCCCATACCGAACACGGAAGTTAAGCTTCTCAGCGCCGATGGTAGTTGGGGCCTTGCCCCTGTGAGAGTAGGACGCTGCCAGGCTGTTCTAAATATTATTCCGCAGTAGCTCAGTGGTAGAGCTATCGGCTGTTAACCGATCGGTCGTAGGTTCGAATCCTACCTGCGGAGCCATTTTTCTTATGGAGAGCTGTCCGAGTGGCCGAAGGAGCACGATTGGAAATCGTGTAGACGGGTAACCCTGTCTCAAGGGTTCAAATCCCTTGCTCTCCGCCATATTTACTTGAATGGCCCCTTGGTCAAGCGGTTAAGACACCGCCCTTTCACGGCGGTAACACGGGTTCGAATCCCGTAGGGGTCATCACTATAAATGGAGGATTAGCTCAGCTGGGAGAGCATCTGCCTTACAAGCAGAGGGTCGGCGGTTCGATCCCGTCATCCTCCACCATATAAATTTTTATTATCGCGGGGTGGAGCAGTCCGGTAGCTCGTCGGGCTCATAACCCGAAGGTCGCAGGTTCAAATCCTGCCCCCGCAATTTGGTCTGGTAGTTCAGCTGGTTAGAATGCCTGCCTGTCACG
>NZ_JAMBNQ010000009.1 GCF_023715155.1 Neobacillus mesonae
GAAATTCCTCCGTCTATTTCAGCTAATTAACATCCAATTTCCTAAATAAGGGGAATTTCTACCTCTATTTTTTGAACGAATCTTAAAAAGGGAGCAAAAAGCAACAATCTTTTAGAAAAGAGCCTTTATTTAAGGGAATGGTCCTGTGTGTCGTTTCAGTTTCCAAGTGGCCTTGTTAAAGACAGTTCACCCATCCATCGAGCCGTTTCTGTCTTCAAGCCTGCTTATTAAAGACAGTTTCCCCATCCATCGTGCCGGTAATGTCTCCAAGGCGCCTTATTAAATGAAAAAAATGATGTGGCTATTTATTTAAACAATTTACGGAAGGGTAACTAATTTTCACCTAAATGAATGAACAAGCAATGCCAAACAAAAAAGGTACAACCCGCAAATACCCATCTGGACTGTACCATTTTTTTAGAGTGTAAAATTTTAGATTTTGAAGATTGCCCAACTGCTTTCTTATGGGCGGATTCTGGCCTCTGTATCGGCATCAAAAAAGTGAGCCTTATTTAAATCAAAAGCAAGTTCTAATTCATCACCAGGATTCACAACTGAGCGAGAATCGAGGCGGGCAATAAAGTTTTGATTGTTAATGCTTGAATAAACCATTAATTCTGCTCCGGTCAATTCGGCTACATCAATTGTTGCGGTTATAGCAGGCCCGCCTGACGCTTCAATAAAGACAGGCTCATCATGAATGTCTTCAGGACGGATACCAAGAATAACTGATTTTCCAACATACCCTTGTTCACGGAGGAATTTCATTTTTCCTTCAGGTACAGGGATGGAAGTATTTCCAATCACAAACCTGCCGTCATCCAACTTGCCGTTAAAGAAGTTCATGGCAGGTGAACCGATAAAGCCGCCGACAAAAACATTTTCAGGATTTGCATACACCTCTTTTGGTGAGCCAACCTGCTGAATAATTCCGTCTTTCATTACCACCAGCCTGCTCGCCATTGTCATAGCTTCGGTTTGGTCATGGGTTACATAAATAGTTGTTGTATCTAAACGGCGGTGAAGCTTGGTAATTTCAGCGCGCATTTGCACACGAAGCTTGGCATCAAGATTGGACAATGGCTCGTCCATTAAAAACACCTTCGCATCCCGCACAATAGCCCGGCCTAATGCAACACGCTGGCGCTGGCCTCCTGATAATGCTTTTGGTTTCCGTTTTAAATATTCTTCCAGTCCAAGAATTTTTGCGGCCTCTTTTACTCGCCGGTCAATCTCGTCTTTTGGGATTTTACGGAGCTTTAAGCCAAATGCCATATTATCATAAACAGACATATGGGGATAAAGTGCATAGTTTTGGAATACCATCGCAATATCACGGTCTTTGGGAGCAACATCATTGACACGCTTGCCATCAATTAAAAAATCGCCTTTTGAAATTTCCTCCAGGCCTGCAATCATCCGTAATGTCGTAGATTTACCACATCCAGACGGACCAACAAAAACAATAAATTCTTTATCGTCAATATGTAGATTAAAGTCTGAAACAGCTGTCACTCTATTATCATAAATTTTATAAATATGGTCTAATACTAATTCAGCCATTTTTATACCTCCTGTTAACCTGATAGTTTCAGTTTAACAATTGGTCATAAAATTCTGAATAGGCAGAATGCACAAAGTGTGAAAGCACTTCTTTGGGCACTTTGTCATTTTGATTGATATTCATAAACCAAGCAGGCTAGGAAAACAGTAAAAGCACCATAAAAATCTTTTAAGCTTAATCCTATTTTTTCAGTAAATTTATCAATTCTATATTGCAATGTATTACGATGTATAAATAACTTTTTAGCTGCTACACTTGAATTTAAATTATTCTCTAAAAAAATTTTTACCGTAGAAAATAAATCAGGATCCTCCCGGAACATCTCTAAAATATCTTCATTTATCTTATGTTTTAATTTATCAGGTAAATGATAGGCTGTATAGAAAGGGAAAATACGTTCATAAGTAAAAATATTAATATCACTTACATGTTCAAGCGCAAAAGCAAAGAATTCTTTTTCTTGTTTAAACAATATAGGCAGCTGTTCAGAATATGGATAAAATTTTCCAACATAAAAAGATACCTTGACATAAAAATCCCCCTCCAATGTGGCAGACATGGAAATCAACTCTTCTTCGGTAAGAAAAGTATGGGATCTTTCTTCAATGACAACTCCTTCATTAGGGCTCATCCATGTGATAGGGACTTTATCACTGAAAAAACCGGTTAATGCAGCCTCTATTTCACTTCGATTCATTTCGTTCTGATGAATATGAAACAAAATAAAACGTAACTCTGATTTGCCTTTTTGGACCGGAATCGGGCCGCCCGAATACAAAAATTCATACCATTGCCTTGATGGAGAAGTATTGAAAGCTGGTTCATTTTCGACATACGTGAAAAGAGACTTTAACAATTTAAACTCTTGGTCACTTACAGTTGATTTCATCAAACCAATCCATTCGTTTTCTTCCTCGTTGCAGAAAAGGTAATATTGTTCTGGAAAATCATCAGGTTTCTCTGTAAATGTAACAGACCCTTTATAATGGCTAAGTAATTTTTTTAACATTTATTTTTCCCTGCCGTGTCTTTTTCCTCTAATTATAACAAACAAAAAAACTATTTCGGCAAAGAAAGATACAAATCCTAGTCGGTTTAGCAGAGGTTCTTCTGCAGAGAAGGTCGCGCATTTCTTTGTGTAATCATGGCATATGTGGATTGATCTTAAAGTTTCCGTTTAGAAAGAAGCTGGGGTGGAGGGTATTAAGAACGTACAGGCTGATAAACCTGTACGTTGTGCTTTAAGTCGAAACTCAGTCTGTCATAAATTTATACCGCAAAACTGCTGCAAGTCCTGCACCATGTTTGAATTCCCCTACTTTAATCAGGGTCTTCAGTTCATCCATTGAAATCGTATGTAATTCAATGAGTTCGCTTGATTCTAATTTTTGCTCAGTGGGAACTAATCCTGCTGCCGCAAATAAGAAAATTTCTTCGGAGGTTGAGCCTGGCGATGGGTAGAAACTGCCTAAATTCAGCCAATGTTCCGCTGTATAGCCTGTTTCTTCTTCCAGCTCTCTTTTCGCCGCATCCAGAGGGGATTGGTCGGATTCATCAATCGCACCTGCAGGCAGCTCCCATTCCCAGCTGTTCAAGGCATGGCGGTATTGCTTCATACAAATAACATCTGCATTCTCTGTTACCGGCAGAATGCAAACCCCTTTTGCAAAATCTAAAAAGGAAAAAGTTTTTTCCTCACCGTTTGGAAGGATCACTTGATCAACGGTTATCCCAAAACGATCTATTTTTTCTTTATGAGAAGAACGAATCGTCCAATTCATGAAATTCACCTCTATATGTTTGTCTATGTTTTATTGTAATAGATTAGGGATATGGAAGAAAGCATCAGAGCCCGATAAGCTTGACAAAAAGCAGCTTCATAAACCGCCGCCTGCGGGAATTTACTTTGATCCATTCAATTTTTATCAAAGAATCCAAATAAAAGAACGTATTTTCAGATAAAAATAGGTGCCCCCACATAATTTTTGAGGGGGCATTTCACTCTATTTAGTACTAGAAACTGGAGAAGCGCTTTCAATTTTCTCTAGCAATTTACTGTTACGGAAGTCCCATCCTTTTAAGAAATCGCAGAATGCCTTTATTAAGACATTGTTTACATATTCCTTACGATAGATTAAGGAGGTTTGTCTTTTTACATGTTTACCGTCTTTTGTGAAACAGGGAGTCTTAAATAGTTTTTTATCATCTTCTAATAGAATATTTGGCAGAATGGCGTACCCTAGTCCATTTAGGACCATTTCTTTGCATGTTTCCATATTGTCGACCCGCATAGTAATATTAGGGGGCTCGACATAACTTTCTGTCCACCAATCATCAATCATTTTTTTTAAAGAAGTGTCAGTATTATAATAAATCCTTGGCATGAGATGCAGTTCTTTTACATTAATGGGTTCTTTACAAACAATTAGTAAGTCCTCTTCCATTAACAGCAGCTTTTCATGGGAAACCTTATAATTGCCGCGCAGGATGCCTACATGTGCCTGTTCCTTAAAAATAGAATCAATGACATCTGCACTCCAGCCAGTATTCACCTCAAACTCTACCGACGGATACCTTTCACTAAATTTTGCGAGAATGGGCGGCAGTTTATAGCGTGAGAAAATACTAGATGCACTAATCCTCAGCACCCCTTGAATATTGTTTTCGAAATTGATCACATCTTCTTTCGCTCTCTTCAATTCCTTTTTCATTCTTTTGGCATAGTTGACCAAGTATTCTCCTTGCGGGGTAAAAACAACTCCACGCCGGCCGCGATAAACAATTTTTATACCAAACTCTTCTTCTAAACGCTGGAGCCGATAGGTAATAGCTGGCTGAGAGCTTCGCATCATTTCGCTGGCCTTGGTAATATTTTTGGATTCAAATAAGATAGTTAACATTTCCCAGTCTATCTGATCCATACAAATTCCTCCTTGAAATTTTTAGACATTATATTAATAATATTAGGTATAAATAGATTTTATCAAAAATTATAAAAAATCGATATTTTATTTATTTCTCAATTTTCAATATACTTCTTATATACCATGGTATCAATAAGTTTTTTATAAGAGGTGTATTACCTGGTGAACATTTATGGACAATTATACAAATTACCAAGTGTGTTAATGAGAGGAGGAACAAGCCGAGGGTTAATTTTTAAGGATGTGGATTTGCCAACTGACCCAGAGATAAGAGATGCAGTCATAACAAAAATTTATGGCAGTTCGAAAAATGGCCAAATTGATGGCATTGGCGGCGGAACATCCTTAACAAGTAAAATGGCAATCGTTGGAATGACAGATACCTTAGGCTGTGATATCTACTATACCTTTGGACAGGTGAGCACTAATAGCCAGAAGATTGATTATCATGTTACTTGCGGGAATATGGCTTCAGCAGTTGGACTATATGCTGTCGAAGAGGGATTGGTAAGAAGAACAGAAGGAATCACAACTGTAAGAATCTATAACACGAATACAAAACGGGTTATGGAAGTCGAAGTACCGGTTCAAAATGGACAAGTTGTTTACGAAGGCGACTTTTCTATCTCAGGTGTATCAGGAACAGGTTCTTGCATCATGGTTAACTTTATTGATTTTGGCGGCGCTATCACTGGCGAACTGCTGCCAACTGGAAATATCATTGACACAATTGAATTAGATCATGGTCAGGAAATAGAAGTAACTATCTTAGATGCAGGGAATGTGTTGGTTTTTGTTAGAGCATCAGATTTGGGCTTAACTGGCACAGAATTGTCTGACGTCATGGATCAAGAAGATATGAAGAAAAGAATGGAAGACATTCGAGTGCGGTGCGGGAAGAAAATCAATCTTTACGAAGAGGGAGAAGTAGTTACTCCTGAAACACATGCGCTGCCAAAAATAGCGATTGTTTCAGAATCTGCAGATTATATGACTGAAAATGGAGAAAGAGTCGATAAAAACAGCATTGACATTGTAGGAAGATATATTTCGATGGGATCCTTACATCGTGCATTTGCCGTAAGCGGTGCGATTGGATTAGGAGCAGCTTGTAAAATACCAGGTTCTATACCCAATCAAGTGATGTCCCCATCTAATCAAACAGACCAAATCACAATTGGCCACCCTACAGGTACGATTCTTGTGAATGTTCATTTAGAGGCATCTAATTTTTCTTATAGATTGGTAAAAGGCGGGATTGGAAGGACAGCACGAAGAATTATGGAAGGGGATACATTTGTACCAGTTGATCTATTAGATACAAATTCTATACATATCAAAAATAAAGAGGGGGCGCAAAAATGAAAAAGAGATTTCTGCTTAGTGTCATGATTATTGGAAGTTTATTATTGGCTGCATGCAGTTCAAGCCAATCTTCAGCTGGAAATAAAGGAAACAAGGATTATCCAAAGAGACCCATTGAATTAGTGGTTCCGTTTGGGGAAGGCAGTGCAAGCGATACTTTCGCCAGAAAATATGCTGAAATTATGTCCAAGGATATGGATCAGCCCCTTCAGCCTGTGAACAAGGATGGCAGCGGCGGCCTGGTTGGGATGGTTTATGCACACGGCCAGGCGAATGATGGATATACCGTTCTAGAAGTAACCCCATCCCATGTGATTGCGGATGTTCTTGGAACAGGTAAGAATATGAAGTTTTTAGAAGAATTCGAGCCGATTGCTAGAATTCAAGAAGATATTTACGTTTTGTCGGTACCTGCTAACAGCAAAATAAAAGATTTTGATAATCTTGTGAAAATGGGGAAAGAAAAAGAAATCTCATTTGCCGGTGTCAGTCCAGGAGGGCTTGATGATTTAACCCTAAATGCACTTGCCGATGCGACAGGGATGAAAGTTAAGTTTGTTCCATATGGTTCAGGATCTGAGGTAAAAGCTGCAGTATTAGGCGGCGAAGTGGATGTGTACTTAGATAAATTGATAAACACTGTCAACTATATCAAAGATGGCAAGGTTCGACCAATGGTTGTGTTAAATGATAAACGAATTACTCAAATTGATGAATTAAAAGATACGCCAACCACGGTGGAAAAAGGGTACGATGTAACGATTGGTTCTTGGAGAGGATTTGTTGTGAAGAAAGGCACTCCTCAAGAAGTAAAAGATTATTTACTAGAACAAGTAAAAAAGGCTTATGAAACAGAGGAATATAAAAAGTTTAATGAGGATTCGTTAACCAATATTCGTGACAGCTTCTTGGAGCCAGAAGAGTTTAAGAAAGCAATGCAGGAAGACTACAAAGTATTTGATAAGGTTGCAAAACAAACTGGATTGAAGAAATAATCAAGGGCGGCTTTTAGCCGCCTGCTTTTGGAGGTATATAGATGGGTGAAGTTATATTTCATGTGTTCCTCATCATTGTGATGGGGCTGTTTTTTAAAGATTCTTTCGCAATAACATCCGGCCGTTCTGCTGATCCCATTGGGCCTGCGGGATTTCCACAAACACTTCTCATTATTATCATAGTACTTCTATTAATTTCCCTTTTTAAAGCGATTCGAAAGCTGAAGTCTGGTGAAGGAAAAGGGGAGCCATTGAACCTAAACTTTGCTTATTTTGGATTATTACTAGGAATTATCGTGTTTATCATTTTAAATGATTTGATCAGTTTTACACTTGCAACAATTGTATTTACTTTCTTCTTATTTTGGATGTTAGGGCAAAAACGATATGTTCGAATGTTCGTTCAATCCATCCTCGTGGCAGTTGTTTTTACCCTGGTTTTTGGAAAGGTTTTATCTGTTCCGCTGCCTCGCGGAATGGGAATTCTAAAAGAGTTAACATATTTCTTATATTGATAGGGGGGAGAACATGGATTTTCAATTATTACTTGACGGGTTATTGACAACTATTTCACCGGTGAACTTATTGCTGGTTTTTGCTGGAATGTTAATTGGGGTATTTTTCGGGTCCCTTCCCGGGATCAGCTCATCGATGGGGATTGTTCTAATGCTTCCATTTACGTATTATATGGGTATTCTCCCTTCAATTATTTTACTGGTCGCTCTTTATGCTGGTTCGTCCTATGGTGGGTCTATTACAGCCATCCTTTTTAATACACCAGGGACACCGGAATCTGTGGCAACCACTTTTGATGGATATCCCATGACCAAACAGGGGAAGGCAGGAAGAGCTCTTAGTCTTGCCATTAGTGCATCTGCCTTTGGAGGCGTTTTCTCCGTTTTGATTATGTTGTTTTTGGCGCCGCCATTATCAACTATAGCATTAAAAATACAGAGTGCAGAGTACTTTGCGCTAACCGTTTTGGGGCTTATTGTCATAGCATCAATTGGAACAAAGTCCCCTCTTAAAGCGATTAGCTCCGGCCTTATTGGGATAATGATTGCCTTGATCGGAATGGATCCAATGGTAGGAGTGGACAGGTTCACTTTTGGACATATCGAGCTTATGAATGGACTTGAAATGATTCCGATTATGATTGGTGCCTTTGCATTAGCGGAAGTATTAAACCAAGTAACAGAACGTCATAATCAAATTAATGTGGATAAAAAGGTTTCTTTAGAAACGGTTAAACTAATCGATATGATTAAATATAAATGGGTTTTATTGAAATCAGCCGTGATTGGTACGGTTATTGGAATTCTGCCAGGCACCGGCGGCTCCATCGCATCTATTGTCAGCTATGGGGAAGCAATACGTTCCAGTAAGAATAAAGAAAGATTTGGCCAAGGGGAAGAGGAAGGGGTTGTAGCTCCTGAAACGGCAAATAATGCTGCAGCGGGGGGCGCTATGATACCAACACTTGTTTTGGGGATTCCAGGAAGCCCAACTACTGCTATTATTCTAGCAGCACTTGCCTTGCAAGGGCTGCAGCCTGGTCCACAGTTAATGTCAGACCAGCCATTAATGCTGTATTGCATTTTCTTCTCAATGCTGATTGCCAGCGTTACTGTATTTATTGGCGGCCGTATCGGGGTTAAGGCCTTTGCGGCTATTCTAAAACTGCCATATTCGATATTAGGAACTTTAATTGTTTTATTATCCATGGTCGGTTCCTATGCAGTCGGAAACTCCATGTTTAATGTTTGGATTATGTTCCTGTTCGGGATTATTGGATATTTCATGAAAAAATATCATTTCTCACCAGCTGCGCTAATTTTAGGGCTTGTCTTAGGTCCTATGATGGAAGAAAACTTAAGAAGACAATTATTAGTAACAAACGGGGATTACTTATCCTTTATCACACGGCCTATTTCAGCTGTTATCCTGCTTTTCGCGATAGTTGCATTATTCTATCCAGTCATTGCAAAAGCGGTTAAGAATAGGAAGAATTCGAACGGAGATGTTTCTTCGAATATGTAATGAAGGTTGAAGCATGAGGAGGATTCCCATGCTTCTTTCCCATTCTTTTGAAATCAAAGTGGTATGATTGCCAATATCTTTGTTCCTTCATTTAACCGTTGTGCGAAAGATAACTTAGTTAAAGTAAAAGGGCTTGGGAAAGAAGCTGGAAGATAAAAGAGAATATTGTAGAAAAAAATAATATTTTCCCAGGAAATTTTGTTTGAATTTTCGACATGTATTTTAAATTAGCAGTGAAAAACTTCTTATGTACCGGCTCTTCAGCCGTTTAAACTAAATGTTTATTCTGGGGGAGATTTACGGAAATAATGTCGGTTCGTAGAATTTATTGAAAAAACAT
This sequence comes from Neobacillus mesonae, assembly GCF_023715155.1. GTDB lineage: Bacteria > Bacillota > Bacilli > Bacillales > Cytobacillaceae > Neobacillus > Neobacillus mesonae_A. Next base: position 9,229 of record NZ_JAMBNQ010000009.1, read on the forward strand.
TCGAAATCCAATGACAACTAATAACACAGAGAGCATTTGGATAATGATTTTTCCAGGGATCTTTTGAGATAGAAAAACACCTAATTGAGAACCAATAATGACCCCAATGCCGCCCCATAATACAGTAATCCAATCAATATTGCCATAATACATTTGGGAGGCCACACCGACGGTTGTATATAGACATAATGAAAAAATGGAAGTGGCTGTTGCATAATGAGTCGGAACCTTAAAACCATAGATTAATATTGGAACAAGCAGCCATCCTCCTCCAATTCCAAGATAGCTGGATAAAATCCCCATGAATAACCCCAGTGGAATCAGCCATTTTCCTTGAAGATTGGTATTCTCTATTGCAGCAGCTTCCTGTGCCGTACCCTTTGTTATAGAGGCCGTTTCTTGATCCGCTTCCCCGATTTCAGGCACAACAGCACCGTCTACACTTCTAGCCTGCAGGCCTTTCTTTTTCATTAGTACTGCGGGTTTATTTTTTACAAATAAAAAGATCCCTAAAGCGACTAGTAAACTAGCGAAGATGAAGTAAAAGGAACTGGACGAATAAAGCTGCAGCAGCCAAACACCTAAAAGAGAACCTGGTAATGCACCGATGGCCAGCATGATTCCGGTGCGATAATGAATTTTCTTTTGTTTGGCATAACCGAAAACGCCGGAAAAAGAGTTAATCAAAACAATGACTAAGCCTGATCCAGCCGCAATGGCGGGATCCATGTGGAAAATGATGAGGAGCGCTGGTACAAATAAAAAACCTCCCCCAGCTCCGACGATGGTTCCGTAACCGGCAGCCAGTGCACCAATTAATAAAATCAATAAACCTGAAGAAATATCCATCAAAGTCCTTCCTTTCCACCCTCCATTATACTTCTAAGCTATCAAATGAAACAGGGGGCGTAAATTAAAAACTTTTTATAGGTTATAAGGAAAAGTTATAGGTAGTTGAAATGATAACAGGGCATGATTGAATGGTAAAAGAGGCTCGCTAAAGGCATGGTGGATTTTGTCTAAACTTGTAATATAATTTTCTTTGAATTTGTAAACGTTTTCATTTATAATAAAGAAAGAGGGATGGCGCGCGTGGCCATCATAGTATTGTGCGTAGGGCGGGGCCAATACTGGGGAGGCAGTACCAATCGAATTAATTTTTACTCTAATAATATGAAATATTTTTATAAAACGATTATGACCGGAAAAGAAAGGAGAAAGGACGTGGAGAATAGTAAAACCTTGTTCGAACTGTTTTTAAGGGAAGACCGTTTTGAATTATCCTCTTATCTTACTTATTTATTTAACCAAATCACGAATCACTTGCCGGACCACATGGATGAAGAAATAGCCAACCAATAAAAGGAAAGCAGCCAACTGGAAATGGCTGCTTTTTGTATTATAGATGAGCAATTTTATCCTCGATATATTCCTTCATAAGCAGATCTAATCTAATAGATAATGAAATATAATCAGAGCTTCCAGGGCCTGTTTGTTTATACAGCTCATTTATTTCTGTTTTTACATGAGCTATTTCCCTTAGAAGTTTAATATTTTCATATGGAATTAGTCTATTGGTTTTCATCATACACCTCGAAAAAAAGTTATATTGTTGATTTCGGATACAGTGATGAGGTGAGTTCCCATTTGTTGCAGTATCTAATTGGGTCAAGCAAATTCCAAAACCTTAATGATTCTAACATAGTCCAAATGGCTTTTAAATATGGAAGGGAAAAGTGAAATTATTCAAAAAAGTGGTGCATAATACTGATATATTAACCGTTTATATATATTAATCTTCGATTGCTTGATTTAAAGGGGAATACGGTACAGGGAAATCCAAAAGATAGCAAAACATTTTATACTATAATAGCTTTGCGGGGAAAAATAAAAATATTTAAAAATTACACGCAATGTGGCGGCTTTGTTATAAAGCGTATGGGAGAGGATAAAAAGGAGATCTGCGCACTAAGACCGCTTTATAATGCGCGTGAGGAAGGGAAAACATGAGAATCGCGTACTAAGAGGGCTTTATAGAGCGCGTGGAGAGGAAAAAACAAGAGAATCGCGAACTAAGAGCGTTTCATAGAGCGCGTGGAGAGGAAAAAACAAGAGAATCGCGTACTAAGAGGGCTTTATAGAGCGCGTGGGGAGGGAAAAACAAGAGAATCGCGTACTAAGAGGGCTTTATAGAGCGCGTGGAGAGGAAAAAACAAGAGAATCGCGAACTAAGAGCGTTTCATAGAGCGCGTGGAGAGGAAAAAACAAGAGAACCGCGTACTAAGAGCGTTTTATAGAGCGCGTGGGGAGGAAAAAACAAGAGAATCGCGTACTAAGAGCGTTTCATAGAGCGCGCGAAAGAGGAAAAACAGGATTTTCGCGCCCTAAGAGGGATTTATAGAGCGCGTGAGGAGGAAAAAATAAGAGAATCGCGCACTAAGAGAGCTTTATAGAGCGCGTGGGGAGGGAAAAGCAAGAGAATCGCGCACTAAGGCTGTTTTATAGAGCGCGTGGAAGAGGAAAAACAGGAATCTCGCGCACTAAGAGAGCTTTATAGAACGCGTGGAGAGGAAAAAACAAGAGAATCGCGAACTAAGAGCGTTTCATAGAGCGCGCGAAAGAGAAAAAACAGGAATCTCGCGCCCTAAGAGGGATTTATAGAGCGCGTGGAGAGGAAAAAACAAGAGAACCGCGAACTAAGAGCGTTTCATAGAGCGCGTGGAAGAGAAAAAACAGGAATCTCGCGCACTAAGGATGTTTCATAGAGCGCGTGGAGAGGAAAAAACAAGAGAACCGCGTACTAAGAGGGCTTTATAGAGCGCGTGAGGAGGAAAAAACGAGAGAATTGCGTACTAAGGCCGTTTCATAGAGCGCGCGAAAGAGAAAAAACAAGAGAATCGCGCACTAAGGCTGTTTTATAGAGCGCGTGGAAGAGGAAAAACAGGATTTTCGCGCACTAAGAGGGCTTTATAGAGCGCGTGGGGAGGAAAAAATAAGAGAATCGCGCCCTAAGAGGGCTTTATAGAGCGCGTGGAGAGGGAAAAACAAGAGAATCGCGAACTAAGAGCGTTTCATAGAGCGCGTGGGGAGGGAAAAACAAGAGAATCGCGCACTAAGGATGTTTCATAGAGCGCGTGGAAGAGAAAAAACAGGAATCTCGCGCCCTAAGAGGGCTTTATAGAGCGCGTGGAGAGGGAAAAACAAGAGAATCGCGCACTAAGGATGTTTCATAGAGCGCGTGGAAGAGAAAAAACAGGAATCTCGCGCACTAAGGATGTTTCATAGAGCGCGTGGAAGAGAAAAAACAGGAATCTCGCGCCCTAAGAGGGCTTTATAGAGTGCGTGGAGAGGAAAAAACAAGAGAATCGCGTACTAAGGATGTTTCATAGAGCGCGTGGAAGAGAAAAAACAGGAATCTCGCGCCCTAAGAGGGCTTTATAGAGCGCGTGGAGAGGGAAAAACAAGAGAATCGCGCCTAAGGATGTTTCATAGAGCGCGTGGAAGAGGAAAAACAGGAATCTCGCGCACTAAGAGAGCTTTATAGAGCGCGTGGGTAGGAAAAAACAAGAGAATCGCGCACTAAGGCCGTTTCATAGAGCATGTAAGGAAGGGGAAAACTCCGAGAACCGCTCACTATAAACTCTACACACTAAAAAAGAAGCCCCCAAAACCCCCTAAATCCAAAAAAAGCCGCCCGTAACATAACAGTTACAGACAGCTTTTTCAACCACATCTATTTCAACAAATTAATCGTCGTAATAATAATCGGCATTCCAAATACGTCAATCAAGAAGGCTCCGACAATTGGAACGATGAGGAAGGCTTTTCGTGAAGGGCCGAATTGGTCGGTAATGGCAAACATGTTGGCCATGGCATTTGGCGTGGCCCCTAATCCGTGGCCGGTAAATCCGCCAATCATGACGGCCGCGTCGTAATCTTTTCCAAACAATCGGAATAACACAAAGACAGCAAACAACACGATGAATACAACTTGCACAAAAACGATAGCCAGCATCGGTAAAGCAAGGTCGGCCACTTCCCATAATTTGATGCTCATTAACGCCATAGAAAGGAAGATTCCCAGTGTGACATCCCCAATTAAGCTGATGCTTTTCATGTCGATGGTCTCTTTTTTAAATTTATCAATGATATTCCGAATAATAACAGCAACAAACATGGCGCCAACATAGTTTGGCAGCACAAAACCAGTAGCTTTTGAGAATAACTCTCCTAAATAAGATCCCGCCGCCATACAGAAGGTAATAATCAGGATTTGGACCATAAAACTATCGAATTGAATGCCTTGATTACCGGCGGATGAATGGGTGCCGTTTTCAAGGGAAGCCGCCACTTCATGATTTTCGTCTGTTTCAGTCGGCTTGAGGTTATATTTTGTCATTAAATATTTGGCAGTCGGACCGCCGACGAGTCCTCCGGCAACCAAACCAAATGTTGCGGCAGCAAGACCGATAGATAAGGCAGAATCGACGCCGAGGCCTTCAAGAGTTCCGCCAAAGGCTGTTGCGGCCCCATGTCCGCCCTCCATTGAAACGGCTCCCATCATGACTCCTAATATAGGCTTTAAACCAAAGGCAGCAGCAAGGGAAACACCGATAATATTTTGAAAAAGTGCTAAGAATCCACATGCCAGCCAATAGAACACCAATAGTTTTCCGCCTTGTTTTACAAGCTTAAAACTAGCGCCTAATCCGACAGTTGTAAAAAAGGTAAGCATGAAAAGACTTTGCAGGGAGGTATCTAATGTGAGGTTGACTAGTCCTGCTTGTTTAAAAATGGTAACAAGAATCGCAAACAACAATCCTCCGACAACAGGAGCAGGAATACAAAACTTCTTTAAAAAGTTCAGTTTCTTAAGAATGAATCCGCCGAGAAGAAATAAGGCAATGGCAAGAAATACAGTGGTAATTTGATTGAATTCTAGATTCATGTGGTCCCCTCCATTTTATGTTTTGTATCTATTGTAAGAAGCGCATCATTTACTAAGGATGCAGCTAATGAAACCGTTTTATTTTCCTCGTCTAAGGATGGATTTACTTCCGAAATATCAAAGGAAAGAATGTTGTCATGTGAAACAATATGCCGGATGAGGGCACGGACCAATTTCGGTTCAAGCCCGAATGGTGATGGTGCACTGACACCCGGGGCAAATGCAGAACTGATTCCGTCTGTACATAAGGTTAAAATGATCGCATCATGTTCTCTAGCAAACTTTGAAATTTCCTTTTTAGGCTCATCTAAACGGTCTATTGAAAGACTGTCTTCTAAGATATATTGAACGTTAAGCTTCCTGGCCGTTTCAAAGAGAGTTTTTGTATTGCCCTGTGTTTGAATGCCAATCACCATATATCTGCTGTTTGGGTCTTGATCCAAAATCTGTTTAAACATAGTTCCTGATGATGGCTCTTGATCATAGGGCCGTAAGTCGAAATGGGCATCAATATTGACGATTCCAATTTTGGCATCCGGACCCAGGTATTTTCTTGCACCCAAGTAATGGCCGTAAAATGTTTCATGTCCGCCGCCAAGAATCAGAGGGAAAATCCCTTTTTTATGAAGAGTTGAGATGGCCGCACCCATTTCTTCCTGGGCTGCTTCCATTTGGTTCCCGTCACATTTCACATCGCCAATATCCAACACTTGAGTTCCCGGTTTGAAGTGCCAAGGTAATTTTGCCACGGCCTTCCTGATGGCTTCTGGTCCTTCTGCTGCCCCCACTCTGCCTTTATTCCGCCTGACCCCTTCATCACATTGAAAGCCAATGATGGCAAATCTGTTGGCCTGTTCATTAGAAGGACTGATATCCGAAGAATTCACTGTTTGAACTTGCTGATGATAACGAAAACTTAATGGGTCGTTGTCGGAGTCAATTCTCCCCCTCCAAAGATCGGCTGATGGTTGTATATACATATGATCGCCCCTTTTTTATGAAAATTGAAAACATAAAGTGTAAACTTAGATAATTGTCCAGCTCCAGCGCTTAGTCAGTTTTTAATTTTGAATAGGTTCCTTGGAAACTTTTTGAAAAAAGCCGGCTTTAAACAGCTCGAGGTCAAATAATCTCCTGCCATAGAAGCCAAAAACGTTGTGGCAGAAGAACGTTTGCTATACCTGAGGCTGCCCAAGGCGCTTTCGCTTCTCTTTTAACTGTAAAATAATTTTAAATGTTGCTAATATATAATTACAAATACTTTATTTTGATAAATCTATAGTTACAAACTATAAATGGAGGGGAGCTAATGGATATTCGTCAGCTTCGTTATTTTGCTGTTGTTGTTAAAGAGGGGAGTTTTTCAAGGGCGGCGGAGGTTTTGCACATTTCCCAGCCTTCATTAAGTAATGCCATCATGAAGCTGGAGAACGAGATTGGATTTCCGCTGCTGGAGAGAAATACCAGGGGATTTTCCCTTACAGATGCAGGGCATATTTTTTATAAGCGGTCGATGGACATGTTAATGAGGTTCAGTAATTTGCAAATGGAACTGAAAGATATGCAGGAGGTGGGGACAGGCCTTATATCCATTGGCCATATTGAATCCTCTAAATATTGGATGCCAAAGGTGGTGAAAAATTTTAAAAACGAATTCCCAAACATTCATTTACAATTTAAAGATATACTAGGACAGGAAAAAGTGCTGGAGGCCCTTAAACAATATTCTGTTCACCTAACCATTACAAACCAGCCCATCCATCACGAAAAAATCCTGTTAACACCTCTTTACACTGAAAATTTTATTTTATTGTTTCATAAGAATGACGAGTATTTAAGCCAAAAAAATTCTATTACATTAAAAGATCTTACAGACAAGGAACTTATCATCAGTACGACTGGATTTCAAACGAGGATAGATATCTTGCATGCATTTCAAAAAGAAAATGTGGTTCCTAATATCTTTTATGAGATAGAGAGATTGGAAACGGCCTGCAGTCTGGTAGAGGAGGGCTTAGGAGTGACAATTTTACCGGAAAGTTATATTAAACAATTATCTTCTCCCAATCTGATAACCAAAAGCATTGATTCCAGCTACCTCAAACGAACTGTTTATCTCGCCTATCTAAAGGATCGCTATCTCTCACCTGCCGTCCACCGGCTAATTGAAGGGATTAAAAACTATGGGGATTTTGTTTCCTAGAATAAGTCTAAAAGGACTCAACATAAGTCTTTTTAGACTTATTTTTTTCTATTAAAAAAGTGGAAATATCACTTTTTATAGTAATTTTACTCCTGGCACAAAACTTGCATAATTAGTTAACCAACACTCCACTGTTCCAAATGATGATATAATTTGAAGAAAGGAGAGGATCAATCAAGGTGGTGTAGTGTAATGGATGAAAAGGTAAGGCAGCTGGAACAACTGAATGCTGAATTGGAAACGATTTTTGAATATTCCTTTGAGGGAATATTGCTGACAGATGCGGATGGGACAATTATCAATGTGAATAATGTCAGTGCATCCTTTATGGGACTTCCGAAAGAGGAGGTCATTGGGCAAAATGTCCGTGACTTGGAGAAAAGAGGTATTTTCTCGCCTTCAGCAGCAGAGAGAGTGATTGAAGAGGGAAACCCTGTTGAACTTGTTCAAAAACTATTAGGGGGACGATACCTTTATGTAAGGTCGAAACCTATCTTTGATGAAAATGGCAAAATCAAACGGGTTATTTCTTTTACCAGGGATTTATCAGAAATCATGCTGTTAAAAAAGCAAATTGAAGAAATGGAAGATGAGCTCAATAAATACCGGCTGGATTTTCCACAGCAGATTCAAATGAAAGGGATTTATTCGAGAAGTGAAAAAATGAAGAAAACATTGAATCACGTACATAAGCTTGCGAGAGTTGACAGCGATGTATTGTTATTAGGCGAAACGGGAGCAGGGAAAACTGAGATTGCCAAAGTGATTCATCAGCTAAGCAGAAGGAAAGACAAACCTTTCCATATGATCAACTGTGCTGCACTGCCAGAGTCATTAATTGAAATCGAATTATTTGGCTACAAGGGCGGCATGTTTACAGGAGGGGACCCTGGAGGTAAAAAAGGTTTATTTGAAACTGCGAATGGGGGGACAATCTTTCTAGATGAAATTGGCGAACTGCCGATTCACTTACAAGCAAAGCTCTTGCATGTGATCCAGGAAAGACAGCTGCGTCCAGTAGGAGGCACCGAACAACTGAAACTAGATGTCAGGATTATCACAGCAACAAACAGAAATTTAAGAGAAATGATTCAAGCTGGTTTATTTCGAGAAGACTTATATCACCGCATTACTATTTTTCCAATTACCATCCCCGCTCTTCGAGAAAGAAAAGAGGACATTTTAGATTTAGCACATCAATTTCTACAGGGATTTAACAAACTTTATCACAAACAGGTTTCATTATCACCAAAAGTGCTGGAAAGCTTTTTATCGTATTCCTGGGAGGGAAATGTACGGGAATTGAAGAATCTGATTGAGCGGCTTGTCGTGTTATCAGATTACAATGTTGTTCAGGAAAGTGACCTGCCAGAATATATCCAGGCTTCTTCAGATGTACCAGATCACTTAACACTGAAAGAGATCATTGATAAAGTAGAGAGTTCTATTATTCTAAAGGAATATGAAAGAGAGAAATCTTCCTATAAAGTGGCTGAAAAATTAGGAATCAGTCAAACTGCAGCAGCTAGAAAAATCAAAAAGTATTTAGGGTAATTTTTTTACCAAAATAATTCAGATAATTGTAAATAATGGGAATTATAAAAATAGAACAAAGGTGGGAATGCTGTGGGTTGGTATGCAAGCTATATTGTTATTTATTTTATTTTCATGTTCGCCATGGGCATTTACTATTTTTTCAAGGTTAAAACCTATAACGAATACTTAATTGGGAGCTGGAGTGTAGGATTCTGGCCGATTGTCGGAACAATCGTGAGTACCTGGTGCGGTGCGGCGGTTTTTATTGGCTGGGTTGGAATGGGCTATACAGTGGGACTTTCAGGATTCTTTAAGTTCGCGCTGCCTGGGATCTTTTTTAGTATTTTACTTATCTTTTTATTTGCTGCTCCTTTAAGGAGACAAAAGCTTTATACATTGGCTGATTTGTTTGGTGAGAGATTCGGCGGAAAATCGGGAATCGTTCCTTCTATTTTATCGGCATTTATCTACTCTGTGCCAACACTGGCATTGCAAATTGTGGGGATGTCGACGGTTTTCAAAATGGCATTAGGAATTGAGATGGGGACGGGTATTTTTCTATCCTTTGCATTAATTTTGGCTTTTACAATTCTAGGCGGACTTCCAGCGGCCATTGTAACGGATGCCATTCAATCTTTTATTCTATTAGCAGGAATTGTGATTTTATTTATTGCAGCTGTTCTTTATGGAGATGGATTTGGAAATATTATCGCCAAAACACAAGCAGAGTTTTTATCACCAGTTGGCGCGGATGGTTTAAATGAAGTGCTGTTATTTGCCTTATCAGTCGGTCCGTTCTATCTTGTTTGGCAGTCTACCTGGCAGCGGATTTTTGCCTCGGAAAGTGAAAAGGTTGCAAAGAAGGCGGGGATTACCGGCTTTGCTATTTCCGGCGCGATTTCTATTCTGCCTTTCAGCATCGGAGTGATTGCCCGGCAATTTGCCCCTGCGGATATGAAGCCTGATTTGCTATTTTCCTATGTGACGGTTGAACTTCTTCCTCCCGTTGTGGGTGGATTAGTATTGGTTGGTCTTCTGGCAGCCTTGATGACCGGAGCAGATTCTTTTATTTTACAAGGAAGTTCCAACCTGACAAGGGATATCTATTATCGAATCATTAATCCGAAAGCAACTGAAAAACAATTAATGACTTCGGCCCGGTGGACGGTTGTGATTATTTCTGTCCTAGGACTATTGGTGGCTTATGCATTGACCGACATCGTCACCTTGTATCAATGGGCATTGCGATTATCCGCAACTGTTATGATCTTCCCATTTCTAGCGATCATGTTCTGGAAGAGAGTGACCAAAGCGGGCGTTGTCTGGAGTATGGTCCTTTCAGCAGCAGCAACCCTCGCCTGGCCGTTTATGGGAATTAGCCTCGACCATACGGTATTTGGCTTTCTTGTCTCGATTATAAGTTTAATAGTTATTAGTCTGCTGACCAAACATGATCAGAGTGAACAGGTAAGGGCCGTTTATTGGGAAGATTTAGATTCAGCTAATCTGGATATGGAACAAACGATTGATGATGAAAAAAGTATTACTCTATAAAAAATTGGAACGTGCACACAAAGGGGGGCTTTAGGTGATACAAATGGAGGGTCAGTCCCATATTCAGATAAGTCGATTAAAGACCCGCATGGAAAAAATGGCACAGATAGGGGCAACAGTAAGAGGCGGCGTGTCCAGATTAGCCCTTACCGACCAAGAAAAAGAGGCGCGTACCTTATTTATTCAATGGTTAAAGGAATCAAACTTGGAAGTTAGAGTGGATGACTTTGGAAATATTTACGGAAGGCTTGAAGGGAAAGACCCTTCCGCTTCCCCTGTTATGACGGGCTCCCATTTAGATACGGTTCCAAAAGGCGGAAAGTTTGACGGAACCTTAGGTGTATTGGCTGCTTTAGAGGCCATTGAAACAATAAAGGAAAGCGGCATTAAGCCTGTCCGGCCGGTAGAAATTGTTTCTTTTACGAATGAGGAAGGGGCCCGCTTTGCACCACAAATGCTGGGGAGCGGGGCCATTACTGGAAAATTTTCAAAAGAATATGTCTACCATAGGACTGACCAGCATGGAATCACCTTTCAATCTGAATTGGAAAGAATTGGTTACCTTGGGGAGGAGAAAAACCGTCCGGGGAAAATCGCCTCGTTTATTGAATTGCACATTGAACAAGGTCCGATACTGGAAAAAGAGAACATTTCGGTTGGGATTGTTGAGGGAATTGCCGGGTTTACCTGGCTGGAGGTAACCTTATCCGGTCAGTCTGATCACTCTGGATCAACTCCGATGACTATGAGAAAAGATTCCCTTGTTGCTGCATCTGCCATCATTCAAGAAATCTATAATTGGGCTATGGCGAAACAGGATGGTACAGTCGCAACCGTGGGGAAAGTCCGCACCGTCCCCGGAATTATCAATGCCATTCCAGGAGAAACGGCTTTCTCAATTGATATCCGCAACCCCAATCCGGTGCAATTAACGGCATGTGTAGAGGAAGTAAAAGAAATAATCATCCGTATTTCAAACGAAAATCATATTGATTACAAGATGGATAAGATCGGGTCAAACGAACCTGTTCACTTTTCACCATACCTCATTGATACTTTGGAGAAGGTCTGTAAGGAAATCCAGCAGCCATATAAAAAGATGATCAGCGGTGCAGGCCACGATTCCATGTATATAAATCAGGTGACGGATACAGTGATGATTTTTGTACCAAGCAAAGATGGAAAAAGCCATTGTGAAGAGGAGCATACGTCTTGGGATGACATTGAAAAAGGAGTAAACATCCTTTATCAGGCTCTATGTAGACTTGTAACAAGTAATGACTAGAAGTCTGGTAAAAATTGAATGAAATAAGGGGTGAATGCTAAATGGTGAAAGCAGATCTTTTAATTGTAAATGCAAATATCATGACGCTTGATAAATATAATACGGTGGCAAAATCAGCGGCGGTAAAGGACGGACATATCATAGGCATTTGGCAGGATGCCAAGCCGCCAAGGGATGATGTAGATTATTCCCTTGACCAGCATATTTTAGATTTAAAAGGAAAAACGATCATCCCAGGATTTATCGATACCCATAATCACCTGTTGATGTACTCGCTGTTCCGCAAACAGGCAAACTGTTCCACCCCGCCAAATAAATCGATAGCGGATATTCTTGATAGAATCAAAAAGCAGGCAAATGAGACCCCGGAGGGAAAGTGGGTGCTTGGCTGGGGATATGATAATACCTTATTGGAAGAAAAACGTCATCCGACAAGAAGAGAGTTGGATGCAGCAGTGCCTGACAAACCTGTGCTCATTCGTCATATCTCCGCTCATTTTGCGGTTGCCAATTCAGCAGCGTTAAGGATTGCCGGCGTCGATGAACAGACTCCAGATCCGCAGGGAGGACATTTGGGCCGAGATGAAAATGGGCGGTTAGATGGTGTATTGCATGAGCTGCCGGCTTTAGACCTAGTGCAAGCAGCCATTCCTCCCCTTACTGCGGAAGAAATTGCTGCCTGCATTGGAGAGGGTTCACAAGACTATTTGGCTCAAGGGATTACCACAAATTCAGATGCGGGAGTCGGTTTGGATTATGGGGCTGTAGAATTAGATGCTCATTTATTAGCCTTAAAAAAGGGCTTAAATCCTTTGAACATGCGTTTGATGGTGCTGCATTTCTTGTTAAATGAAAACGGCCCCTTTAAAGATTATTCTGCAGAAGAGCTTAACCATGAAATTCAGCGGCGATCCCTTAATAGGGCGCGGCTGGACAGTGCGAAACTGTTTCAAGACGGTTCGATTCAAGGACTGACAGGGGCGCTGCGAGATCCATACCATTGTGCACCGGAAATAATCGGTGAGCTGCTGCATGACCAGGATTCCTTTAATGAGGAAATTCTTAACCTTCATAATAGGGGATTCCGCGTCACCATTCACGGGAACGGGGATCGTGCTATTGGCTCCATCATTGAGGCCTACGCCCATGCATTGGAAGCCAGTCCGCGCTCAAATCACCGCCACCGGATTGAACATGTGCAAACAGCAACGAATGAAGATTTGGATCGAATGAGCGAGCTCGGAATTGCTGCCTCCTTCTTTATTAACCATGTGTATTATTGGGGAGACCGGCACCGCCGATTATTCTTAGGGCCTGAAAGAGCGGAACGAATCAATCCATTACGGGATGCTCAGAAAAGAAATATCCTGTTTACGCTTCATTCTGATTGCCCAATTACACCAATCTCTCCTTTGTTCTCTGTATGGGCAGCTGTCAATCGAGTAACAAGAGAAGGTATGGTCTTAGGAGAAGATCAAAGAATTAATGTGATCGATGCCTTAAAGACGATGACTATTGATGGGGCACGCTTAAACTTTGAAGAAAATGAAAGAGGTACCATTGAGATAGGCAAAAAAGCAGACTTTGCCATTCTCGAAAGTGACCCAACAGCAGTTGATCCAATGGAAATTAAAGATATACCTGTTTTAGCAACACTCATTAATGGCGAAATAAAATACATGGCACCGAATCAATCACTGATCTCGGTATAAAAGAAAAAGGTCAGTCCTGTTGTTTTTGGCAGCGGGATTGGCCTTTTCTATTTCTTAAATTAGCACTATTAAAAACAAAACCATTTAAGGAAAAAGAGAAACAATCTTAAAAGGCACTTTTAAAGACTAACTATGAAATGGAATTATAAGTGATTATCAGGAAAGAACCACGTAAAGAAAGGGTAAAACTTCTTTAAAAGGTGTTCTTAAAAACCATTAATATAAAGGTGATACCTGTCTTTAATAAGCATGTCTTAGGCAAAGATTACATTTATTTGAAAATTATTAAAAATTAAAATAACAAAAATAAAAAAATAAGAATTTAAAACTGTTACCATGCTTTTTCCCCTATTCTTTTAAGTAAGGATTTGGTTAATTAGTACAAATTATTTTCCTAATGAAGAAGACCTCAATCAACCCCATTTATCTTTCAATCTTCAAATTAAGCATTTTGAGGTTCGTGTTTTCCGAAACTATTAAGTAAAGAAGATAGCTGGCTATTTCGCATACTCAGGAGCAAAGGCTATTTCTTATATTTACTAAAGCGCTTACAAGTGAGAGAGGAGAGATGTCAATACATATCCATTCTTGTGAAGCTTTAACTAAAATAAATCTGTATCTATTAGAAAAGGGGTTGAATTTTTATGAAAAAGGCAAAAAGTATGGTCCTTATTTTTCTTATGCTGCTGCTGATAGCAGCTGGCTGTTCGAAAGGCCCGTCTGGCAGTAGTAAGGCATCTTCGAATTCTAATTCAAATGCGCTTAGAATGGCTACATTAAGTCAAGGCGGTGCGTGGTATGTTTACGGTGCAACGATTTCTGAACTTCTAAATAAAAAAGTGAAGGATATTGAGAGAGTGGACGTCCTTCCATACGCCGGCGGTTTAGGAAATGTACAGATTCTTGATAAGGGTGAAGCTGAACTGGCATTAACCTTTTCTTTGAATAATCGCTGGGCCGTTGACGGCACTTTTGGATATAAAAAGAAATATAGCAATTTAAGAGTTTTAGCCGGTGGTTTTGATGAGTATTATGTCGGTATTATCATGACAAATAAGTTTATGGATAAATACGGAATTACCTCTATTGCTGATATTAAAGAGAAAAAAGTCCCTGTAAAACTGCTTACTCTAAATAAAGGAAGCCAAGGTGAATACGCTGCTATTCAAGTATTAGAAGCATATGGCTTGGATTATGATAGGATCAAGTCTTTTGGAGGGTCTGTTGAGCATACAACATTTGATGTAGTGAAATCTTCTATCCAGGATGGGAAGGCAGATATGTTTATTCAAGTTATGACAAAAGGGCATCCGACATTTACAGAAATTGCTTTGCAGACACCTGTAACTTTTATCCCGGTAGAGGATGAATACTTGGATAAATTAAAGAAATTTGGGTATTCAAAGGCTATTCTGCCTCCAAAAGTCTTTCATGGACAGGACAAAGAGGTCCAAGCACTCGGTTTGACTACTACTCTTGTAACAACCACAGACCTATCCGACAAAATGGCATACGAAATTACGAAAGCCATAGCTGAAAACAAAGAGACATTGGTAAAAGGCCATCAAAGCCTTAGTGTATATGATCCAGAAAAAGGAATAACAGCCGATGCTACTGGAGGTATTCCGCTTCATCCAGGTGCTGAAAAATATTATAAAGAAAAAGGCTGGATTAAGTAAATATTACTCATTCAATAGGCTCTATTTGGTTAAACCAAGAGAGCCTAATTATTTCACAAAAGGGAGAGGAGTACTTTAAAAATGGAAAATAGCCTTACTGGCGGCCAAGCAATTGTTGAAATTTTAAAAAAGGAAGAAATTAAACATGTATTTACTGTCCCAGGGGAGAGTTTTATTCCAATTTTAGACGGCTTATATGATGAAAAAGATATTACATTAATATCTAATCGGCATGAGGGTGGTGCTTCCTTTATGGCAGAAGCATATGCCAAAGCTTCAGGTCAGGTTGCAGTAGTAATGGCAACACGGGGTGTAGGGGCTGCGAATCTATCAATTGGTATTCATACGGCTAAGGAAAACTCAACACCAATGGTTGTCCTATTGGGCCAGGTCAAAAGTTCCTTTCGTGGCAGGGAAGGGTTTCAAGAGGTAGATTTAGACCTTTTCTTGAAAGACTTATGTAAATGGACTGTAGAAATAAATGAGGTCAATAGAATACCAGAATTGGTCCAAAGAGCTTTTAGAGTGGCAAAATGCGGACGTCCTGGACCAGTTGCAGTATCTTTGCCGGAGGATATTTTAAAGCAAAGCGCAAAATTAAAAATTAAAAATAAGTCCATTTGTCCGAAACCGAGGCCGTCAAAAAATGAGGTTAAGGAATTCTTTGGTCTTTTAAGGAAAGCGGAAAGACCTGTCATTATAGCTGGAGCAGGAATAAACCTTTCGAGTGCTGAAAAAAACTTGCTGCTTTTTGCTGAAAAATATCAAATTCCAGTAATGGCGGCGTTTAGAAGACATGATGTATTTCCAAATAATCATGTTTTGTATGCAGGACATTTAGGCATGGGAACTTTTGATGGCATAAAAGAAACGGTTAAAAAAGCTGATACGATTATTGCCATTGGTACCAGGTTTTCTGAAACAACGACACAAGGGTATTCCATCATTTCCGATGATCAAACAATGATTCATATTGATATTGAATATTCAATGTTAGGAAAAGTTTACGAACCAAGTCTGGGAATTGTTGCAGATGCCGATGAGGCTTTACTTGCACTAATTAACGAGGAAAACACCAATATTTTACAGAATAAATGGGAATCTTGGGCAATCGAACGCAGGAAAATATTTGAGGATGTTACGTATGTTGAGAATCACAAACATGAACAAAGTGTTGATAATAAGCAAATCATATCCATCTTACAGCAGTATCTTCCTGCAAATGCAATCCTGGTAAATGATGCAGGGAATTTTGCTGGATGGGTTCAAACCTTCTTTAAATTTAATTCGCCTAAATCCTATATTGGGGCAGCATCTGGTGCAATGGGGTATGCAATGCCTGCAGCAGTGGGGGCGAAATTGGCACAGCCCGAGAGAACAGTTGTATCACTTTCAGGTGATGGCGGGATCATGATGACGATTCAAGAATTAGAAACAGCAGTCCGATATAAGGTTCCCATTATTTCACTCATTTTCAATAATAATATGCATGGTTCCATACGGATGTTTCAAGAAATCGCTTACCCTTATCGTGAAATAGGAACATCTTTGGGAAATCCAGACTTTGTTGAATTAGGAAGCTCTTTTGGGGTTTATAGTCAGAGGGTATCATCAGATACAGAATTTGAGCAGGCTTTCATTAATGCATTAGAATCCAACAAAACTTCCTTAATCGAAATTACATGCAATCCTGATCAAATCTCCATCCACTCCACTATTACAGGTATCAGGAAAAAGGCAGTGAATAAGGAAAAAGTCGAGTTGAGTTAAACATGCTGAAAAGTAATTTTAAGGAGGGAATGAGATGAAAAGGTTTGCTGTTCCGGGAATTATTGCGATTGTATGGTCTTTGTTTCAGATGTATACAGCAATGGAAGGAGCTTTTCCGTCTATTGTTCAAAGATCGATTCACGTTTCCTTCGGTTTGTCATTGGCCTTTGCCTTATATCCGCTGGGAAAAGAAAAAAGGAATATCATTCAAAAATTATTGAATATAGCTTTCATTCTATTACCGCTTATTATTGGGGTATATGTCACCGTAGAAGCAAATCGTTTGAGTACAAGAATTTGGTTTGTTGACGATGTTTCCTATTTAGATTTTTGGCTGGGTGCATTATTTATTTTACTCCTTCTGGAAGCATCAAGAAGAACGGTAGGTTATGTCATTACACTTTTGGCTGTTCTTTTCATAGCATATGGTTTTGCCGGGCCTTATTTAGGCGGATTATTAAGCCACCGCGGTTTAGATGTTACTAGAATGGTTGATTTGTTGTTTTTATCACCTGATGGGATTTTTGGTGTTCCCATCGGTGTTGCGACAGATTATGTCTTTTATTTTATCCTGTTTGGAGCCTTTTTGGAGATTTCCGGCGGCGGAAAATTGTTTATTGATATCGCCTTCAAGCTTACCCGTAAATCAAAGGGCGGTCCGGCTAAAGCTGCAGTCGTATCCAGCGGCCTGATGGGGAGCATCAGCGGAAGTGCTGTTGCCAATGTAGTCAGTACGGGTATTTTTACGATTCCTTTAATGAAAAAAACCGGGTATTCCAAAAGAGATGCTGGGGCGATAGAGGCCTTGGCCTCAACAGGCGGGCAATTAATGCCGCCGATTATGGGTGCGGCCGCCTTTTTAATGGCAGAAATGCTTGGAGTGCCTTATGTAAAAATTATTTATGCAGCTCTCATTCCAGCTCTACTCTATTATATTTCTGTTTTCGTCTATGTTCATTTAAAAGCTTCAAAGGATCAACTAGGCTTAATGGATGAAGCATTAGAAGAAGAGAAGGAGAAACTGAAGGATCGAATTCATCTGCTGCTTCCGTTAGTTATTTTAATTATATTAATTTTCTCAGGTTCTACCTTATCAACAGCGGCATTCTGGTCCATTGTCAGTGTGCTGGCTGTCAGTTATTTAAGGAAAAACACTTTCTTAAAAATAAAGGATATTCTTTCTGCATTAGAAAGCGGTGCTAAACAATCTGTAAAAGTGACGATTCCTTGCGCCGTGGCGGGTATTATTGTCGGGACAATCAGTTTTTCAGGATTAGGATTGAAATTTACCAGTATTATTGTTGAATTATCGTTTGGAAACATAGGACTTGCACTAATATTGGTGGCGCTCGGCTGTATTATTCTTGGCATGGGGATGCCTACCACTTCCGCTTATATTATGGCCGCCATATTATTGGCACCGGCACTTGAAGAATTTGGTGTTAATCTATTTGCTGCCCATATGTTTGTCTTTTATTTTGCTGTACTATCGATGATTACACCGCCGGTTGCCCTTGCTGCTTACAGTGCTGCTGGTATTTCAGGTGCTTCGATGAATGAAACGGGTGTGAGGGCATTGGTTTTAGGAGCGGGAGCCTTTTTAATACCATTTGTGTTTGTCTTAAACCCAGCCTTATTAATGATTGGTCAGCCATTAGAAATAGCTTGGGTTACCATTACCACACTGCTTGGGATTATTGGATTAGTGGCGGCCACGGTAGGATACTTTTTTACGAATATGTCAGGCTGGATTCGGATTGTTTCGCTTGTTTCTGCCATAACCATGATCATTCCGGAAACGATAACGGACATTATCGGGATTTTATTATTCCTTTTTGTCGCCTTCAATCAACGGAAATTAAGCCGAAGATTTATCAGTAAAGGCCTTACCACATAATGAAGAATCATACAATCAACAGGGGGGTAACAAGATGAAGAAGAAAATGGTTATCGGCATTACAGGAGCGAGCGGAGCTATATATGGCATTCGGCTTTTGGAGACACTGAGAGAGCTGGATATTGAATCACATGCCGTTATTAGTTCTTCCGCCGTCAAGACCATTCATCATGAAACTGACTATACCATCAACCAGGTAGAATCGATGTGTTCCTATCTGTATGATACATCAGATATTGGAGCAGCTATTTCAAGCGGCTCATTTAAAGTAGATGGGATGATTATTGCCCCATGCTCAATCAAAACGTTATCCTCAATTGCTAATAGTTTTAATGACAATCTTATCACCAGGGCGGCAGATGTAACATTAAAGGAACGCAGGAAATTAGTTTTAATGGTCCGGGAAACACCTTTTCATCTTGGACATTTAAAATTAATGCAATCCATTACAGAAATGGGAGGAGTCATATTGCCTCCTGTTCCAAGCTTTTATCATCTGCCTCAATCCCTTGATGATATCGTGAATCAAAGTGTCGGCAAGGCACTTGATCAATTTAACATTGAAGCAAACTTATTTACCAGATGGTCCGGTTTAGAGTAAAAAGGTATATTGAGAGACAGTGTTTTTTCTAACGAAGGACACTGTCTATTTTTTAGTGTTGATTGGAGCGGAAGGCACTTGACTCCTGCGGGAGACCCCACAGGAGCTTTTAGCGCTGAGGAGGCTCCCCGCACGCCTGCGGAAAGCAAGTGACTGGAGCGGAAAGCAACAGCCAAGTTTAACAGCCATTTTTTTAAAAGAGAAAGTAGATAGAATTTTAAAAAGGATAAAATAGAAATTTTGAAATATCCACACTCCCTCTTTTGTTAACATTATTTATATAGCTGGAAAATTAGTAATAATTAAAAAATTAAAAAATAGATAATATATTTTTTGAACTTTTCATTTTAATCATTATTTATTATTGGGATAGGGGGATATAAATGGCGGATATTCTCATTGTTGATAACAATGGAGCAGAAAGAAAAGAAATTTGTTCAATTATCAAGGATTCACCATATAACTTTTTAAATGTATATGAGGCAGGAAGTGCGCAGCGGGGCCTGATGCTTCTTAAACAAAATCAGCCCAGTGTATTGATACTCGACATTTCCTTACCCGATATGGACGGCATCAAATTTGGAAGGACTGCACTAGAGCTTTATCCATCCCTTCCTGTGATCATTGTCAGTCATTTGAAAATGTTTGAATTAGTTCAAATGGCCATTAATGCAGGTTTTGATTCCTATCTTTTAAAACCATTAGCGAAACATGACCTTTTACAGACCTTCGACCGGCTGCTGCCTCCAGGACTAGGTATGAACGTAAGTACAATACCTAATAGTATGACACAAATACAAGCAAATGATTTGAAAAACCCAATCAACAGCGCCATTCAATATATTCAAGCCAATTATGGGAATCCTCTCACATTAAAAGAAATATCAGATCAAGTGTATTTAAGCGCATCTTATTTCAGCAAGCTCTTTAAGGAAGAAACAGGCATGACTTTTATCGAGTATCTAACCTTTGTAAGAGTCCAAAAGGCAAAGGGGCTGTTAAGGCTTTCATCCCTGCCGATTGAGATTATTGCTAATAGTTCCGGCTTTTCAAATCAAAGTTATTTTTCAACTGCCTTCAAGAAAATAGTCGGAAAAACACCTAAAGAGTATAGAGATCAGTTTCTTTGGAATACAAAAAAGATGAAAAAAGTAAGAGCAATTGAGGCTTGAAATCATTCTAATTTGGAAACCCAGTTGTGATAGAGAAAATAGGGGGGAGTTGAATCGATGAATTTATCTGCCATGTGGGACTTTGCGGTCGAACGATATTCCAATCGAATCGCCCTTGTACAAGGGAATCGCAGGTTCACTTATAATCAATTAAATAAAGAAATTATAAAAACAGCTTCTTCCCTTCAAAGAATTGGAGTGAAGAAAAATGACAGGGTTACGATTTTATTAAAGAATCGTCATGAAAATGTGGTGATTTATTGGGCACTCCAAAAACTAG
This sequence comes from Neobacillus mesonae, assembly GCF_023715155.1. Classification (GTDB taxonomy): domain Bacteria; phylum Bacillota; class Bacilli; order Bacillales; family Cytobacillaceae; genus Neobacillus; species Neobacillus mesonae_A. Next base: position 29,866 of record NZ_JAMBNQ010000009.1, read on the forward strand.
GTGCTATTTATACCCCAATCAATTTCAGACTGTCCTCGAAAGAAGTGGAATACTGTGTAAATGATTCCGAATCCACTGCGGTTATTTATGAAAGCGCTAGCGAAACGGCTGTTTTACATGCTAATTTTCACTTTAGCCCGATTTTAATAGGGGTGGGTGAAGTGGCGGGAGCAGATATTTACTACAGTGAACTGGTTGACCGCAGTCCGGGAGGCTACATAAAACCAAACATTCAAGACGAGGATATCGCCCTTATGCTTTATACCTCCGGGACAACAGGAAAACCAAAAGGCGTTCCTAGGAGTCATAAAAATGAGTATTCCGCTGCGGTTGCTCACATTATTCAAAATAAGTATGTCGATAATGAAAGTACATTAGGGACCATGCCGCTTTACCATACGATGGGAATGCGTTCCTTGCTGGCTATCGCTTTCTTAAATGGAAAATATGCAGCATTGCCGGATTTTGATGCAAAAGAAGCACTGAATATCTTAAGTAAGGAAGAAATCACCTCCTTGTACTTAGTGCCGACTTTATATCATGATATTTTAAATCATCCTGATTTTTTCCAATTTGACCTTAAAGCTTTAAGAAAGATTGGCTATGCGGGTGCTTCGATGACAACGGCATTAACGGAAAAATGTGTGGAGTTATTGAAGCCGGACGTGTTTGTGAATCACTATGGAAGCACTGAAGTCTATACTTTTACCATTTGCTCAGATGTCACAAAAAAGCCGGGGTGTGCCGGAAAGCCGGGCTTCCATCAAAGCATTCGTTTAATCACGCCTGATCCTGATGGGAATGCTGCACCTGATGATCTTGTCGGCAAAGGAGAAACAGGGGAAATTATTGTATCCATCAACTCGATTGAAAGTTTTAAAGGTTACTGGAACAGACCCGATGCCAATAAAAAAGCAATACGGGATGGCTGGTATTTTACAGGCGATTTAGGTGTGTTTGATGATGATGGCGATTTGTTCGTGATCGGGCGGGTGGATGACATGATTATCTCAGGTGGTGAGAATGTCCATCCCATTGAGGTGGAAGACATTTTATCTGAGCATCCCAAGGTGCTGGAGGCTGCCGTTGCAGGTGAGCAGGACGACCGCTGGGGACAGATTGTGACAGCCTTTGTTGTTCCTAAGGATCCTTCCATCACGATTCAAGAGCTTGATGAGTTTTGTAAAAATACCCCCAAACTTTCCAATTTTAAACGGCCAAGAAAATATGTTTTTATTAAAAGTATTCCTAAGAGCAATGTAGGAAAAATCCTCCGGCGAAAGCTTAGAGAGGGAAAATATGAAATATACCAAAATAGTAATAATCTTGTAAGGAATTAAGAATATAAAAAAAGGTTAGGAAACCCTAGCCTTTTTGTTCTCCATTTAAAAATATCCAAAAAAAAATAATGTAGGCTGGTGAATCATATGCATAATTGTAAGTCACTTCGCAGTTGGTTAGGTAAATTAAAAAAAGAAGAACAATTAGCAGTCATTGATAAGAATGTATCATTAGAATATGAGATTGCTGCTTTTACTAAAAAGCTGGATGGTAAAAAGGCCGCCTACTTTTCAAATGTAGAGGGCTATCATATTCCTGTTGTGTCCGGCATGACATCTACTAGAGAACAGTTTGCAATGGCAATGGGGATTCCTGAGCAGGAAATCACCGATAAATTCTTAGATGCGCTTGACCACCCAACCCCTTGTTTGCAGGTTTCTAGTGAAGAGGCACCTGTACATGAAAATGTGATCATGGGTGAGGATGTGGACCTGCTAAAACTTTTGCCGATTCCGATTCACCATGAAAAGGATTCCGGCCATTATATCTCCGCCGGTCTCGCTATTGCAAAAGACCCTGTAACAGGGAATCAAAATGTTTCGATTCACCGGCTGCAGGTTTCGGGGAAAAATAAATTAGGTGCTCTCATTCTTCCGAGACATTTATATAGTTTTTATAAAGCAGCAGAGGAAAAGGGAGAACCATTAGAGATTGCTATTGTTATAGGCGTGGATCCAGTCAGTATATTAGCTTCACAGGCGATCGCACCCTTAGGGCAGGATGAAATGGAAATTGCCGGATCTTTAAAAGGGGAACCGGAGCCTGTGGTAAAATGTAAAACCATCAATGTGAATGTTCCGGCCTATGCGGAAATTGTGCTGGAAGGCAGAATTTTGCCTCATGTTCGTGAACCTGAGGGACCGTTTGGGGAATTTCCAAAATATTATGGCCCAAAAAGCAATAAAGAGGTGATTGAAATAACGGCTATTACCCATCGCAATAATCCAATCTTCCAAACCATTCTTGCATCCAGCTATGAACATCTATTATTAGGCGGAATCCCGCGTGAAGCCAGCCTTTTACGGGCCTTAAGAAATACAGTGCCGACCGTTAAAGATGTTCATCTTAGCCTTGGGGGCACCTGCCGTTATCATTTAATTGTACAAATGAAAAAGAGAAATGAAGGGGAAGCCAAGAACGTTATTCTGGCAGCCTTTGCGGGCCACTATGATGTCAAACATGTCATTGTGGTAGATGAAGATGTAGATATATACAATTTGGAAGAAGTGGAATGGGCATTAGCGACCAGATTCCAGGCAGAAAAGGATTTGGTTGTCATTAATGGTTCGCTTGGTTCGAAACTTGACCCATCTACCAATAAGGGGGTAGGTTCAAAAGTTGGATTCGATTGTACGGTGCCATTAAACAGCGAGCCGATGGAATATGAAAAAATTCAAATACCTGGAATGAATGATATGAATGAACATGATTATTTACAGCAGCAGGTTTCCTTTGACCTTTTACCGGGAGAACATTTTAAAGAATAGAAAAATAAAAGTTCCTATCTTTTTAGGTAGGAACTTGGTCTTTTTTAGGGAATAGTTAGTATAAAACATAAGTATATCTTTTACTAGGGGCAGGAAGGTGTAAAATCATGCAGATGAAAAATACGAAAATCCTTTATATTGTGACCTTGGCCTCGTTTCTTGGTCCATTTACACAGACGATTTATGCCCCTCTTTTACCCGAATTGACATCCATCTTTGAAACAACCCAGCTGCTTGCCAATATCAGCATCTCTATCTTTACTTTTACGCTTGCATTTATGCAGATGGTTTATGGACCGATTTCTGATCTCAAAGGGAGAAGAAAGGTATTGCTATTTGGGATTTTTATTTATTTGCTGGGCTCATTGGGCTGCTCTATATCAAGCTCAATTTATTTATTTTTACTGTTCAGGGCCGTTCAGGCAATTGGAATTGCCTCTGGTTCTGTGGCGGCCACCGCGGTTATTGGTGATTTATTTCAAGGCAGGGAACGATTCAGGGCAATGGGGACCTTTCAAATGCTGATGGCACTTGGCCCTGTATTAGGACCGGTTGCCGGCGGGTTTTTAGCGGGGATGTTTCATCTCCATCTCATCTTTCTATTTCTTTCGTTTACAGGACTGCTCATTTTTATCGCTAATTACTTTTTTCTTCCTGAAACCAAAAGCCAAGAGCATAAAAATAATAAATTTAAACTGAAGTATTTTAGTTTGGTTTTTCAAAATCCGGTTGGAATGGCTGTTGTTTTGCTGGGCTTTATTCAATATTATTCTTTTTATAATTATTTAATCTTTATGCCGGAAATCCTAACCTCCCGCTATTCTCTTAGTATGGAACAAAAAGGGCTGTTATTTTTGCCATTGTCATTATCTATCTTAATAGGAAGCTATTTTGGCGGCAGATTGCAGGAAAGGTTCAAGGCAGAGAAATGCCTTATCTTTACCTCCCTTTTTAATGTATTGGGAATCGTCTTGTTTATCTTTTTTGCGAAAGTTTCCTTGATCCTCCTTATTCTTTCAAGTGTCCTTTTTGGACTGTTTTTGGGTTTATCCCTTCCTGTTCAAACGACGCTCCTGACAAGTGCTTTTGTGATGAACCGGGCCACAGCCATCGGTGTTTACAACTTTTTTAGATATATGGGGATGGCGCTTGGGCCTATTTTAGGCAGCATATTGTTCAAATTAGGAGATATATATTTGTTATTTAGTATTACGGCCTGTACATTCTTCGGAATTGTTTTATTTGTAAGGGCCAAATTATTGAAAAATGTCCATCTATCCAATTCTTTTGATGTTTAAGGCAGAAAATGGGTACTTTTTAGAAAATTGTGTAAAGTTGTGTCGAATTGTTGTATAATAATTTGTATTAGAAAAATCCGACCTTTAATCCTTCATGTTAAGGAGAGTGCCGAATGAATTTAAGTAAAGTTTTTCGTTATGCTGTCGAAAGGCATCCTGATCGAATGGCAGTAGTTGATCGAAATCAAACGTACACATACCGGGAGCTTGAGCGGGAGGTAAATGCTGCCGCTTTTTCTTTGCATAGGCTTGGAGTAAAAAAGCGGGACCGGGTAGCCGTGCTATTAAAAAACCGTATAGAGGCCGTTGTGCTTTTCTGGGCCATTCAAAAATTAGGGGCTATTTTTGCACCCATCAATATCCGGCAATCCCAGGAGATTGTTCATTATTGTCTGAATGATTTAGAGGCAAGGTTTGTCATATACGGGAAAGCAACCGAGTATTTAATTGATAGAAAAAAGTTTATAGAACGTCCTCTTTTCATTAATATTGATGGATTTGGAGGGGATATCAACTATCAGGAGCTGGTAAAGCAGCCGGCAGAAGATTTTCAGCCAGGCCCAATCCTTGAGGAGGATTTATCCGTTATTCTATATACATCGGGGACTTCGGGCAATCCAAAGGGTGTTCCCCGCTCCCATCAAAATGAATATGCTTCATCATTTTCACACATCTTCCAATGTCATTACCAGTGGCATGATACTACCTTAGGTGTCATGTCTCTCAATCATACAATGGGACTAAGGTCACTCATTAGTATGATGATGTTAAATGGCACCTATGTCGTTTTACGAGACTGGGATCCATCTGATGCTGTCCAGCTGATAGAACAAGAGAAAATAAGTGTCTTATATTTACTCCCTAATATGTATCATGACATCGCTCTGCTTCCGGAATCAAAAAGGAATCGATTTGACGAGCTTCATACGATTGTCTATGCAGGGGCGCCGATGTCGCCTAAACTAATTCGATTATGCCAGGAAGTTTTCCAGCCCAAGCATTTTGTAAATCACTACGGCAGCACTGAAATCTATACGTTTACATTTTGCGACCGGGTAACAGAGAAACCAAGCTCTGTTGGAAAGCCAGGAATCCACCAGAATATTAGAATCATAGAGCCTGATGTATACCGTACCAAAACCCCGGATGACAGGGTAAAGGACGGAGAAATAGGGGAAATTATTGTGCATATGGGTTCACCGGAATCATTTAAGGGGTATTGGAACAAACCTGATATCACGAAAAGAAGTGTCAAAGATAATTGGTATTATACAGGTGATTTAGGATATAAAGATGCAGAGGGCGATCTCTTCGTGGCGGGCAGAATTGATGAAATGATTATTTATGCCGGCGACAAAATCTACCCGCTTGAGGTGGAATCTGTTTTATTGGAACATCCAAAGGTCCAGGAAGTTGTGGTTGCAGGGGAACCTGATGAACGATGGGGACAGGTTGTGACGGCACACATCGTACCTAATGATCAGACCCTGACAGCTAATGAACTAGACCTATTCTGTAAAAGACACCCAAAACTTTCAAATTATAAAAGACCAAGAAAATACACCTTTCAATCATCTTTTCCAAAAACGGTCTATGGAAAAATCATGCGCAAAAAATTAAACATGGATATCCAAAATTGATTTCTAAAATTCTATCATTAGAGCAAAATTTTAAAAATTATCGGGATGGGAGGTTAGGCCTTGCCAAATTTGTTAATAGTTGATGATGAATATGAGAGCCGTTATTCCCTTCAAGAGTTTATTCAATCCAGTGAGTATGATTATTTTTCGGTCCATGAGGCGGATTCTTATGAAAAAGGGCTATTAATGCTTAAACAGCTGAGGCCGTCTATTCTAGTCGTCGAAATTTCCCTGCCTGACGGAAATGGCCTTGAACTGGGGGAAAAGGCCATACAATGGGATCCATCCATTTCCGTTATTGTCCTTACCCAGTTGAAAATATTTGAAGATGTCCAGAGGGCTATTAACCTTGGGTTTTCCGCCTTTCTTTTGAAACCGTTTTTAAAAAGTGAACTAAAACAAATTTTTAATCGAATTAGCATTCAAAGCCTTTCAGCAGAAACCAGCTATCTTATTGAACCAAATGAAACACCTGTGAATGCAGACCTTGCCAATCCTATCCAATCATCGATCCAATATATTCAAAAACATTTTAAAGAACCGATTACATTAAATATGGTGGCGGATGCCGTTTATTTAAGCCCTTCCCACTTCAGCCGATTGTTTAAGGAAGAGATGGGCGTCACATTCGTCGAATATTTGACCGCCTATCGGATAGAACAATCGAAGTCATTGCTGAAAATGACCTCTCTGCCAATTGAGATTATCGCCCATCAAATGGGCTTTACCAGTGCCGGCTATTTTGCCACAACCTTTAAAAAAGGAGAAGGCTGCACACCAACTAAATATAGAAGTTTATTTGAAAAGGGGTAAATCTTTAAACGATTTACCCCTTTTTAATAAAATTTTAAAGATGTGTATGATAGAAATTTGCAACTAGAATATTTAGAGAATTTCTATAATTCAATTAAGCAAGATGAAATGAGGTGATGAGCTTTGATAATCACAGAATTAAAGAGATGCATACAAAACAATCAAAAAGCCGTTCTTGCCGTCATTATTGATAAAAAAGGCTCATCTTACCGCCAAGTCGGTGCAAAAAGTCTTATACAATCAGATGGAACCATCGTCGGAGTTTTAAGCGGCGGATGCATTGAACAAGATTTATTCGAACATGCAAAAGACGTATTTGAAACAGGTGACCCTAAACAAATCGTCTATGACTTAAGAAATGACGATGATGCACCCTGGGGATTAGGGGTAGGGTGTAACGGAGTAATCACGATATGGCTTTCCCTCATAGATCCAGTCAATAGAAAAAAAGAAGCCGAGAACATGATGAATATTTTTGAACGGCAATATTCCAGTACTGAACCTTTCACACTTGGTGCCGTCATAACTTCGGATCGACATGAAGTGCTGTCTCCAGGTACTGTTTTTGAACCAAATGAAATGGATACAACCTATCTGCCATTCAATAAATTAAATGGAATCATCGAAAGTCAATCTTTCCTTATTGATGGTAAGGCTGTGAATGCTGCAATTTTTTTGGAAACGATTACACCAACTCCAAGCATTATTGTATTTGGTGCTGGGCCGGATGCATCTTCATTAGCGAATCAATTAAAGCTGCTGCACTGGCATGTCACAGTGGTGGATCACCGTCCGGGTTATGTAACCGAAGAGAATTTTCCAAATGTGGATGAATTAAAACTAGTTTCCCCAAGGAGATTTCCTGAGGGGTTGGAATTAAATGAGAATACTTATGCGGTAATTATGACCCATCACTATGAGCAGGACCTTGTCTATCTTAAAGGGTTAATGAAAGAGAATCCCGCTTATATCGGCTTATTAGGCCCTAAGAGGAGATTTGAAAATTTAAAGAAAGATCTTCAAGTACAAGGCGTCACCATTCCAGCATTTATGGAGGACCGGATTCATACCCCGATTGGGCTTGATATTGGATCAGAGACACCTGAAGAAATAGCCTTAAGCATTGCAGCCGAAATTATGAGCTGCAGAAACAAAGCAAGTTACCAGCCGCTGAAATGGAAAACGGATTCAATCCATACGGCTGTTTCTGAAAATCAGTATTGTCATATGAAATTGGTTGAAATGGAGTAAAAGGAGGTAAGCAGGCTTGAGTTATATAGGAAAACCTTTAAAACGTGTTGAGGATGCAAGATTGGTATCTGGTGAAGGAACATATATGGATGATTTGTCTCCGCTGCCCAATATCCATCATGCAGCCATTTTAAGAAGCCCGCATGCACATGCAAAGATTATTCAAATCCATACGGAAGAGGCAGAAAAGCTGCCAGGTGTCATTGGGGTTGTCACTGGTGAACAGGTGGCAGCACTGACGAGACCATTCCCTGTTGGTGTACGGGTTCCTGTTAAATACTATCCAATCGCAGTAGAAAAAGTGCGTTTTGTTGGAGAAGCGGTTGCAGTAGTTATTGCTAAAAACCGCTATATTGCAGAGGACGCACTGTCATTAATCAAAGTGGAGTATAAAGCATTGGACCCTGTTGTCCATATCGAAGATGCCCTTTCAGAGGAATCAACAGTCCTTCATGAGGAAGTTGGCAGCAATATTGTCAATCATCGTTTTTTCAATTATGGAAATGTAGAAGATGCGTTTAAAAATGCGGACCGTGTCATTCGAAAGAAATTTCATTTTCCAAAAGTTAGTGCAACGCCTGTTGAAAACTACGGTGTCATTGCAAACTATACCAAAAGTGAGGATGCCTATACGATTTGGGCAAACTTCCATGGCCCTTTCACGCTTCACTCTGTTATGACAGCAGCCCTCAAGGTGCCAAGTAACAGACTAAGGATTATCACACCAAAAGATATAGGCGGCAGCTATGGAATCAAATCCGGTGTGTTCCCTTACATGGTGCTGATGGGAGTTGTCTCAAGAATTCTAGGTGTTCCGGTGAAATGGACGGAGGACCGCCAGGAACACCTTTCGGCCAGTTCCAGCGGTACCGACCGTGTCTCTTGGATTGAAGCAGCGGTGAAAAAAGATGGAACGATTCTAGGGTTAAAAATGAAATATGCCGATAATGTCGGCGGCTATATCCGTGCCCCAGAACCTGCATCCCTTTACCGGACCCATTCCAATGCAACCGGGGCGTACCGAATTAAAAACTTGGAGGTAGAGGCGATTGCCGTTGTCACCAATAAAAGTCCAACGGGTCTTATCAGAGGATACGGCGGTCCGCAGCACTATTTCCCGCTTGAGAGAATGATGCAAATCATCTCAGAAGATCTGGGACTTGATGTAATCGAAGTTATTAAGAAAAACTTGCTTACAAAAGAAGAATTCCCCTATCAAACTGCTACTGGTGGAATCTATGACAGCGGGGATTACCATAAAGCTTTAAACCTGGCACTTGAATCGATCGATTATGAAGGATTTAAACAGAAGCAAAAAGAGGCTTGGAAGAATGGTAAATATTTAGGTTTAGGATTTGCCTGTATTGTTGAGCCGTCTGGTTCGAACATGGGATATATCACGCTTGCCTTAACACCGGAAGAACGCGCAAAATCACTGCCGAAATCAGGATGTTCAGAGGGAGCAACGGTTTCCATCGATCCACAGGGCGGCATTACGGTACGAATCAGTACAGTTCCAACCGGCCAGGGCCATGAAACGGTTACGGCGCAAATTGTGGCCGATGCCCTTGGCGTTGATCCTGCTTCTATCCGGGTCATTGCAGAAATGGATACCGTCACAAGCCCTTGGTCCGTCGCTTCAGGAAGTTATTCCAGCCGGTTTGCACCAATTGGATCAAGTGCTGTCTATCAAGCTGCTCAAAAAGTGAAAAATAAACTGCTTGAAATCGCGGCCAGCCAGTTAAATGTACCGGCAGAAGAACTCGTGATCAGCGATGGTAAAGTCAGTGTGAAAAATGATCCGGAAAAAGGTGTATCTCTTAAAAGAGCAGTCGGTTTAGCGCATTGGAATCCGGAAGGTCTTCCAAATGGAATAGAGCCGGGCATTCATGAAACCGCCTTCTATACACTGCCTGTCGCGAAGTCGCCGAACGAAAAAGATATTGTCAATGGTTCTGTCACCTACGGATTTGTCTTTGACGCCGTTCAGGTTGAAGTCGATATTGAAACAGGCGAAGTAAAGATAATAGACTATACGACCATTCACGATGCCGGCAAGCTATTAAATCCAAATATTGTGGAAGGCCAGATTATGGGCGGTCTTGCCCATGGGCTTGGAGCCGCGATGTATGAAGAACTTGCCTATGATGAGAGAGGTCAATTTTTAACGGGAAGTTTCATGGATTACCTCTGTCCAACCGCAACAGAAATTCCGAAGGTAACCATTAAACATATTGAATCACCTTCTCCAATAACACCGCTTGGAGCGAAAGGGTTAGGGGAAGGAAATACGATGAGTGCTCCAGTTGTACTGGCTAATGCTGTAACAGATGCCTTGAAACCTTTACATGTCTCAATTGACCAGCTTCCATTATCGCCAGACCGGATTTGGTCAAAGATTCACAATAAAAATACTGTAAAAATGTAACCAGAGGAGGAATTGTGATGAATGGAGAAGGCGCTATTCAATTAAATGGAAAAGTAGAAACAGTTTTTACTAGTTTACTAGACCCGGAAGTATTAAAAAACTGCATTATGGGCTGTAACCAATTAAATAAACAGGGAGACAATGTCTATGTCGCTGACCTGTCTGTCGGCGTTGCCGCAGTAAAAGGGAAATATGATGCTACTATCCGCCTGACAGATTTAACCCCGCCAAATTCCTATAAGCTCATTGTGAATGGGGAAGGAGCACCAGGATTTGTTGAGGCCGAAGCAGAAATTCAATTAGTGCAAGTGGATGATCAACATACAGAACTAAGATATACCTATGAAGCAGCAGTCGGAGGAAAAGTAGCCGCAATCGGCCAGCGCATGCTGGGCGGCGTTGCTAAACTGATCATTAAAGACTTTTTCAAAAAGATTAAAAAGGAGCTTGAAAAAGTAAATATTGCTGATTAAGGAAGGAGGGGACAGACATGAAACCGGCAACGTTTACTTATCATCGTCCGGCAGATTTAGAAGAAGCCGTTAAGCTTTTAGACGAGTACGGCAGTGAAGGGAAAATCATTGCTGGAGGGCAAAGCTTTATTCCCATTTTGAATATGCGGATGTCTGAACCGGGGTGTCTGATTGACATCAACCAAATAGAAGAGCTGAAGAGCGTCCGTTTAGAGGACGATGTGATAAAGATTGGTGCCTTGACCACTCAACGGGAGCTGGAACGGCATGAGCTCATTAAAAAACATATTCCGCTTTTGGCAGAAGGGGTCCCATTTATCGGCCATGTTCAAACCAGAAATAGAGGGACGGTCGGCGGCAGCGTGGCCCATGCTGACCCAAGTGCAGAACTGCCGCTATGCTTTTTGGCACTGGATGCCGAAATCGTAATTGATAGTATTGACGGCAAACGGACTACAAGTATCAATGATTTCTTTATTACCTATTTAACAACTGAACTGATGCCGGAGGAAATTCTTACGGAGATTCATGTTCCGCTAAACCAGCCGAATGGCTATGCATTTGAAGAGTTCAGCAGAAGACATGGCGACTTTGCTCTAGTTGCAGCTGCCTGCCTGCTGTCGGTGGATGATGATGGTATTATCGAGAATGCAAGAATTGTCTTAGGCGGGGTTGAAGCAGTTCCCCTGCTCGCGGAAGAGGCAATGGAATATTTAGAAGGCAAAAGCCTTACGGAAAATGTCCTTGAACAAGCGGTAGAGCTTGCGGTTGTGGATGCAGATCCTGACAGCGACCTTCATGCTTCAAAAGAATACCGGCTGCATTTAACAAAGGTCATGGCAAGAAAAGCGCTGTTAAAAGCATATGACCGCGGATTACGGAAGGAGGGCTAATATGTCAAATCTCTCAGTACAAGATAAAGTGAAAATTTCATTCTCTATTAACGGCAGGGAAATCGAGGGTGAAGCCGAACCTAGAAAACTATTAAGTGACTTTATTAGAGAAGACCTTGGCCTTACTGGAACACATGTAGGCTGTGAACATGGAGTATGTGGTTCGTGTACAGTACTGTACAATGGCAAGGCTGTCCGCAGCTGTTTGATGTTTGCGGCACAGGCGGATGGATCGGAAATCCAGACCGTTGAGGGATTAGCGGTTAACGGGCAAGAGCATCCATTACAAACATCATTTACAGAATGCCATGGGCTTCAATGCGGTTTTTGTACACCAGGAATCTTAATGTCATCGGTAGAGATGCTTAATAGCGGCGAGGAGCCGACAACACAGGAAATCAAAGAAATGCTTTCCGGACATCTTTGCCGGTGCACCGGTTATAAAGGAATTATTGAGGCAATCGAAAAAGTTTGTAAACCAAATGCATGTAAAGAGGGTGAAAACTAGTGGATCTTGGTACATTGTTTGAATTTGCTGTGAATCGGTTCCCAGATAAAACGGCCATCGTAGAAGATCATAGACGGTTCACCTATCATGAATTTAACCAGCAAATTAATAAACTGGCTTTTTCCTTACAGCAAAAAGGGGTTGAAAAAGGAGACCGGGTGGTTATTATTTTGAAAAACCGCCTGGAGATGGTTGCACTTTACTGGGCAGTCCAAAAGATTGGGGCTGTTTTTACTCCAATCAATTTCCGGCTGTCAACCGAGGAAGTTGCTTATTGTGTCAATAATGCGGATGCCAAAGCCGTGATTTACGAACCAAGCAGCCAGGATGCAGCACTCTCGGGTGAATATGCACACAAGCCGCTGTTAATCAGTGTATTAGGTGCAGCAGGAGCTGATGTAACGTATGAACAGCTGCTGAATCACGACCAGGAAAACTTTAACCGCCCTTCCATTCAATTTGATGATCCTTGCCTCATGTTATATACATCTGGCACAACAGGAAAGCCAAAAGGGGTTCCAAGAAGCCATAAAAATGAATACAGTGCAGCCGTGGCCCATATTATTCAAAATCAATATGTCCTCCATGAAGGGACATTGGGGGTCATGCCGCTCTATCATACAATGGGGATGCGTTCCCTTTTATCGATGGCCTTCATCAATGGAAAATTAGTAATGATTCCTGATAACGACAATCTAAAAATGCTGACAGCGCTGGAAAAAGAAGAGATCACTTGTGTTTACTTAGTTCCAACAATTATTCATGATTTATTGCATCATAAGGATTTTTCTAAGTTTAACTTACAGAAACTTCGGAAAATTGGATATGCCGGGGCATCGATGACGACCGAATTAACAAAGGACGTTTACAAGAAACTGAAGCCGGATGTATTTGTGAATCATTATGGCAGCACAGAGGTATATACCTTCTCTATTTGCAGCTATTTGGATAAGAAACCAGGTTGTGCCGGGAAACCTGGATTCCACCAGCAGTTAAGGCTGGTTACTCCTGACCCGGAAGGCTATTCAACTCCTGATGATCTGGTTCCCCAAGGAACTCCTGGAGAAATCATTGTCAATATTGATTCTATCGAAGCTTTTCAGGGGTATTGGAACCGCCCGGATGCCAATCAAAAGGCGATTCGAAATGGCTGGTATTTTACCGGAGATATGGGAGTACTGGATGAAGACGGTGATTTATACGTAGTCGGCCGCGTAGATGACATGATTATTTCAGGCGGTGAAAACATCCATCCACTTGAAGTGGAAGATGTCATAACCTCTCACCCGGAGGTGTTAGAAACAGCCGTGGTGGGTGTGCCGGATGAACGTTTTGGTGAGAAGGTTGTGGCATTTGTCGTCACCAGAAATAACAATCTGACAGCTGCTGAATTGGATCAGCATTGTAAAGCATCTGGAAGCCTGGCAAACTTCAAACGGCCAAGAGACTATCATTTTGTATCAGAAATTCCAAAGAGTCCTGTTGGAAAAATTTTAAGAAGAAAATTAAAAGAAAACTATGAAACCTATACGAGTAAAGAGGAGAGTGTAAGTTAATGACAACAGTTAATAACAATACGTATCAATGGGATCGCATTTCAGTAGAGAAAAATAAAGAAGCAGGAACAGCAACCATTATTTTAGACCGTCCAGAAAAAATGAATACCATCAGCTTTATTGCCCGTTCCCATCTGAATCAAATTTTTGCAGAATTAGAGCAGGATCAGGAAGTTCGCGTGATTATCATTAAAGGGGCTGGAGAAAAAGCGTTCAGTTCAGGCGGTAATATTGCTCAGTTTATGGAGCAGCATCCTTCTGTCCTTTCAGAGCTGCATTTAAATGTGGCGGCACCTGAACGTTCATCTAAACCTGTTATTGCACAGCTTCAAGGCTATACCTTTGGAGTAGGACTTGAAATCGCAATGGCCTGTGATTTCCGTGTAGCGGCAGATAATACACTGATTGCATTGCCGGAAGTCAATCTTGGCATGATTCCTGGAAGCGGCGGCTCACAGCGTATTGCGAAAATCGCCGGTGTCGGCCGTGCAAAAGATATGATCATGAGAGGACGCCGTGTTCCTGCGCAAGAAGCCTATCAATGGGGACTATTGACAACTGTTACTACTCCGGAAAAACTAGAAGAAGAAGTGGCTAAACTTGTAGCAGATCTAACAAGACTTTCTCCTATGACATTAAAAGTATTAAAGCGTGTCCTGAATGCTTCACAAGATTCATCACTAAGCATGGGAATGGAAATTGAAGGTTTTGCATATGGCATGCTGCGTTCAACCCATGACTTCGGTGAAGGCGTAGACGCGTTTGTCAATAAGAGAAAACCAACTTTTACCGGCGAGTGATTCGTGTTAAGATGATGAACAAGGTGAAACCATATCACCTTGTTCATTTAAATCTTGCATTTTATGGAAATCGCTTTCATGATTATTGAACTGCTTCACCCATGCTTTGTAAAAAAAACAGGTGACTGCATCCATTCAACTAAATCATTTCAAAAAGAGCAATACCTCTAGTAGTACATCCACTGTTTAGTCTGTTTTATTTTGCTGGTTTTGGTTTTGTTACGTCTAAATAACATTTCTTTACTTCTTTTCAACTGTTTCTAATCTCAATGGTATTAATAGATTTTTAGACATATTAAGGGGTGAAATATATGAAATATTCAATTGGCGAAAGTATAAAATTATTACCAAAGTATTTGAATGCAAATACAATCAGTGCTGGCACACTTGCTGCTATATTTGGCTGTACCGGCCCGGCTTTAATCATTATTGGCGGTGCAAAAGATGCAGGGCTGTCAATGGAACAGACGATTTCCTGGTTATTTGCCGTTTATTTCTTTGGAGCCTTAATTGGACTTTATTTAGCCTTAAAATACCGGCAGCCGATTGTAGGAGCCTATTCTATACCAGGTGCTGTTTTAGTCGCTGCAGGCTTGCAGCACTACTCACTCAGTGAAATATCGGGCGCCTATTTTGCAGCTGGTGTAATCGTATTTCTGATGGGAATTTCCGGCCTGATTGGAAAGGCGATGAAATGGATTCCAGTACCGATTGTTATGGCCATGATTGTAGGGGCCATGATTCGTTTTGGTACAGGTATGATTACTTCACTTAAAGACACGCCAATCATTGCAGGTGCGGCTATTGTTGTGTATTTGCTATCTTCCCGTTTTCTTAAAAAGGTGCCGCCAATTTTAACGTCTTTTGTTGTGGGGGTTATTTTGGTAGCCGTGATGGGGGATTTCCAATCAACCAATATTAATGCAGGATTATCCTTACCACATCTATTATTGCCAACGTTTAATATTGATGCCATTATTTCCGTTGGCATCCCGCTCGCTCTTTTGGTTATTGGAGCAGAGAATGCTCAGGCAATCGGTGTTTTGATGGCGGAAGACTACAAGCCGCCAATCAATTCTATGACAATCTGGAGCGGAATTGGCGGAATGATTACTTCCTTTTTTGGTGCACATAATGCGAATATCGCAGGCCCGATGACAGCTATTTGTTCATCAAAAGAATCCGGCGAAAATAAAGAAGGACGATACGCTGCTGTCGTGGTTAATGCGGTATTATTCGGCGGATTTGGGATTATTGCAGGAGTTGCGGTGTCCTTTGTAACTGCTTTACCAGGGGCATTAGTTTCAACCGTATCAGGCTTGGCGATGATTGGAGTACTGGTAAGCTCGCTGCAAGCATCCTTCTCTGAGACAAAGTTCCAAATCGGCGCTTTCTTTTCACTGGTCATTGCCATGTCAGGAATTAGCTTCTTCGGCATCAGCTCCCCATTCTGGGCACTGATCGGCGGAGTTGTCGTATCCCTTATTATTGAAAAGGCAGACTTTGATTCTTTCAAATCAGAGGTTAAATCCGGCGATGTAACGGATATAGAAAATGCAGTTTAAAAAGGAGGCACCTTCTTCAATGGAGAAGGTGCTTTTTATATGTGGTTTAAATAATTGGGGGTTATGCGTAAGTAATCAGGGGTTAACCGCAAGTAATGTGGCAAGCGCAAGTAAACGCGGGTTATGCACAAGAAAAACGGCCTTATCCGCAAGAAACAAGGGTTTAACCGCAAGTAAACTTCGCCCATGCAAGTAAACGCGGGTTATGAGCAAGAAAAACGGCTTTATCCGCAAGAAACAAGGGTTTAACCGCAAGTAAATTTTGCCCACGCAAGTAAACGAGGGTTATGAGCAAGAAAAGCAGCCTTATCCGCAAGAAACAAGGATTTAACCGCAAGTAAACTTCGCTCATGCAAGTAAACGCGGGTTATGAGCAAGAAAAACGGCTATATTCGCAAAAAACAAGGGGTTAACCGCAAGTAAACCTTGCCCATACAAGTAAACGCAAGTAAAAAAAGTTCCCCTACCCGCAAATATTGTGAAGCTGTCCGCAAGTTAAGGCGTGAAAAACATAATGAATCGATTTTTCGAATAATTAATGCCTTCATAAGTCAGCCGGATTATAATATAGTGGAGTAATATAAAATAATTGATTTTTTGAAGCAGTGTACAGGAGGTATTTCATTGAAAATAGCCATTGCACAATTATCTACAAGTGTTGATAAAACCGCCAATTTAGAAAAAGCACGACAATTCATTGCGAAGGCTAAAAGCTTTGGGGCGGATTTTGTGGTGCTCCCTGAATATTATATGGCATTGGCCACCCCGAAATCTGGTGTGACGCCGGCGGAAGCTGCCGAGCCGCTTGATGGGCCGTTTGTCTCTGCGCTGAAGGATGAGGCACGGGAAAAGGAAATCTACGTTATTTGCGGAACTTATGAATCAAAGCCTGAAGATGTGATGCGTGCTTATAATACGACCGTCCTGATTGACCGTTCGGGAAAGCTGGTCCATTCTTATCGGAAAACCCATTTATATGACGCCTTTAGTTTTAAGGAATCAGATACGATTATTCCGGGTGAAAATCCATATAAAGTAGTAGAAACAGAGTTTGGGAAAATCGGTTTAATGGTCTGCTATGAACTGAGATTTCCGGAAATTGCAAGACAATTTGCCCTTCAGGAAGCAGATATCCTGTTTGTCCCTGCCGGATGGATTGCGGGACCAATGAAAGAGGATCACTGGCAGACATTGCTTCGTGCGAGAGCCATTGAAAATACAATGTTTGTCATTGGAGCCAATCTTGTCGGTCCTAGTTTCACCGGACGCAGTGCAGCGGTGGACCCAATGGGGGTAATGATCGCAAGCGGGGGAGAAGAGGAAACGTTAATTTTGGCTGATATCGATGTCAATCGAATTCGACAGGTTCGAGAAAAACTGCCAAGCGTAAAAGACCGCAGACCTGAATTTTATGCTTAAATTAGCAAGCTGAATAAGAAAAGCTGATGGAAGTTTTGTTCTTTCATCAGCTTTTTTAATTCATTTTAAGATTGGACTGGAAAAGACGATACTAGCTGCAACGGAACAACGTCATATCATAGACCAGCGTTTAAATGGCATGGCTAATTGAAAAATGGGTCAAATTTATCTGGCCGTTAGTCAAAAAAATGCATTCAAAATGATATTAAAGTGATTTGGTATACTCACCCAGGGCATAAATCACATGGCAGGTACAAATAATTCCGTTAAAAAAGTGATCAATTTCCAAATTCTCATTAGGAGCATGATTGGCTTGGTCAAAGTTCGCATATGGCACAATAATGGAGGGAACTCCTAAAATTTTGGTCCATACATAATCTGGAAGTGAGCTCCCTAGGCTTGGCTGAATCAGCGGCTGCTCTTGAAATGCGTTCTCAACGGCATTTACTATCACTTCTACGATTTTTAGATCTGCAGGAGTTCTTGAAGGATCCATAGAACCTAAACATTTCACCTCAATGGCGGGATCATGCTTTTGGACATGCCGGCAGATTTTCTCGTAAATATCTTTGGGATCCTGATCCACAACGAGGCGCACATCCATTTTAACTGTGGCGGAAGCCGGAATAATCGTTTTCATTCCTTCCCCAGTGTACCCGCTTTGTAACCCGTTTATATTAAAGGTTGGTTCCATTGTCAGTTTACGATAATAGGTTTCGCCATCCATTTGTAAATGAGGATAGCCGATTTTCCTTCCAATATCTTCGCTGTTAAAAGGCAGGGATTGAAGCAGTTCTTTTTCCCGCTTGGAAGGCGGGCGAATATTATCGTAAAATCCGTCAATTAATACTTGTCCGTCTTTATTCCGCATGGTTTGCAGTAAATCGATGAGTCTCCACGCCGGGTTTGGAAGAATATTTCCGGTGTTCCCTGAATGGTTATCCCTGTCTGCTCCATAGGCTGTCAATTCAAGGTCAAGCGATCCCCTTGCCCCTAATAAAATCAGCTGGCGGCCGCTATAATGTGATGAACCATCGGCAGTATAAACCAGATCTGCTTTTAGTAATTCTTTATTCTCTTTGACGAACAAAGCAAGATGCGGGCTCCCATTTTCCTCTTCCCCTTCAAATACAAACTTTATATTAATAGGAAGGTTTTTGAAAATCTCTAAATAGGTTTTTACCGCAAGAAGCTGGGCCATCAGCTGGCCTTTGTTATCACCTGCACCGCGGCAATAGATCCGTCCATCTCGGATCGTTGGCTCGAAAGGCGGGGACAGCCATTCGTCTAACGGCTCTGGGGGCTGTACATCATAATGCCCATAAAGAAGCAGTGTGAAGTGATTCTCTTCCTTCATAATTTCACCATATACCACGGGATGTCCCTCGGTTTTTAGAACTTGGGCAGAAATCCCAAAGCCCTCCATCATGTTTTTAAGGAATTCTGCACATTCTGCTATCCCAATATTTTGTGTACTAATACTTTTTTGACGTAAAAAGGCAAATAATTGTTGTAAGTATTCATCCTTTTTAGGAAGTAGAATTTCCTGGATTTTATCTAAATGCATGACATGTACCTTGCCTTCTATAAATTAGTGTCAGTAGTTAACCTATTAGAATTTTAAAGCATTAAAGTGACATGTGCTAATCAAATTTTGATAGAGCAAAGGGACTTCCTATTTGTTACCTATTTTTACGTCCTCTTCCCCTCCGATAATGACAGTGTCTGTCATTCCAAGAAAAAGTCCCGTTTCCACAACCCCTGACAAAAGCTTTAACTCCTTATGTAAATCAGCTGGATTTGAAATAGAGCCAAACGGACAATCTAAAATATAGTTGCCGTTATCGGAAACAAAGGTTTGTCCCTCTTTTTTTCTCAAAATAGGAGTTACACCAAGCGTAGCGATCCGTTGAGATGTGGTTTCCCAGCCGAAAGGAACGACTTCAACTGGAAGCGGGAATTTCCCTAATTGGGATACCATCTTGGATTCGTCTGCAATAATCATTACTTTTTTTGCCTGCATGGCGACCAATTTTTCACGTAAAAGTGCACCGCCGCCGCCTTTTATGAGGTTGAAATCGGGATCAATTTCATCCGCTCCGTCAATCGCCAAATCAAGGGATTGAACCTCGGAAAAATTGGTCAGCGGAATATTGAATTCCTTAGCCCAGTCTTCTGTCTGTGTGGAAGTTGGGATTCCTTTTATATCCAGACCTTCGTTTACCCATTCGCCTAATCTCTTTAACGTCCAGTAAACCGTTGACCCGGTGCCTAATCCAAGAACCATCCCATCCTGAACAAATTCTGCTGCCTTATCTCCGGCTGCTTTTTTCATTGCGTCTACTTTATTTAACATACGTATCACCTCTAAAAATTTAAGTGAAATCTGGGGAACAAGGGGGATTGTGTGTAATTCAATAAATGAAAAAGACCACCCTATTCTAAGAGCGGCCATAAAAGTCCTGTAGAAAAGAAAGTGATAATCCCGGAAACGTTATTTAGTATATTTTATATCGGCCTTTTTTAAACATACCACGAACGGCAAATGAACTTTTCTTTAGATCCTTGCATTTTGAATAACCTGTTTCATCATTTCTCTATTGGGATAGTCAGCTTCATCATATTGCCTCATCACTTTTTCAGCATCAAAACGAACCCGTTCAATAGAGGTGCGGAAATTGCCGTTCTCTATTTCAACCAGACCATAGGATGCCTTTTGCACACCGTCAAACGGGAGACCCACACTGCCGATATTCATGACAACCTTTCCATTGATATATCGAATATAGGGACGGTGGATATGAGCGTAAATATAAATCCCGGCATCAGATGGCTTCATCAAGCGGGCGGATAGGGTTTCATCCTCCTCATTTGGGGGGACAACATCAAACAGGCTGTCAGGTGTTGCATGAAACGCGGCTATTTTCAGTCCTTCCACTTCTAACTTCAGATGGGTGGGCAGGTTTTTTAGATAGTCAAGGTCTTCCGAATTCAGATACTCTAAAGCCCATTCACGTTCCGAATTCATTAATTCCAATGCTTGGTCAGGAACCTCACCCTTGCGGACACCGCGGACGACCCACTCATCCGCATTCCCCTTAATCACCTCTGTATGTAAGGACCGAACCAAATCAAGCGACCGCTTCGGCTCCGGCCCGCGATAGCAAATATCGCCTAAAACATAAAGCTTGTCCACCTGTCTGTGCTTCAGATCTGATAGAACGGCATCAAGTGCCACAGCATTCCCGTGAATATCTGAAATAAAGGCTATCTTCATAATGAAATCAATCCTCCAAAATATTCCTTTACTAAAATAGTACCATTGATTGATGTTGTTTTCTAGAAAAGGCATGCGTGCTGCTAGATTCAAGAGATAGTATTAGCACGCCAAAGGCCTACTCGCGGAAAGAAGGGCCAAACCCGCGGAATAAAGAGAAAAGCCGGCGGAATAAAAGGCAAAACCCGCGGAATAACCGAAAAAATCGGCGGATTTCAGAGATCAATCCGCGGAAAACCAGCAAAGCTTCTCTTTAAAAATGATAGTCAATTCCAGCACGCAAAAAGCATGCTGGCGGAAAGAAAGGAGAAACCCGCGGAATAAAGAGAAAAGCCGGCGGAATAAAAGGCAAACCCGCAGAATAACCGAAAAAGTCGGCGGAATTCAGAGATCAATCCGTGGAAAACCAGCAAGCTTCTCTTTAAAAATGATAGTTAATTCCAGCGCGCAAAAAGCATGCTGGCGGAAAGAAAGGAGAAACCCGCGGAATAAAGAGAAAAGCCGGCGGAATAAAAGGCAAAACCCGCGGAATAACCGAAAAAGTCGGCGGAATTCACCAGCATTCAAGCGGAATTAGTATCATAGACACATTTGTATCTGCGGTTTGTCATGCAACCCCAGCGGGAATACTAAAAAGAGACCTCGAAAAATTCTACTCAAATAAAAGGGAATAGACCAGTTTTTGAAGAATCATACAGATAGACACATATGGGCAGAGCATTACTAGAAACAACAACCCGCCCACAAGATTTCAGCAAGCAGGGAGGATATTTTAGATGGTAAAAGATAGAGTAGTTTTTATCACGGGAGCTGCACGCGGGATAGGATTTGAGATAGCCAAATCATTTGCCAAACAGGGGGCAAAGGTTGTGTTAACCGATTTGGATAGGGCAGGGTTGAGAGAAGCTATCGCCTCATTGAAAGAGGAGGGGTTAACAGCAGTTGGGGTTAAATGTGATGTCACGGATGAAAAGGAATTAAAGAAGGCATTGGATTTTACGTTGGAACAGTACGGGAGCCTCGATATCCTGATTAACAATGCCGGCCTTCAGCACGTGGCTCCAATTGAATCATTCCCGAAGGAAAAGTTTGAATTACTGCTATCAGTTATGCTGACAGCACCGTTTTCAGCCATTCAGCAGGTTTTTCCCATCATGAAAAAACAAAAATTTGGACGCATCATTAATATGGCTTCTATCAACGGCTTGATCGGTTTTGCCGGTAAAGCCGCCTATAATAGTGCGAAGCATGGTGTGATTGGACTGACAAAAGTTGCAGCATTAGAAGGGGCCGAGCATGGAATCACCGTAAATGCGGTCTGCCCGGGATATGTTGATACACCGCTTGTCCGGAATCAGCTGGCCGACCTTGCCAAAACACGGAACGTTCCGTTGGAGAGCGTATTGGAAGAAGTCATCTATCCGCTCGTTCCACAAAAAAGGCTGTTAAATGTAGATGAAATTGCAAATTATGTTCTTTTCCTATCAGGCGATCAGGCTGGAGGCATCACTGGACAGGCATGTGTTATTGATGGAGGATACACAGCGCAATAGAAAGAAGAGGCATTCTAAAAACTCTTCACACAAAAGGAACATTTGTTCTGGTTAATTGGTAAGAATTGTGATAACATAAATTTAGCAGCTATATAAAGCGGATGGGCGGTTGACACTCCCTGAAAGAGAGGGGGTGTTCGAAATAGTGACATATGAAGCAATGGACATGCTCCTTCAATTCGGCAGTTTACTTGTCGGATTGTTCACTGTCTTTGTGGCAATTATCGCGCTAGTCACCGATAAAAAAAAGAAGTAACCGCCCCTCTCCCGACCAAAGGAATAGGCATGTTACTTCTTTTGATGTAATCGTTCAATTCACTGGGTCAGCCGCTCTTCACGCGGCATATAGCTGTTACCTGGCTAAGCAATACCGCTGCTTAGTCTTTCTTATCATACGTTTATTATATAGGTAAATATACATAGGCGTCAATGCAAGAGCCACCCTCGATTTTTCATTATCATTTACTTAATTACCTTCACTTTCCCATTAGATTAATCTTTTTATTCACTATTAACGTTCAAAATAGCCTCATAATGATAGCAGAAGAGTTGAGAGTTGCTGTTTGATGCTTCAGCCATCTTCCTTAATTCTATCAAAAGAATATCTATTTTCCGAATTGACAGAATAATATTTTTGTTATAGTATTTTAAGTGTGATAACTGTTAACAGTAAACAGTAGACACGAAAACCAAAGAAAAAGGATGGTGGAGCTTACATATACATCTGACTTGTATTCTTAAACAAAAATAAGGGGGAAACAAATTGAAAAGGTTAATGACTTTTGTAACTGCACTTGGGTTATTTGTTGGTCTTGTCGGCTGTTCTAGTTCTGCATCTAAACAATCAAATGAAAGCGCTTCTAAAAGTGATGAAAAAGTCTATGAATTGAAATTAGGTCACACTGGTGCACCAGATCACCATTATCAAAAAATTAGTGAACAATTTGCAAAAGAAGTAGCGGAAAAAACAAATGGAAAGGTAAAAATTTCTGTATTTCCATCCGATCAATTGGGAAACCAAACTGAATCAGTTGAAGGAGTTATGATGGGGACACAAGATATGGTGTTAACGTCTGACACTGTACTTTCAAACTGGGTTCCGGACATGGGAATTTTAAACTTACCGTTCCTTTTTAAGGACACCGATGGCGTACGAAAGGCACTAGATGGAAAACCTGGTGAAGAACTTGCCAAAGAGGTTGAAGATCATGGTGCAGTACTTATTGGCTGGTGGGAAAACGGTTTCCGCCACATTTCAAACTCTAAAAAGGAAATTAAAACTCCTGCCGATTTAAAAGGGGTAAAGATTCGTGTTCCAGAAGGTGAAGTATTTATAGATACCTTTAAACAAATGGGTGCTGCTCCAACTCCAATTTCATTTGGTGAATTATATTCCGCCTTACAGCTTGGAACTGTTGATGCACAGGAAAATCCACCGGCACACATTTTAACGCAAAAATTCTATGAAGTTCAAAAGTATGTTTCTCGTACTGGACATATACACTTGTCGTCTCCATTATTAATTAACAAAAATAAGCTTGAAAGTTTACCAGAAGAATATCAAAAAGCAATAATAGAAACTGCTAAAGAGCTTGGACCGGTCCATACAAAAATGGTTAACGACCTTGAAGCAGAACAATGGAAAGAAATCGAAGCAAAAGGCATGAAAATTACGGACGTTGATAAACAGCCATTTATGGATGCAATGAAACCGGTTTATGACAAATACAAAAAGAAATTAAATGCAAATATTATTGAAGAAATCCAAAAGCTTCAATAATAGCTCTGGGGGGAATGATAGATTCTATCATTCTTCCTGGCTAGGCAATGAAACAGTTATTATGATATTTAAAACTGCCCATACCAATGGATTCCTTTCACTTTAAAAAAAGGAGAAACTATATGAAAGTCCTATCAACGCTTAATCGATTTATCCTTAGTCTCTCAGGAATTTTGCTTGGAATTATGACCTTTCTCGTTATTATACAAGTGTTTTTTAGATATGTGTTAGAAAAACCTTTAACAGGGTCGGAAGAGCTGGCCCGTTTTACGATGATTTGGCTGGTTATGATTGGTTCCACTGTAGTACTTAGAAATAAGTCACATATTGCAGTAGAATTTTTTGTTGAATTATTCCCTACAGTTATTCAGAAGGGAGCAAGAATCATTACCTATCTATTAATTTTCGTCTTTGCAATTATTTTAATGGTTGATGGATATCAATTGGCGATGACTTCAATGAGTCAAATATCTCCAGCTACACGTATTCCAAATGGATATATAGCAATGAGTATACCGGTTTCAGGTTTCATCAGTGCACTTTATATGCTGGAAAGCCTTTTTCAAGAATTTTTCTCTAAGAATAGATCCACTGACATGGAGAAAGGGGTAGAAGCATGATAGCCATTTTATTTATTACCTTTTTTATTATGCTCCTAATTGGTGTACCAATTGCCATCTCACTGGCACTTGGGTCAATTGCAGCCCTTGTTTTTGGAGGATCCGGTATTCCGCTGATTATCGTGGCGCAAAAAATGTTCAGCGGGATAAATTCTTTCCCAATTATGGCGATTCCATTATTTCTGTTGGCAGGTAACATCATGGCTGAGGCGAAAATTTCCGATAAATTAGTAGGATTAGCTTCTATTTTTGTAGGGCGCTTTCGTGGAGGTCTTGCCCATGTTTCTACAGGAGCATCAGCATTTTTCGGCGCCATTTCAGGCTCTGCACCAGCAACAACTGCTGCAATTGGCTCGATTATGATACCTTCAATGACAAAAAAAGGGTATGATAAGGGATTTTCGGCTGCTGTTGTTGCAGCATCAGGAGTCCTTGGGTTAATTATTCCGCCAAGCTTGACCATGGTGCTATATGGAGTAACCGCAGGTGTTTCAATTGGTGATTTATTTATTGCCGGGATCGTACCAGGTATATTATTGTCCCTTTTTATCATGGTCATTACCTATTACATTGCACGGAAAAATAATTTTCCAAGAGAAGACCGTTTAACGGCAAAAGAAAAATTAAAAGCCGTTTTTGACAGTTTAATTGCATTGGTTATGCCCGTAATTATTTTGGGGGGAATATACTCAGGTGCTTTCACCCCGACTGAATCGGCTGCTGTAGCAAGCCTGTATGGATTAATTGTTGGTTTTTTAATCTATCGTAATTTAACATTCAAAAAATTATATGAGATTTTAAAAAGTACTGCAGAAAATACAGCAATGATTATGTTTTTGATTGCTACAGCAAGTATCTTTGGATTTGTTATTGCAAGAGAGCAGCTGCCGCAGACGATGGCGGATATGATTTTAGGGATTACAGATAGCAAAATGGTGATAATGTTCATTTTATTAGTCATTCTATTAATTCTTGGAACTTTCTTAGACAACGTCGCAGCCATTGTTCTCGTTGTTCCTACTCTCGTAAATGTCTTGCAACAGGCTCAAATTGATCCTCTTTACTTTGGAATATTCATGGTTATTGCGCTGGCAGTAGGTCAAATCACACCTCCGGTGGGGCTGAATCTATTTGTGGCAAGTAATATCGCCAAAATAAGGTTTGAGTCGGTAGTCAAAAATACTGTTCCCTACATTATTATGTACGTCTTTGCGCTTATTTTGTTTATCTTCTTCCCAGGTATATTAACACTCTTTACAAAGTGAGGAATTAGTCATGAAGAAAATTATCTTGCTTACAACTGGAGGAACGATTGCCAGTAGACGCAACCCAGAAACTGGACTACTCAGTTCGGGAGTAATAACGGGAGAAGAGCTCTCTCAAATGTGCGATCTTCCTGATTCAATTAATTTAACCGTTCAATCGGTGCTTCAAATACCAAGTAATCAGATGAATGGAAATCGACTTTACAAACTGAAACACACCATTGAGGAAATTTTCCAAAATGTTGATGTGGATGGAGTTGTCATTACGCATGGAACGGATACCTTAGAAGAGACTGCATATTTTTTAGATCTAACTATTGAGGATGATCGTCCTGTGGTAATTACCGGCTCACAGCGAGGACCTGAAGAACTTGGGACGGATGCCTTCGTTAATATTCGTCAGGCCATCCTAACAGCCGTGAGTCCAAAGGCTAAAAAAATTGGGACACTTGTTTTATTTAATGAACGAATATTTAGTGCTCGGTATATCAAAAAAGTCCATGCTTCTAATGTTGCTGGCTTTTTCTCAGAAGGGTATGGATATCTTGGGATTGTCGATCAGGAGCACGTATCTATCTATCAAAGACCATGTCTTCGGGAATCCTATTCTATCTCAAATTCTTTCCCTTTAGTGGACATTATTCCATCTTATTTAGGATCTGATGGACGTCTTCTTCAGGCTTCTATATCTTCAGGTGCAAGAGGAATTATTTTAGAAGGATCCGGAAGAGGACATGTGTCACCAGAATTAGTTCCTTTTGTTGAAGAGGCAGGAAAGAAAGGAATCCCAGTTGTGATTACTACAAGAGCTGATGAAGGTGAGGTCAGGCATGTATACGATTTTCCCGGAAGTGTCTATGATCTAACCAATCGGGGTGTAATCGTAGGAAAAGACTATGACAGTAAAAAGGCCAGAATTAAGCTGGCTGTTTTACTCGCAGCAAATAAGCAAATAGAAGAAATAAAGGAATCGTTTTTGATATAAATAGAAAATGGAAGGGGAGTTTTTTATGTCACAGCTGCTTAATGGTCTAAGAGTACTAGAAATGGGAACATTGATAGCAGGACCTTTTGCGGGAAGATTATTTGCTGACTTTGGTGCAGATGTGATAAAAGTTGAAACACCAAAACAGGGAGATCCAATTAGAAAATGGCGCTTATTAAAAGATGATGTATCTCTTTGGTGGCATGTTCAGGGAAGAAATAAAAAATCAATCACAGTTGATTTAAAACGTGAAAAAGGACAGGAAATCATTAAAGAATTGGTCAAAGAAACAGATATTGTGATTGAAAATTTCCGCCCCGGAAAGCTGGAAGAATGGGGCTTAGGCTACGAAGATTTAAAGAGGATTAATCCTCGTATTATCATGGTTCGTATTTCTGGATATGGGCAGGATGGTCCTTATCACAAAAGACCTGGATTTGGCAGCATTGGCGAGGCAATGGGAGGAATCCGCTATCTAACTGGCTATCCTGACCGTCCGCCGACAAGGGTAGGAATCAGCCTGGGTGATTCAGTCTCCTCCCTGTATGCGGTAATGGGAGCTATGATGGCCGTTTATCATCGGGATGTATTGAAGACAAATAAGGGACAGTATATTGATATCGCTCTTTATGAATCCATTTTTAGCTTGATGGAAAGTATGGTACCTGAATATGATGTGTATCAGTTTATCCGCGAGCGAACTGGCAGTACACTTCCGGGGATTGTGCCATCCAATACTTATATTTGTAAAGACGGAAAATATATTGTAATTGGCGGGAACGGAGATAGTATTTTTAAACGTTTAATGACTGCAATTGGCCGTGAAGATGTGGCCAATGATGCTGCCTTTCAAACAAATGATTGCAGAGTACAACAAAGTGAATTTTTAGACGCCATTATTAATGAATGGGCGGGAAGTTTGCCGCTTGAAGAGGCCTTATCAATTTTAGAAAAGCATGATGTACCGGCAGGATCTATATATAGTATCGAGGATATCATGAATGATCCACACTACCAAGCCAGAGAGATGATTTTGGATACTAAACTTAAAAATGGCGAACATTTAAAAATGCCTGGGATTATGCCGAAGTTTAGTGAGACACCTGGTGAGGTAAAATGGACTGGGCCATCTTTAGGAGAACACAATGATGAGGTATTAAAGAATATTCTACATTTGACAGAGGAGGAAGTAATAGCGTTAAAATTAGATAAAATTATCTGATGCAGGGAGAAATTCTATGAGTTTGTCTATTGAAAAACCAAAACCGCTTTATGATCAAGTATATGAAACCATTCGAGCAAATATTTTATCCGGCAAGTTTCCTTATGATGAGCGAATCAATGAAATCCATCTTTCACAGGAATTAAATATTAGCAGAGGTCCTATACGTGAATCTATAAGACGGCTGGAACAAGAAGGTTTGTTGGTTCGGGATGAAAAAAATCAAATATATCCGTATCGTTCGTCTGTTGAAGATTTAGTCCATATCTATCAATGCCGGACAGTGTTGGAAGGATTAGCAGCAGAACTTGCGGCAAAGAATGGAACGGATGAAGAAAAGGAGGAGTTAAAAAAAATTATTCGCGGTACAAAAGAATTAATCGGAAATGATGAAGCGAAGGACCACCTTGTGCAATTAAATGGCAGGTTTCATGATCAAATTATTATGATGAGCCGGAATCCAAGGCTAGAGCAGCAAACACATCAGCTGCGTTCTTTAACCTTTATATATCGAGTACAGAATGTGAAAGGACTCGAAAGACAAAAACAAATATATAAAGAACATCTTTTGATTTTTGAAGCTATTCATTCAGGAAAATCAGATTTAGCACGAAAAAGTATGAGTTCTCATATTGAACATGATGCAGAACATTTAATTACAATTTTTAAGGAGGAAAATAAATGAAAAAACTATCAATTTCAGTCGTTCCAGGTGATGGTATTGGGAAAGAGGTTATGCCAGAAACGCTTCGGGTCCTTGATACCCTTGCCAATATTCACGGAGGAATTTCCTTTGACTATAGACAGTATCCATGGAGCTGTCAATATTATCTAAAGCACGGAGTGATGATGCCCGAAGATGGATTATCCAGATTAGCTGAAAGTGACGCTGTTTTCTTGGGTGCGGTTGGAGATCCTTCCATAGTTCCTGATCATGTATCCTTATGGGGGCTTTTAATCAAAATTCGCAGGGAATTTGAACAGGTGATTAATATTCGCCCGGCAAAGCAAATGAAAGGAATTGTTTCCCCGCTAGCTAACCCAAAGGATTTTGATTTGGTTGTAGTCCGAGAAAATAGTGAGGGAGAATATAGCGAAGTGGGAGGAAGAATCCACAGCGGCGATGATGAGGTAGCGATTCAAAATGCTGTTTTTACAAAGAAAGGTACCCGCCGTGCAATGGAATATGCCTTCGAGCTAGCTAACCGCCGGGGGCGTCATGTCACAAGTGCAACCAAATCCAACGGAATTGTCCATTCTATGCCATTTTGGGATGAAGTATTTAAAGAGGTTTCAGCGAAGTATCCAGAGATTTCAACGAACTCAGTACATATTGATGCCCTGTCTGCTTTCATGGTGACGAAGCCGCAGACCCTTGATGTTATTGTGGCAAGCAACCTGTTTGGTGATATATTAACAGATATAGGTGCCGCTATTATGGGAAGCATCGGGATTGCCCCAGCTGCCAATATCAACTTAAATGGCAAGTATCCATCCATGTTTGAACCTGTTCATGGATCGGCGCCTGATATTTATGGCAGAGGAATCGCCAATCCTATCGGCCAGATTTGGACAGGAAAAATGATGATTGACCATTTTGGGGAAACCGAGCTGGGAAATCTGCTTTTAACTACTATTGAAGAAGTATTAAACGACGGGATTAAAACACCTGATATTGGCGGAACAGCATCAACAACGGAAGTAACCAATGCCATTATTGAAAAGTTAGTATCGAAATCCTAGAAAGGGGCGGCATGATGATTACTATTAATGAAGTAGTAACACGTGATGGGTTTCAGCTGGAGGGTCAATGGATTCCTACTGATGAAAAAATTAACTTGATTAATAGATTAAGTGAAGCAGGGTTCCATAAAATAGAGGTCACTTCTTTTGTTTCGTCAGTTCATGTTCCTCAGTTAAAGGATGCTGCCGAAGTCATGAAGGGAATAACGAGGAATCCCAATGTTACCTATGTGGCCTTGGTTCCCAATCTTAAAGGGGCTCAAAGGGCATTGGAGGCGGACGTTGATGAAGTGAATGTGGTTATCAGCGCAAGCGCCACTCACAATCTAGCGAATATCCGCCAGACACATGAACAATCTTTGGCCGGTCTTAAAGAAATTGTTTCACTATTCAAAGGAACACGAGTGAAAGTTAACACATCGATTGCCACCACTTTCGGCTGCCCGTTCGAGGGAACCATACAGCCGGAAGCTGTGTGTAACTTTATTGAAAACTATTTAGCTGCGGGTGCAGATAGTATTTCACTTGCGGATACAACGGGGATGGCCCATCCGGTCCAGGTTGAGGAACTTTCTAGAAAAGTGTTAGAGATGTTTCCGAATGTTCCATTTACCCTTCATTTTCACAATACAAGAGGAATGGGGATGGCTAATATCCTAGCTGGTATCCAGGGAGGCATCACTCAGTTCGATGCTGCAATCAGCGGTATTGGCGGCTGTCCATTTGCACCAGGTGCTACGGGTAATGTCTGCACAGAAGATGTGGTCCATATGCTGCATGCGATGGGAATCAAGACAGGTGTTGATCTTGACCAAATTCTTTCTATTTCAAAAACATTACCAAAGTTAATTGGCCATGAAACACCCGGTCAAATTATCAAAGCGGGAAAAATAACAGATTTGCATCCAAGTCCATTGAAAAAGGCCGAATCCTATTAAAATGAAGGGTTCGGCCCTTTTTGGGGCAGCTAGTCACTTTGAGCAACACTATTCTCTCCCAAAAATGCTTCCAAAGCTTTTTTATTTTGATCAAAATCTACTTCTAATACTTCGCCAACATCCTGATAGCGTTTATTTTCATAGCTTCCATTCTCCGGGAGCCGCAATGTTTCAATCCCATCTCGGTTTGCCAGCATATCTTTTCCGATTTTCAAAATAGTAGACGTATCCATATTGGTTTCGATATAGGTTTTTGAGATATCTAATAGCTCTGGAAGTTTGGCTACTGTATTTAGACCAATGGCTTCTTCTTTTAATTTTGAGATGACTTCCTGCTGTCTTTGCACCCGCCCAAAGTCACTCAGCCGGTCTTTACGAAAACGGACATATCCCAATAGTTCCTTGCCATGCAGGGTTTGTTTCCCTTTTTCTAACGTCATTCCGATACCTTCAGACATCTCATGAGGGACATCCACCTCAATCCCATCTGGAACAAGGACATCAACGGCTTTTTCAAACCCTTTAAAATCAACCAGCGCATAATAATGAATATCCAGCCCAAAGTTTTCTTTAATCGTCTCCCTGAGTAATTCAGGACCTCCAAAGGAATAGGCTGCGTTTAACTTTTGCTGGCCATGCTGGGGGATGGTGACATACATATCCCGCATGAGAGAGATAAGTTTGGCCTCATGTGTTTTAAGATTGTAATGGCCGACCATTATCGTATCCGTTCGAGCTTGCGTTTCACCGCGCGAGTCACTGCCCAAAATAAGCACATTGATGGAGTCTGTTTGATTTTGTGCCTTTTGAATGGATGAACTTTCGTCTGCTTTTGCCCAATGATGATCCGCTGCTTTTTTAAACGGATGGTTGAGTGCCTGGACCGTTTCTTCTATGTACTGATAGATTGTAAAAAGACCAACCATAAAGATTCCTATGAAAAAAAGGGCGCCAAATACTCTGGCCCATCTTATTCGTTTCCTGTTCTCCCGTGCCAATTTTGCACCACCTTGTTTTATGGGTCTATCTATGTAAGCAGGTAGAGATTTCTATGTTTTGGACATACTCTTGAAGTAGTAATTATTCCATAAAGTGTTTTCATTTCCATGAATATGAGGTTACATTTTTTTAAAAAATTTATTACGTCCTACAACAAATTAGAAGCATGAGGGCGGTTCTAATAGGAAACGCCTCCATGCTTCATTACATTAAGATGAACTGGATGATTCTTCGTGATCGTGGTCGTCATCATGTCCCGGCTCGTCATCACACGTGCAGTCTTCGGTTTCAGTTTGCGGGCATTGTGTAAATGAATCATCGTCACACTCTCCAGGAAACGGTACAGCAGGATTGAAGCTTGGGTTATCCAATACCTCGTATGGCCGCATCATGTCGTGATCTTCGTGTTCGAGAATATGACAGTGCCAAGGATAAATGCCGCTATATGGACCGAAGCGTGCGATAATTCTTGTCACTTCCCTAGGATTTGCCCGGACAGTATCCTTCCACCCGCGCTCATTATCGTCTGGAGGCATTGGCGGATCGACAACAACTGGATTATTGGGATCATCAGGGTCACCCGTGAATGTTGCTCGGTTTAGAATTTGAAATTGGACAAGATGCAGGTGAATTGGATGTGTATCCTCTGTGAAATTGTATAATTCCCATATTTCTGTTGTTCCATTATAAGGGGTTTCCGTTATAGGCAGGTCATTCCAAAGCATTTGATTTAGTAAAAGCAGAAGCCGCTTATATTCATCTCTGCCCTCATTTAAAGTGTTGACACGAATTTGAGAAGCATCAGCGGGATCTAATGTTTCTAAGCAGCTAAGAGCGGCTGGAATTTTACTTTTATCAGGATGAGATAGTTTTTCTTTCACACGGAATTCCATGATTTGTGTTAAATCGGCTGTCGGTTCATCACCGAAAGGGAAAGGTGCATTTGCACTATTGGTCAGGATGATCTTTTGCCCATTGTGATTTGAAAAATCAATGATAACATCGGCACGCTCTGCTGGTGCGAGAATAATCATGTTTGTTTCGACATGAGCTGCCAGCAATCCGCCATCTGTCCCAATTTGCATAAAGTTTTGGCCGTTGCTCAAACCCATTTGGTAAAAACGTGCATTGGATCCATTTACAATCCGGAAGCGGTATTTACGTGGTTCTACTTTAAGATATGGCCAGACCTTTCCGTTCACTAGAATGGTGTCACCGAAAAACTCCGGTACGACCGAAGGATTTGGAAAGTGCGGTACATCGGGTGGAATATCATCAGGCTGCGAAGGATAGAAAAGTTCTCCATTTTCACGAAAAGAACGGTCTTGAATTAATAATGGGATTTCGTATTTTCCACTTGGCAGGTTTAATGCTTTTTCCTGTTGGTCCCGAATAAGATAGAGGCCGGCAAGTCCTGCATAGACATTGAGCCGTGTAGCGGACAGTGCATGGTCATGATACCAAAGTGTGGCAGGACGCTGACAGTTTGGATAATAATAAGTCTCATGAAGGAATTTCGGTCCTTTATTTTCAAAATTACGTGTAAACCATGCTTCCGGATACCCATCATTTTCAGGACGAACACGGCCGCCATGAAGATGGACAACGGTGCGTACGGAAGGCTGATCAGGCGTTGCTCCCATAAGGGTACGGTCCACTGGTAAAAGGTGTTTATAGGGAAGTTCATTTTTCCACTTTACATAGATGGGTTGATTCCGCTCTGCTTCAAAGGTCGGACCTGGATACAAGCCATTGTACCCCCAGACAGTTGTGGGTGGTAAATCACGGTGCAGCCGCTGCTTCACCTGCCGCATCGAAACCTCATAGTAAGGATTGCCATTACACGTACCAACAGGTTTTAAAACCGGCGGTATCGGAAGCGCATCCACAAACTTTTCTAAAAACACAATACCCTCTCCTTTTTGAAAGATTATTATAGTAAATGAAAAATCATACAGAAATGTGTGGACGAGAGTGGAAAGCGGGGGGAACCTTTCAAGAGATGGTATTTCGTTAGGGACAGTTATAGTAAAATGGGAGTGAGTTTTGTCATCTAAAGGTCTTATTAAATCATTTTTCCGAAATTTATTTTGGCTGAAATAGGGGCTTTATTAGGACAGCTGCCAAGGAACCCCAGCCAGTTTTGGCTTTAAGAGACTTTATTAAAGACAGTATTCCAAGGTTCACATCAGGTTTTGTCTTTAATAGGCGTCATTAAAGACAATTTTCGAAGAATCATAGCTAGTTTTGTCTATAAGAAACTTTATTAAAGACAATTATACCAATGATTCCAAGCCCGCTTTGTCTTTTAGAAGCCAACTTCATGACAGTTTCCAAGTTTTCATGCCAGCTTTGTTACTAAGAACTCTATTAAAAAGGTCACCCTAGATTCCCAGCCAGTTTTATCCTAAAAAAATACAAAAAAGGAGACATCTCCTGTTTTCAGCAACCAGAAGATATCTCCTTAATATTATTCAGATTTTTTCCCAAGGTAAGCTTCCATAATCCTTGGGTCTTCTAATAGTTCATGTGACGGGCCGTGGACAATTACTTTGCCGGTTTCCAGAACATAGCCGTAGTCAGCAATTTTTAAGGCTTGTCTTGCGTTTTGTTCCACGACGAGTACAGTGGTGCCGGAGTCTTTGATTTCTTTAATGATTTTAAAGATATCGGCAACAATCAGGGGAGCGAGTCCCATGGATGGTTCGTCAAGCAGCAGCAGTTTTGGCCGTGAAAGCAAGGCCCTTGCGATTGCAAGCATTTGCTGCTGTCCGCCTGAAAGCGTGCCGCCCAGCTGATTCTTTCTTTCTTTTAAAATCGGAAAGCGCTGCATAACGTCTTCAAGATCTTTGGCGATTTCTTTATCGTTCCGTTGATAGGCGCCCATTTCCAGGTTCTCCATCACCGTCATGCCTGATAAAATGGCCCGGCCCTCTGGTACAAGGGAGATGCCTCTTTTGACAAGCTGATCTGGTCTTAGTCCAGTGATATTTTCACCTAAAAATTCAACAGTGCCGCTCTTAGGTTTTAAAAGCCCGGCAATGGTCTTCATCGTGGTCGTTTTTCCGGCACCATTAGCCCCTAAAATTGTCACAATTTTTCCTTGTTCTACATCCAGGCTGACCCCCTTAAGGGCCTGAATCTTTCCGTAGTATGTTTCGATTCCTGATACTTTAAGCAATGTCATCATCCCCCTCTGAACCGAGGTATGCCTCAATAACTTCCTGATTGTTTTGAATTTCCTCCGGTGTACCTTCAGCAAGTTTTTTACCAAAGTTTAAAACGGTAATTCTATCACACAGCCTCATCACAAGAGGCATGTCATGTTCAATTAATAGTGTTGTGACACCGCGTTCCTGGACTTTTTTAATCAAATAATATAAGTCCGCTGTTTCGGTATCATTCATTCCGGCAGCAGGCTCATCCAGCAAGAGCAGCTTAGGGTCGCTTGCCAGGGCCCTTGCAATTTCTAGTCTTCTTTGCTGGCCGTACGCTAGGTTTTCCGCCACCGCGTCTTCAAATTCAGATAAGCCGACGAGTTCAAGAAGTTCCCTTGCCGTAGAACGAAGTTTCTCTTCTTCATTCCGCTGGGATTTTGTCCGAAATACGCCGCTGAAGACACCGGAGTGACTTTGGGAATGTCCGCCGACTAATACATTTTCCAACACAGACATTTGTGAGAAAAGACGGATGTTTTGAAAGGTCCGGCAAATTCCTTTATTTGTAATTTTATGCGGTTTAATGCCTGTAATATTTTCATCTAAAAAGAGTATTTCCCCTGAAGAAGGAGGGAATATGCTGGTAATGCAGTTAAACATGGTCGTTTTTCCGGCACCATTTGGACCAATCAAACCAAAGATTTCTCCTTTATTAATGGAAAATGAAATATCGGTTAAAGCGGAAATGCCGCCAAAATTTTTAGAGACATTGTTAATTTTTAGAACCATGTTTACTCCTCCTTTTCGTCAGATGCAGTTTCTGTAAAAGGGGAACATCAATAATTCCCTGCGGTCGGAAGGCCATCATGAGTACTAATACGAGACCATAAATCAAATAACGGTATTCAGAGATAAATCGTAATACTTCTGGCAGAAGGGTCATAAAGGCTGCCCCGAAAATAGAGCCCCAGATTACTTCACTGCCGCCGAATACGGCATAAATCAGGATATCAACTGCACGGTGGTAGGAAAAATCAGCCGGGCTGATATATCCCATAACATGGGCGAAAAGGGCGCCGGCAAAGCCTGATAGGATTGCACCTTGTGCAAAAGATAATACTTTATAATACGTAATGTTAATCCCCATAGCCTCCGCCGCTTTTTCATCCATTTTAATGGCTGCAAACGCACGGCCGACACGGGATTTATTTTGTCTGATTAAAAACCAGATTAATAGAATATTAATAATGACTAAAATAAGCAATACCATTAAATAGACAAATTGATTATTTTTCAAGCCGATGGACATCGGGCTGAATCCTGAATCCCTAGAGAATTTCAGCAATTCTCTTCCGATTTGCGGTATCCCCGACAGACCGACAGACCCTTTCGTAACAGATTCCCAGTTGACGAGGAAAACCCGCATGACTTCACCGAAGCCGAGAGTAGCAATGGCCAAGTATACCCCAGTTAACCGGAGTGATGGAATCCCGATCAATATCCCAATAATTCCTGCGACTAACGCTCCTGCGATAACGCCGACGATAATGGGCAGATCATAGTTAATCGTAAGCAGCGCAGATGTATAGGCTCCAATCCCCATAAATCCGGCGCTTCCTAAAGAGAGCTGGCCGGAAGAAAGGG
Organism: Neobacillus mesonae; assembly: GCF_023715155.1. Lineage (GTDB taxonomy): Bacteria > Bacillota > Bacilli > Bacillales > Cytobacillaceae > Neobacillus > Neobacillus mesonae_A. The sequence goes on from NZ_JAMBNQ010000009.1 coordinate 66,522, forward strand.
TAATGTAAATACTTAAGCCTAAAATAATATTAATCATGATAAACGAACCGACTTGAAGGTAGTATGGATTGATTAAATCTCCTAGCATATCATCACGGCCTTCCCTCAGATGTTTTTTTGCCAAATAACCCTTGCGGCCGTATTAAAAGGATCACAATGATGGCGATAAAAGCGATGGCATCCCGATATCCGGAATCGCCGTAAGCAACAATGAATGTTTCTGCCAAACCAAGAATTAATCCCCCGGCCATTGCGCCTTTCACATTTCCCATACCGCCAAGGATGATAATGGCAAGTCCTTTAAGTCCTATGGACAGACCCATTTGCGGGTTCACGGAATTGAATGCCATTCCTACAAGAATACCGGCAATTCCTCCCATAGCGGAGGCGATGATGACGGTTAATGTGATGATCTGCTTTGTATTAACGCCAAGGATGCTGGCTGTTTCTAAATTTTCAGCTGTCGCACGAAGAGCTTTTCCTGCTTTTGTTTTAGAAAGCCAATAGGAAAGAGCGATCATTAATATAACAGATATAACAAAAATCAATATTTGTACCAAATAGATCGTGATTGAACCAATCGTGTAATGTATTTCCGCGAACGAACTTTTAAATGGATGGTTCCCTGCTCCAAATAAATGGTGGGATAGATTTTCTAAGAAAATAGAAACCCCAATGGTGCTGATTAGTGGAGCAAGGTGTGAGACCCCTTTCTTTCCACGAAGCGGTCTTAGAGCGAATTGCTCAAGCAAATACCCTAAAATCGCTGTGGCTGCGATGGCCGCAAGAAAAGCCATCCAAATAGGCAGTCCCAGTGTACTTGTCACCGTGACGCCAATAAAAGCTCCGAACATAAAGATTTCGCCGTGTGCCATGTTAATGATGCCCAGCACTCCAAAAACAAGTGTAAATCCAAGGGCAACGATGGCATAAATGCTTCCAAGTGTGATTCCATTAATGATTTGCTCTAACAGCAAGGCATCTCACCCTTTTCTGTAATTTTTTCAGTCTAAGAAGTAAAATGATGGACTTTGAAAATTGTCCAGCGCAAGCAGCCTAGCCAGTTTTCATCCCGAACTGCCTTCTTCGGAGTATCTTGCAAAAAGCGATAGCCTTCAGCAGTTCGAGGTCAAATAACCAGCGGCCATAAAAGTCAAAAAAACGCTTTGCAGAACATGTGCTTGCCGGAGTTAACCAAGGCGCTTGCGCTTTTCTCTAAGTAAATAAGGAGGGCACCAATTCAGTGCCCTGCCAAAAGTTGTTCTATTAAAAGTTGTAAATTTTCATTTGACATTGACTTTTCAAAAAACTGAGTTTATAAAGAGTTACCTATTCAAATTGTTGAAATTTACCGTCTTTAATAATGAGAACAGTTGGATCCATGACAACATCTCCGTCTTTGTCAAACGAGAAATTACCAAGTATTCCTGGGAAGTCTTTGGTTTTTGCCAAAGCATCACGGAATTCGTCACGGTCAGTAGAACCTGCATTTTTTAAAGCATTTGCATAGATATAAAGCGCATCATAGGCTTGAGCAGCAAATTGGTCTGGCGTTTTACCATATTCAGTTTCATATTTCTTCACAAAATCCTTTACCTTTGTATCATCTTTATCAGCAAACCAAGGAGTGGCTACGATTAATCCATCTGCAGCTTTTCCGGCAATTTTGATGACTTCTGGTGAGTTAAATCCATTACCGCCTACAAATGGTACATCAATTCCAATCTTTCTAGCCTGGTCCATAATGACGGCACCTTCATTGTACAGTGCAGAACATAAAATCAAGTCAGGTTTAAGACCTTTAATTTTCGTTAATTGTGCATTGTAGTCAGATTGACCTTTTTGGAAAGTTTCAATCGTTAAAGTATCAAGTCCCATGTCTTCAGCAGCTTTTTTCATTGTGTCAAAACCTGATTTCGTGAATACATCGTCATTTCCATATAGAATGGCAACTTTTTTCGCACCATATTTATCAACAGCTTTTTTCAATGCTGCAGGAATAGCAAGTGCTTCGGGCAGTGAGTTTCTGAAAACATAATCGCCGATTTGGGGAATTCCTTCTGCCGTTGTAGATGTACCCATAATCGGAATACCGTTCATATCTGCCTCTGGGGCTACAACATTCATTTCAGTACTTAGAGTTGGACCTAAAATAGCAGTAATGCCATCGTCACTCATTAATTTTTGTGCAGCTGACATTGCTTGTTCCTGCTTACCAGCTGAATCTTCAATCGCAAGCTCGATATGAACGTCGCCTTTTTCATTAATTTCTTTTTGAGCAAGCTTAAAACCATTTGTAATGGCTTCACCATAAGCAGCACCAGGACCTGACATATAGGAAACAACGCCAAATTTTGCGCTGACTTTTCCTCCATCTTTTGATGCGGACTTGCCCGCCTTTTCTGAACTATTGCCGCTGCAAGCCGTTAAAGCAAAAAGCAATAGAACAGCCATGAATAGAAATCCTTTGTTTAGGACTTTTTTCATCTTTTTATCCCCCTCTATTTTTTGAAAATTTTAAAATTATGTATCTATTAAATAACAAAATTATCTCAATGTAAAGACTTTTCGACAAAATTATTTTCAGAATTCGAGGGAATTTTTATAAAATTGAATTTAAAACGCTTACCATTCCTGAACTTCCAAAATTATCTATTATATATTATAATATTATAAAAATTTAGAAAAGTACGAGGTGATATTATGCGCAAAAAACAATTAGCAACGGGTGGGTCCCCTGAAATTGCCAATTCCCTCTTTGTTCTTCCTAATTTATCAACGATTTTTACCGAGTTTCCGTTCTTAGAGAGGTTTCAGAAGGCAAAAGAGCATGGATTTTCATTGGTAGAGTGCCAGTTTCCATACGAGTATTCTATAGAAGAGATTCAGAGGGAACTTAAACGTCATGAGTTGTCGATGGTGCTGATCAATCTGCATCCGGGGGATTGGAAGAAGGGGGACAGGGGGCTCGCAGCGGATCCGGAGAGAATTCCTGAATTTAGAACATCTGTACAGCAGGGAATCCGCTATGCAAATGCATTGAAGGTGCCAAGGATTCATTGCATGGCAGGGATTGTTTCCGAATCATTAGATCCTGAAACAGCTAAACAAGTTTACATAGAGAATCTTAAGTATGCCGGAACAGAGGCTGCAGCCCACGGATTGACAATTCTCATTGAGCCGATTAACCAAGGGGATATGCCAGGCTATTTTTTAAGCGATATCCATCAAGCGAAGGCGATCCTAAATGCGGTGAATCTCCCGAATGTGAAGCTGCAGTTTGATTTTTACCATATTGAGAGAATCCATGGAAACGCACTCGGCCTGTTTCAGCAATATGCAGATAGGGTCGATCATGTTCAAATTGCTGACGTTCCCGGACGGCATGAGCCGGGAACAGGAAACATGGATTATCAAAGCATTTTTCATTATTTAAATCGTACGTATAATGGTTTCGCCGGCTTGGAATATATTCCGCTTGGAAAAAGCGAGGATAGTTTTTCATGGCTGCCAATGATGGAGCATGGAGGGAGATAGGATGAAAATTGGGTTTGTTGGAACAGGTGTGATGGGGTCGCGGATGGCACGCCGTCTTTTGGATCATGGGTATCAGGTACAGGTTTATAACCGGACGAAAGCGAAGGTGCAGACGTTAGTGCAACAGGGAGCAGTACATGCGGATACGGCTGCCGGGCTGGCTTCAGAATGTGAGGTGATTTGCACCTGTTTGTCGATGCCTGCTGATGTGGAAGAAGTGTACCTTGGGGAGCAGGGAATTGTAAAGCATGCTCAAAAAGGCACCATCTGTATCGACTTTACAACAGTCGGATCAGATACAAGCAAAATTGTTTTTGAAAAAGCAAGCAGTAAGGGCATTCATTATTTAGATGCACCTGTCAGCGGGGGGCCTGAAGGGGCGGAACAAGGATCATTAACGATTATGGCAGGCGGCTCGCGGGATGTATTTGAAAAAGTATCACCTATACTCAAGGCATTAGGAAAAACGATTGAATACCTTGGGCCGTCAGGGGCAGGGAGTATTGCCAAGCTGATCAATCAATATCTTGTTGCTGTTCATTCCCTCGCAGCTTCGGAAGCGATGGTCACAGGCGCTGCTTTTGGACTGGATGCTGAAAAACTGCTTACTGTTTTGAAAGTCAGCTATGGAGACAGCAAGATGCTTAGAAGGAATATGGAACAATATGTGCTTGAGAGGCAGTTCGAACCGGGCGGGGCCGTTAAATATGTTCATAAGGATGTCCGGTTAGCCAACCAGCTCCTCAAGCAGGCAGGTCTTAGTCCATTTACAGGACAACTGGCTGAAGAGGCATTCCAAACTGCTTCTGCCAAAGGACTGCAGGATTTAGATATGTCAGCTGTTATCCAGCCGCTTGAAGAAAAATGCAGTGTGGTGGTAAAAAGAACGGTGGAAGCCGAAATAAAGTAAAGAGAAATCAAGTCAAGCCGGAAACCCGCCAAAAGAAGGCAAGTGTCAATGATCCCGCTATGGTATGGAGATAGATTGACGCTTCCTTTCTTACCGGGTGGAAAAGAGGTTCCTTTTCTATCTACATTAAATTATTCGACCATCTAAAAGCTTCATTGTAGTATTTTAGGGCGATGTCTTCCTCTATTCCAAGCGTTTTACACCAACAGCTGAAGTTTTCCCATTCCGCTTTTTCAATTGAAATACCCAGGTCCAGTACATCTTTTAATGAGTTGGAATTTCCTTTAAGTGCTTCACAAATGTCCTCCTGAAGCGGCATTAATTGCAGTACGTCTTCCATTTTTATTCCCAGCAGTACATTCATTAAAGAGAACATGCCGGTTAGGAAATAGGAAGATGCTTCCTTTGATTTATTCTGGTGGATGGCCGTCAGCTCGCACATTTTTGCTCTTGTTAAGCTGTTTGTAAGGATTTCTTTTGACCATTCGGATTTACCGGTTACATTGCCTCTGATGGCAAAGATATACAGCCATTTTTTTAATTCATTTATTCCAAGACGAATGACGGCCTGTTTAATGGAGTTAATTTTGCTTATTGGGCGATAGGCCGGTGAATTGATTAGTTTTAATAGTTTATAGGATAAGGATAGATCCTGCTCAATCAACTGAGATATGTAAGTAAGATCTGGCTCGCTGGTGGATAAATGATTGATAATCAAAAAATAGTTTTGAAAATATTCCGGTACGTCCCGGGTGGACAGGACAACAGGCTTCGAAAAATAGTACCCTTGAAAATATTCGTAGCCTTCTTCCACAGCAGTTTTAAACTCCTCATGGGTTTCTACTTTTTCAGCAAGCAGCTTGATATGATATTTATCCGAAACCGCTTTAATCAGACGCCTCATTGACTCAGAGGTTTGCCGAAAGTCAACTTTAATAATATCTGCCTGTTCGATTAATGGAAAAGAATAGGGGTTGCCTGCATCTAAAATAAAATCATCAAGGGCAATTTGATAGCCTTTGCTCTTTAGTTCTTTACAAATATCCAATAGTTCCGGCCCGATTTTTACCGTTTCCAAGATTTCGACGACAATTTCATTTTGCTTAAAATAGGCAGGCAGCTTTATTTGAAGCAGTTTTTCAGTAAAATTAATAAAACAGGGCTTTCCATTAGATAGTTCATTGATTCCTATATTAATAAAACTATTAATGATGACATCTGTTGTTGCCATATCCCCATCGATTTCCGGAAACTTATTTTCCTGATTATTGCGGTACAGCAGCTCATAAGCGAAAATCTCTCTCTTTTTCGTAAATATTGGCTGTCTGGCGACAAAAACCTCCATTTCTATCCCCCCAAGATAGTTAACAAAATACTCTGAAATTAGTTGATATCATTCTTTTCCGTTTTTTGTATATTTCAATCAATATAACTATATAGGAAAATAGATTTATGCTCAACTAAAAATTTAGGTGGAAGGAGGGCGGTTCTTTTCCCCCTGATAAGAAGGTTTGAAAACCGCCCAAGTGTTTCCTATTTTAATTTTTTTACCTGACGGTTGACTTCGTTAATAGCGTTTGTGACATCCTCCGCTTCATTGGTTTGAATCTCGATACCAGCGTCCAGCTCTTCAGCCTGTTTTTGGACATTGCTAATTTCTGCGGTAATCTCCTGTCCATATCGTGCCTGGTCCGTTGCAGCAAGTAACATCTCCTGTACCTTTTGTTTGATGCTGGTGATATTCCGGACGATTTCCTCAGCCGCTTTGGCCTGTTCCTTTGTTGCATTTGTGACAGAGCCGGTTTGGTTAGAGACATTTTTAACGGCTTGTACAATGGTGTGGCTGCCCTGTGCCTGCTCTCTTGTTGCAATCGAAATTTGCTGTACCTGGTCTTTTGTATTTGTAATCCCTCTGACAATTTCCTCTGCGGTGATCGATTGTTCCTTTGTGGAATGCGTCATTTCCATTGTCTGATTGGCGACATTCTCTACAGCTTTTGTAATAAAATCACTATTCTCTCTTTGTTGTTCGGTTGCACTGGCAATTTGATTCATTTCCTCTGAAACCTGTGTAATCCCATTAAAAATTTTCTGGATGGCCTGATTGGTTTTTTCAGCCAATTGATTGCCAAAGCTTACTTTTTCAGCTCCTTCTTTGATAGAAGAAACCGCCACAGAGGTTTCAGCTTGGATTCCTTTGATCAATCCGGCAATTTCTTTGGTTGCCTTAGCAGAACGTTCCGCCAGTTTCCGCACCTCTTCAGCTACAACTGAAAATCCTTTGCCGTGTTCTCCCACCCGGGCTGCTTCAATGGCTGCGTTCAATGCCAATAAATTGGTTTGCTCGGCAATATCATCAATGACTTCAATAATGCTGCCAATCTCCTCAGAACTTTTGCCAAGACCTTGCATGATATCAGCAGCCTGGGTAATGGACTTGGAGATTTCGTTCATGCCGCTTAAGGTTTCCTGTAATGCAGTTGTTCCCTCAAGAGCATCCTGCTTAACAGAACTGCTTAGCTCATTGACAAGTTGGGCACTATCGGCTACTTGTTTAATAGAAGCCATCATCTCTTCCACAGCTTTGGAAGTTTGTTCAGCAGTGGCAGTCAAACTGTTGGCGTGTTCACTCACACCCTTGATGGAGGTGCTCATTTCTTCTATGGCAGCGGAGATTTGTTCCACTTCCAAACTTGCATTTCCTACATTCCCTGCCACCTGTTCAATTGTGGTCATCATTTCTTCAATGGCCGAAGAGGTTTCCTCTGCAGAAGCAGCCAAAGTATCAGTACTGCTTGCAACGAGATTAATAGAGGCACTCATTTCCTCGATGGCAGCAGAAATTTCATCCACTCCTGATGATGTAATCGTGGCATTTCCCGCCGACACCTTAATTGATTCGACCAGTTCATTCACGGAATGATTTGCATTGATCATTGAAGCGTCCAGTTCTCCGGCACTTTTAGCAGTATGTTCGATGGATTGTTTAATACTGGATATCGAATTCGTCGATACCTCCACACTTTTTACCAGTCTTTTCACCATCCTCGAAATAGTCCTGGTCATGATAAAAGCAATAATGGAGCTGAAAATAGATGCAATAACTGACAGAATCAAGACTTCATAATTAAACTTATTTGAGTCTTGATAGGACTGTTCAATCATTCCGTCCGTCTTCTGCTGGGCAGACTTATACAATTTTTGAAGTAATACCGTATTTTGTGTGCTGATGGTATCCAGTTCTTTTACCTGTGCCTGGACGGCGTCAGCTTTATTTTTTTCAGATGCTCCCAGGAAGGCTGGAAGCATGGTTATGTATTTGTTGAAATTTTGATTCACTTCGTCCAGTAACTCCTGATCGCTTGCTGAAAACTTTAGTTTGCTTGCCTTGTCTAAGTTTTTTTTAATAGAATCGATTTCCTTGTTGATTTGTTCTGATTGAATTTCCTGTGTCAAGGCATGTTTCACGGTATATTGACTCATTTCTGCAAATTCTGCTTTCAGGTCACCTATCACCACAATCTTGGGCACGTCCAATTCTCCGATGGCAACGGTCTGGTCCCGAAGATGGTTCACATTATTGTAGGAAACATCTGTTATGACGATAAAGAAAAGGATAATAATAATATAACTGCCCATTTGTTTCAGATTCATCGACATATTTTTTATCATTCGACCTATTTCACCCCTGCTATTGTTATTACTATAAAAATACCATTTTTATCTAGTCGGAAAGTCTTGGGTTTATGGCAATTGTGTTACAATGCAGGAACGGTTTTTAAAACCCGAATGATGGTTTTCTCAACACGATCAACGCTTTTTAAAAGGAATCTGTTTGCGGGTTTATCTAAAAAGTGGTACGTTCATGTAAAAAGAAGCTGTATCTTTTAGGGAGGGCACGGCATGAAAAAAACAGTGATCATTGACACGGACCCGGGAATTGATGATGCCATTGCTATTTTTCTAGCATTAACATCAGAAAAATTAGATGTAAAATTAATTACCACAACAGCTGGTAATCTTCCGGTAGAAAAGGTGACGTCCAATGCATTAAAGCTTGTGCATTTAACAGGAAAGAAAGGAATAGAAATAGCAAAAGGAGCCAGGAAACCGCTGATTAAAACATTATTTACGGCAGAGGAGTTCCATGGGGAAAATGGTTTAGGCGGTGTGGAGCTTCCGGAAGGAAATCAAAAGGAAAGTAGATATCATGCTGTAGAGGCAATGAAGGATTTAATCTCTAACTCCAAGGAAAAGGTCCATATTGTTGCGATTGGCCCGTTAACCAATGTAGCCAGCCTCATCATCGCTTATCCCAATATCCTGAATCGAATTGAGCAGCTTTCGATCATGGGCGGTGCTTATGAAGGGGGAAACGCAACTCCCACTGCGGAATTTAATATGTATGTTGACCCTGAAGCGGCACAAATCGTCTTTAACTCAGGGATTCCAATTGCCTTATTTGGATTAGATGTAACCCATAAAGCCGTACTATTTCAGGAAGATATTGAAAAAATAAGAGGAATTGGAAATCGGGTAAGTGATGCAGCGGCAGGGATGCTGGATTTTTATACGAAGGGCAGAACAAATGGGATGCCTATGCATGATGCCTGTGCGGTCGCCTATTTGATTAACCCTGACCTCTTTACCTTTATTCCATGCAATGTCCAGGTTGAAACAAAAGGGGAATTCACCTATGGTCAAACGATTATTGATAAAAACAGGCTGTCAGACCGGCCGATTAATGCAAAGGCAGCCTTTGAGGTGGATCGGGAGGAACTTGCCAGCATGATTTACCGCTCGCTTTCCTCCTTCTAAAAAGTTTGCAGAGAGTTTATAGCACTCTCTGCTTTTTTACTTTATTTTGCAGACATTTCTCCCTTCAATTTCTCTCGTGCCCCGGCACGCCAATTTTTGACGGCTGAAACTGACACATTTTCTTGTGCGGCGATTTCTCTGATGGATAAATCGAAATGGACCGTGTAGTTGAGCCACTTTCTTTGGTTTGCTGTCAGCGATTGCATGTGTTCAAGAAGATCCCAGTCTAATTCACTCTTGGGTGGTTCCTCAATCAATTCCCAAAACTCTTCTGTGGGGCAGACCGTTGTTTCTTCCTCATGGATGGACCTTTTTAATTCCGTCAGCAGTCTGCCTTTGATATACGAGTAGGCATAACTGGTGAAATTCCCTTTCTCAGGGTCAAACCTTCGGCTGGCGTCCCAAAGTGCAATTAAGGCATGCTGGAAAAATTCCTCCTTGTTTTTATAAATGTGTAAGGTGTTTATGATCTTGTGCATCATTGGCTGGTACTGCTCGGCTAATTGTTCAAAACTTTCCACGACGAAAACCCTTCAGGAAAGCGCGCTTTTCCATGTATTCCCGGGTACCTTTACCATAGCGGGAATCTTCAGCTTGTACGAATTCCTAAATGACTGATTTGAGTGAGAAAAACGCTTTTAAGAGTCAATTTGCCTTTAGAAAATCAATTTTAAAGGGGGTTTTCCTCTTATTTATCTGAATTTATTACCAGTTAATAGACATCTTAAATCATAATGGGCTGCATCAGATACATTCACAACTTCCTTCTGAAAATTGAAGAAAATATATAAAATGGATATGATAAAACAAAATCCACGCACTGAAGGTGATCCTATTGACTTTTTCCAAAAAAATAAAAAAATACAAGACGATGCAGCTTAACCCTGCACATATTTTAATACTTGGTTTTATTGCATTGATCTTTATTGGGACGTGTTTATTTATGATCCCGGCTGCCACAAAAGACAGACATCATCTCAGCTTAATTGATGCATTATTTGAAGCGACTTCAGCTGTTTGTGTAACAGGTTTGGGGGTAGTCGATACGGGTACTACCTTTACTTTGTTTGGCCAAATCGTTTTGCTTCTGCTCGTTCAACTGGGCGGCTGGGGATTTATGACGAGTGGAATTCTCATATTTATTTTATTAGGAAAAAAGATTGGATTTAAACAAAGACTCCTGCTTCAAGAATCTATGAATACATTTTCAATGCAAGGAATTATTAAACTTGTACAAAGAGTTATTATTATTACCTTACTAGTGGAGGCTGTGGGAGCTATTTTCTTAGCGATAAGATGGGGACAGGACATGAGTGCGGGAAAAGCCATCTACTATGGTATCTTTCATTCTATTTCGGCATTTAACAACGCTGGTTTTGGCCTGGAGTCAGACAGCTTGAGCAAATGGGCAGGTGACCCGACTGTAAATATCGTTATCACTTCATTATTTATAATCGGCGGAATTGGTTTTTTCGTGGTCGAAGACATCTTTAAAAAGAGAAATATATTTAAGTTCTCCCTGCACACGAAAATAGTGCTGACTGTTACTATATTTCTTAATATTATAAGTACCTTCATCATTTTTGCATTGGAATATAATAATCCTGCGACTTTAGGGAACTTGGGGACAGAGGACAAATGGTGGGCTGCTTATTTTCAGGGAGTTGTTACCCGTACAGCAGGCTTTAATACGATAGATATCGGACAAATGACATCCAGTTCGCTTGTCTTAATGATAGGATTAATGTTTATTGGGGCATCATCCGGCTCAACAGGAGGAGGAATTAAAGTGACAACATTTGCTTTGCTGCTTCTTGCTTTATGGTCGGTTTTAACAAACAAGGAAGATATAAATGTGTTTAAACGGAGGATTCCGTCCTCCCAAGTATTTAGGGCGTTGTCAATCGCCGTATCAGGTGTTATTTTTATCTTCATCATTTTCTTTTTTCTTACCATTACCGAAAAAGGTGCTGATATAGAAGCGATTATATTTGAAACCGTTTCTGCTTTCGGTACCGTTGGACTGAGCACCGGTTTAACAGGTGATTTAAGCCCTGCAGGCCGTATCTTAATAACCATCATGATGTTTATAGGGAGACTTGGCCCATTAACCATGGCTTTTGCCTTGGCGAGACGTTCAAATAAATTATCAAAAATCCGTTATGCAGAAGAAAAGATACTCATTGGATAATGTACATCATATAACCTTTTTTGCTGCTTATGCGGGAAAAATAAAGCGGTTTTTGCGGCCTTAGACAGTTTGCTCCTTATTCATGGGGGGGAGTGGGTTCTATAAGCTTATTGAATTGGAAATAAATAGACTAATGAGTCCCGGAGGTTTTTCAATGGCAAAGTTAAAGTATTTAGAACCCACAGACCTGCTTGAAAAAATCTATGCCACCTTATGCTCAGAATATGAAGATGCCAAGCATTATGAGAATGAACTGGATCAGGAAGAAATAAAGGTCACTAAGGCCCGGCTGACGAAAAAAATATTCAATGAGTTTGTGGTGGATGAAGAGTATTTTTTAACGATGAACCAAGAAACATTTAATGAACGATACCACTTATACGAGGAAGATTTTTTAAAACTGATCAAGGAATGCAGTGAAAATGGGGTAGATTATGATACTTTCCTGCAAATTATTGATGATTTAATTGCCAGTGCTAAATTCCGGCTGCATGCGTTCGAACAGCTGACCGATGAAATTGAGAAACTTCATGAGACAGAAGAAGAGGAAGATGAAGAAGAAGGGCCGGATGAAGAGGAAGAGGAGGAGTAATCATTACTCCTCCTCTTTTAGGTCCTCAAACAACATTAATTCCGATTGATGAACAAGTTCAATATTGTATTTGAAGTTCTCCTCCTGGATTTCGCAATAATCAGAGGAGTAGTGGAAAAGAACCCGATATTTTTTGCCTTGATACAAAACGATTTTATTTTTCAAAGGAAACAGCCTCTTTCATTATAGGATGAGTGCTTTCGACACTTATTAAAACCTATGTCAAAGATTGAATGATGATGACTGTTTTTGAAAAAAAGATTTTGGTGAAATTTGGAGTCAGTTTAGCGATGAAGATATAGAGGGAATTAGGAAAAGAAGAAGGGGTCTAGGTGCCCGAAAAGGTGGGGGAGCAAGAGTTTCGGTCAAGTAGAGAGGTTCTAGCTGCCCGAACAGGAGGAGGATCAAGGGTTTCGGTAAAGTAGAAGGGTTCTAGGTGCCCGAAAAGGTGGGGGAGCAAGAGTTTCGGTAAAGTAGAAAGGTTCTAGCTGCCCGAATAGGTGGGGGAGTAAGAGTTTCGGTAAAGTAGAAGGGTTCTAGGTGCCCGAAAAGGTGGGGGAGCAAGAGTTTCGGTAAAGTAGAAGGGTTCTAGGTGCCCGAAAAGGTGGGGGAGCAAGATTTGATTAAGATAACCGGCCCTTATCAGCCCTCAAAGACGGAAAAAACAGAATCAGAGGTAAGATAATCAATCCCCAATCAACCCCAAAAATCATAAAAGACAAAATAAAGGTCCAATCAAGGACCTCTACTAGAATACACCTAAATAAATTCACCCAACCTTAGAAGCTGCAGCAGAGCCCTGACCCTTCCCTCGGTGTGAAAAGGCAAATCGATTGGCAACAAGCGCACCTAGTGTAAGGTTGACGACCATGTTAGCTACAGCCGGAACAGCGGCGACAGAACTGATATGCTCCATTGCCAGGGTGGAGGACAAAGCCGTGTTGCAGATCCCGACATGGAACAGGATGGAGCGGCAGTTCACTTCCGGGACTTTCAAAAACCGGGCGAATCCATACCCCGCAAACATCGGAATGGCTACCTGCAAAAAGACAGCCGCAAAAACCAATGGAAGCTGATCCAGCTGCTGCTGCAGGGATGCTTGGGCACTGGATACCACTGATAAGACCACAATAAATAAGGCCATTGTCGACAAAAAGGATGTGTAAGGTTTGACGTACTCCACTTTCCGCGGCCACTTCCATTGTAAAAATAACCCCAAAAACAAGGGAATAAAAACAATGTAAATAATATTTAAAAATAACGGAAGAAACTCTACATTAATTAACTGACCGGCAAAAAGTTTGACCAATGTCGGTGTGAGCACAGGTGAAATGACTGTATCAACAGAAGCCAGGGTAATGCTTAGTGCTACCTCCCCGCCGGCAATAAAGGAATAAAGATTGGCCGATGTCCCGCTCGGAACGGTTCCTGCTAAAATGACCCCGGTTGCCAGTTCCGGCTTGCCTTGGAAAAATAAATAGGCGATGCACACTGTGATCCCGACCGTAATGGTCCACTTCAGTACTCCCCCGATAATGGTATACTTTGGTGCTCTTAATACAGATAAGATACTTTCCGTCGAAAGCGACATCCCCATTAATAGAAAAATCATTCCAAGTCCCGGTCCCGTCAAATGACGGATGGAGATAAAAGCGCCAGGGAATAGATAGGCAATAATCGACATGAATACAATCCATATCGGTAAATATTTCGAAACGATTTTCATGACAAACTCAAACACTTTCACAAAGAAGCCCCCTGAACTATGCGAATCTACCACTATACTTTTCTATATTTTTACATAATCTGCAGACTTTGAGAAGGATTAATTTTTACAAAAAATATAATTTATTGACAATTCCAAAATATATAAATTATAATTAATTTCAAATATTGTAACTCTAGTTCCACAAAGTGAAACCTTTTCCAGGAGGTGGTCCCATTACTGAGGTTTTAAAAACAGTAGAAAAAGCTTTTAAACTAGTAGAAATGATTGCCGAACAGCCGATGACCTTTACAGAAATGATGACGAAAGCGGGCAGTAATAAGGCTACGCTTTATCGCTTTCTATCGACATTTGAGAGACTCGGTTATGTCAAAAAAAATCAGCAAGAGAAATATCATTTATCACAACAGTGGTTTCAAATCGCCTTAAAGGCCTCCTCACACCTAGATATTATTCAAATTGCCCGGCCCTATTTAGAATCCATTACCGAAACCGTTAATGAAAGCAGTTTTTTGGCACAACTTAGCTTTGAACAAGTTCAATATGTTGAAAAAATAGAAAGCAAATCTGCAGCGAGGATTGTCGTGAATATCGGCAGAAAAGCTCCACTATACTGTGTGGCTTCCGGCAAGCTGTTTTTGGCACATTTTGACGAAAAACAGCTGGAAGACTATTTTGCCAGAAATGAATTGAAGCCCATGACCGCCAATACGATTACAAGAAAACAGGATTTACTGAAAGAATTAGTCAATATTCGTACAAATGGTTATGCCGTTGACGATGAAGAATGGGAGGAAGGTTTAAAGGGCATTTCCTTTCCTATTTATAATGCCAGACAGGAAATGGTTTTCGCTTTGTCTGTGTCAGCCCTATCCTACCGCTTTAGCGAAGACATTATGGAACAATCGATTAAGCTTGGCTTAGAGGCGGTAAAAGAAATTTCACTTCGATTAGGTTTTACCCATGTAACATAAAAAAGGAGGAAAAACATTGAAACGTACAAAATTATTAATCGCTGTTGTAAGCGCTATTATGCTTATCCTTGCAGGCTGCGGAAGTTCTAAAAGTTCTTCAGACGGGGGCAAGAAAAGCTACAATTTAAAAATGTCTGTAACCGTATCAGAATCATCTACTTGGTATAAAGCAGCAGAGAAGTTTGCAAAAGAAGTAGAAGAGAAAACAGATGGAAGAATCAAAACAAAGATTTATCCAAACGAACAATTATCTGGCGGAGACTCTGCAAAAGGGGTAGAAATGCTTGTAAAAGGTTCTACAGACCTTAGTTATCACTCTCCAATCATTTACTCTGTACTTGATGCTCGTCTTGGTGTGATTAGTGCTCCATTTTTATTCAAAAATTTAGATGAAGTAGACCAAAAATTGAATGGAAAAGCTGGAGAAGAACTGAAGAAAATCCTGACTGAAAAAGGAATTGAAACGTTAGGCTTCGGAGAAAATGGCTTCAGACAAGTAACGAACAGTGTCCATCCAATTAAGACACCTGAAGATTTAAAAGGCTTAAAGATCCGTATCCCGGGAATCAAAATGTATACAGATTTATGGAGAGGATACGGGGCAGACCCGACTGCTATGACATTCTCTGAAGTATTTACTGCACTTCAGCAAAAAACAATCGACGGCCAAGAAAATCCAATTGATGTTATTCACTCATCTAAGCTAAACGAAGTACAGCCGTATATTACAATGTGGAACTATTCTTATGACCCGTTAATCTTTGGTATGAACAAAAAGAAATTTGACGGCATGAGCAAAGAGGACCAAGACATTATCAAAGAAGCGGCTAAAAATGCAAATGCATACCAGATTAAATTAGCACGTGAAAAAGAAGCAAAGCAAATTGATGAATTAAAAGCAGCTGGTATGAAATTCTACTATCCGACAGATGCAGAAATTGAGCAATTTAAGAAGGCTTCTGAACCAATCTATCAAAAGTATGAGAAAGAATGGGGAGCAGACTTGTTAAAAGCTTTCCAAGAGAAGTAATAGGGGGGATATCATGTCAAAAGCCATTGCATATATCGAAAACACAATTTTGGCAGTTACATTGGGAATTATGAGTATCCTAGCTTTTGCAAATGTCGTATCAAGATATCTCTTTCATTACTCGATTTCATTTACAGAAGAAGTCACAGTGAATCTGTTTGTGTTGTTAACTTTCCTGGGAGCTGCGGCGGGCATTCGAATGAATGCCCACCTAGGCTTTACCATGTTGTTTGACAAATTATCAGGGGTGCCGAAGAAAGCATTGATTATCTTAAGTTGTGCTCTTATTTCTGTTATTTTTCTAATCTTTGTTTATTTTGGCTATGATATGGTGAGTTTCCAAATAGAGTCAGAGCAGAAAACTCCATCTCTTGGCTGGAATCAATGGGTCTTTACTTTAGGGTTCCCGGTTGGCTGTTTGTTCGGATTATACCGGGCCATCGAAGCGGGATTCCGCGAGTGGAAACAAGTATCTAATGAAGAAAGCGGGGTTAAAGCATGACAGCCCTATTATTATTTGGGATTTTCTTTATTTTGGTCTTTCTCGGGCTTCCGATTGCCATCTCGCTAGGGGTCTCTTCGATTGCTGTTCTCCTTATATCCGGAGGGATCACGAATCTGGAATTGGTTCCAGATATTTTATTTTCCAGTGTGTCAAAGTTTACCCTTCTCGCCATTCCGTTCTTTGTATTAGCAGGTGTCATTATGGATTATGCCGGTATATCCAAGCGGCTGATTCATTTTGCGGATGTATGTGTCGGCCATTTAAAAGGCGGAATGATTTTAGTTACGGTGATTACAGCCATTTTCTTTGCGGCTATTTCCGGCTCAGGCCCGGCAACGGTTGCGGCAATTGGCGGTATTTTAATTCCCGCTTTAGCGAAAAATGGTGTTAAGCGGGAGACTGGGAGTGCACTAGTAGCCAGTTCTGGTGCCATTGGAATTGTTATCCCGCCAAGTATAGCTTTTATCATATTTGCTGTAGTTGCCGGCGATCAGGCCAGTGTTTCAATTGGCCGGTTGTTTGTCGCAGGGATTTTCCCTGGATTGTTAATGGGCATTGCGTTCGTCTTTGCCGCTCTTTATGCCAAGAAAAGAGGTCTTTCTTCCGGAGTGCCGGGGGCCAATAATGAAGTGGCTGCAGCCATTGAGGTAAGAAAGCGGGCATCCGGAAAGGAAATTTGGAAAGCTTTTCTTGATGCGATTGGCGGTCTGTTAATCCCGGTTATCATTTTAGGAGGTATTTATGGAGGGGTTTTTACCCCGACAGAAGCGGCCGTTGTTGCAGTATTCTATGGCTTCATCGTAGGAATCTTCATTTATCGCGAGTTGAAAATAGCTGATGTTTTCAAAATTCTTTATGATGCCGCAGTTCAAACCGCGATCATCACCTTTATCGTCAGCACAGCATCACTATTTGCTTATATTATTACAACTGAATCCATTGCGGAAACGATGTCAGATACATTGCTTGGACTGTCATCGAACCCAATTATCATTCTATTAATCTTAAATATTATTCTTTTGATTGCTGGTATGTTTATTGATGCCATCAGTGCCTTTTACATCTTTGTTCCGATTCTATTGCCGATCATTCTTCACTTTAATATGGACCCGACAGTATTTGGTGTCATTATGACGGTGAACTTGGCAATTGGTCTGTTCACGCCGCCAGTAGGATTGAACCTATATGTAGCGAGCGGTATCGGCAATGTGAAGATTCAAAGTATTTCAAAGGCCATCATACCATTCGTGGTAGCTGCGGTCGTTGTACTGCTGCTGATTACGTATATTCCGTCCCTGTCGACCTATTTACCAGATTTGATGGGGATTAAATAATTTTCTATTTCGCGGATCAATAGGCCGTAATTGCGGATGAAGCTTGAAAAATCGCGTGAATTTCAGATTCGCGGATATCGTTAGTAAATCCGCGGATATCTAGGTGGAATTCGCGGATAGATACTCTCCATCCGCGGATTTCCGGCCCAAATCCGCGGATAACCAGCCAGCTACTATTTTAAAAAACAAGGAGGATTTCCAATGGGAAAATTAGAAGGTCATGTCGCGATTATAACAGGTGCATCCGGCGGAATTGGCGGCGGATGTGCCTATAGACTTGCACAAGAAGGAGCACATATTGTGATCGTCGATTTAATGGATGCCTCTGAAATGGCAGCAACGATTACGAGCGACTTCCCTGCGAGCAAGGTTCGAACCCATCAAATTGACATTCGCAATATAAGCGACATTCAAAATGTTGTGGATCAAACAATTGAAGAGTTTGGAAAAATTGATATTTTAATCAACAATGCCGGAACAGCCGGGCGTATGGATATCGAAGAAATGACAGAGGAAATTTGGGACCGCGACCTAAATACCAATTTGAAAGCAGCATTCTTTTTCATTCAGAAAGTAGTTTACCCTCATATGCTCTCCAAAGGCTACGGCCGAATTGTCAACATTAGTTCCATTTCAGGTATCAACGGCGGGCAGGTGTCCGGCTTCAATGAGGACTCCTGGAAGGGGCGTTCGGGCCCTGCATATGCTTCCAGCAAAGGCGGTGTGATTGCCTTAACAAAATGGGTGGCCAAGGAGCTTGGTTCAAAAGGGATTACCTGTAACAGTGTAGCTCCAGGTGCGGTTGAAACAAGAATTACAGCCGGCATTCATTATAATCTTGACGGACAGGTCGTGAAACGGATGGGGCAGCCGGGTGATATTGCAGAAGCCGTTTGCTATTTCTGTACGCCTGAATCCAGTTATACCACCGGACAAACACTCCGGGTGGATGGAGGGGCTGTTATTGCTTAGCTCCATCGATTTGGAAATCAGGGAGGGAAATGCCATGCGCCAATCACATGCCATATATAATGAAGAAACTGGTACCTTAATAGGGAGTTTGGCGGCAGGAGAAGACCTGCTGCTCGGCATTTTAGAACAATGTGAAAAATACAATATTAAGGCCGGCTCCTTTCAATGTATGGGTTCATTAGTATCGCTGCATTATTGCATTTTTCAAAACAGAAATGGAAAGCTTTCCTACAGCCAACCGATTCAAGAACAGAAACCAGCCGAGCTTCTAAGCGGGACCGGTTTTATTGGAGTTACTGAAGACGGCCGCCCGGAAATTCATTTTCATGGTGTATTAATTGATGAACATGGAGTCATTCGCGGCGGTCATTTTCTAGAAGGCGGAAATACGGTAGCCATCACGATAGAATTTATGGTAACAGCAGCCCCTGGAGCAAAGGCTGTCCGAGAGCTGATTCCGGGAACAAAGTTTAGTGTGTTTAATTTTTACAGGGAGGGGGCTTAGAAAAAATGGAAACGATTGCATCCTATGCTAAAAAGACCTTTCGTTCATTTTCACATAAACCGGCAGTGAAATACAAGCAGCTTACCTATACCTACGGGGAGCTGGAGACACGGACATACAAGATTGTATCACTCCTTCAAAGCAGGGGAATCAAAAAAGGCGACCGTGTGGCCATTTTGATGTCCAACCGGTCGGAGCATATTGAACTGGACCTGGCCTGTGCGTTCGGCGGATTTATCAAGGTCCCGCTCAATTACCGCCTGCATCCGGAAGAACATGAATATATGCTGGAACAATCCGGAGCCATTTTACTAATTGGAGAAGAAGAACTGCTGAATGCGATTTCCAGCCCAATAGCTAAAATTACGGTAGGTGACATGTACGAAAAATTGATTGCCGAGGCTTCGATTCATTATCGTGAGGAAGAAGTGGAGGAGGATGACTCTTTCGCAATTATGTATACATCGGGAACAACCGGTAAGCCAAAGGGTGTTACATTATCCCACCGGAATATTGTGTCAGGGGCGCTGTCGCTCGCAATGGCCTGTGAAATCAGCTGGGATGATGTGATTGGACATGTCGCACCGCTGACACATGGCAGCAACTTTCTCTCTCATGCTTCCTGGCTGTACGGACTGACCCAGGTGATTTTTGAAAAATTTGACCCAGAAGAGTCATTGGATGTGCTTTACCATGAAAAGGTAAGCATCATTTTCCTTGTTCCGACGATTGTTAACCTTTTGGTGCAGGGGAAAAATTTTGACCCGGAAAAGCTTGTACATATTAAAAGCATCAATATGGCCGGGTCACCGATTGCTGCAAGCAAACTGCAGCTTGCCTTAGATGCAGCTGGAGATAAATTTGTTGAAACCTATGGCCAGGTAGAGGCACCGATGGCAATTACCATCATGCCAAGGAAAGAGCTGGCGGGCCACTTGGATTCATGCGGTTTAAGCGGGCCGTTTGTAGAAATGAAATTGGTGGATGAGAATGGGGAAGAGGTTCCTCAAGGTGAAGTGGGCGAGGTTATTTGTAAAGGATCCCTGGTTATGAAGGGATACTGGAATAACCCGGAAGCCACGGCTGAAACCCTTCAGGACGGATGGCTGCATACAGGTGATCTGGGCTGGACGGATGAGCGGGGGTTCCTGCATTTAGTCGACCGCAAAAAAGAAGTGATTATTTCCGGCGGACTAAATATTTACCCGCGGGAGATTGAAGAAGTATTAAATAAACACAAAGCGGTAAAGGAAACCTGTGTCATTGGACTGCCGGATGAAAAATGGGGAGAAGCCGTTTCTGCTTTTATCGTGTTAAAAGAGGGAGAAACCGCAACAGAAACGGAAATACTTGAGCTGTGCAAGCAGCATTTGGGCAGTTTTAAAAAGCCAAAACGGATTGAATTTGTCGAGGCACTGCCAAAGAGCTCCTACGGCAAAATTTTAAAGAAAGAAATGAAAAAACTTTATGGAGGTGTTCATCAGTGAATCATGTGACGGTCATTGGAACGGGAATTACCCAGTTCGGGACATTAAAAGAACAGTCTCTGAAACAATTACTTTTGGATGCTAGTTTCCAAGCTTTAAAAGAAGCGGGATTTCCGAAGGTAGACGCCGTTTTTATTGGGAACTTTATGTCCGGTTCGCTTGCTAATCAGGAAATCCTGGGCTCTCTTATTGCTCATGATTTAGGGCTGGGGCCGATTCCAACAGCCAAAATGGAGGGGGCTTGTGCAAGCGGCGGGATTGCCTTCCGCCATGCTTGTGAAATGATAGAGGCTGGGGTTTATAACACGGTTTTAGTTGCCGGCGGTGAAAAAATGAAACATGCAGGAACAGATGTTGTCACATCAGCCATCAATGCGGCAATGGATACCGACAGTAATGAGAAAGCGGCTGGCCTGTCCTTCCCGGGCTTTTTCGGTCTTTTGGCCAATCGTTATTTTTATGAAACAGAAGCAACGAAAAAACATTTGGCCATGGTTGCATTGAAAAACAGGAATTATGCCTTGAATAATCCAATGGCTCAATACCGTGATCCAGTGACATTGGAGGAAATTTTAAATGCCCGGATGATTACCGAGCCGCTTGGGCTGTTTGATTGCTCCCCAATTACAGACGGCGCGGCAGCAGTGGTTTTATCAAGAGGCCAATCCGGCATCCGTGTCATCGCTTCATCGCAGGCATCAGGACCGACACAGGCACAAGAGGCGGATGATTTATTAACGTTCATTGCCACCAAAACATCAGCTGATTTAGCTTACGCGCAGGCAGGACTTGGGCCAGAGGATATTGATGTGATTGAACTGCATGATTGTTTTTCGATGACGGAAATCCTTGCATATGAAGCATTAGGGTTAGCCAAGGTCCGCGAAGGATGGAAACTGCTTGAGAATGGGGACACGAGGCATGGAGGCCGGATCCCTGTTAATACGAGCGGCGGATTGCTTTCGAAAGGCCATCCAATTGGCGCAACAGGTCTTGCACAAATCTATCAAATTGTTGAGCAATTGCGCGGTACGGCCTGCAATCAGGTAGACGGAGCAAGAATCGGGCTGGCACAAAATTTAGGCGGGACAGGTTCTTATTCCACTGTCCATATTTTTACGAATGGGAGGTCAGCGGAATGAAATTATCCGTACATGTATGTGAAGAATGTGGACACACCAGCATTCCAGCACGGTTGATCTGTCCTTCCTGCCGTGCAGTCGATTTTAGGGAAGAGGAAAGAGAAGGCAAAGGAACGGTTTACACATTTACTAAAATTAATATATCATCAGTTGAATTCAAACACTTGACCCCATACTATGTTGTGATCGTAGATCTGCCAACAGGTGAACGGGTAACAGGAAGAATGGCCGAGGAAGTTCAAATCAACGATGTGGTTGAACTGGCGGCGATGGAACAGGGAGCTTATATTTTTAAAAAGTGTGGATGAAGCATATAAAAACCAAGGGGATGCAACCCCCTTGGTTTTTGTGATTTTCTCGATTAAACGGCGGCCCGACTTTCAAACTTCAACAGCTTAAAGAATTCCAGCATCAATTCAGAAAGACCTGGCCATGCATGACCTGAGACAATATTTCCATCTACATGAAGCAATTCCTCAATATAGGTTGCTCCTGCTGCTTCAACTTCTGGGCGGCATGCTGTATAAGCTGTCATTTCACGTCCTTTGATATATTCCCGAACAGTTGTTAACACGAGTTGTCCGTGACAAATAACGCCAAGCGGCTTATTTTCTTTTAAAAAGTGTGAGCAATTTCTTGTACCTTTTTATTCATTCAAATGTATTCAGGGGCACGGCCGCCAGCTGAAATGGAACCACACGGGAACAGGGGCTTAACCGGTATCCAAAAATTAATATGAGATTCTTGTAACAATATTGACAAAATTCGCAAAAACAAACTATAATAGTTTCATGTAATTTGTCTTTCTATACGGTTAGGAGAATCATCATATGAATTACAGCTCAGTAGAGGAATTATGCTTCCAGCATACGAATCTATCAGATGAAGACGTTAATAGAATTAAAGAGGTCGTTGTTAATTTACCGTTAATTGCGGATATTAACAAAGCTAACGTTTTTATTGATTGTCCTACGAAAGAAGGAAAACATGCAATTGTTGTTGCGGAAGCAGTTCCCACAACAGCCAAATCAGTATATGAAAAATCGGTTGTAGGGAAATTTGCCTATGAAGCTTTTGAGCCATCTGTATTCCTCACGTTGAGAACAGGAAAACCGGCGTTCTCAAATCGTGCCTTAACACAGGAAGGGAAGACTGTCGACCAAAGTGTTGTTCCAATCAAAAGATTGGACAATCGGGTGATTGGAACTCTCATTATGGAGAAGGATATCACAGAATTGGTGCAGGGACAGATAAAAATGGAAGCGTTAACAGATACAACTGATGTTTTAAGTGGAATTCCCATGGGGACTGCAGAAAATAGACCGATTATTCCTGAAATGATAGAAGAGTCTATTTTTTATCTGGATCTAAATGGAAAGATTCTTTATTGTAATCCTTCCGGGACAAACCTCATCCAGGAAATTGATCAAGAGGGCACTTGGATAGGAAAACCATTGGTTTCCTACTTTCCAGTCATCAAAGAGATTTTAAAAGACCCTGATGAACTTATTGTTCAAGAGGCCAAAATGTTAAATAAGGTTTTTCAAATAAAGAAAATCCAACTAATAAAGCAAGAAAAAACCGGCGGCACCTTTGTTATTTTCAAAAATATTACCGAGCTCAGGGAAAAGGAAAGAGAATTGATTGTCAAATCAGTTGCAATACGCGAAATCCATCATCGAGTGAAAAATAATCTGCAAACGGTAGCAAGCCTTTTGCGTCTGCAAATGAGAAGAGGGCTGCCGGAGGAGAGCAAGGTTCATTTCGTGGAGAGCTTAAACCGGATTACAAGCATTGCATCTGTTTATGAAATTATTCTTTCCGGGTCAAGTGTAGATGATGTTGATCTGTATAAACTGATTGAGAAAATTGGCAATACACTTGTGTTAGAAGCAGAACATGATCACAAGCAGATTAGTATTACATACGCAGGTTCTCATTCTCGTATAAATTCTAATAAAGCGGTATCAGTGGCATTGGTTGTGAATGAATTAATTCAAAACTGTGTAAAACATGCGTTTAAGTCGCAATCTGCCGGGAAAATTGAGGTTATCTTCCATCAGAGAAAGGATCAAATGGAAATTCAAGTGATGGACAATGGTGAAGGATATTCACCATTGTCCAAACCATCACTTGGTTTAGATATTGTGAAATTGATGATGGAGCATGATTTGTCAGGTCACTTTTCGATTGAAAGAGCCAAGACAGGGACCATAGCAACTGTCAGATTCCCATTACAAAGGGAGGTGGTTCAACTGTGAAAAAAAGAATTATGGTTGTTGAGGATGAATCGATTGTCCGCATGGATATTGCATTTATGCTCGAAGATGCCGGTTACGATGTAGCTGCACAGGCAGGAGATGGAGAAAAAGCAATTGAACTAGCTTTTAAGCTTGAACCTGATTTAATCATTATGGACATTAAAATGCCAAAAGTAAATGGCTTAAAGGCAAGTGAAATTATATCCAAAAAATTGAATATCCCTATTCTCATTTTAACGGCTTACAGTCAGCGGGAATACATTGATAAGGCGAAACGGGCCAATATAGTGGGGTATTTGGTTAAGCCTATTACAGAAGCCAATTTAATTCCGGCGGTTGAAATAGCCCTGAAACAGGCGGAAACAGCTAATGCTTACAGACAGCAAGTTGAAAAAATGAACCAGCAGTTAAATGAAAGAAAAATAGTCGAAAAGGCAAAGGGAATCATCATGGAGAAATTTAATCTCCCCGAAGATGCTGCCTATAGAAAAATGCGAAAAATCAGCATGAACCAACAGGTAAATCTGGAAAATGTAGCAAAGCGGATTATATTAAAATATAACGCTTAAACTTTACACAAGTGAATAGACCGAGCAAAGGTGCTTTAGCGTTTTCGTTTTACGAAACCGCAGGGCACCTTTTTGTCTTTTTTACAGCCGTTAATATTTTTAATAGAAAAGTCTGCCAGTAAGCATGCTTACATTTTCCGTTTTAATAAATAGTAAACAAAACATAGTCAAGGAGGGAATTTTTATGGAAATGGTAGGAAAAGTAGTCATTTATATTATTATGACATGTGCCGTCTTAGGGGCTTTTGCCGCGATACGTAACAGTGATGAAGGATTAGGAGCACAATTCATGGAAGGGCTGCATGCTGTGGGGCATATCTTTGTACCAGCAGCAGGAATTATGGCATCCATTCCATATTTATCATGGTTTATTGGCAAAGTTTGCGGCCCATTTTTCTCAGCCATTGGTGCTGACCCGGCGATTGCGGCTACATCGATTTTGGCAACCGACATGGGCGGCTACCAATTAGCGGAAGTATTAAAGCAAACCCAAGAGGGCTGGATTATGGCCATGATCGTTGGTTTTATGGCTGGGGCAACAATTGTATTCTCGATTCCGATGGGACTTGCGATGCTGGATAAACGGGATCATAAATATATGGCGCTCGGAGTCATGGCTGGCGTTTTAACCATTCCGATTGGAGCGCTCATTTCCAGTACCATAATCTTTTTATCCAATTCTAAAGTTCGCGATTTCATTTCAACTACTGGTGAGGCAAAATACCAATTTGCTTTAGCTTATGGTCAAATACTGTTAAATTTACTCCCACTTCTTATTTTCGTTGTAGTCATCGCCTTAGGTCTCTATTTCTTTCCAGATTTCATGATCAAAGCCTTTATGTGGTTTGGACGAATTATGGATGCTGGAATTAAACTGGTGTTAGTTTTTTCAATCGTTGAAATTTTTACAGGTCTATTCTCGACGGTATTTGGCAGCTGGGGCTTTCATCCAATCATGGCTGATAAAGAAGACCAATTCCGTGCCTTGGAAACAGCGGGTTACATTGGAATTATGCTGGCTGGGGCATTCCCGATGGTGTATTTACTGCAAAAATATGCAGGAGGCCCGCTCGAATCCATTGGTGGTAAAATCGGTCTTAGCAAAGAAGGCAGTGCAGGACTGGTTGCTACAATTGCGAATATCCTGGCAATGTTTAAACTGGTAAAAACGATGCCGCCGAAAGACAAAGTGATTAATATTGCGTTTGCGGTCTGTTCAGCATTCTTACTTGGGGATCATTTATCCTTTTCAGCCAACTTTCAGCCGACATTAATTTTACCGATTATCATTGGAAAATTCTCTGCTGGATTAATTGGAATCGGTCTTGCTTACTGGTTATCCGTTCCGAAAGCACTTGAATTGGAGAAGAAAGACCGTGAAGCCGGCATCATTGGGAAAGATGAGTATTTGCCAAAACAAGAAAACGAATCAATGGCTGGTTAAGTAAAAACGGATCTCAAAGGAGGGGAATTGGATGAGTGAAGAGAAAAAACGGTTCATCCAGGAGTTTGTACCCGGGAAACAGGTTACGTTAAGTCATTTAATTGCCAATCCTGAACCTGATATGTTTGATAAGCTGGGGATTCAACAGGCCGGTGCCATGGGAATTCTAACGTTAACCCCAAGTGAAACGGTCATTATAGCAGGGGATTTGGCGACAAAAGCAGCGGATGTTCAAATTGGCTTTCTAGATCGATTTACCGGCAGCCTTGTCATTATTGGCAGTGTTTCCTCCGTACAGATGGCAATGGAAGAAGTCAATCGTTTTTTGTCAGAAGTACTAAGGTATACTCCGGCAGATATTACTAAGTCATAAGGGGTGCTGAAATTGGCAAAGAAAAATAGGGCGATGCTGATCGGTTCCATTGGCGTTGGAAAATCCACATTAACCAATGCCCTCCTTGAGAGGAATGCAGACGCGGTTAAAACCCAGACGCTGACTTATTATGACTGGATTGTGGATACACCTGGCGAATATACGGAAAATCCTTTATTCTACAAAAATATTATGGCAACTGCTTTGGAGGTAACCCATATCCTATTTTTGCAGGATGCAACAAAGCAAAAAACGATATTTCCGCCGGGATTCAGCACAGGTTTTAATAAGCTTCCCATTGGAGTAGTCACTAAATGTGATGCTGAAGGTGCAGATGTTCCGAAAGCGATTGAACAATTAAAACGGGCCCTGCCTAAAGGACCCATCGTTGTTTCCTCTTCGGTAACCGGACAGGGCCTGCAGGAAATTCGTGATTTGGTGAAATGCAATTCGCTGGTGGAGATGAATGAGGCCATGCAATCAGTATCCGATGATGTCGTGATTTTTGTCTGAAACCCTTTACAAGTGTCGGAAAATAGACTATATTACTAGTATAAAAATGAATTTGTGAAGGCAAAGGCGCCTTATATGAAACTATCTTTTCTTTAAGATGGTCCATATAAGGTGCCTTTTTTTCGTAGTTTTTTGCAGGAATGGGGTGAGTGCTATCAAAAAATATGAGCCTCAGCAGGAGGAGATCCTGAGTGCGGGTATTGATATTGGTACGAGTACAACAAAACTTGTGATTAGCAAATTTTCACTGATGAATATGGCTGGCGGCGCTCATATGCCGCGAATCGAAATCATTGATAAAAAAGTTTTGTATCGCAGCCCCATTTTTCGTACGCCGCTGCTATCCGCGACAACCATTGATATGAAAGCAGTTGATGAGCTGGTAAAGAAAGAATACCAAAGCGCTGGAGTAGAAACAAAAGACATTCAAACGGGTGCCGTCATTATAACAGGTGAAACGGCAACAAAGCAGAACGCCCAGGAAATGGTCCATCATTTATCAGATCAAGCTGGGGATTTCTTGGTTGCTGCAGCAGGACCGGATTTGGAAGGAATCATCGCGGCTAAAGGCTCCGGTGCCTATGAGTATTCAAAAAAGACAGGGAAAACCATTGCCAATATTGATATCGGCGGGGGAACGGCCAATGTTGCTGTATTCAAATCAGGAAAATTGTGCGGCACCTGTACATTACATATCGGGGGCCGATTAATTGAATTTTCCGGTAATCAGATAAAAAGCATTTCATCTCCTATAAAAGCATTGTTTCGGCAATGGGGTGATCCTTTCAGTGGTATGAGAGAAGGGGACAGCCGTAACCGCCAGGAAATAAAATCACTGACAGGTTTTATGGCTGCCGTCATTGCAAGAATGCTAAATCGTGAATTACTGCCAGCCGATCAGCCGCTGCTTCTGGGGCATGAACCAGATTGGCAGGAAGCCATTGATGCCATCATGTTTTCGGGTGGAATAAGTGAATGTCTTTATCATTATGAGGCCGGAACTCCAGCGACTGCACACTATGATGACATTGGTGAAATACTTGCCGCTTCTTTGCGGGAAAGCAAAGAGTTAGCTCAATGGCAATGGATTCATCCGGATGAAACCGTACGGGCCACCGTACTTGGTGCCGGTACACAAACAACGGAAATAAGCGGCGCCACGATTCATGTGGAAGCAAGCGACTTGCCAATCAGGAATCTCCCTGTGTTCCAAGTTCCGTTTCGGCATGATGTAAAGGATGGTCTAAAACGGATGCATGAGTCAGTGCAGCAGGCACTGGAAATATACGATTCACAGAGAGACGGGCAAAATTTTGCTTTATATATAACGGAACTGCCATATTTAGGCTTTCGGGATGTGCAGGAATTGGCTGCTGCGATATTAGACGCTATCAGGATAAAGCCAAATCCAGAACAGCCTTTAGTCCTTGTTTTAGAAAGCGATCATGCAAAGGTTCTTGGACAGACGATTAAGGTGCAGAAACCAAATCAAAGAATTATCTGTATTGATCAAATTAAAGTAGAGCACGGTGATTATATTGATATCGGACATTTGCTGCAAACAAATGTGGTTCCGGTCGTCATTAAAACATTAACATTCCATCATTAGGAAAGGGGGATATTCCTTGAAGCTGCAAACAACCTATTTAGGTACAGTCTATCAATTTACTTCTTTAAAGGATTTATTAGCCAAAGCGAACGAAGAGAAATCGGGAGACCGCTTGGCCGGCTTGGCTGCTGAAACAGTCCAGGAGCGAATCGCGGCAAAACTAGTTCTTAGCCATTTGACACTGGCTGATATCCGGGAAAACCCATTGCTGCCTCCTGAACAGGATGAAGTATCACGAATCATAGAATCACAGTTGAATGACCCCGTTTATCAATCAATTAAGAATTGGTCGGTTGCGGAGCTGCGTGAGTATATTTTAAACGACACAACGACCGGTGAAGATTTAAAGCGTCTCAGCCGGGGATTAAACAGTGAAATGATCGCGGCAACGGCTAAACTGATGTCCAATCTTGATCTTGTCCATGCGGCAAATAAAATTGAAATTTTAACAAAATGCAATATTACGATTGGCTATAAAGGAACCCTGGCATCCCGCCTGCAGCCAAACCATCCAACCGACAATGTGGAAGGCATGATTGCCTCCTTAAAGGAAGGTTTATCCTATGGGATTGGTGATGCTGTCATCGGGATTAACCCGGTTGAAGATTCTGTTGAAAGTGTCAAACGGCTGCTGCATGCCACACATAATTTTATTCAAGAATGGGAAATTCCAACACAAAACTGTGTGCTCGCCCATGTAACCGCCCAAATGAAGGCCGTCGAACAAGGCGCGCCTGCCGATATGATTTTCCAGAGCATAGCTGGAACGGAAGCGGCAAACCGGTCGTTTGGCATCACAGCCTCACTGCTGGAGGAAGCAAACGAGATGGCAAAGACATTAGGTACTGGAACCGGACCGCAGCGTTTATATTTTGAAACCGGGCAGGGGTCCGAATTATCAGCGGAGGCTCATTTTGGGATTGACCAAATGACGCTGGAAGCGAGAAATTATGGTTTTGCCCGCTATTATGATCCTTACATTGTAAATACGGTTGTCGGCTTTATTGGACCAGAGTATTTGTATAACAACAAACAGGTGATCCGGGCTGGTTTAGAAGACCATTTCATGGGTAAAATGCACGGTATTCCAATGGGTGTTGATATATGTTACACCAACCATATTAAGGCTGACCAAAACGACATTGAAGATTTAGGGGTACTGTTAACCGCGGCCGGGGTGAATTTTATTATCGCAGCACCGATGGGCGATGATTGTATGTTAAATTATCAATCTATGAGCTACCATGATGTCGCAACACTGCGGCAAACAATGAATAAACGACCATCCCCGATTTTTGCTGAATGGCTTGAAAAAATGGGCATTATGGAGAACGGGAAGCTAAGTAAGATTGCCGGAGATCCTACCATTTTTTCTAAAGGGAGGAGTTAACTAACATGAACCCTGAGCTAATTGAAAAAGTAACCAAACTGATTGTTGAAAAATTACAAACACAGAATGGCACGGGCAGCAGCCATTCACATGCATCTGCTGAACCAAAAACTGCAGTGAAGTTTTGGAATCATACATCGGCAGCATCTGTCAGTGATTTTCAGGCAGCAGCAGAACCAAGCGGGCTGGCAGAAAAAACAGCTGGGAATGAATTGATTACATTCGGAAGCTATTCTGAAAGAAGACAGGCAGATTCCAAAAAACGAATTGTAAAAGAACAAACCAAAGACATCGTTCACCCATCATCCGGAATTGAAAATCCATATGATCCGGAAGGGTTAAAAGAGCTAATAAGTAAGACCCCTGCCAGAATAGGGATTGGCCGTGCAGGATTACGGCCCAAAACAGAGACATGGCTGAAATTCCGTTTTGATCATGCGGCGGCTGTTGATGCTGTATATGGAACTGTCAATGAAGAGCTGTTAAACCGTCTTGATTTGTTCAAAGTCAGCACCATGGTTAGTGATAAAGAGGTTTATATCCGCCGTCCTGATTATGGGAGAAAGTTGTCTGAAGAAGCGAAACAGATGATTAGTGAAAAATGCCCGAAAGAGCCGGCCGTGCAGATTATTATTTCGGATGGTCTAAGCTCCAGTGCAGTGGAAGAAAATGTGGAGGATGTTTATTTGTCACTGCAGCAGTCACTGAAGAGCCTGGGAATTGATACCGGCATCCCATTTTATATTGAAAAAGGCCGTGTGGCCGTGATGGATGATGTCGGTGAATTGCTGCAGCCAAAAGTGATTGTTCTCTTGATTGGTGAACGCCCAGGGCTTGTCAGTGCAGAAAGTTTAAGTGCCTATTTATGCTATATGCCAAGAAAAGGAACCATTGAAGCAGACCGGATGGTTATTTCAAACATTCATAAAGGAGGGATTCCTCCTGTTGAGGCTGGTGCCTATATTGGAACGGTTGTTCAAAAAATCCTGAAATATGAAGCCAGCGGTGTATCGCTTGTGCAAAAGGAAAGCTAGGGGGAATGAATGGTGTTGGAACGTATTTATGCAGACATATTGGCTGTTCGAATTATCCCCAATGTTGACCCTGATTTGGCCAAACAATTTAATCTTGAACCACACCAGCGCAGTTTAGCCATATTTACTTCAACCGTAGATGATATTGGTTATACAGCTTTGGATGAAGCGACCAAGAGGGCCGATGTGGACGTTGTCTATGCCCGCTCCTTTTATGCGGGTTCAGGTCATGCTTCAGGACCGCTGTCAGGCGAAATGATTGGGATTTTAGCAGGGCCGTCACCTGATGAAGTACAAAGCGGAGTTGACGCGGTACGGCAAACGGTGGAAACCTCTGCCTATTTTGAAGCGTTAAATCCTGAAAAAACCCATGCCCTATACGCTCATGTTGTGTCCAGTACGGGTTCCTATTTATCAAAAGAGGCAGGAATAAATCGAGGCGAGGCGCTGGCCTATTTAATTGCTCCGCCATTAGAAGCAGTTTACGGTTTGGATGCAGCTTTAAAAGCTGCCGATGTGAAATTGGTGAAGTTCTTCGGACCGCCGTCTGAAACAAACTTTGGCGGTGCACTGTTAACCGGATCGCAATCGGCCTGCCAGGCAGCAGCGGATGCTTTCCGTGAGACCATCATCGATATCGCTGAAAATCCAATCAAATATTAATGATAAGGGAGTGTGTCAGAGTGCAATTCGATCACGATCTCCAATCGATACAAGAAATGCGGGATGCAGTGAAACGGGCAAAAGAGGCACAATTAAAATACCTATCTTACACCCAAGAACAGGTAGATGAAATTGTGAAGCAAGTGGCGCAGGCTGCTTACGCCAAATCGCTTGAGCTCGCCCAGATGGCTGTAGAAGAAACCGGAATGGGTGTCGTGGAGCATAAAAAAATGAAAAACGAAGTAGGCTCGATGGCAGTCTACGAATCTATTAAAGATGAAAAGACAGTTGGCATCATTCGTGAAGACCGGGTGAACAAAGTGACAGAGGTTGCCTATCCTTACGGGATTGTTGCTGGTATCATTCCGACAACCAATCCGACGTCAACTGCCATTTTTAAGACATTGATTTCATTAAAAACAAGAAATGCAATTGTGGTCAGCCCGCATCCGCGTGCCGTGAACTGTACAGTGGAAGCGTTGAAAATCTGTCAGGAGGCTGCTGTAAAAGCAGGAGCGCCAGATGGGTTAATCGGCTGGATTTCCAAACCGTCGATGCCTGCCACTAATGAATTAATGAAGCACCGGGATGTAAATGTCATTTTAGCCACAGGAGGCGGCGGACTGGTAAGAGCCGCTTACAGTTCCGGTAAACCTGCTTATGGTGTAGGACCAGGGAATGTTCCTTGCTATATTGAAAAAAGTGCAAATGTTGCGAAGTCAGTCGCAATGATTGTGGATAGCAAGTCCTTTGACAACGGTACAATTTGTGCCACAGAGCAAGCGCTTGTTGTTGATCGAAACATCAAGGAAATAGTCATTCGCGAGTTTAAGAATAATGGGGCTTATTTTCTCAGTACGGAAGAAAAAGTATTAGTTGAAAAAGTGATTACCCTATCCCCAGGGCATTTAAATCCAGCCATTGTTGGTCAATCCGCATATAAAATTGCTGAAATGGCAGGTGTCACGGTTCCACAGGAAACAAGGGTGCTTATTGCCGAAGAAACGAGAGTTGGCAAGGATGTCCCGTTTTCAATAGAAAAATTATCACCAGTCTTCCCGCTTTATACGGCTGACAGCTACGAGGAAGCAAAAGAGTATTGCTTAAAACTGCTGAATCTTGGCGGCAGGGGCCATAGTTTAGCCCTTCATACCAATGATGAAAGCATCGCTAATGAATTTGCCCTGGAGATGCCGGTATCAAGATTGATGGTCAACACCTTATCATCTATCGGTGCTGTCGGCGCAACTACTGGGCTGACGCCTTCATTAACATTAGGATGCGGTTCCTTTGGCGGCAATATTACTGGTGATAACGTAACAGCACGCCACTTAATTAATATTAAGCGCATGGCCTATGGCACGAAAGAAGTATCCGTTCCAAAGCCGTCTATAAAGGCGGCAGTCAGCAGTAAATCTGAAAATAGCCCGCTGGATGTTGAAAAAATTGTCGGCCAAGTACTGCAGCAGGCAGTTCCCAAGGGAGAGGTCGACGCAAAAGTAATTGCTGAAATGGTTAATCAAGTAATTCAAAAAATATCAAACTAACTTTTAGGAGGAAATGAAAATGAGTAGAGAATTAACAGCATTAGGAATGATTGAAACAAAAGGATTAGTAGCATCTGTTGAAGCAGCTGATGCCATGGTTAAGGCAGCTAATGTTCATTTAATCGGTAAAGTTCATGTTGGCGGCGGTATTGTGACTGTTTTAGTCCGTGGTGATGTTGGGGCAGTAAAGGCTGCTACTGATGCCGGAGCTGCTGCAGCTCAGCGTGTCGGCGAACTTAAGTCTGTCCATGTTATTCCACGCCCGCATAACGAATTGGAAAGCATTTTACCAAAATTAGAGATTCAAGAGTAATAGATTAATAAGGTAAGGAGCATGAAACATGGACCAACAAGCGATTCAAGCGATAGTGGCGGAAGTGGTTTCCCGGTTACAGGGAACTTCTCCCCAAGATGATTCAATCCCTATCGCAGTTTCTGCTCGACATTGTCATTTAAGTCAAAGCGACCTGGAAGCTCTTTTCGGTGAGGGATACGAGTTGACAAAAAAAGCGGATTTATCACAGCCTGGTCAATTCGCTGCAAATGAAACCATTACAATTGCGGGACCAAGAGGAAGCCTTGAAAAAGTGCGCATTCTTGGTCCTGCGCGTAAGATGACCCAAGTGGAAGTGAGTTTAACGGACTCGATTAAATTGGGCAGCAAACCTCCCCTCAGGGAATCAGGGGATATTGCCGGATCCGCAGCGATTACCCTGGTAGGACCAAAAGGCAGCCTTTATAAAAAGGAAGGATTAATCATTGCCCAAACTCATATTCATATGAGTCCTGACGACGCCGACCGTTTTTCCGTAAAGAACGGAGAGTATGTCAAAGTGGAAGCCGGCGGAATCCGGCCGGTAACATTGGGAAAGGTGTTAATCCGCGTTTCTCCAAGGTATAAGCTTGAAATGCATGTCGATACAGATGAAGCCAATGCCGGTTTTATTACCGGAAAAACAAAAGGGAAACTTATTAAGTATGAGGCAATGTCATGATAACACGGCAAATGATTGAGCAAATTGTTCAAGAAGTCATCAAACAATTGGCCGCTAACGAAAATCATCAAGATAGCCATGATAAGCCAAAACTGCTGGTGATCGGTGAAACATCTTTTGTTGAACCGGACTATTTAGCGAAAATGAAAACAAAATGGGACATTATCAGTGATAATGAATCTGAAAAGGTAAAATGGGATCAAGTGGATCAGGTACTGATTTTGCATGCGACACAGGATTTATTGGTAAAGGGTGCATTAGGCATATTTGATACTCGTGAAAGTAAACTGCTTTCGTGCTGCTTGCTGGAATCCATACCTGTCACGATGATTCCAACGGTTTTTCTAGAGAAACAGCTATTTAATAGAACAACTTTGAACAAACCTTATGTTTTACAGCTGCAGAAATATAAGGAGCAGCTAGAGAATTTTGGCGCCTGTGTGGAAACATGGGGGAATTTTCTGACCAAATCAGAGAAAGCAGCTGTACCAGATCAAGAGGAATCTATAACTGAAAAGAAAAAGCTGATTTCCCAAAGGGATATACAAGATTATAAGGAATCCATCATTGTGGTGGATAAAGATACCATCATCACCCCGCTGGCACGTGACACGGCCCGGGAATTAGGGAAAAGTATAAAGGTAATTGAAGTAAAAGGGGCGGAAAAATAAATGCAAATGGGCACAGTAATTGGAAATGTCTGGGCTACCAGGAAAGAGGATGAATTGACGGGTTTGAAATTTTTAATCGTTCAGCCTGAATTAGCAGACCGGACTTCTGCCGGTACACCATTTATTGCCGTGGATCGGATTGGTGCAGGGTTCGGCGACCAGGTTCTCGTTACCCGGGGCAGCGCAGCCAGCCATATGTCCAATGATAAGAAACTGCCCATCGATGCCCTCATAATTGGAATAATTGATTCTGTTGATGTTGAGAAAAGAGGTGAATAATCATGGGTAGAGCATTAGGAATGATTGAAACAAGGGGTCTAATTGGGTCTATTGAAGCTGGAGATGCTATGTTAAAATCGGCAGATGTCACCTTGGTTAAACAGGAAAAGATAGATGGAGCTCTCGTAACCGTACTTGTACAGGGAGACGTCAGTGCTGTTCAAGCTGCGGTTGATGCGGGGAAAGCGGCAGCCGCTAGAGTCGGTGAACTTATTTCCGCTCACGTTATCCCGCATCCGGATGAATCTATTCGGGAGGTTTTATTAAAGAGTGACCATAATGTGAACGAAGCAGAGAAGAAAAAGGAAGATGCTGCTGAGGCAAAAGGGCCGGCTAAAAAGAAGACAGAGTCTTCCCAATCAGCCAGAACGAAACCAGCTGAAAAATCCGAGGAAGAAAAATAATCCTTATTTCAGATAAACGAATCAGGCAATGAACGGAGGAGAACCATGACATTTAAACGAAGGAAAATTGCGGTTATTGGTGCTGGTTTTACCGGTACAACAGCTGCTTTGATGCTTGCCCAAAAAGAACTGGGGGATGTAGTGATTGTAGATATTCCATCGCAAACAAACCCAACTAAAGGGAAGGCGCTTGATATGCTTGAGGCAGGCCCCGTTCAAGGTTTTAATGCCAATATTACCGGCACCTCCAAGTATGAAGATATCCAGGATGCGGATTTGGTGTTAATTACAGCCGGCCTGCCAAGAAAGCCGGGAATGAGCCGCGATGATTTAGTCGCTGTGAATGAGAAGATTATGATCGAGGTTTCGGAGAATGTAAAAAAATTCGCACCAAACAGCTATATTATCGTGTTAAGCAATCCCGTCGATGCGATGACTTATGTTTGCTACAAAACGACTGGTTTTCCTAAAAACCGTGTCATTGGCCAATCAGGCGTATTAGATACGGCTCGTTTCAACACATTTGTTGCTCAGGAATTAAATGTATCGGTTGATGATATCAGCGGTTTCGTCCTTGGAGGCCATGGGGATGATATGGTTCCATTGGTCCGCTATTCCTATGCAGGCGGTATTCCATTGGAAAAAATCCTCCCTCCGGAGAGAATTGAAGCCATTGTGGAAAGAACCCGGAAAGGCGGCGGAGAAATTGTTAACCTCCTTGGGCAAGGAAGTGCTTACTACGCCCCGGCCGCATCCATGGTTCAAATGGCAGAAGCCATCTTAAAAGATAAAAAGAGAATTTTACCATCCATCGCGTACCTGCAGGGCGAATACGGCTGCCATGATCTTTACTTAGGTGTGCCGACAATTTTGGGCGGCAATGGAATTGAAAGCATTATAGAGATTCCTCTCACAGCTGAAGAAAAAGCAGCATTGGACAAATCGGCTCAATCTGTCCAGAATGTCATGTCCATTCTGGTTACTGCAAAATAGAAACATAGAGTGTCAGGCACCATCTTAATAAGATTGGTGCTTTTATTTTATCTAGTCACAAAACGTCAGTGAATAAAGAATTAGCAGAGTCGCTTGAGAATGCCAAAACCAAGCGTGTTCGCCTAATTAAAACGTTCAGCTGGCTGGACATTCCTCGGTTTGTAGTCACCCATCACATATCCTTCTGCACAAATATTCATGAACAATTTTCATCCATTGATTTTTTTATTCCATGTAAATTTCCAATACAGCAAAAATATCC
The DNA here is from genome assembly GCF_023715155.1 of Neobacillus mesonae. Classification (GTDB taxonomy): domain Bacteria; phylum Bacillota; class Bacilli; order Bacillales; family Cytobacillaceae; genus Neobacillus; species Neobacillus mesonae_A. The sequence continues at coordinate 103,252 of NZ_JAMBNQ010000009.1, forward strand.
ACCTGCGGCTATGATCTATCTTTTTATAAAAATTTAACGTCTTTTAGGAAAGGATACAATTCTTTAGTCGTATCTATATAGGAAGAAATACCTTTTTCAAACAGCAATGTCATATCTCAATCAGGGGTGAGGAGCCGTGGCCAAATTATGTTCTAACTGTGGCAGGGAATTGGGGGCAGAGGATAAATTTTGTACAGAGTGCGGGACAAGGGTGATACAGGTCAATCTATCTTTAGAAAAGGATTCATCATCACCTAATGAAGGTACATTGTCAAAAAGGCAATCAGGCACAAAAAAGTGGGTACCATTGATCATTACTTTTTCCGTAATAGGGCTTGTGATTGCTGGCATTGCAGCTTATTTCATTATTGTTTTTCTTAAAGACTCCAGGCAGGATGCTGCTTCGGCTGTTTCTATTCCCGGGAAAACGGTAGAGAATATTTCATTAAAGATGGAAGAAGATAGCAGGCAGCCAGAAGCCGGCAGGGAGGAGTCAATAATCGAAAGGTATACGAAAAAGCTAAATGCCTTAAAAATCCATACATCTGGAATAGATATTTCTATTGGAGGTTGGAAAATAATAAGCGAGAATGGAAGAGTATCATTAGATGCCTCCCAGATTCCGGCAAAAGATTTAGCACGAATTTTTGACTTGTATGATACAGGGAACGTAAAAGCTTTGAAAAACTGGGCGAAAGACGTGTATTACATAGCGGAAGATTTGTCACAGGAGCTTAATGACAAATGGTCGATTGAAGCAGGCAATACATGTGTTTCAGAGTATCCAGCAACACTTTCTAATGCCGATCTATCAGCCTATTCTGGTTCATGCGGCTATTCCATCCCCGTTTTGACTGGAACGGAAAAGGATGATTTATCATTAGTTATCCATACCAGCGTATTCGGCAAAGCAAATGATACTTCACCCCCGCCCGCGCCAAGCCCGGTTCCTCTATCGGGTGAGTTTATTTTTCCTTATAGTGATGTGCTGAGGTTAACAGAGAGTGAAATCGCGCCGCTTTCACTCAGCCAGCTCAGGCTGGCGCGAAATGAAATTTATGCCCGCCATGGCTATATTTTTAAATCTGCGGATTTACGGGAATATTTTTCAAATAAGTTATGGTATTACCAGGATCCATCCTTTGATGAAACGTCCTTAAATAACGTTGAAAAATATAATGTGGAATTGATTAAGAATAGGGAAAGTTTCCTTAAGTGAGGAGGAGAGCAGGGAGTTCGAAGGGGAGCAATTATTAATAAGTAAATGTGAAGTTTATGCAAAAACCAAGGGAAATCCCCTTGGTTTTTTAGAAGAAAAATTACCGCCATGGGGGTCTCCATCCAGGAACTCCGTATTGGCTATAAGGTGTTGGCAGTTGAGGATATGATGTGTTGTGATGATTAGGGTTATTTTGGGAGGTTGGGTAATGCTGCGGCGAGTGTCCTAAAGTATGGTGATTATATTGGGCCATACAGCCTCCGCCAGGTTGTCCGGGATGTGGACCTGTAACAATATGATGCGACAATTTTTTCACCTCTTTCATGTGCTGTAATATATTTTATGAGAAAAAAACAATGGCGTGTCCATTTTGACATGGGGAAGGTGCCTTTTTCTATTTAAATGGATGGCTAGTTTTTTATATGCCTTGTTTTTCTGGTTCATAGTTTATTAGAATTTGACGGAACCGCATTTGGTGATGCAGAATTTGGTCTTGGTGATATCCCTTTTGGTGATTTTTTGAAACTAACCGTGTCCGTGTAATCCAGCAGAAAAAGCATGGGGCAGATCCCATGCTTCATTTGCTAGATGAAAATAATTTTATGAAAGACACTTTACCAGTTATAGGACAGAATTTTGTCCTTCATGAGTATGATGAAGGACACCTAACAGTTTAGAAGGCAAGTTTTTGTCCTTCATGAGCGTGATGAAGGACAAATCCCAGTTTAGAAGGCAGGATTTTGTCCTTCATAAGCGGGATGAAGGACAAATCCCAGTTTAGAAGGCAGGGTTTTGTCCTTCATAAGCGGGATGAAAGACAAATCCCAGTTTAGAAGGCAAGATTTTGTCCTTCATAAGCGGGATGAAAGACAAATCCCAGTTTAGAAGGCAGGGTTTTGTCCTTCATAAGCGGGATGAAAGACAAATCCCAGTTTAGAAGGCAAGATTTTGTCCTTCATGAGCGGGATGAAGGACACTTCATAGTTTAGAAGGCAGGGTTTTGTCCTTCATGAACCAGATGAAGGCCACTTTCCAGTTTAGAAGGCAAGTTTTTGTCCTTCATGAGCGTGATGAAGGACACATCCCAGTTTAGAAGGCAGGGTTTTGTCCTTCATGAACCAGATGAAGGACACCTTTCAGTTTTAAGGCAAGATTTTGTCCTTCATGAGTGTGATGAAGGACAAATCCCAGTTTAGAAGGCAGGGTTTTGTCCTTCATAAGCGGGATGAAAGACAAATCCCAGTTTAGAAGGCAAGATTTTGTCCTTCATGAGCGGGATGAAGGACACTTCATAGTTTAGAAGGCTAGGATTTGTCCTTCATGAGCGTGATGAAGGACAAATCCCAGTTTAGAAGGCAAGATTTTGTCCTTCATAAGCGGGATGAAAGACAAATCCCAGTTTAGAAGGCAAGATTTTGTCCTTCATGAACCAGATGAAGGCCACTTTCCAGTTTGTAAGACAAGGATTAGTCCTTCATGAACCGGATGAAAGACACTTTACCTGTACCAAGCCAACGTTTTGTCTTTCACATCCCTAATCCCTAAGCCGCCCTTGATCTCTTCACCCCTTCATACGTTCGGGCAGGCTTTGAATCGACTGGACCACTAAATCAAGTTTTGATTCAATACGATAAAGCAGATAAAGGGTCACGACGATGGGGAAGCCGACTTCACTGATGAGCGGAATGATTTGTTCCACAGCGCTTCACTCCTTTCTTTTTTGTAAAAAAGAGACCGGATTCCATCACGAAATCCGGCCCCTTCTCTGTTAGTTTATTTCATAATCGGTCACGTTTCTTTCTACGACTCTTGCCCCTTTTACTACGGCAAGATTCCCGCTGGCAGTGGAGAAAATATCAGCCGCAATAATTTGTTCCATAGCTGACTTCACCGCAGCCTCATCAATCGGCTCCTTCGGATTATCAATCGTTACATTAGCCGACTTTCCAAACTCAGTACCAAACTGCAATTCTAATGTTTTCGCCATTCTCTTTCACCTCCTTCAGTTTCAGGCCCACTCGTGGCCATTTGTCCATGCGGGGGCCTGAAATTTTTCATTGTTCCCCAGCCATCCCTATACTTCTAGATTATTGGCCTAGGATTTCTGAGCTGTCATTACGCTCAAGATTATACAGCGTGTCATTGGTTAGTCCAGAAATAGCTGTGCCTGCTTGGAATAATTGATCAGCAGTGGACTCTTTTTTGACATTGCTAAACGTTTTGGATTTTAGAATGGGTTTCCCTTCTTCATCCATACCCACCTGGAATACCAGGCGGAACTTTGTACCAGTTAATAATGCTTGTGCCATGGTCTATCACCTCCTTTCACTTTCTATATAGGAAAAAATGAGTGTAAAGGACAGGGAGGGGACAATTTTTTTCTAAAAGTATTTGAACTTCATATGGTCAATGGAAGAACCGAACGAATTTCATAGAAATAAAGATTGAAACGAAGGCTGGGCTGAACCAATGAAATGGATTTATTTTAAGAATAATTGAACGAACACGTGAATGTTGGCGGGAAGAACAGGGAAGAGAGGAATTACCGCTTCCCTGCATTGTTATTGAAAGCATTTTATTGCCCCTTTCTTCCATTATTGTCAATCTGTTTAGATTGACTCATATTATGCATTCATATATCATGAAATCGAGATATTTTTTAAAAGGAGTTTTTAGTATCATGAATGTATTAGTAGTAAAAGCAAATAATCGTCCAGCCTCTCAGGCTGTTTCTAGTAAAATGTATGAAACCTTCATGGAAAATCTGGAAGGTGTGAATGTCACGACTTATGATGTGTTCGCAGAGGACATGCCTTACATGGGGCAGGAATTATTCGGTGCACTTGGAAAACTGCAATCCGGTGAAGAGTTGTCTGAAAGCGAGAAACGTATTGTTGAAGCAAGACAAAAAGCCATGGATGCTGTAACAGCAGCGGACGTTGTGGTATTTGACTTCCCATTATGGAACTTAACCATTCCAGCTAAATTACAGACGTTTATCGATTATGTATATGCTGCAGGATTCTCATTTAAATATTCAAAAGAAGGCCAATTAATCCCATTGTTGACAGATAAAAAGGCAGTTATTTTAAGTGCCCGCGGCGGTGTGTACTCAACACCTGAGACTGCACCAATGGAAATGGCAGCCACTTATATCAAAAATGTTGTCGGCGGCGTCTTCGGTATGGAAATCGTGGATGAAGTCATCATCGAAGGTCATAATGCAGAGCCGGATAAAGCCGAAGCCATTATTGCTGAAGGCTTAAATAGAGTAGCAGAGTCAGCTAAAAAGCTTTCTGCAGTAACAGTTTAAGAAATAAAGCATGGGTTTTAATCCATGCTTTATTTTTATATCATCTATTCGTTATGGAAAGCATCGCCGGTATTTTCATCCTCGAAGGAAAAGCGTTTGTTTTTTCAAGGAGGGCCCAGCCAGTTTTGTATCCTTAGGTAACTTGCTCTAGAAGCGATGGCTATGAAACATCTCGATGCTAAAAAACCTTCGGCTCTAAAAGTCAAAAGCGACTTTCAGGGCCGAAGGTTTTTTGCTGGCCTTTAGGCTGATCACTAAAGAAAGCTGCTGATAATATTCAGCACTGGAACAAGCAGTTTTTTATTCTCAGGTCAGGCATTTTAGCTTGAGCTTATTTATTATTGAACCAAAGTAGGTCCTACCAGCGATTCAGGCGGCTGGCCAAGGGCAAGGAGGCTTAGTTTGGCATATCCGTTTTTCTTGTAATTTGAGAAGATATCTTTTAAATATTGAATATCATCTTCATTTTGCAGCTTTTGAATTTCCTTTTTATACAATCGAATCACAGAGCCATAGACAAAATCAGGAGTATTTTCTCCGGGATCTTCATTCATTAACAGGCATCCCATGTATTGATATTTGAAATGAAGTGCCCGTGTAAGATAGACGATATCTATGAATTTCTCAAAAAGAACTGGATTTTTTCGTTGAAAAAAAGTAAGTTCAGCTTTTGCAGAAGTGAGATCGTTAATATTTGATAAGGTTAGCATTAATATTTCCCTCCTAATTATATATCCCGTATGAGTCCGATTGGTGCAGCTTACATTTAGTGAAGCGGGATGGAAAAATCCCCGCTTATTGATGTTTCACTTAATCCCAAGGTTTATCTAATGAAATGTATTCTGCTAGTTCTTTACTCTTTGTTCTTCTTAATTTTCGAATTTCAGCTCGTTCTTTGGCTGTTTCATAGAGGAATTTTTCCTCTTCAGTTTCTGGAATCACACCCGGCACTGGAACTGGTTTTTTATTTTCATCGAGAGCGACAAAAGTTAAAAAGGCAGTTGCTGCGATACGGCGGTCACCTGTACTGATATCTTCTGCAATAACCTTACAAAAGATTTCCATTGAGGTTCTTCCTGTAAATGAAACAAATGATTCAACACAAACAGAATCTGTCTGATGAATCGGACATAGAAAGTCAATTGAATCGGTAGAAGCTGTTACACACTCTTTTACCCTGGAATGTCTGCGGGCTGATAATGTGGCAGCATCATCCAATTTTTTCATTAAGATTCCACCAAATAGTGTATTATAGTTATTTAAATCACAAGATAATACTTGTGCAGTATTTACAATCCGGCTTTCACTCGCTTTTTTTGCATTCATTTCTATTAGTCTCCCTTTCCATTTTGGATTGTAGAAAAAACCCTGTATCCACATTGGTAAAAGGATTTTTTGTTACGAACACAAGTGTATGCCTTATGATCGATATTGTAAAATGGTTATATTTCATCCATAGTATAGATGGTATCTATGTAAATGCTACCAAAGATTCTATGGGTAAATAGTTGGATAATAAAAAAAGACCGCTTTTTCCTAAAAAGAAAAAACAGTCACGATTTTACTCCTGCTTCTTGTTTCATGAAAGAAAGCCATTCTTTCGCCGCATAAGAGAGATATTGTTCTTTACTCCAGATGATCGCTAAATGCCAAGAGATGGTTGGATTTACAATTCTAATTGCTTTTACATGTTCCGGCAGGTCGAGGGTTATACTTTCCGGCAGCAGCGCAATTCCAAGGTGATTTGAAACCATTTCCTTTATAAAGGACTGCTGAGAGCTTTCGGAGATAATGATTGGTTGAAAACCAAGATTGGTGCATGACAAGATAATCCGATCATTTAAAGCAAAATCTTTATTAAATAATATAAAGGATTCTTGGGCCAATTCGACTAAATTGACTTCTTCACGTGATGCTAATGGGTGTGATGCAGGAAGGATAAGCTTCAAATCTTCTTCCAGTATTGAACAATAATCAAACAATTCAGGCCTGGTTGGGAGGACGACAATTCCTACATCAAGCAGGTTATTTTGTACTGCCTCTTCAATTTTTTTGGAGCCATCTTCAACTAATTGAAAGGTAATGCCAGGATATTTTTCATGAAATTTGCCTAAGATTTTGAGAAAATCCTGGGCATCAAAAATAGGGGGGAGCCCGATGCGAATATGTCCCTTTTTGAGACCGAACAGGTTATCAAGATCCGTACTTAAATTTTCCATCGCATGATTAATCAGTTTGGCATGCTCCAGGATAACCCGGCCGGCGTCTGTCAATGTTAACTGCTTTCGTGACCGATCAAAAAGAACAACTCCCAGTTCTTCTTCTAGATTTTTGATCATTTTGCTGATTGTCGGCTGAGTAATAAATAGTTCATCCGCTGCCCGCGAAAAACTATTCAGCCTTGCTACTTCAAGAAAATACTGCAAATGCTTAATATCCACTTCATTCACTCACCTTATCGAAGATTGCAGACTTCACTTTTTATGAACCGTCCATAAGCTTTCTGGCCCGATTTACATAGTCCGTGAAAAAGCCGTCTATCTTCCAATTCATCAGTTTTATCATATCCGTTTCATGATTGACCGTCCAGCAGTGGACTTGAAGCCGGTGCTGATGGGCTGCATTTACGAATGCCCGGCTGATTTTAGAAAAGTTGGGACCGACACCGTCAGCATAGGCCGAAACTTCCTTGAAATTTATATTTGCAGGGTTATCGCTTAATTGAATAAGCATAAGGCCGGGAGATTGTTGGTTGAGGTATTTAAGAATGCCTGCGTGGAACGATTCCACAATAACTTTCCCCCGCGGAATCTTCTGGCCGATTAAGTGATGTTTCCGTAAAATTTTAAGTAATTGATCTGCCGCTTTATAGTAAGGCTGGGTTCGTTTTAATTCAATATAATAGTTAACCGAGCTGCCAAATTCCTTTAAGATTTCCTCCAGAGCAGGAATGGTTTGACCGCGATAATGAGGCATTGCTTTTTCGGGGTATTTTTGATTGAACCAGGAACCGGCGTCAAGCATTTTCAATTGTGAAAGTGTAAACGTATTGACTTTCCCCCGTCCGTTTGTCGTCCGATTCACATCAGCATCATGAATCGCCACCAGTTTTCCATCTTTCGTCATGTGAATATCCAATTCCAGATAATCAGCTCCCTGTTCCTTTGCAAGCTGATAGGCTGCCATCGTATGCTCAGGTGCAAGACCTGAGGCCCCGCGGTGAGCAATAATTTTAACATCCCCTAACATGTCGGCCTCTACAGACGAAGAGATTATGACAAAACTTAATAGAAGAAATAGAACCCGCACAACATCATCACCATTCATCTATTTTGAACGTTTAGTATGTCCAATTAAACAGCCATTATGTGCTAAGAGAAGGCTCAACATCAAATCTCTTTAAAGGATTTTCCTTATCATCCTTTAAATGTTAAATACCTATTGACCAACAGATATAACGGTGTTTAAATAGAACTATAAAGTGGTTGGGTCTCTGAGCCATTTGAACAGAAAGGAGTTTTCCAATGAGAGTTTTGATCACAGAAATCATTTGGAATGAAGGTATTGAAGAACTAATCAAACAGGGTTTTGAAGTAGATTATGATGAAACGCTATGGAAACAGCGGGAAAAACTGCTTGATATGGTGAAAGATTATGATGCGCTGATTGTCCGGAATCAAACAAAGGTGGATCGTGAACTGTTAAATGCCGGCATTCAGCTGAAAGTTGTTGGCCGTCTGGGAGTGGGCCTTGATAACATTGATACAGCTCAAGCTAAAAAAAGGGGCATCCCAGTGGTTTATGCCCGTCATGCCAATGCCACCTCTGTAGCTGAATACGTTATGAATGCTGTCTTAAGTGCCAATCGTCCGCTTTATCTTGCTGATGAAGATATAAAAGCAGGAAATTGGAATCGTAAAAGTTTTACCGGGGGTGAAATTGCCGGAAAAACAATCGGTTTGATTGGTTTAGGTGAAATCTCGCACCGTGTTGCCAAACGGGCTTTTGCCTTTGGAATGAATGTAATCGGATATGACCCCTACATCACTGAAAATGACTACATTGTGACCGAGACCGGAGTTCAAGTAAAAGAAACGTTAGAAGAGGTTTTAACACAATCTGATTTTATTTCCATCCATGTTCCTCTTACACCAGCTACACATTATTTAATTTCTGAATCTGAATTGAACTTGATGAAATCTACAGCCTTTATCATTAATACTTCAAGAGGAGGGATTATTAATGAAACAGCACTCGCTGCAGCCTTAAATCAGCATACCATTGCAGGGGCATTTTTAGATGTGCTGGAAGTAGAACCGATTTCTCCGTCTAATAAGCTATTATTTTGTGAAACTGCGATGATCACTCCGCATATAGCCGGACTTACCGAAGAATCGCAAATAAGAACTTCTGTGTTAGTGGCAAAAGAAGCAGGGAAAATAGTGAAAGGCGAGAAATCTCTCTGCGTAATTTAGAAATATTTTTTTTAGAAAAAATAATTAGAAAATTTAAATATTATTATTGACGAATAGCCGCTATCGTGGTTTAATAAAAATATAGAAATTGGTTGGGTCACTGAGCCAATAACAAAGGAGGCTTTCTAATGGTAAACAATCAGGCAAGTACACTGAGCGAGAAACAGGAGAAAGTGGTTACCAGCACACACAAGTTTTTAATCCATCATCGCGGTGATCATGTTGGGGTAGCGACAAGCGAAATTAAGCAAGGGGAAAAGGTAGTCGGCGTTTATATGGATGATAATTCCGAAGTGGTGGTTACTGCTAAGGCCGATATTCCTTTAAGTCACAAAATCTCCCTGGTTAACCTTGAAAAGGATGAACCAGTACTGAAGTATGGCGTTCAAGTAGGCATCACAACTCAAAAATGGGAAATCGGCGACTATGTTCACACTCACAATATCAAAACGGCGAGGTGGTAGGAAATGGCACAACAACTTTATGGATATCGCAGAGAAAATGGAAAAGTAGGCATTCGAAATCATGTAATCATTTTACCAGTAGACGACATTTCTAACGCTGCTTGTGAAGCAGTTTCTAAGCAGATTCAAGGTACACTTGCACTGCCGCATGCATATGGCCGGTTACAATATGGTCCAGACCTTGATTTGCATTTTAGAACCATGATTGGGATTGGTTCCAATCCTAACGTTGCAGCGGTTATCGTGATCGGAATCGAAGAGAATTGGTCGAAGAAGATTGCTGACGGCATCGCTGAAACTGGTAAACCAGTATCCTATTTCTCTATTGAAAGAAATGGTGATTTAGAAATTATCCGTCAAGCTTCCTGGAAAGCAAAAGAATATGTTCAATGGGCAACAGAGCTTCAAAGAGTGCCAATTGAATTAAGCGAATTAACCGTAAGTATTAAATGTGGTGAATCTGACACAACTACTGGCTTAGGTTCATGCCCAACAGTATCTCAAGCAGTTGACCGTTTAGTTGATGCCGGCGCTACTGTTTTCTTCGGAGAAACTTCTGAATTAACAGGCGGTGAGCATTTGATTGCTGAACGTATGGCTACACCAGAACTTCGTGCGAAGTTTATGGATATCTACGATGATTATGTTGGAGAAATTGAATCCAAAGGGGTAGATTTACTAGGTTCTCAGCCAACTCAAGGGAATATTGCCGGAGGCCTTTCTACTATTGAAGAGAAGGCACTAGGAAACATTGCCAAAACAGGCTCTAAAGAGATCGTTGGTGTCCTTGACCCAGCTGAAAAGCCTGAAAACGGAAACGGTTTATATTTCATGGATACATCTTCTGCGGCAGCAGAATGTATTACCCTAATGGCAGCAGGCGGTGCAGTTCTTCACTTGTTCCCTACCGGCCAAGGTAATATTATTGGTAACCCAATCGAGCCTGTCGTTAAAATTACGGCTAATCCAATCACTGCTGCGACAATGAGCGAGCATATTGATGTGGATGTACAAGGTCTGCTTGCGCGCAGTATTACATTGGAAGAGGCTGGAGACCAGCTGATGGAAATAATTGCACGTACTGTGAACGGCCGTTTGACAAGTGCCGAGTCTCTGGGACATCGTGAATTTGTCATGACAAAATTATATCGCAGTGCATAATATCCAATTACTGGATGTAGTAAAGGGTATTATTACGCTTACATTTTCTCCCTACACATGTGGTGTGTAGGGAGTTCCCTTTTTAGTTGATAGATTCATATGGAAATGGGAAGATTCCCATAGTTTTTTTACATTCTGAAGAGAATAAAGAGTGAGGAGTTAATCAATGAGAACCTTCAGTACATCCGATCTACAGGAGTTTTGCAAACAAGTGCTGGTCAATGCTGGTATGAATTTGGAGGATGCTCTCGTGGCATCTGATTCTATAGTGAAGGCGAATTTGGAAGGCGTAGACAGCCATGGCATCAGCCGCCTCCCTATCTATGTAAGACGGTTTCGTGACGGGAGGATTAATATCAATCCAAACGTCCAATTAGTTCAAAAAACGGCTTCTGTGCTCCTGGCAGATGGGGATAACGGTCTTGGCCATGTGGTAAGTCATCGGGCAATTGTAAAAGGGATTGAAATGGCCAAGCAAAGCGGGATGTGTGCCATTGGTGTGAAAAATAGCAACCACTTTGGCACGGCCGCTTATTTTTGCCAGCTTGCCAGTGAGCAAAACCTTGCCTGTATAGCCTTTACCAATTCCCCGCCAGGCATTGCCCCGTGGGGAGGAAAAAATGCCTTCTTCGGAACAAACCCGATTGCTTTTGGATTTCCAACAGGTAATGACCAGCCTGTCATTATTGATTTATCGACAAGTATTGTAGCCAGAGGAAAAATTATTTTAGCGGCGAAGCAGGGACAGTCCATTCCTGACGGCTGGGCTATTGATGAGAACGGAGAACCGACAAATGATCCGAAAGAGGCCCTAAAAGGGTCTGTACTGCCTTTAGGCGGAGCAAAAGGATCCGCTTTGGCGCTGGCAGTCGAAATCCTTACAGGTATTCTGTCGGGTGCTGCTTTTGGCCCCCATGTCCATAATCTGTATGATGATAATGAAACGAAGCCTGCGAATGTCGGCCATTTCTTCATTCTGATGGACATCGAAAAATTCATGCATTTGCCGGTGTTTTTTGCCTCTATCGAGAATCTGCTGCAGGAAATGAAAGACGTTCCGCTTGCGCCGGGAAATAATGAAATAAGATATCCTGGAGAAAGACGCAAACGGGAGCGTGAGAAGCGTTTATCTGAAGGGATTTCCCTGTCATCTAGTGTTGAAGACGAGCTCATTAATATTGGAAAGGACTTTCATGTGCTATTTCCGGAACCAATCTCTCTTGAAAAAATTCAATGAATTGAAAAAAGGCTGTCACTTGGTCAGCCTTTTTTTGTTATATAGCGTACAATGTCAAAAACTTTTTTCTGTGGACAACCTCGAAATAGTTATCTGAATCCAGCTTCAGCGCCCAGCCCCTCGAGATTTTATGTTTGCAGGGGATGGACGCTAAGGAAAGCTTCTAAGAGAATCTGCATCACAGGACAGGCTGTGCTTGTTCCGAGGGTACTTGCGCTTTTTGTTCTTTTACTTAATACTGTTTATGCTTCCTTTATGCTTGTTTCTGAAATGGAATGTTCAACACTTTCAATATGCTCAGTCATATATACCTGTGCTAATTTAGCATCCTTTTGTTTGATGGCTTGTAATATTTTTGCGTGTTCCTTGATGGATTGAATGGCACGGCCTGGAATTTGAATGGATTTATTACGGGACTCTGATAATAAATCTATTAAATAGTTCATAATATTGATTAACACCACATTATGGGATTTATTGGCTAAAGTCATATGGAATTTGTGATCTAATTCTGCCAGCCTGTTATAATCAATGTCGGCACTGCTTACGATTTCCTGTGCTTCTGCCACAACCTGCTCTAATTCGTTAAACTCGTCATTTTCTGCATTATCGATTGCCCATTTCACTGTCCATTCCTCGAGGATTTTTCGTACAGAGAAGAAGTCTTTGATATGACTGGAGGAGACAAAAAAAGCTTCGGTCATCTTTTGAATTTGATGTTCTGGAGAAGCGACGAAAACTCCTGTCCCATGTTTAACAGTAAGGTATCCATAGGCTTCTAAAATTTTATAGGCTTCCCTCACCGTATTCCTGCTTACAGAGAGTTCAATTCCCATGTCTCTTTCTCCCGGGATCCGTTCCCCTACTTCATATTCACCTGCATGGATTTTTGCCTTAATCGTGTCTGCCACTTGTTCAGAAATACCTTTTCGATTAAATTTACTATTCTGCATGGATCATTCAACCTCCTTTTTTTAATAAAATTCATTTATTAATTATTTTAATTTTCTGTAAATATTGCTAAACATTTATTTAAATCAGACAGGAAAAAGTTTAAAATGTACTGGTAGAAAAGGGCAGTATTTTTTAGCTTTGAATAAAAGGGGCACCTTTTGAGAGCCGACGTTTGTTATTTATACTATGTCCAAATTGGTGCGGTGACCCAACCAATATAATTTTATTAAACCATGTTTAATTCTATGAATCAATGAATTTTTTTGACAAAAAATATTGATTTTTTAGAAAATTGAAATATAATAGGAAGAGTACTGGTTGGGTGACTGAACCAAGTGTTCTATTTTAGGCATTATTTTATTTGATTGAATGAAAGGGTTTACAAACGAATAGGGAGGATAGAAGATGAAGAAATGGTCTGTACTGATTGTAACGGTTTTAATGGTGTTCATTATTAGCACTGGCTGCTCTAATATGGCATCTGGCAAGAAGTCAAAAGCTGAATATGTGTTAAGGCTCGGGCATTTACAAACAGAGGATCACCCATATCATAAAGGGGCCTTAAAGTTCAAAGAGCTGGTAGAGAAGAGATCAAAGGGAAGAATTCAAATTGATATTTTCCCAAGCAGTCAGTTAGGAAACGGAAGGGACCAAATTGAAGGAGCGCAAATTGGTTCAATCCATTTTCATATCGGTTCTGTTGCGCCGGTAACCAATTTTGCACCGCAATTTAATGTGCTGAACTTACCTTATTTATTTGAAAGCCGTGAACATGCATTCCGGGTGCTGGATGGTAAAATTGGACAGGAGATTGCCGCTAATTTACCCAATAGGGGCCTGATGAATCTAGGGTATATGGAAAATGGCTGGAGACATATGACAAACAATGTCAGAACCTTCAAAACGGCAAAAGATGCAGCCGGCTTAAAAATCAGGGTCCAGGAATCACCGCCGTATATCTCCTTTGTTAAGGCACTTGGTTCTACACCTGTTCCTGTTCCGTTCGGTGAATTGTATACTGCATTGGAGCAGCATGTTGTGGATGGGCAGGAAAATCCATTAGCCCAAATTTACTTAAACAAATTTCAAGAAGTCCAAAAATACCTGACATTAACTTACCACAATTACGATGCAGCCGTTTTTATTATGAGTAAAACGACTTATGACACACTTCCTAAAGACCTTCAGAAAGTAATCAAAGAATCAGCGAAAGAAGCCATTCAATATGAAAGAAAAGTAGCGGCAGAAGATGAGAAAGTTCTGCTGGAGAATTTAAAGAAGACAGATATTAAAATTGAGGAACATCCTGACTTAGATTCCTTCAGAGAAGCAGTCAAACCGGTTTATAAAGAATTTGAAGATTCTATTGGCAAAGATTTATTAGATCGAATAGAAAAATTAAAAGATCCACAATAATGCAGGCGTTTATGGCAGGAAATGTTTGATCTTAAACGAAAATAGCTGATTAGATAAAGGGGTTTATTACATGTTTGGAGGTGCCATCGTTACATGAAATTTCTTACCGGGTTAAGTCAAAAAGTGAATAAAGTAAGTCAGGCTGTCCTGATTATACTCTTTGTGATTGCTTTTTTAGCTGCCGTATATTCCGTATTTTCGCGTTTTGTGCTCCAAAGTGCTTTTATGAGAAACATGCTGCCAATGGTTGACTTTTCTATTTTTAATTTTTCCTGGATTGAAGAGCTCATCCGCTATTTATTTATATGGATTGTTTTTATCGGCATTGGCATGGTTTATAAAAGCAAGGAACATGCACAGGTTGAAATGTTACAGCATTATCTGCCGGAAAAAATGAAACGAAAAGTGGCAGTATTAGTAGAAGTTGTGAATTCTGCCGTGTTTTTATTTTTGATTGTCTATGGCTCTAGTATCTTAAAATTTACCAGCCAGCAGATTTCGCCTTCCATGGGGCTTAATATGACTTTGATTTATAGTTCAGTTTTGGTTTGCTCTATTATCTGTCTTATTCATGCTGTTGTGAATATACTCGGTTTAGTGACTTCCAAAGATTCAAAGGTGGGAACGGCAAAAACCGGCACTACCGAAGAGATGCCTATTTAAATTTGTAAAGGGGGAGTATGAATGACGGTTGCAATAGTTGTCCTGGTTGTCCTGTTTTTGTTTATGTTTATAGGTGTTCCCATTGCGATTTCCTTAATTCTGGCATCCATTTCAGGCTTCTTAGCCAGTATTTACTATGTACCTTTAGAAGTAGTACCTCAAAGACTAATCACCTCTGTAGACTCTTTTCCACTATTAGCTATTCCATTCTTCATGCTGACGGGTGAATTTATGATGTCCGGCAGTATGGGGCAAAGAATCGCTGGATTTGCCTTTGCGACAGTTGGCTGGGTGCGGTCAGGACTTGCCCAGGTGTCCACTTTAACAAGTATGTTTTTTGCCGGTATTTCCGGTTCAGGTGCTGCCGATACAGCGGCTGTTGGTAAAATGATGATCCCGCTGATGGAACAAAAGGGGTATGACAAAGGTTTTGCTGCGGCAACCGTAGCAAGTGCCGGAACCATCGCGGTTGTTATACCGCCTTCCATTCCGATGATTGTTTACGGAGTAACGGCAGGTGTCTCGATAGGCGATTTATTTACGGCCGGAATTGTTCCTGGAATTTTAATTGGTTTATCGATTATGCTGTTAAACTATTGGATTACTAAAAAGAATCGCTATAGTGAAGAAGCAGGAAAGTTTGAATTTACCACATTTAAAAAGACTTTTATTGAAGGTATTTTAGCATTGATTTTACCGTTAATTATTATTTTCGGTATCAGGGGCGGTATTTTTACGCCAACGGAAGCCGGGGCTGTAGCTGCAGCTTATGCGTTTATTATTAATAAATTTGTGTATAGGGATATGAAATGGAGTGATATTCCTGAATGCTTTATTAAAGCAGGGAAAATGACCGCCATGGTTGTATTCATCATTGCTGCGGCTAACCTTTTCGGCTGGCTTTTGACGGCGGAGCAAATCCCGCATATGCTGGTAGAGCTTGTGTCAGGCTTCGCAGATAACCGTTACTTGGTTCTTCTAATGTTTACCGTTATCTTCTTTATTGCCGGCTGTTTCTTAAATGCTTCGGCTGCCATTACGATTCTAACGCCATTATTATTACCGATTGCCGTGGCTGCAGGAATTGACCCAGTTTTCTTCGGTCTGATTATGGTAGTGAACCTCTCCATCGGTATGATCACACCGCCGGTTGGGTTAGACCTCTTTGTCGTGAAAGGTATCGCGGAAGTCTCCTATGACAGGATTTTAAAAGCCATTGTTCCATTTGTCCTTGTCATGGTTGTTGATTTATTAATCATCACCTTCTTCCCGGCATTATCCATGTTTTGGATTTAAAGTGTTTGACATATTCCATTGGTACACCACTTTTCTATAAGGGCGTAAATCCGGAAAAAGGATTTGCGTCCTTTTTCATGATTGGCTCAGATTGTTTAAGAACGGAAAGATTAGGGAGGATTTTTCGTTAAAAGTTACATAAATACAAAGGGAAAGTCTAAATTATTCCAACTTATGTAGAATTAAAGTGGAATTGTGCAGAATAATACCTGGATTATGTAGAGAATCCCTTTAACTATGTAGAAAAGCCCGCCAATTATGTAGAATAAATTAGCTAAACAAAATCTATTCTTTGCATTGTGTTTTTTTCACAAACGAACCAAAGGAAACTTTTGAAATGATAACAGCAGGATTGGGCAAAATATATTCATTGCTGCAGAAATGGAGCAGTGATGAATAAAAAAGTGGGGGAACTGCAATGAAAGAAGTAAAACCGCCAAAAAAGCCGCTGATTTATTATTATGGCATTATTATAGTTGTTATTCTGCTGTTAAACTCCATTATCTTTCCAGCTATTAACCGCCATGCTGTGAAAGAGGTGGATTACGGGACATTTTTAACGATGGTGGAAAAAGGTCAAGTAAAAGAGGTTCAAATTGAGGATACCAATATTGTCTTCAAACCGAAGGGGAAAAGTGAATACAAGTACTATAAGACAGGAACCATGAATGACCCGGAACTGGTTGACCGTCTTCATCAAGCAAACGTTAAATTTGCCAAGGTCATTCCGAAGGAAAATTCGCCGCTGCTAAACTTCTTTTTAACGTGGATTTTGCCATTTCTTATTTTTATCGCTATTGGTCAATGGTTAATGCGTAAATTTCAAAGCAAAATGTTCGGCGGCGGAAATGCATTATCATTTGGAAAAAGCAATGCAAAAGTGTATGTTGAAGCCCAGACCGGCATTACCTTTAAAGATGTAGCCGGCCAGGATGAGGCAAAAGAGGCATTACAGGAAATTGTAGATTTTCTTGATGATCCGAAGAAATATGCGGAAATTGGCGCCAAAATTCCAAAAGGGGCACTATTAGTGGGACCTCCTGGAACCGGGAAAACCTTGCTGGCCAAAGCGGTTGCAGGGGAGTCTAAGGTGCCGTTCTTCTCGATTTCAGGGTCTGAATTTGTTGAGATGTTTGTCGGTATGGGGGCAGCGAGAGTACGAGACCTTTTTAAACAAGCCCAGGAAAAAGCCCCTTGTATTGTGTTTATTGATGAAATTGATGCAATCGGGAAAAGCCGGAATTCAGGTATGGCCGGCGGCAATGATGAACGGGAGCAGACATTGAACCAGCTTCTAACAGAAATGGACGGATTTGACGCGGATAAAGGTGTCGTCATTCTGGCTGCTACGAACAGGCCGGAAACCCTTGATAAAGCTCTGCTCAGACCAGGAAGATTTGACCGCCGGGTGCCAGTGGAACTGCCGGATCTTGCCGGCCGTGAAGCCATCTTACGGGTTCATGCGAAAAAAGTGAAGCTTGAAGCCAACATTGATTTTAATGTGATTGCCAGAGCAACATCAGGTGCATCAGGTGCGGATTTAGCAAATATTATAAATGAGGCGGCTCTTAGAGCAGTTCGCCTTGGACGAAATAAAGTGATTCAAAATGATTTGGAAGAATCCGTAGAAGTAGTCATTGCCGGCTATCAGCGCAAACATGCGGTCATTTCAATGAAAGATAAGTTAACGATATCCTACCATGAAATCGGGCATGCCTTGGTTGCCGCAAAACAAAGTCACTCGGCGCCTGTCCATAAAATCACGATTATTCCAAGAACATCAGGGGCGCTTGGCTACACGATGCAGGTGGATGAACATGAAACAATCTTAATGTCGAAAGAGCAGGCGTTAGCTAAAATTACCACCATTATGGGCGGGCGTGCAGCAGAGGAAGTGATTTTTAAAACCATTACTTCAGGCGCTTCCAACGATATTGAGCAAGCCACCAAAATCGCCCGGGCGATGGTGACGAGGTATGGGATGAGCAGCGAATTTGACATGATGGGGCTGGAAACGGTGAATAACCCGTATTTAGGCGGTGATACTACGTTAATGGTATCGGCAGAAACAGCCTCTAAAGTTGATACAGAGGTTCTGAACATTATCAAAGACTGCCATCAGAAGGCAAAAGAAATACTCCGGGATAATATGGAAAAACTGCATGAACTAACTAAATTCTTATTGGAAAAGGAAACCATCACTGGAGAAGAATTTATGAACATATTGACAGGTAAACATGAAACCAATTCTCCAACACTTGTGAAGGAGTAGTGCTTCAACTTCAATCAGAAACAATAGCACAACTGGCGAATCATGGCTGGTTGTGTTTTTTGTTCTAGTTTGCCATTTAGAGGCCAGCGGTATGAATGCTCTAAGTAGATATGATACTCTAAATAAAATAGGACAAAGTTTAAAAGAGAGGTTAATGAATGGATAACTCGGAGAACTTTCAATTAAATTTACAAAACATAGAGTTTTTATCATCAAGAATCTATCCTGGAATTGAAATTCTTCTTGTTCTCGATGGTGAAATAATAGTTGAAACGGATAGTGGAATTTATCAGATGAAAGAAAATGATCTGCTTGTTATAAACCGAAATCAAGTAGTTCAAGTTCGTGCAGTGAAGCATAACACTGTTTTTTCATTAAGAATTCCAGATGCATTTATTTCCAAATATTATGAAGAGTATCGTCACTACCAATTCCATTTATTTTCCGGGCAAATTGATCGGGGAAAAGAAAATATTTTAGCACAGCTGCGAAAATCTCTCGCTGAGCTGTTGGTCACCTATTGCAGGCATGAAAATGAAGGTCAGCTCGAAATACATATCTTAATCTGTAAAATTTTACTTACGCTTATTCTTAGATTTAAGGGAGAACGAAGCCATATTGAAGAAGAGAATGTGAAGGATCAGCGCTTAAAAGAGATTATATCTCATATAAAACAGCACTTTGACGAACCGATTACATTAGAGGAAGTTGCTGCACACTTTTATTTATCTCCCAGTTATTTCTCGCGCTATTTTAAACAGCAATTAGGTATTGGCTTTAGCCGCTTTTTAATGAACATTCGGTTAGAACACAGTGTAAAAGATTTATTGTATACAAAAGATTCTATCACATTTATTTCCATGAAAAATGGCTTTCCTAATGCAAAATCTTTTACAAATTTATTTAAAGAGGTGTACGGAGAGACACCACATTCTTTTCGTGAGAAGAATGCCCAGGAAGAAATGAGCTTAGTTAACAATTTCCAATTGGAAGATTCAGGGACATTGCTGAATTCTCCTGAAATTATAATGAAATTAGGTGTTTTAGTATCAGAAGGGGATCATACATCGTCTTTAAGTAATACAGAAACTCACTCCGAAGAATTAAAAATCGATTTATCTTCAACAAACAGGAAAGTTTGCATTCATCCAAATAATATTTTAATGATTGGCGAATTGAGAGAATTGCAGAAAGAAAACGTTCGGACCCAGGTGTTATTAGCTAAAAAAGGGGTACAAATAAAATATATTGGCATTCACAAGTTATTAAGCGGAAGAACCATTCCCACGGCAGTAGAAACGGATGAATTAATCCCAACAACATCCCCTTACTATAATTCTGATGAAGTGATCCAATTTATAAAAACAAATGATTTATCCTTATTTATTCAAATTGGGTACAAAGGAATTGCCTCAGATGAAAAGGCATACTTTCAAAAACTTGAACATTTTTTAAGACATTGTTTGCAGGTGTTCGGTGAAACGTATGTAAGTTCCTGGTATTTTATGTACGTAACGAATGATGAAACGATAGACAGTAAAAAAATACAAGACTTTTATTTAACATTATACAAATTATTGAAAACGATCGTTCCTTCTATTCAAGTTGGCTTATTAGTACCATTTTCATTCCAAACTGGAACGACAGATGACAAGCATAAATGGATCCTGCACCAACAAGAGCAATTTGACTTTATTGCTTATCAAGCGAGTTCGAATGAAATCGTTGATTTTACGGACATCATCAATGATAATTATCTGCTGGCAAAAGACTTTATTAAGAAAAAAACGGAGAAATTAAAACGCTATTTAAAAAGTCATTCGATAGAGAAACCCCTCCATTTGATTACTTGGAGTTCCTTTTCAGGAAATACCCGTTACACAAATGGGGTATTTTTTCGAGGCGCATTAATATTGAATGATGCGATGTCCGTGGCAGAAGATGTGCAATCACTTGGTTTCTGGATCAATACGGAAATACATGAAAGAACCGTTGGGGCAAAGAATATTCCATTAGAAGGAATGGAACTGTTTCATTATTTTTCAGGAAAACGTCCTGCTTATTATGCGATGTCCTTTTTAAACAGGCTGCAGGGAAAAGTAATCACAAAAGGTGCTAACCATATTATGGTGGAAAATGCATCAGGTTATCAGATTGTTTTAATGAACAACCATATTGTTAATCCCTATTTTTCTATAGAAGAAACATTTTTACAAAAATTAATGAAGGAAGTACGAGTCACCATTAAAGGAATCCCTGAAGGAGAATATCAAATACGTAAATATGTTTTTGATAAGGATCATGGGGCCTTGTATAAGAATTGGTGGGAAAATAACAGTAAATTTGGACTGGATACAGAAATTGTTGATTATATTACACAATCAAGTCAACCTTCTTTAGAAGTATTTGATGAAAAGATTGACGGGGAATGGTCGTTTTATTCTTACTTAACGATTAATGCGATTCACTTTTTTGATATCAGAAAAGTATTCGTTTAAAAAGTGGTTCTTTTCATGAACAAGCTTTTGTTTTAAATAGCCTTTTTTAAAGGTAAAAAATTGACCGTCAAAATTTATTTAAATCATTTCCATGTTTATAATTGCACGAACCAAATCACCTGATTTGGATAAAAAATGACTCCTTTTTAAAGGGGTCATTTTTTATAATAAAGACACATAACACCGGTGTTGTAAGAAAAGGATATGAAAGAGCAAAACATTTGAAAATTTGGCATTCCAGGGGGTAAATAAATGGAAGCTTATAAAGGTACAAATAAATTGATTATCGGTATTGTATTCGGCGTTATTACCTTTTGGCTGTTCGCTCAAGCCATGGTAAATGTAGTGCCTGCTGTACAATCAGATTTAGGCATTTCACTTGGAACATTGAATATTGCCATTAGTTTAACTTCGTTATTCTCAGGTATGTTTATCGTAGGGGCCGGTGGTTTAGCGGATAAAGTTGGGCGGAAAAAAATTACGTATATTGGGTTGATTTTGAGTATTATTGGCTCTTTACTACTGGTTATCACACAGGGGGCAGCCTTACTCATTATCGGCCGTATTATTCAGGGGCTTTCAGCAGCATGTATCATGCCTGCAACAATTGCTTTAATGAAAGAATATTTTGAGGGAGCAGACCGTCAGCGTGCTCTAAGCTTTTGGTCAATCGGGTCTTGGGGCGGCTCAGGAGTTTGTTCATTCGCGGGTGGAGCCATTGCCACCTATATGGGCTGGAGATGGATCTTCATCTTTTCCATTGTTTTTGCGCTTCTAGGAATGTATCTCATTAAAGATACCCCGGAAAGTAAAGGAGAATCAAAAGGTCGTTTTACATTTGATGTTACAGGCTTAATTATTTTAATTATCACGATGCTTGCTTTGAATCTTTTCATTACCCGCGGAGCGGATTGGGGATGGACAAGCACTTTTACTTTAGTTAGTTTAGCTGTTGCCGTTATTGGAATTATTGTTTTTGTTAAAGTTGAAAAGAACAATGTTAAAGCGCTGATTGACTTCTCTTTGTTTAAAAATAAACCATATGCAGGTGCTACTTATTCGAACTTCTTATTAAACGCGGTAGCAGGTACATTAGTGGTTGCTAATACCTATGTTCAAGTGGGGCGTGGATTTACTGCCTTCCAATCAGGGATGCTATCACTTGGTTACTTAATCGCCGTTTTGGCAATGATTCGTGTTGGTGAGAAAATTCTCCAAAAAGCAGGTGCTAAATCTCCAATGATATGGGGAACGGTCATCACTACAGTTGGTGTAGCACTTATGGGTCTAACCTTCTTACCAGGAGTGGCTTATACGGTTGTGGTATTCATTGGTTTTGCATTATTTGGTTTAGGACTGGGCATCTATGCTACTCCATCCACAGATACTTCAGTATCAAATGCTCCTTCAGATAAAGTTGGGTCAGCTGCAGGGGTTTACAAAATGGCAAGCTCGCTTGGCGGGGCATTTGGTGTTGCGATTTCAGCAGCAGTTTATGGTGCCATCGCTGTGGTCGGCAGTAAAGAAATGGCAGCAACATCCGGGATTATAGTCAATGTGATCTTTGGAGTATTGGCACTTATTTCAATTATGGCAATGGTGCCGAAAAACGCGGGAAAAGAGCATCAAGAAGTACTGCTCAATAAAAAGGCTGGTTAATGTTTTCAATAGCCATCGTAACGAATGTGAAAAAATGAAATGGAGGTAATTCCAGATGAGAGATACATTAATGAAAATGTTGGAAGACCGTAAAGAGGAAATGATTCAAATTCGTCGATATCTTCATGAACACCCTGAATTATCCTTTCAAGAAGTAAACACAAGCAAATATATTGAAGAGTTTTATAAAGGAAAAGATGTGGAAGTACAAACCAAGGTTGGCGGAGGGCATGGCATCATCGTCACCATTAAAGGTGGGAAACCAGGAAAAACAATTGGGCTGCGCGCGGACTTCGATGCTCTTCCCATTTTTGAAGAGACAGATGTCCCATTTAAATCGCAAAATCCAGGTGTCATGCATGCTTGTGGTCATGATGGACATACAGCCTACTTAATGGTGCTGGCAGACTGCTTAATCCAGCTAAAGGATGAAATTCCCGGTACGATTAAAATCATCCACCAGCCAGCTGAAGAGGTGCCGCCTGGTGGTGCAATCGGGATGATAAAATCCGGCCTTCTTGATGATTTAGATGCCATTTATGGCATTCATTTATTACCAATGGGGCCTGCAGGAACTGTAGGCTATCATGCTGGCTATTCTTTCAATGGAAGAGCCTACATGAAACTGAAAATTCAAGGCAGGGGCGGACATGGCTCCTCTCCTAATTTAGCAAATGATGCCATTGTTGCGGGTTCTTATTTTGTTACAGCCGTTCAAACCATCATCAGCCGCCGGTTAAGCCCTTTCGATGTGGGCGTTATTACCATTGGATCATTTGACGGTAAAGGCACATTCAACGTGATTAAAGACAGTGTGGAGCTTGAAGGCGATATCCGTTATATGACCATGGAGACAAAAGAAACGATTGAGAAAGAAGTCAAACGGATTGTAAGAGGAATTGAAGAGGAATTTGGCGTAACATGTGAGCTTATCTATACTCCGGATTATCCGCCTTTATATAACAACCCTGAGCTGACCGAAAAGGTTGCTGAGAGCTTACGAAGCATGAATGATAAAGATATTAAAGAGGTGAAGGAATTCCCGGCATTACCGCCATCCGAAGACTTTGCACATTATGCTGAAAAATTCCCGGCCTGCTTCTTTTACATTGCATGTTCACCAAAAGGGGTGGAAAAACCTTACTTCAATCATCATCCTAAATTTGATATTGATGAGGATGCACTTCTTGTAGCGGCCAAAGCGGTTGGACAAGTAGTTTGCAGTTATTTTGAAGTGGAATAAAGAAAACGTTCAAAACCCATTATACTGAAAAAAGGGATATTGCCAAGCGGGAATATTTCAAAATAAATTTGGCCTGCATTTTGACCTGAGATTGAGATAACCGTTTCGGTCGGTTATCTCTTTTTTATTTACAAACACTTAACATCTTAAAGCTTGAAGGCATCATGGATTTCATTTATATTTATATAAGCAAATAGTTATATAGTAATATAGAGGGGGATTACTTAGATGGAATTAGATCGCGCCGCCCTTTGCTTAAAGCTTTTGGGGGATAAAACACGTTTGACCATGATTTCCATTCTGAAGCATCGAGATTGCTGTGTATGTGAATTTCAAGAAGTTTTTGACATGAGTCAGCCTTCTATCAGTCAGCATCTGCGGAAGTTAAAGGATGCTGGAATCGTAACCGAGTCAAGAAAAGGACAATGGGTGTATTATTCCTTAAACCAACAAAGCGACTTGTTCGAACTCATCCATGATATTTTGAAACATGCTCCGGATCAGACAGAGAGAATGATTCAAATAGAAAAAAGCAATGCGACGCTTCGGTGCGGCTGTTAAGGGGGAAATAGGAAAGTGAGTACAAATACAGAAAAAAAAAGGCTGTCATTTCTAGACCGATACTTAACACTTTGGATCTTTTTGGCGATGGCAGCAGGTGTTGGTTTAGGTTTCGTTTTTCCAAGTATGGCAAACGGATTAAACCAATTACAGATAGGAACCACATCTGTTCCACTTGCAATTGGCTTAATATTAATGATGTATCCGCCGCTCGCAAAAGTCCGCTACGAAGAGATTGGCCGAGTCTTTAAAGATGTTAAGGTATTGGCCTTATCTCTTTTCCAAAACTGGATTATCGGGCCGATTTTAATGTTTATCCTTGCCATCATTTTTCTTCCGGATAAACCGGAGTACATGGTTGGACTCATCATGATAGGCTTGGCACGTTGTATTGCAATGGTTATTGTATGGAATGATTTGGCTAAAGGAGATACCGAATATGCTGCTGGTTTAGTTGCATTTAATGCTATTTTCCAAGTGCTATTTTTCTCTGTATATGCTTATTTATTTGTCACGATCATTCCAAAATGGATTGGGATTCAAGGTGCGGTTGTAAACATCACAATGGCTGAGACCGCTAAGTCTGTTTTCATTTATCTGGGCATCCCATTTATAGCTGGAATGCTGACACGTTTTACGCTTGTAAAAGCAAAAGGGAGACAGTGGTACGAGAAAGTATTTGTTCCTAAAATCAGCCCTATTACGTTAATTGCCCTGATATTTACGATCATCATCATGTTCTCTTTAAAAGGAAATATGATTGTAAGTCTGCCATTGGATGTGGTGCGGGTTGCCATCCCATTATTCCTTTACTTTTTGTTCATGTTCTTTGTCTCTTTCTTCCTTGGGAGAAAAATCGGGGCGGACTACCCTGTTACCACCACTCTTTCTTTTACAGCAGGAAGTAATAATTTTGAGTTAGCCATCGCTGTAACAGTAGGTGTGTTTGGTATTCATTCCGGCG
Organism: Neobacillus mesonae; assembly: GCF_023715155.1. GTDB lineage: Bacteria > Bacillota > Bacilli > Bacillales > Cytobacillaceae > Neobacillus > Neobacillus mesonae_A. The sequence continues at coordinate 128,647 of NZ_JAMBNQ010000009.1, forward strand.
CTGCCTTTGCAGCAGTCATTGGACCCCTTGTAGAAGTCCCTGTCATGATTGCGTTAGTGAATGTAGCATTAAAATTTAAAGAAAAGTATTTTAAAGAACATACAGCGTAAAACGATTAAAAAGGTGGAAAACAACATGGAAAATAAAAAGAAAATTTATTTTTTATGCACAGGAAATTCCTGCCGCAGCCAAATGGCCGAAGGATGGGCCAAGAAATACTTAGGCGGTAAATGGGAAGTACGGAGTGCAGGGATTGAAACACATGGATTGAACCCCAATGCTGTAAAAGCAATGAAAGAGGCTGGAGTCGATATTTCAAATCATACTTCTGATCTTATCGACCCAGACTATTTAAACAGCGCAGATTTGGTTGTAACATTATGTGGTGATGCTGCCGACAAATGCCCTGTTACACCGCCAAGTGTAAAACGTGTTCATTGGGGATTTGATGACCCTGCAAAAGCACAAGGAACAGAAGATGAAAAATGGGAATTCTTCCAACGTGTTCGTGATGAGATAAGAGACCGTATTCAGCATTTTGCTGAAACAGGAGAATAAGGCTGGAGATATCTGATTTTATTTCCAAGCTATTTTAGATAAAATGAATGTGCAATACGGCAGGAGGAGGCTGGGAACATGATTATTACAGATGAAGCTCGTGATGAACTTAAACGAATGTTCATGGAAGAGAATGCAAATAGTATTCGTATTTTTTTCGATGGCTATGGCTGAGGACAGCCAAGAATAGGACTGGCTCTGGATGAGCCGGAAGCAGACGATATTATCGTCACCATTAATGATATTAAGACAGCAATTGACCCCATCATTGAACCGAATACGGAAGACCTAATTCTTGAACGAAGCGGGAATGGAAAAGGAATTTCCATGATAGGGAATACAGGGAGATGCTGTTAAAAATGTAATTTCAAAAGAAAGGGTCTAACATATTGTTAAGTAGTTCCGTTTCGGTGGAGAAACATACCAAATAGTATGTTAATTAGCAGACCAAATCGCATATGATTTGGTCTCTTATTTTCCTCTTATATATCAACAATTATGAGATATTACCACTTTAATTAGGGAGCAAAATCGCAGCCTAAAAACATATTGACAATAATTATTGTCAACGTGCTAATTACTATGTGAATTCGTATGCAATTTGCTATGTTGTTTTTTAATGAGGTTCACTTGGTTTTTTTGAAACATATGTAGTCTAATCCATAATGGGGTAACCGGCGAAGGTAAAATAAGCGGAGATTTTTCCGCTATATGCAGAACGGAGCTCGTTTCGGGGAATATAAGGGGAGTTTTTCCGCTTATTCAAAGCAAAATTACCTATTTTCACATTTTTCGAGTCAATAGGCGGAAACCCTCCGTCTATTTTAGCTATTTTCAGTGTTTTTTGTTACTTAAGGGGAAATTCTCCGCCTATTTATCAAACTTGCCTTAGCATTTAACGACTTGTACAACTTCTCCATATTAAAGACAAAAATCCCAAGCTTTTTTGTGTGCTAGTTATATTGTTAATTACTTGTCATTCATGCTGCGATTTTAGACTTTCTCCACGTTATCGGAACTACTTAACTTATTGTCTGACCCTTTTTTTGTGTGTCAACAAATTTATCCAAAAAATTTGATTCATTTTGCAAAGGCAATAAAGATCGGATCATTGGGCCATAGAGGCAGGCACCAAGCTTAAGGTTGAAAGTGAATCAGTGCTTGTTTGTGCTAAAATTAGAAGGAATATAAACATCAGGCTTACTCTTTAGGTTACGCCTTATTTTTTAGGAGGAAACATTCATGAGATTATACATTGATTCAGCGGATCTGAAGGAAATTGCTTTTTTAAATGAGTACTATCCTATTTCCGGTGTGACAACCAATCCTTCCATTATTGTGAAAGAAAACCGTCCTTATTTGGAATTACTGACAGAAATCAGGGGAATTATTGGCGAAGAAAAAGAATTATTTGTTCAAGTGATTGGCGATACAGCTGAAGAAATGGTGGATGAGGCAAAGTTCATAAACCAGCAAATTTCCGGTAATGTGGTCGTAAAAGTTCCGGTAACGGAAGAAGGATTAAAGGCAATTAAATTGCTTTCTGAAGAGAATATTCCTTCTCTTGCCACCACCATTTATACATCTTTCCAAGCTTTAATGGCAGCCATGGCCGGTGCAAAATATGTGGCACCATATGTGAACAGGATTGATAATTTAACGGGCAGCGGCGTAAATGTAACAGCAGAGATTGTTGAATTATTCGCATCTTACCATCTGTCAACAGAAGTATTAGCGGCTAGTTTTAAGAATGTGCAGCAAGTACATGATGTATGTCTTGCTGGTGCGCAAACAGCTACAGTGGCCCCTGACATTATCAAGAAATTTATCGCTTTCCCTTCAACATCCCAGGATGTGGCGGTATTTAAGAAAGAATGGCAGAATGTGTACGGCAGTGATAAAACGAATCTGATCAATTCAAAATAATAGAATAGGAGTTTCGGAGGCCCTGAGATGACTGAAAAAAGATGTGGATTACTCTAAATTTCTATCTAAATTTATGAAAAAAGGTACAGCCCGGCAGTAGTATTTACATCAGGCTGTGACTTTTTTTATTTATGCTGTTTTGGTCGGGGAGGCATCATTACTTGATTCTATATGAAAAATTCTTTTTAATGAAATCATACTTATTTTGTAAAGGAGGATTTTTGAATGAACAATAAAGAATCATTATCGGAAACCATTCAAGTAATGCAGAACCATGTCTCTGTACGCAAATATTCAGCAGATCCAATCCCGAGAGAGCATTTCATGGAAATCATCCGCGCGGGACAGGGGGCGCCTTCCTCCCATTTTGTCCAAGCATATTCTATCATTCATGTCACAAATCAGGAAAAGAAAGATCAAATCGCAGATCTTGCGAAAAACAAACATATTAAATATTGTTCGGATTTTTTGTTGTTTTGCGGTGATTTAAAACGGTTGGAGATAGCCGGAAGAAAGCATGGAATTGTGATTGAATATGATAATCTGGAAAATTTTATGGTTGCAACAATTGACCCGGCGCTGGTTGCGCAAAATGTTATCACGGCTGCGGAATCACTTGGTTATGGAGGCTGCTACATCGGCGGGGTACGAAATAATCCAGGACCTATTAGTGATATTGTTGGTCTGCCTGATAAGGTATTTCCGTTGTTCGGGTTATGCTTAGGCATACCTGCAGAAAGAAATGAAGTAAAACCAAGGCTGCCAATGGAAGCCATTCTCCACGAAAATGAATATAACGAAAAGAAATACTTAGCGTTGCTTGATGAGTATGATCAAAACATGAGCACCTATTATCAAGAGAGGTCCAGCAATAACAAAGACGCTAACTGGACTGAGCCCATGGCCCAGTTCTTGAAAGATAAGAGACGAGAACACATGCGGGCATTTATCGAGAGTAAAGGGTTTCATTTAGATTAAACTGGACGTAAAAAAGCCGAAAATAGGCAGGGATGATAACCTGCTTAATTTCGGCTTTTTGAAGATAAACGTTTCATATTTTTCAGTGTCTCATTCAAAATACCGCCCCAGCAGATAAGAAATCCACTTACAATGAGGATTATTTCGGATATTTTCTAAAAGCCCCTTTACAATGGCAGGCGGAAACTTTGGATCGAGCAGCTGTTCCTTCAGCAGCTGGAGCGATTCTTTTTCAATCGATTCTTCCATTTCTTCAATTTTATTCTCAATCAGCCCCACAATCTCTTCTTTCTTCGTTTCCTCGCTCAGAGGCTGTTTTACTTTAAACATTGCCACCATTTCCTTTGAAATGAAGGGCACGGTCGTATGCTGCGCCAGCAGATTGGTTTTTTCCACAAGCGACTCCGCCAGCATCTTCAGATCTAACGGTACATTATAGAAAACAAAAAGCTGGGAATAGGTATTCATAAATCCCTTAATACAATACATCAAATCATATTTTGTGCTGCTGACCGCCTCGCCGTATAAACGTTCAATCATCGAGAGAATCGTTTCCGAGAACAATTTGTCATAGTATTGCATTTTAAAAATAAGCTCTTTATTCAAGGATTGCGATTGTTCTTTCATCAGGACCTTTGCAAAGTCCGAATGTCTGTAAAAGGACTGATAAACTGTAAAATAGAAATGATATAAAACTGCTTCGTCCTTCGTATTTCTGACTATATGGTCAATGTCGGATATAATCTGCATCATAAAGTAATCAATCAACGCGATAATCAATTCATCCTTCGATTTAAACGACAAATAAAAGGCACCTTTTGAAATCCCGCATTGATCGGTAATCTGCTGTACCGAAGTTGCCTCAAAACCCTGCTTAGCAAAAAGCTCCAGTGCTGTATCCATGATTAATTGTTTTTTTGACATAAGGCTTAATCCGCTCCCGTGTTATTCATTGACAAATGACTAATCGGTCATTATTATAAATAATTGAGTGTATTTCGTCAATTAAGGGCAGGTGTAATAGTGAAAGGGTTAGTCAATTTTGTTATAAAGAATAAATTAGCAGTATGGCTGTTAACCATTATCATCACAGCTTCAGGTATTTATGCCGGGACAAAGATGAATATGGAGACGATTCCGAACATCTCCATTCCATACTTAATGGTTACCGATGTCTATCCAGGGGCGACTCCTGAAAAGGTAATGGAGGATATCTCCATGCCGGTTGAAAAAGCAGTCGAAAACCTTGACCATGTAAAGGCAGTTTACTCCAATTCCTATTCAAATATGTCTAGTATTCAAGTAGAGTACGAGTATGGCATCGATATGGATGAGGCGAAGCGTGAATTAAAGTCAGCACTAGATAATGTGAAACTTCCGGAAGCTGCCGAGGAGCCGACGACTTCCTCGATCAGCATGAACATGATGCCGGTTGTAGCACTAAGTGTCAGCAGCACAAAAGAGGATATTGTCGATTTAACCTCCACAGTCGAGGAAAGCTTGCTTCCGAAGATTGAAAAAATAGAAGGTGTTGCCTCAGCAACCATTACGGGCCAGCATATTGAAGAAGTCGATTTGACGTATAATCAGGCAAAGCTGAAGCAGTATGGCTTAACGGAAGATAAAGTCAAGGACATGATTCAGGCCAGCAATATGTCAGTGTCTTTAGGACTGTATGAGTTCAAAAAAGGGGAAGAGGCAGTAGCTGTCAATGGTAAGTTCACGACAGTGAACGAGTTAAAGAATATGTTGATTCCAGTGACACCAACAGCTAAAAATCCGTCTCCATTTGTGAAACTCAGCGATATTGCCTCGATTAAAAAGGTGGGGAAAGTTCAATCCATCTCCCGGACAAACGGGAAAGAGGCAATTGCAATCCAAATCGTCAAAGGCCAGCGGGCCAACACGGTGGATGTTGTCAATAAGGTGAAAGAGCTAGTCAAGGATGAAAAGGCGAAGATGGACGGCCTTGTCATTGATGTAACGCTTGACCAAGGTAAGCCAATCGAAGAATCTGTTTCAACAATGGTTGAAAAAGCTGTTTTTGGCGGGCTGATTGCGGTTTTAATCATTCTTCTTTTCTTACGTGACTTCAAATCAATGATTATTTCCATTATTTCTATTCCAGTGTCTATTTTCATGGCATTAATGATTTTGAACTGGATGGATATTACGCTTAACATTATGACGCTTGGGGCGATAACGGTAGCGATTGGACGGGTTATAGATGACTCGATTGTCGTCGTTGAAAATATTTACCGGCGCCTGCATTTAAAAGAAGAAAAATTAACAGGTCGTGCCCTGATTCGTGAAGCGACTATTGAAATGTTTAAGCCGATTTTATCCTCTACTCTGGTAACGGTGGCTGTTTTTGCACCGCTGATTTTTGTCGGAGGCATGGTTGGCGAACTGTTCGCACCATTCGCGTTAACGATGGCATTTTCGCTAGGCGCTTCATTGCTTGTGGCGATTACCATTGTGCCGGCGCTGTCTCACTTCTTATTTAAGAAAAGTTTATATGGTGTGAAGACCACAAGAAAACACAAAGAGAGCGAACTGGCCAAGTGGTATAAATGGTTCTTGGAAAAATGCCTGAACCATAAAGTGATTGCTTCACTGCTTGCCATTCTTTTATTAGCCGGGAGTCTTGCCTTAACGCCATTAATCGGCTTCAGCTTCCTTGGCAGTGAAGAAGAGAAGGTAATGTATTTAACGTATACGCCGAAAGCAGGCGAGCTTCGTGAAGATACAATGGAAAAAGTGAAAGCCGTGGAAGATAAGATGCTGAAACGAAAAGATATTGATATCGTTCAAGTATCCCTTACCGAACCTGGCGACCAGACAGCCGTCATGATGGGCGGAGGCGGCGGAGGTGCATTAATGTACCTTATCTTTGACCCGGATATGGAAAACTTCCCGGAAGTCCGCGATAAAATTGAAGATTATTTAAAACATATCGGCCAGTCAGGAGAGTGGAAGAGCCAGAACTTCTCATCCATGTCTGGCGCCGAAAATGAAGTCAGCTACACGTTCTATAGTGAGGACATCAATAAACTCAATAAATCTGTCAAACTGGCTGAAGATGTAATGAAGAAACAGAAGGGATTAAAGGACGTCACATCTAGTGCGGAGGATGCATATGTGGAATATACCTTCCGCGTGGCACAGGATGAACTAATGAAATATGGATTAACTGCCGGCCAGCTCGTGATGATGCTAAATCCTTCGCAGAAAAAGGATGTCTTAACAACGATTGAAAAAGACGGAAGTTCCCTGGACGTTATTGTTCAGCAGGAACAGGCTAAGAAGCCGAAATCCATTGATGAGATGTTAAAAACACCGGTACCAACTGCACTTGGCAAAACCATGCCGCTTTCCGAATTAGTAACCGTGAAAAAAGGGACAACCTTAAATACCCTCGCACGGAGTAAAGGAGAGTATTATGCAAGTGTTTCCGGGAAAATTACCGGAAAAGATATTTCGAAAGTAACATCGAAAGTGAAAAAGGAAATTGATCAACTTGATTTGCCAAAAGGAGTAACAGTAGATGTTGCCGGGGTACAGGCAGATATGAATGAGACATTTACACAGCTTGGTGTCGCCATGCTTGCGGCAATAGCCATTGTCTATTTCATACTGGTCGTCACATTTGGCGAGGGTCTCGCACCATTTGCCATTCTGTTCTCACTGCCATTTGCGGTAATTGGATCATTTGTCGGATTATTAATCGCCGGCGAAACGATTTCCGTCTCGGTTATGATGGGTCTGTTGATGCTGATTGGTATCGTTGTGACGAATGCGATTGTGCTGGTAGACCGGATTATTCATATGGAGCACGATGGACTCCGAATGCGTGAGGCTATTTTAGAAGCCGGAGCAACCCGTCTTCGCCCAATCCTGATGACCGCTATCGCTACAATCGGTGCCCTTATTCCATTAGCACTTGGCGCTGGCGGCGGAGGCCTGATCTCGAAGGGTCTCGCCATCACGGTAATTGGCGGATTAACAAGTTCCACCTTGTTAACCTTGATTATCGTACCAATTGTGTATGAGATTTTATCAAAAATGTTTAAGAAAAATCGCAGAGAGATTGAGGAAAACTAATATTTGAGGCCAGCCTCCCGCTGTTTGAATGAATCAGCGGGGGGCTTGTTTTTTTGCTGTGAGATTTTGTAGTATGCGGGGCAAGGGTTCTAACTCGAGGTCTACGTGGCCGAATAGCTGCACGTTTCAAGAATTCGGTTATCTAGAAGCAGTTTACGTGCCAGGACAGTTTTACTTTTTGAGGATTAGGTCACCAACTACGTGCCCGAACCGCAGCAAGTTGGATGGTTAACGGTCACCTAGAGGAGGTCTACGTGCCTGAACCTCCATACTTTTCATGGATATGGTCACCAAGAAGAGGTCTACGTGCCTGAATAGCTGTATGTTTCAAGAGTTCGGTCAACTAGCCAGAATCTGCTTGTCCAAACGGCTTTGCTTTCCGTGAAACTCGAGAAACTAGAAGCAGTATATCAGCCATCAAAAAGAGAAAATACAGTTTAAAGGGTAAACCCCTGTTAAACTGCAAAGCAGCTTGCCCCCAAAAAAAGAGATTCCACACCAGACTGTTAAAATTCCTATTTTTGGATAATATATGTAATAGTATTCATTACCAAAATCGTGGAACAGCCTATGATTTGAATGGCTGTGGTGGTAATGGTGAATCCTGCCAAGTCTGAATAACAGTCCTATAGAGACTTTCTAATTCCTATTTTCTTAATGTTCCAAAACAAGGTGTCAACTCCTTTTGAAAAATGGCAAATAGCTTTGTTCTCCCTGGGTTCAAGTTGAAAAGGGGAGAAAAGGGTATGATGAATTTCCGAGTCTGCCAGCTGCAGCGGCCAAGGATTGTGGTGAATTTCGCCGCAATAGAGATTCTTCCGGTTATCGGTGCTGTAGAGGCAGTATCTTTCAGTCAGCCAGTGATCGATTACCCCTTGTTTCGAAAAATAAACCTCTGATGAAGGGGCATAGCTTCCTTTAAAGGTAACGGAGGGACTCTTTTTACGGATACTTTCATAGTAAAAGGCTCCGTCATGCTGGCGGCAGGATATATCAGCAGCGCGGTAGGGAAGATGGTACCACCGCTTAGCGATATGGAGAGAAGCCCAGTTAGAGACGTCCAAAGACAAGAAAAAAACCCCCGGCTTGCCCTGATGGCGGACATAGGTCCTAAGATTGATTTCCGGAAAAGCCGGTACAATGGATAATGGGGAAAGGCCGCGGAGATAAATGCCGTCAATATGGAATACGACCACCCCAAGCCAGGCTGATTGCTCATATGTATCAATGTCCAGGACCGCTGGAATTAGGGGGCGTAACTGTTCAGCTGGAACAGGCCAATGGGCAAACAACAGATTTCTCCATGTTTGCCGCATAATCCAGTTTTTTGATGGCAGCGGCCATGGTCTATGACTATTGTCATTCATGATATCCATGGATGGAACCTTCCTCTCACGATTTCCTCTAAAAATAGTATTTGCCGAAATGATTATGTGATTTTTGGAAACAAATTTCTTTCTATCTTGGAGAAGTGAAATATGCCAAATATGATTCTTTATATACTTTTTGCCATGGTTGCTATTATATTCTTCCTCTTTATCTTTATTCTATTTGGCTGGCGCTGGATTTTGAAAAAAGTGGTGAAAAAAGCGGGGACAATTATCTTAACCGACAGCTATCAAGAAAACATCATGGAGTTAATGCCCGGACTCCGACATATGGGTATTCAAAATATGCTGGAAAATAGCTTGCGCGCGGCATCGGGTGACGTTCTGCACCGCCCGCTGGGTTCCTCAAAAAAGTGGCCGCATTTGGATTCGATTACCTTTATTCCCGCCCAGACATCTCCGTTTCCTGTTGACGGTGATGTGGAAGTAGATGTGCAGGTCACAATTGGACCAAATGCCAAAAAGCCAATGCAGATTAAAATTCCTCTGATGATCAGCGGGATGGCCTATGGTATTGCTTTAAGCGAAGAAGTCAGGCTTTCTTTGGCACAGGCGGCCAGTAATGCAGGAACGGCTATTAATTCTGGTGAAGGCGGTGTTTTACCAGAGGAACTGGAGAAAGCGGGAAAGTATATTCTGCAATGTGCCAAAACGGAATGGTCGAAGGAAGAACATTTGATTAAGCAGGCAGATATGATTGAAATCAAGCTGGGACAGGGTGCTCTTTTTGGGACAGGCACAAGGATTTCACCGCAAAATTTAACTGGACGTGCCCGGTCCATTATGGGTTTGAAAGAAAATGAAGAGGCTGTCATTTATGACAACTTTTTTGAAAATCAGACCATACAGGATTTAAAGGAACTGACCGACCAGCTTCGTTCCATGACAGGCGGTGTGCCCATTGGCGTAAAAATGGGAGCGGGAGGAAAGATTGAAGAGGACATTGATCATCTCATTGAAATGGGGGTGGACTTTATCGCAATTGACGGCGGTCAGGCGGCAACCCTCGGCGCCCCGCCCATTCTGTCAGATGATATGGGAATCCCAACACTGCATGCCATTGTCCGGGCAGTAAACCATTTGGAAAAAAGAAATAGGCGGGATCAAATCAGTTTAATTGCCTCAGGCGGACTGACAGTGCCAGGTCATTTTTTGAAAATGCTGGCTTTAGGGGCGGATGCGGTCTATGTTGGTTCTGCTCTATTATTTACTGTTGCCCATAGCCAGACATTAAAAGCAATGCCGTTTGAACCGCCAACACAGGTTGTTTGGAATCAGGGGAAATATAAGGATCAATTTAAGCAGGAGGAAGGGGCGCAATCAGCTGAAAAGTTTTTAACCGCCAGCGTCGAGGAAATGAAAATGGCCATACGAGCCATGGGAAAACGCTCGTTAAAAGAACTGTCCAAACAGGATTTGGTCTCTTATGACGAACTGACGGCGAGAATGGCTGGTATTCCTTTTTCCTTTGAACCTTTGAAGGATGAACAACAGGAATAACAGGAACAAGGTGGTACAGCGGAGCAAATCTCCGCTGTATTAAAAAAAAAATTAATATCGAGTTCTCATCTAGGTTTAATCATAATGGAAACGTTTTATTATTGTAAAATATTATTTTCTGATGATTGACAAAATACATATAGGTTAGTATATTTGTACTATCCTAAATAAACTTTTAAAAAAGCTTATCCAGAGTGACCGAGGGACATGGCCCTATGACGTCCGGCAACCCCCTGTCTTGGGAAGGTGCCAATTCCTGCAGAATGACTTTCATTCTGAAAGATAAGTCGAAATAACCGTTCGTATTTCGATGCCCCTTTCAGTTGAAAGGGGCTGTTTTTTTGTCGAAAAAAGTAGAAACGGTGAAGCTGACTTAGAAAAGGAGGCATGAACATGATTGAAATTCGTAATCTTACGAAAATATATAAAACAAAGCGCGGCACGGTGAAAGGTGTCGATGATGTTTCCTTGACCATTCAAAAAGGTGAAATCTATGGAATCGTCGGCTATTCCGGCGCCGGCAAAAGCTCGCTTCTAAGATGCATCAATTTACTGGAGCGGCCTTCATCAGGAACGATTATGGTGGATGGAACAGACCTTACCTCGCTGAAAGGTGAGAACTTGCGCCTGGCACGGTTGAAGATTGGAATGATTTTTCAACATTTCTACTTAATCAGCCAAAAGACAGTCTATGAAAATATTGCTTTTTCCTTAAAAGCAGCAAGCTGTCCAAAGGAGCAAATCAAGCAGCGGGTGGAAGAATTACTGGAAACAGTAGGACTTACTGACAAACGGGATGTGTACCCGGCACAGCTTAGCGGCGGACAGAAGCAGAGGGTCGGAATCGCGAGGGCACTGGCGAATAACCCAAAGGTGCTGTTATGTGATGAAGCGACCTCTGCCCTTGACCCGACAACAACCAAGTCGATTCTCAATCTGTTAAAAAAGATTAATAGGGAACTGGACATTACGATTGTTCTCATCACTCATGAGATGGATGTCGTCAAGGAAATCTGCCACCGCATGGCGATTATGCAAGATGGAAAGGTCATTGAAGAGGGTCCCGTTTATGACATTTTTGCCAGCCCCGAAGCAGCACTGACAAAAGAATTTATCGAAAGTGTTGTTTCCTTTGAAGTGCCTGATGCGATTTTGAAAACATGCGAGGGTCCCATCATTAAGGTTATGTTCAAGGGGCAGGTGGCAGGTGAAGGAGTCATTTCCGATATGCTTCAGCAATTCCATGTCAAAGGAAATTTCCTTCATGGTTCCATTGAATATATTCAGGAATTGCCGCTTGGCATCTTTATTATGGAACTGAAGGGGCAGAAGGATGAAGTGGACAAGGCGCTTCAGTATATCGAAGACCGGGCAGCACAGGTGGAGGTGATCCGTGATGGGCTTTGATTTTCAACATCTTATTGAGCTGATTCCTGATATTAATACGGCCTTTTTGCAAACCATTTATATGATTGCTATTTCACTCGCGATTGCCATCATCATTGGACTTCCGGTCGGCATTTTATTGTATGTCACGGATAAGGGGTTATTTTTACAAAATCGTTTGGTTCAGGTAGTGATGGGGTTTGTCGTTAACCTCATCCGTTCCATTCCATTTATTATCTTGTTAGTTGCCCTCATTCCATTGACCAATCTTATTGTCGGGACCACAATTGGACCGACTGCTGCGAGTGTATCGCTTTCCGTTGCGGCCATTCCATTCTTTGCACGGATTGTCGAATCGGCTTTACGGGAGATTGATAAAGGAGTAATTGAGGCAGCCATCGCAGCAGGTGCCACCCCGTGGATGATTATCAAAGATGTCCTGCTCCTGGAGGCAAGATCAGGGATTATCTCCGGTATTACTTTAACACTAATTAGTTTAATTGGTTTTTCAGCGATGGCCGGCACAGTCGGCGGCGGCGGAATCGGTGACTTAGCGATTCGCTTTGGCTACTACCGTTACGACAATACGATTATGATTGCCACGGTCATTATTTTAATTGTTTTAGTTCAGGTTGTTCAGCTTCTTGGTGATTTTATCGCCAAAGCTATTGATAAAAGAAAATAAAAAAGGGGAAAAACATCATGAAAAAATGGTTCTTATCATTGGTTTTAGTTTTAGTCGTGGGTGCATTAGCAGCTTGCGGCAGCAGTTCAGACAGCAAAGACAAAGCAGCAGGTACAGATTCCAAAACTATTAAACTTGGCGCAACAGCCGGTCCTTATAGTGATATGTTGAAAAAAGCAATAGTACCAGGATTGGAAGAGAAAGGGTACAAGGTTGAAATTGTGGAATTCAGTGACTATATCCAGCCAAACAAAGCATTAGACAATGGCGATATTCAAGCAAACTTGTTCCAGCACACCATTTATCTTGAGAATTTTGCAAAACAAAACAATATGAAGCTTACACCTTTAATTCAAGTTCCAACTGCACCAATGGGCATTTATTCAAAGAAATTTAAATCACTTGATGAAGTAAAAGACGGTGCAACTGTTACCCTTCCGAATGATCCGACAAATGCGGCACGTGCATTAAATACGCTTCGTGATGAAGGGTTCATCACCATCAAAGAAGGCACAGATCCGCTGACCGTGTCAGAAAAAGATATTGCAGAAAACAAGAAAAACTTAAAATTCCAGCCAATCGAAGCCGGCCAGCTGCCACGTTCCGTTGACAGTGCCGACCTTGCCTGTGTCCCTGGAAACTTTGCATTAGCAGCAAAAATGAATCTGCTTGATGCATTGGCACTAGAAAACATGGATGATAAATACCGCAACATTGTCGCAGTCAAAACTGAAAACAAAGATTCACAACTTGCCAAAGATATCAAAGCTGTAGTCGAATCTGACAACTTCGAAAAAGTGATCGACGACCAATTTAAAGGCTTCGGCAAGCCAACATGGATGACAAAATAAAAGGAAACAGGGGATGAGTTCCCCGCCGAAGGGTCAGTTCCCCAAAGCTTAAAAGCGGAAGGGACTGAACCTTAAATACATAGAAAAGAGTGATGGAGCATGGAGACCTTTTCTGTTCACGGAGCGCCAAGTGAATATATCCTGCAAGAAGGTAGTTTAGATAGTTTGGAATCAAGGCTGCAGGAACGCGGCTTTCAAAAAGTATTAATTGTCCATGGGGAAAAATCATGGGCGGCCGCGAAGCCGTTCTTTCCGTCCTTTCATTCAGTGGTTATAGAAGAATACACCTATTCTGGTGAATGTTCATTAGAGGAAATTGAGGAACTGGCGGAGCTTGTGAAGGGCAAGTCATTTGATGCCCTGATTGGGGTTGGCGGCGGAAAAGTCCTTGACCTTGTTAAGGCAGCCAGCCATTTTACCGGGAAGCCGCATGTTCTGATACCGACCCTTGCCTCAAACTGCTCGCCATGGACACCGTTAAGCGTCATTTATGATGAGGCTGGTGCATTCATTCGGTATGATGTTTTTCCTGTCAGTGCCAGCCTTGTCCTAATTGAGCCGCGAATCTTACTTACTGCCCCCCAGAGCATGCTGATTGCCGGGATTGGCGACACACTTGCAAAATGGTATGAAGCGGATGTCCAAATGGCGGTGATTGAGAATAAACCAGTGGCATTAATGCTCTCACACTATACAGCAAGACAATGTAAAGACCTGCTGTTACAACATTCTGAAGGTGCAATATCAGCTGCTAAATCTGGGAGTTTAAATGATGACTTCATAAAGGTCGCCGAAACAATCATCATGCTTGGCGGCATGGTCGGCGGCTTTGGTGATCATTACGGGCGGATTGCCGGAGCCCATTCGATTCATAACGGTTTGACGATATTGGAAGAAACACACCATGCCCTGCACGGGGAGAAAGTAGCGTATGGGATACTGGTTCAGCTGGTGCTGGAAGACAAGTGGAAGGAAATTGAACAGCTTATCCCATTTTACCAGCAGCTTGGCCTGCCGCAATCCCTCGCAGGTTTGGGTGTTACACAAATCAATGAAGAGGTTTTCGCGCAAATAGCAGTAAAATCAACGGTTCCTGAGGAATCTATCCATGTAATGCCGATTGGAGACATCATATCAGACCAAGTCAGCACTGCCATTGCTGCTTTGGAGAGGAAGTATGGGAACTTTAAATAATGGGTTAGTTTTATTTCCCTTAAAGGGGAAAAATAAAACTTAGCGGGCAGCTGGAATGAGTTCTAGCTGCCCGAAATTGTGAAAGGGGAAGCAGTTGGGTCAAGTAGAATGGGTCAAGCTGCCCGAAATCATGAAAGGGGAAGCAATTGGGTCAAGTAGAATGGGTCAAGCTGCCCGAAATCATGAAAGGGGAAGCAATTGGGTCAAGTAGCCGACGTCTAGCAACCCAAAATCATGAAAGGTAAAGCAGTTGGGTCAAGCAGACCGCATAGATGCCGAAATTTGATGGAAAAATAATTCGGCCAAGCAATATCGCCCAACCGAATTCTCATCATTCTAAAATAGAATATCCACGCAGCACATCCATTAACTCCGACAATTCCGTAATTACTGCCAGTGGCTTGTCATCTGTATCCGGCTTCCGGCCGCGGTAATTAAACCAGACAGCATTCCATCCGGCAGCAAGCGATCCAACAACATCATTTTCCCAGGAATCCCCAACATAGATCAGGTTTTCCCCGTGATGGCCGACTTTCTCGGAAGCCGTATGAAAAATCTCCGGATTTGGTTTAGCGACACCGACCTCGTCCGAGATAAAAATAAGGTCTTCTGAGATAAACTGTGTCAGTCCCAGACGATCAATCTTATTCCGCTGATGGGACACAGGCCCATTGGTGATAATCCCTAGTTCCATTCCATTATGCCGTAATCTATGAAAAAGCTCCGGAACATCCGAGAATAGTCGTAAATGCTTCAAGTTATATTCATAGGTTTTTTGAAAAAGTCTTGCTTCCTCTTCCGAAATGGTGCAGCCAAAACTCTCCAAAGTCAACATAATCCTTTTGATTCTCATACTCTCCAATGACATCTTCCTGCTGGAATAGTCCACCCATAAAAGATCCGAGTAGTGTCTAAACCGTTTATAGATCGTGTCATCAGGCAATGCTTCAAGGGTTTGAAATGTTTCCCTGATTGTGTGCATGAAAGGTGCCTGATGGTCATGCAATGTATCATCCAAATCAAAGAAAATCGCTTTTATCTTCATTACTAAATCCTTTCCAAAACAAAATACTATCTATATTATAGTCTATTTATAGTAAAAGGAGGGGGCAATACATTCTATTGACTCTTTTTAAAAACTGCTATTATAATTTGATTTAATTTTCAAACTTTATATGAATGATGTTCATAAAAGGCTGGTACGGCAGGAATAAGATAAACCACGTCCTTATTTATTTTAAAAAAATAGATAGGGACGTGGTTTTTTTAGCTTTTTTAACCAAAATAAATGACAAGAACAGATAAAAATGGGGAGGTACATGTAATGAATAACAATCTCGTACTGCAAACCGATTTTGGATTAAGTGACGGAGCCGTCAGTGCCATGTATGGTGTGGCGATTGCCGTCCAACCTGATATTCGGATTTTCAATTTAACCCATGATATTCCGAAGTTTAATATTTGGGAAGGTTCTTACCGGTTATACCAAACGGTTCCCTACTGGCCGGAGGGAACCGTGTTTGTATCTGTTGTTGACCCGGGTGTTGGTTCTGAAAGACGGAGTATTGTAGCAAAAACGGCCCAGAACCAATACATCGTCACTCCTGATAATGGTACGCTGACACATATTCATGACAGTATCGGCATTACGGAAGTCAGAATCATTGATGAAAACGTCAATCGTCTTCCGCGTTCGGGTGAATCCTATACTTTCCATGGCCGGGATGTGTATGCTTATACGGGTGCCAGGCTTGCCTCCAATATCATTACGTTTGAAGAAGCAGGCCCAGAAGTACCGGTTGATTCCATCGTTCAGCTGCCGAAGCCTGAACCTATTATGAACAATGGAGTCCTCCATGGGAATATTGATATTTTAGATATCCGGTTCGGCAATTTGTGGACCAATATTGACCGCTCGCTTTTCAAAGACTTATCAGCTGAGTATGGTGATTCATTTGAGGTAACTATTGAGCACGAAACCCGCCATGTCTATAAGAACATCATGACGTTCTGCCGGACATTTGCTGATATTCAGCTAGGTGAACCGCTTCTTTATGTGAATTCACTTAATAAAATCGGAGCCGCTATTAACCAAGGCTCCTTTGCTGAGGATTATCATGTCAAAGCCGGGGCATCGTGGAAAGTCTCAATCCGCAAGATGCTGAAAACCCAGGGAAGTTAATTAGAGAATGAAAGCACAGTGACAAGGTCCTGTGCTTTTTTTGGACTTGAAAGACTAAGTTGAAGAATATAAATAATTCTACCTTTACATTTATCTTTATTTTAAATAGTATTAATTCAAGATAAGTGAATGATTCAAGGAAAAAGAAAGGGGCAAATCCATATGGAACATTTCCACCAAAAACCAACAATATATGTCGGTGAGGTTACGATAAAAGTAAAGAACCTTGATTATGCGTTAACGTTTTATCAAAATATCATCGGGCTTAAAGTCTTGGAAAAAACAGACCATCAAGCCGTTTTAACGACAGATGGCCAAACACCATTGCTTACACTTGAACAGCCAGACAATGCCGCTTCAAAAGAGGCACGAACAGCAGGGCTTTACCATTTTGCTATTTTACTTCCTTCGCGGGCTGATTTATCAGTTTTCTTACGGCATTTGCTTCAAACGGGGTATCCGCTTGGAGCGGCAGACCATTTGGTGAGCGAAGCCCTTTATTTAAATGATCCGGATGGAAACGGGATTGAAGTGTATCGTGACCGGCCATCAAGTGAATGGGTATGGAAAAATGGCTTGGTCGAGATGGCAACTGAGCAGCTGGATGCAGAGGGAATTCTGGGAGCGAGTCATGCGGAATGGAGCGGGCTGCCAGAGGGAACGGTAATGGGACATATTCATCTCCATGTCGGCGATTTACAAAAAGCAGAGGAATTTTACACGAAAGGACTTGGCTTTAACGTTGTCAGCTACTACCCTCAAGCTGTTTTCATGTCGACCGGCGGTTATCATCATCACATCGCCATCAATACCTGGCAGGGAGCCGGGGCCAAGACACCGGCGGAAAACAGTGTCGGCCTAAAATGGTACACACTTGTCTATCCAGATGAGGCCGAAAGAGAAAATGTAATCAAAAACCTTCAGGAATTAGGCGCACCCGTACAGAAGGAAGCCGATTTTTATACAACCAGTGACCCGTCAGGAAATCAAATCCGGCTGGTTATCTAATGTAGAAAATGACCCCTTTATAAGGCTGAATTAAGAATAAAAAAGGCTAAAGATGCGGCGGATGCTTACCAATCACATAAGTTTAAAGCAACTATTGAAGGAACATACCAAGAATGATGACTGGTTCATCCAAGATAAATTTAGATACTATCGATAGCCTGCCGGGCATATGCTGGTGAATGAAATGACCAGTGTGCCCTGCAGGCCTTTTTAAAAAAGGAGGAGAATCAAATGACAGCAAGCGGAACTTTATTAAAGGAAATAAATGAAAAGTTATCAGCGAGTTTTCCTGATATCGTCAGCTGGAGAAGATATATGCACCAACACCCAGAGCTATCCTTTAAAGAGGAGAAAACGGCGTTATACATAAAAGAGAAACTGGAAAGCTTTGGTTTAAAAGTGAAAACTAATATTGGCGGCCATGGATTAATTGGGATTTTAGAAGGGGCTCAGCCAGGGAAAACAATTGCATTACGGGCTGATTTTGATGCTCTGCCCATCAATGATGAAAAGGATGTTCCTTATAAATCACAAACTTCAGGTGTCATGCATGCCTGCGGGCACGACGGCCATACTGCTGCATTGCTAGGTACGGCCAAGGCTTTAAGCGAATTTCGTGAGCAGTTAAAAGGAAAAGTCATCTTTATTTTCCAGCCTGCAGAGGAAACACCACCAGGCGGTGCGAAGTTTATGGTGGAAGAAGGGGTATTGGACGGCGTGGATTATGTATTCGGAGCCCATTTGGATTCAAAAACTCCCGTCGGTAAAGTCACAACAGGTGAAGGGTTCCAGATGGCAGCTGTTGATAAATTTAAGATTACCATCCAAGGAAAAGGCGGGCACGGCGCAAGACCACATGAAGCGATTGATTCGATTGTGATTGCAAGCGAAATTGTCAGTTCCTTGCAAAAAATTGTCAGCCGCCAAGTGGACCCGTTAAAATCAGCGGTTGTGACGATTGGGGTATTCCAAGCCGGCAGCGCGTTTAATGTGATTGCTGATAAAGCGGTATTAGAAGGAACGGTCCGTACCTTTGATGAAGATGTCCGTAAACAGGTAGAAGAACAAATCCGAAGAATTGCGAAGGGGATTGCGGACACTTCCGGCGCGGCTGCAGCTGTCGATTATTTAAACGGGTACCCCGCATTATATAATCATCCCAAAGAAACACAAACCGTCCGCAATGTGTTAATCGAGGAATTTTCGGAAGAGAATGTTGAGGAAATGGTTCCTTCTATGGGTGCAGAAGACTTTTCGTATTTCTTGCTGGAAAAACCGGGAACGTATTTCCGGGCAGGCTCAAAAAATGAAGATGAAGCCACCCGCTACCCGCACCATCACCCAAGATTTGATATTGACGAACGCGCGCTGTTAAATATTTGCCGTTCATTTGTGAAGATTGTGGCGCATTATTTGTTTTAGGCTGTTTTCGTAAACTATGTGGTTATGCCAAGAAAAGCGGTGGTTTATTCAATTTAGGAATAAGCGGACTCTGCGAAAAAGCTGGATTACAGGATAGCCCCCTTGGAAGTAAAAATAAGCGGAAGTTTTCCCGTTATTTGCAAAATTAAGAATTCCTGTAGATAGTTCTTTTTACCGTTTGATAAAAATAGAGCCCCTCAGTAAGATGATTATACACACACAACACAAAATCAATCTTAGGAGGAAGCTCTATTATGAAGTTTAAAATGCAAGACAAACAAAATCAACTAATT